>NZ_BJZT01000014.1 GCF_007992175.1 Methylobacterium haplocladii | reverse complement strand
AAGACCACCCACAAAAAAGCCCCACCCTCGTGACCCTTGAGCCCGGCTTGCCAATCCGGCCGGTCGGGTCCATCCCAAACTCATGCTGAAGACCGCCTTCGTCGCTGCGCGCGACCGTCAGCGCCTGTCGGAGATCGCCTCGGTCCTGATCGGCTTCGGCCTGAACAAGGCCGTGGACCGCCTCGGGCTCCGCAACATCCCGCTGATCCCCCGGCGCACCCCGCGGGTCGACGTGACCCGGCTGTCGCAGCCGGAACGCTTGCGCCGGGCGATCGAGGCGCTCGGGCCGACTTTCATCAAGTTCGGGCAGATCCTGGCGAGCCGCCCCGACCTGCTCTCCCCGGTCTGGACCGACGAGCTGGAAAAGCTGCACAGCCAGGTCAAGCCGATCCCGTGGGAGATGATCGGGCCGCAGCTCGAGACCGATCTCGGCGGGCCGCCGCAGGAGGTGTTCGCCGAGTTCGACGTGAACCCGATCGCCTCGGCCTCGATCGCGCAGGTCTACCGGGCACGGCTGAAGACCGGCGAGGACGTCGTCGTCAAGGTTCTGCGGCCGGGGCTGAAGAAGATCATCGAGGCGGACCTGCGCCTGATGGGTCACGGCGCCCGCATCGTCGAGACCGAGTGGCCGGAGATGGCCCGCTACCAGCCGCAGGAGCAGATGAAGCACCTCGCCGCCGGCATCAACGGCGAGCTCGACCTGCTCAACGAAGCCCGCAACTGCGAGATGATCGCCGGGATCTTCGAGGGCCGCGACGACATCCTGATCCCGAAGATCCACTGGGAATGGTGCTCCGAGCGGGTGCTGGTTCAGGAATTCGTGCACGGCGTCTCGCCGAACGACGCGGCGGGCCTGCGCGCCATGGGCGCCGACAAGAAGGCTTTAGCCCAGAAGGGCTGCGACGCCTTCCTGCGCATGGCGCTGATCGAGGGCGTATTCCATGCCGATCCGCACCCCGGCAACCTGCTGATCCTGCCGGGCAACCGCATCGGCTTCATCGATTTCGGCATCGTCGGCCGGCTCTCGCAGAAGCGGCGGCAGCAATTGCTCGTGCTGATCGGCGCCATGCTGAAGCAGGACGTCGACGGCCTGATGGCGACGCTGCTGGATTGGACCGGCGCGACCACGCCCGATCTAACGAAGTTGGAGCAGAGCGCCCAGAACTTCGTGCAGGCGCATTCCTCGATCCCGCTCAATCTCGGGCTCGTGCTCACCGACTTCATGACCATGGCCCGCGAGAACGACCTCGCGATGCCGACCGATTTAGCAATTCTTTTTAAAGGTCTCGTCACGGCGGACGGCGTGATGCGCCAACTCGATCCGAACTTCGACCTGTTCTCGGCCGCCGGCCCCACCGTGCGCGCCTCCATGCGCAGCGTCTTTTCGGCCAAGGCGCTGATGAAGAAGGCGGAGGCGCTGGGCTCCGGCCTCTACGGCGCGGCCTCCGAGCTGCCGACGCTGATCCACCTGCTGCTGGTGCGGCTCAAGCAGGGCCGCGTCACCGTCGAGATCGAGCTGAAGGGGATGGACAAGCTCGTGCGCGGGATCGAGCGCGGCGCGGCGCGCGTCGCCGTGGGCCTCGTCGTCGCGGCCTTCGCCATGCAGCTCGCGCCGCGGCTGATCGATCTCGGCACGCCGGTCTTCGTCCTGATCGCGCTGGCGGTCTCGGTGGTGGGAATTGGCTGGCTGGTCCTGCTCGGGCGCAACCGCTGAGTCTTCGAGGCCGTTCGATTCTCTGAGGTTGCGTTGCAGCACGCGTCTCTAGAGTCGAGCGGGAATTGGATAAAATTGTCGCAGTGTGCGCCGCTGCAAATAAGCCGTTTGAACATTTACGAAAACTTCAACTCTCACTTGCCGGTCCAAAGCATCGTGATATGGTCACGTATGCACCGAATCGCGGGATGCCTTAGGTAGCGCGACGGGGCGAGAAACGGACAACAAGCCGTCGCCCCCGCCGAAGCTAGGAGAGCAGATCCCCACCCGCCCGTCGGCGCATGACGCGCGGCGGTTGTGCGGCTCCATCGAGGGGCGGCCTGCCGGTCCAGGGGGCTGCGGTGCTTGAGACCACGATGTTTTCAGCGGGACATTCCCGCGTCAGCCGAAAGGCCATTCTCGAGGCCGAGAATGCCTATCTGCGCAAGCTGCTCGCCGAGCGCCCTCCCTGCACGGACGGGATTTACGTGAACGCCGAGCGACGCCGCGCGGACGAAGCCGGCCCGGCCCGGCCCATCGCAGCCCGCCGCAACGGCGCGGAGGCCGAGGAGGCCCGTAGCGCCGCGGCCGAAGAGGTGAACGCCCAGCTCCGCGCCAGCGAAGAGTTCAACCGCCGCATCCTGGCCTCCACCACGGATTGCATCACGGTGCTGGACATCGACGGCCGCCTGATCTCGATGAACGAGGTGGCGATCCCGGTCTTCGGCGGCACCAGCTTCGCCCATGTCGTGGGCCAGCCCTGGATCGACGTCTGGCAATTGCCGGAGAGCCGCGAGGCGGTGCTCGCCGCCCTCGAACAGGCCCGCGCCGGCCGCACCTGCCGCTTCCAGGCCGCCCTGCAGACCGATGCGCAGGCCGAGACCCTGTGGTGGGACATCGTGCTCGCGCCGATGAACGGCGACGACGGCCGCCCCGAGCGCATCCTGGCGGTCTCGCGCGACATCACCGATCTCAAGCAGACCGAGGCGCGCCAGACCGTGCTGATGCACGAGATGGCGCATCGGGTGAAGAACACCCTCGCCATGGTCCAGGCCGTGGCGACGCAGACCCTGCGCAACGCGAGCTCGCTGGACGAGGCCGGCGAGGCGCTCGGCGCACGGTTGCTGGCGCTCGCGCATGCTCACGACGTGCTGATGCAGGGCGCCTGGTCGAGTGCGGACCTGCGCGGCCTCGTCGACACCGCCGTGGCGCTGCACGGCGACGGCGAGCCCGGCCGCTTCGTCGTCAGCGGCCCGGACGTGACGCTCGGCCCGCGCCCCGGCCTGACGCTCGCCCTCATCCTGCACGAGCTCGGCACCAATGCGACCAAGTACGGCGCGCTCTCCAAGCCGGAGGGCCACGTCGCCATCGGCTGGAGCATCGAGACGATCGAGGGAGAGGAGCGCCTGTCCTTCCGCTGGGAGGAGATCGGCGGTCCGGCGGTGACGCCCCCGACCCGTGTCGGCTTCGGCACCCGCCTGATCGAGCGCAGCCTCGTCCACAGCTTCGGCGGCACGGCCAAGCTGCAGTTTCCGGAAAACGGCGTGGTGCTGACCATGCAGGCCCCGGCCGCGAATGTCGTGGTGGTGGCGGCCGCGGCCGCATGACCGAAGCGTCGGTCAGCCGGCGCTCCGGTCCGTGTGGGACAGGCACCCCGTCCCCGGGCTGCCGCAGGCCGACCCGGGATGACGAAGGTGGTTGAACAGGCACCGGCTTGAGTTCTCGGCCCCGGCGTCCACCCGCCTCCGTCGTCGCGCGCGCACCCTAGCGATGCCGCGCCAATGACAGGCGCGGACCCGACGCGATTCGCGCGACTCGTCCACCGTGCAGCGGCGCCATCACGTTTTGTTGCTCCGCATGATCCCGTCGGCGGTCCTCGATAAATCAAGGCGATAGCGCACGGCGGCACGCTGCAGCGCACAAACGCGTATCCGGCCGTCCTTGACCGCGAAGCGGGCCGCCTTTAGGGCGCAGGCAGCCGTAGTATGAGAAGCGTTACCGTCGCTGATGACAGACGAGCCGTCCGAGCATCCCGTCGTCCTCCTCGTCGAAGACGATGGGCTCCTCCTGATGGAGGCGGCCGATACGCTGGCCGAGGCCGGCTTCACCGTTCTCGAAGCCCCCCATGCCGACAAGGCGCTGACGCTGCTCGAAGGCCGTACCGACGTCGGCGTGCTGATGACCGACGTCGACATGCCGCAAGGCTCGATGGACGGCTTCGCTCTGGCCCGGCTGGTCTCGCGGCGCTGGCCCGAGATCCCGGTCCTCGTGGTCTCCGGTATGGGCTTTCCCGGCCCGCACGACATGCCCGACGGGGCACGCTTCATCTCCAAACCCTACCAGCCCTCGGCCCTGGTGCGCACGCTGCGCGCGGTCGTCAGGGCAGCCTGAGCGCCGCGCCTCCTTGAGGCGGGTGCCGTTTCGCGACACTGTCGAACGATGTCCACCGAAAAACACCGCCTCGCCACGCTGGCCGTCCACGCCGGCGCCTCGCCCGATCCCGCCACGGGGGCGCGGGCGCAGCCGATCTATTTCACGAACGGCTTCGTATTCGAATCGACGGAGCAGGCGGCCGACATCTTCGCGATGCGCCGGACCGGCTTCTCGTATTCGCGCGGCTCGAACCCGACGGTGGCAGCGCTCGAGCGGCGTGTCACCGGGCTCGAAGGCGGCAAGGCCGGGGTCGCGGTCGCGTCCGGCCAGTCGGCCGTGCTGATGGCGATGATGACGCTGATGCGCTCGGGCGACGCCTACGTCTCCTCGAAGCGGCTGTTCGGCGGCTCGCTGGGCCTGATGCGCCGGCTGGAAGGCCGTTACGATCTCAAGCCGCAATTCACCGACGACCTGACGCCGGAGGCCTTCGAGGCGCAGATCACGCCGCAGACCAAGGCGATCTTCTGCGAGTCGATCGTCAACCCCTGCGCCACGGTCGTCGACCTCGCCGGCATCGCCGACGTCGCCCGCCGCCACAAGCTGCCGCTCGTCGTCGACAACACCCTGGCCTCGCCGGCGCTGATCCGGCCGATCGAATACGGCGCCGACATCGTCATCCACTCGACCTCGAAGTTCCTGGGCGGTTCGGGTCTCACCATCGGCGGCATGATCGTCGACGCGGGCAGGTTCGACTGGGCGGCTCAGGGCTCGCGCTACAACCTGATCAACGATCCCTGGCCGGATTACGAGGGCATCGTGCTCTCCGAAAAGTTTCCGGAGACCTGCTTCGCCTCCGCCTGCAAGCTGTTCGGCCTGCGCGACCTCGGCCCCGGCCTCTCGCCGATGAACGCCTTCCTCACACTCACCGGTATCGAAACGCTGCCGCTGCGCATGGAGCGCCACTGCTCCAACGCGCGGACCGTCGCCGCCTTCCTCAAGAGCCACCCGGCCGTGGCCTGGGTGAGCTATCCGGCGCTGCCCGGCCAGGAGGGCGAGGCCATGGCCAAGCGCTACGTGCCGCAGGGTCCTGGCTCGATCTTCACTTTCGCCCTCAAGGGCGGCGAGACCGCGGCCCGCACGGTGATCGAGAGCCTGGAGTTGATCTCGCACCTCACCAATATCGGCGAGATCAAGTCCCTGGCCATCCACCCGTCCAGCACCACCCACCGCCAGCTGCAGCAGCACGAGAAGGCCGCGGCCATGGTCGGGCCGGAAGCGGTGCGACTCTCGGTCGGGCTGGAGAACGTCGAGGATCTGATCGCGGATCTGGAGCAGGCGCTCGCGCGGGTTTCGTGAGCCGCCGCACCCTCTCCCGCAGAGGGGAGAGGGGAACGCGCTCAGTCGGAGACGAAGAATGCGGATGTGGACGAGCATCGGCGCCGTACTCGGCCTGATCATCCTGGCCGCGTCCGCCGTCGTCGTGGCCGACGCCCTCCAGCTCTTCCGCACCGAGCCGGCCCCCGCCCCCGAGCCCGAGCGCGCCGACGTCGTCCTCGTGGAAAAAGCCGCACGCCGCCTCACCCTGCTGCGCGATGGGCGGGTGCTGGCGACCTATCCGGTGTCCCTCGGCTTCACGCCCACCGGACACAAGCAGCGCGAGGGCGATGGGCGCACGCCCGAGGGGCGCTACCGGGTCGAGTACAAGAACCCGGCGAGCGTCGCGCATCTCTCCCTCAAGGTCTCCTACCCGGAGGCGGCGGATCGGGCCGCGGCGGCGGCAGGCGGTTACGAGCCCGGCGGCGACATCATGATCCACGGGATCATGAACGGGTTCGGCTGGCTCGGGAGCCTGCACCGCCTGACGGACTGGACCAGCGGCTGCGTCGGCGTCAGCAACGCCGAGATGGATTCGATCTACGCCCGGGTCGATGTCGACACGCCCATCGAGATCAGGCCCTGAGCCACGCGGCGTCAGAAATGCGTGCCGATCCGGAGGCGCGCCTGATGGCGGTCGAAATTCGAGAGGTCGCGATCCTCGCCCAGACCCGCTTCGCTGCCCGCGACCTGCGTGCCCCAGGCGAGCGAGATCCAGGTCGTGTCCGTGAGTTCCTTGTAGAATGTCGGGCCGAGATAGACGGCGTCTCCGGCAAAGCCGTCGAGGGCCATGCCGGTATAGGCGCGGGCGTAGCGGGCCTCGATCCCCAGGAACAGGCCCGGCGCGAACCGCGCGGCGACCGCGCCCGAGACCTCCAGGCCCGAGGCGCGCTGCAGGCCGTCGATGCCGTCGAGCCGTGACTGGCCGAGCGCGTAGACGAGGTTGAGGCCGGCCACGACCCGACCGGGCACGATCTCGCGATCGATCAGCAGGCCGACTTCCGCACCGAGACCCCGCGTGCCGAGCCCCGTGGTGGCGTCGACCCGGTTCGCGCTGACGATCGTGTTGAGCGTCAGCCCGAACGGCGCCGCGTCGCGCACCAAAATTCGGGTCCGCGCCTCGAGGAAGGCGCCGGCCAGGGCCATGATCTCGCGATCGCCGAAGCCCGGCACACCGCCGATGTCGTAGGCGGCGAAGCTGACGCCCGGCGCGATCCGGAAGCGGTCGCTCAAGGGCAGCTTCAGCACGAGGGCGGAATCCGCCGCCCGGTATCGACCGCCGCGCTTGCCGAGCCGCGCCGTGGTCTCGGATTCGAGTTCGGTCTCGCCCGGCCCGCCGATGTCGGAGCCCTCGGTGAAACCGAACAGGTGCTCGGTGTCGACGCCATGGGCGGCGTCCGTCGCGCGGGCCGAGGCAGCCGCAACAATCATGAGCGCTGCGCAGGAGAGCACCCAAAGATGCTTCGAAGGGATGGCGAAACAGGGCGGCACGGTCGCAAATTCCAAAGTTATAGCATGTGCTATAACGATTAGTTGTAGTGCGATCATTTAGTCAAGGCTTGGCCGTGGGGTGTTCCCGAGCCGTGCCGCCTTGAGCCGGGCGTCGGGTTGCCTTCCGGCGCCGGCGCCCCAAAACCAAGGCGCGAAAGAGGAGCTCCACATGCGCGCCTACGAGATGTCTTCCGCCGACGGCCTCGACAGCTGGCAGCGCGTCGAGCGTCCGCAGCCGGAGCCGGGTCGCGGGCAGGTGCTGGTGCGGATGCACGCGGCCTCGCTGAATTACCGCGACCTGCTCATCGCCAACGGCCGGTACCCGTTCGCGGTGAATCTCGACCGGCTTGTGCCGCTGTCGGACGGCGCCGGCGAGATCGTCGCGATCGGACCCGGCGTGCGGCGCTTCAAGGGCGGCGAGCGGGTCGCCGGCATCTTTTCGCAGAGCTGGCTCGGCGGCGCGCAGGTCTCGGATGCCTGGGAGACCTCCCTTGGCGGCGCCATCGATGGCGTGCTCGCCGAGTTCCAGGTCTTCTCCGAGGAGGGCCTCGTGGTCCTGCCCGAGCACCTGTCCTTCGAAGAGGGCGCCACCCTCCCCTGCGCCGCCGTCACTGCCTGGAACGCGCTCTACGGCGCGAAGCCGCTGAAAGCCGGCGAGACCGTGCTGACGCTCGGCACCGGCGGCGTTTCGATCTTCGCGATCCAGCTGGCGCATGCCGCCGGCGCCCGGGTGATCGCAACCTCGTCGAGCGACCGGAAGCTCGAGACGGCAAAGGCGCTCGGAGCCGACGAGACCATCAATTACCGCGCTTGTCCCGACTGGGAGAAGGAGGTCCGCCGCTTGACCGGGGGTGTCGGCGTCGACCACGTCGTCGAGATCGGCGGCACCGGCACCTTGCCCCGCTCCATCGCCTCGACCCGCCCCGGCGGCCATGTCGGCCTCATCGGCCTACTGGCCCAGGGCGAGCCGATCGACCCCCTTGCCATTCTCGGTGCGAGCTGTTCGGTACGCGGCGTGATGGTGGGCTCGCGCGAGATGTTCGAGGACCTGAACCGGGTGATCGCGCTCCACGGTATCAGGCCGGTGGTCGACCGGACGTTCGCGTTCGACGCGGCGAAACAGGCGCTGGCCGCGCTCGGGGAAGGCACGCATGTCGGCAAGATCGTTGTGACGATCGCCTGAGGGTGGAAAACTCCGGCCGGATTTCTGCCACCTGCAACCGGCCGCGACCCGGCTCGGGCGGTCGGGAACGTTTTCGTCTGCGCGCCACCAGTCGTCCGGTCGCTCGCAATCTGGGCGAAGGCCCGGCTTTCCTGATAGGGCTCGGGCATGAGCGCTGAACCCCTGACGATCCGCCACATCGCCCGCGCCCTGGTCTTCGATCCGGCCGACCGGCTGCTGCTGATCGAGTACGAAGCCGTGCGGCCGGCCCCGGCGAACCCGGACGCGAAGAACTTCTGGTTCATGCCCGGCGGTGGGCTGGAACCCGGCGAGACGCACGAGGACGCGTGCCGACGCGAACTCGGCGAGGAGATCGGCGTACACGACGCCGTCATCGGGCCGCAGGTCGCGCTCTGCGACGGGCCGTTCCACCTGTTCGACAAGTCGCGCGATGCCCGCGAGCGCTACTTCCTGGTGCGTCTCCCCGACGACCGGATCGACACGCACATGCTGGCGGAGACCGAGGACAACCCGGTGATCGGCACGCGCTGGTGGTCGCTCGACGAGCTCATGGCGACCGACGCCCGCATCGAGCCGGTCGGTCTCGCCGATCTCGCGTGCCGGATCGCACGCGGCGAGTTGCCGGAGACCCCGGAAACACTCACGTGGCAGGGAGCCTGACCGGCTTCCGACCGTTGCAAGTCCTGACAATCCCGAACGAGCGGAGCGAACGACAGATGTTTCCCGATGTCCTGACAGAAGGCTATCGCAGTTTCCTGGGCGAGCGCCTCCCCCAGGAGAAGAAGAAGTACGCAAAGCTGGCCGAGGGCCAGAGCCCCGAGGTTCTGCTGATCGGTTGCTGCGACAGCCGCGTCGCGCCCGAAGTCATCTTCGATGTCGGCCCGGGCGAGATCTTCACGATCCGCAACGTGGCCAACATCGTGCCCCCCTACGAAGAGGGCGGCGGCTATCACGGCACGTCCTCGGCCATCGAGTTCGCGGTTCAGGGCCTGAAGGTGAAGCACATCGTCGTGCTCGGCCATGCTACCTGCGGCGGCATCAAGGCCTACGCCACCGATGCCAAGCCACTCTCGCAGGGCAATTTCATCGGCCAATGGGTCTCGCTGGTGGAGCCGGCCTCCAGGAGCCTCGAAGCGAAGGGCGATGCGGTCGACAAGCCCGGCTACCTCACACGGCTCGAATACGCCTCGATCGCGCAGAGCCTCGAAAACCTGCTGACGTTCGGATTCGTGCGCGAGCGGGTCGAAGCCGGCGAGCTGCATCTGCATGGCGCGCATTTCGGGATCGAGCAGGGCGAGCTGCGGATCCGCGATCCGAAGACGGGGGAATTTCACTCCGTCGTCGAGACCGACGGCACGACCCTCAGGGCCTCAGCCTTGATCGGTTGCACCGAGGCATAGGCTTCGTCCGGCGGCGATCCGGGCGCTTCAGACTGCCCGGTCGCCGTTGAGACGCGCGAGCTCCTTGCCGAGTTCCAGTAATGTCATGTCGAGCAGAACACGCAGGCGGAACGGCGCGTTGGGTTGCAGTCGTTCTCTGGCTTCGCGGCAGAGTTCAATGACGGCCTCGATTTTCCTGCGTTCCGCCGTATTCAGAATCACCTCCCAAACTGGATGCCGGCACGTCACGGCGATTGTAATTTCTCGCGGCGATCCGCTAACCTATTCCATACAAGTTTTTGATCGAGTGCGTCAAAACGACCAAAATTTTCTATTCATTTCTATTTAAAATGCACATCACGACCAACTGTGCTTCACCCGACACAGCAGATATTACTGAAAAATTCATTTCCCGAACAGGGAAAATCTCGGAATGCCGGCATTCGAGGCGGTGTACTGAGCGCGGATCCGTCGTCGATGCGCGCCGCGCGGTCGACAGCACGGCCATCGCCGGCTGGACGGCGGCGCCCGTAGCGTCCGGACCTTGACCGGCTGGAGCCCGGTCTAGATACCGGCCGGACCTGAGTGCACCTCATGAAACGTCCGACGACCCGGACACCTCGCTCCGGCGCCGACGGCACGGCGGGAGTTTCGTGAGAGGCACTGAGCCCGCATCCAGGGCCGCCCGCGTGAAGCTCGTTCTCGTCCAGGCCTTGCGGGCCTTCGCCGCCCTGCTCGTGGTGGTGCACCACGCGCAATTCGAGACGGCCGCCCTCGCGATCCGGACGAACCTCGCCTTCCGCCCGAGCACGCTGCTGCCCTGGCCCGTCGGCGTCGACGTGTTCTTCGTGATCTCCGGCTTCATCATCGTCTACGCATCGGCCTCGCTCTACGGCCGGCCGGGCGGGCGACGACGCTTCCTGGCGCATCGGGTGGCGCGGCTGGTGCCGCTCTACTGGCTTTTGAGTGCGGCCTATCTCGCCGTCGCCCTGGCCGTGCCCGGACTGCTCACCGGCGAGGCCGGAGCGAGCGGCCTCGACCCGGCCTCCATCGCCGCCTCGTTCCTGTTCTGGCCGATGCTGCGCCCCGACGGCACGGCGCTGCCGCTCTACGGTCTCGGCTGGACGCTGAATTGCGAGATGTTCTTCTACGCCGTGTTCGCAATCGGCATCGGCTGGGGACGCCGGGCGGCGGTCGCCTGGCTCGTGGCGGCGCTCGGCCTGCTCGTCCTGTCGCGCGCGGCCTTTCCGGACATGCCGATGCCGCTGGCCTTCTGGACGAGCCCGATCATCCTCGAATTCGCCTTCGGCGCGGCGCTCGGCCTCGCGCGGGCCGAGGGGTTTCGCATCGGCTTGCCAGTGCGCGCCATGCTCTGTGCCGGCGGGCTTACGCTGTTGATGCTGGTGCCGGAGCCGAGCCTCGCGCTGCATCCGTTCGTCTACGGCATCCCGTCGGCCCTGCTGGTGGCCGCCGCGGCGCTCGGGCACGATCCGGCTTCGAGCGGAGACGATAGCCCATCCCTTTCCGTGCGGGCGGCCGCCGCCCTCGGCGATGCCTCCTACGCGCTCTACCTCGTCCACCCCTTCGTCCTGCGCGGGACGCGGGAGGCGCTCGTCCGGAGCGGACTCGGCCCCGTCCTCGGAGCGTGGCCGAGCCTCGGGCTGATGATCGGCCTCGCCGTGCTCGTGTCCCTCGCCGTCTATCGCCTCGTCGAGCGGCCGCTGACCCGGCGGGCACGGCGGTTGCTCGACCCCGGCCCACGGGAACGGCTGGGATCCGAGAAAGCGCTTGAAGCGGCGGTGCCGCACGTTCCCCCGCGGACGAAACGGATCTAGCCTCGTCGAAAGCTCTCGGAGGGTTCGGTGCTTTGAAGACTCTGCTCGTTCCGGTCGCCCTGCACGAGGCGCTGCCCTCGGTATTCGAGACGGCGCTGCTCGTCGCCCAGCGCTTCGGCAGCCTGATCGAAGGCGTGTCGCTGCGCCCGGCACTCGCGGAATACGTGCCCGTCGACATGGTCGGCGGCATGACCTGGCTGCGCGACGAGGAGGCCGACCGCGCCGAGGCCGAGGCCGCGGGGCAACGCTTCATCGCGTTCATGGAAGCCGCCGGCCTGCCGCGCCGCGACGCCGTCGGCACCTGCGCCCCGGAGGCGGCGATGACCGCCGGTCCGCGCTTCCGGTGGCGGCCGGACGTGCCGCCCGGCGATGCCTTCCTCGGCCAATATGCCCGGCTCTTTTCCGCGACGATCGTCGGTCGGCCGGGCTTCGACGATGCGTCGCCACGCATGACCACCGTCGAGACGGCCCTGTTCGAGAGCGGCCGCCCGATCCTGCTGGCGCCGCCGCGACCGCCTTCCTCGCTGGGCGAAGCGATCCTCGTCGCCTGGAACGGCTCCACCGAGACCGCCCGCGCCGTCGCCTTCGCCATGCCGTTCCTGCGCCGCGCCCGGCGCATCCTGGTGCTGAGCGCCGAGGGCGGCATGGTGCCGGGGCCGAGTGCCGAGGACGTGGCGCGGGCGCTTGGCTGCGAGGGCATTGAGGCCTTCCACAAGGCCTTGCCCGCCGGCCGGCACACGCCTGGAGAGATGTATCTCGACGAGGCTGCGACCTTCGGCTGCGATCTGCTGATCAAGGGCGCCTACACCCAAAGCCGCTTGCGCCAGATGATCTTCGGAGGGCCGACCAGCCATATCCTGTCGCATGCGGAGATCGCGGTGCTGATGGCGCACTGAAGTGCGGGGGCGCATCGGCCGTCGGCGATCGGGCCGGCCACGCCATTGCAAAGCCGGGCGCCGCACTCTAAACTTCTGATAAGGCTAAACTTTTTAAGTATTCTAAACTGCGGTTGCCACAGAGGCGAAAGGCCGGGACCGCCATGAAATCGCTCCAAGGGCGTGACATGGCGATTTCGATCGAGCGCCATCCGATCGCGCCCAACTCGATGAGCCCGCAGCAGAACGCATGATCGTCTGTTCCTGCAACATCCTCTCGGACGGCCAGGTTCGTGGCTGTATCACCCCCGGTCCCGGTTGCCCGCGCACGCCGGCCCAGGTCTATGCGTGTCTCGGATGCAGCGCGAAATGCGGGCGCTGCGCCCGTACCATCCGCTCCATCATGCAGAATGCGCTCATGGAAACCGGCGGCGATGCGCATGCCTCATGCGCGACGAGCTGCTCGACCCCTTGCAGTTTGGTACAATTCCAAACTACAGAAGACCTCGAAGAGGTCGCAGCCTAGGACACATCGTCGGTTCGCTACGGCTCTCGGACACAAGAGGAGAGTAGCGAATGAAGGGCGATGCCAAGGTCATCGAGTATCTCAACAGGGGCTTGCGCAGCGAGCTGACCGCGGTGAGCCAGTACTGGCTCCATTTCCGCATGCTCAACGACTGGGGCTATGTCGACCTCGCCAAGTTCTGGCGCAAGGAGTCGATCGAGGAGATGCAGCACGCCGATCGCTTCGTCGATCGGATCTTGTTCCTCGACGGCTTCCCCAATCTCCAGGAGCTCGATCCCCTGCGGATCGGCCAGAACGTCCAGGAGATCATCGAGTGCGATCTTGCGGCCGAGACCGAGGCGCGCGCCCTCTACCTGGAAGCCGCCCAGTATTGCGACTCGATCAACGACCGCGTGACGAAGATCCTATTCGAGGCACTGGCGACGGACGAGGAGGGTCATATCGACTTCCTCGAGACCCAGCTCGACCTGATCGGCCAGATCGGCCTGCCGCTCTACGCGCAGAAGCATGTCGGCGGCCTGGAGCAGATTGCGCCTGAGTAAGGCTCAGGAAATGGCGTGCGAGTCGGCGCCTGAAGGAGGCGCGACCCGCACGTCAGACCGCGAGGCCGTGTCGATGGATACCCGCCAGCGGCAGCGCCGCCCCGGCGGCGGGAAGCTCGAGGACCGCATCGAGACCGTCGAGCACCCGCAGACCGCATCAGGCACCCTCGACCCGATTGCGGGCTTCCGTACCGGCCCAGAGCATTTCGAACAGAACGACGGGATCTTCGGCCGAGGTCACGCCTGATTGGGTTCGAGATCGGCGAAGGCGACCATCGCATCCGGCAGCATGGCCGAATGAAACCGATGGCTTTTCAAGACGAACGTCTCCCTGAACGTCGAGCAGGAAGAGCCACGCGCCGGGAAACCAGTCTCTAGAAGACCCGCGATAATTCATCCGATCTGGGCATGTTCCCACCGTGCGCCCATTCGCATCCGCGCGAGCCTGCCGGCGATCAGTTTCCAGCGTTCGCTAAGAGACTTATCGGGCGACACGCCCTCGAAGTCGTCAAGGGCGAGATCGTCGAACTCTTGGAACTAGCTGGCCGACACCGAGCCTCGTTGCCGGCGACAAGCAGCCATGCGAACGGTAGCGCCATCGGGATCGGTATGCGACATCCGGCGACGCCGTCATCGTACTGCGCGTCTTCTCGAACTTCGCAGTACCCAAAAAATCCGCCGAGCGAGTCCCGTTGAGCAAGCGCAGGTCCCCTCCACGCCGGGCATCCGGGCCTCCGCTGGAGGAGATCCAGATCGATCCGACGCCGAACCCGCTCCTGACGCCCGAGAAGCGGCCGGACGACGCCGACCAGTCGATCCGGCCTCTGAGCCTGACCGAGTTCATCGGCCAGCGGGCAGGCCGGGCGCAGCTCAAGCTCGCGATCGACTCGGCCAAGGCACGCAAGGACGCCCTCGACCACGTGCTGTTCGTCGGGCCGCCGGGGCTGGGCAAGACGACCCTGGCGCAGATCGTGGCGCGCGAACTCGGCGTGAACTTCCGCTCGACCTCCGGCCCGGTGATCGCGAAGGCCGGTGACCTCGCGGCGCAGCTCACCAACCTGGAAGAGAACGACGTCCTCTTCATCGACGAGATCCACCGGCTCAACCCGGCGGTGGAGGAAATCCTCTACCCGGCGATGGAGGATTACCAGCTCGACCTGATCATCGGCGAAGGGCCGGCCGCCCGCTCGGTGAAGATCGAATTGCCGAAATTCACCCTCGTCGGTGCGACGACCCGAGCGGGCCTGCTGACCACGCCCCTGCGCGACCGCTTCGGCATCCCGATCCGGCTGGAATTCTACGACATCGACGAACTGGAGCTGATCGTCGCCCGCGGCGCCCGGGTGCTCGGCCTGCCGATGTCGGCGGAGGGCGCCAACGAGATCGCCAAGCGGGCGCGCGGCACGCCCCGCATCGCCGGCCGACTGCTGCGCCGGGTCCGCGACTTCGCGGTCGTCGCCGAATCCGGCAGCGTCAGCCGTGCCGTCGCCGACCGGGCGCTGAAACTCCTCGACGTCGATCCGGCCGGGCTCGACGTGATGGACCGCAAGTACCTGACGATGATCGCGGCCTCGTTCGGCGGCGGCCCCGTGGGGATCGAGACCATCGCAGCCGCCCTGTCCGAGCCGCGCGACGCCATTGAGGACATCATCGAGCCCTACCTGATCCAGAAAGGCTTCGTGCAGCGGACGCCACGCGGGCGCGTCCTCACCGCTCACGCCTTCCGGCATCTCGGGTTGGCCGAGCCGAGGCGCGATCCGAGCACGCAGTTCGGATTGTTCGCGGGGAACGAAGAGGACTGAACCGGTCTTCGATCGATCCGTCATCGCCCCCGCTGGCGCAGGCAACCGGTTCGGGCCGCCAGCGGGTGGCGCGCGATCGCGAACGTCCGCGTCGCGTGCGTTCGAGCACGATGGGACCGAACCTCGGTCTCGACAGCTCCGATGCGAGGCAATACGCACCGCGTCACCGCTGCTGGAGACACGTATGGGCGACGCCGGAGTACCGCCACGCGCCGCGCGCGGATCCCTCCTCGGCGTCACCCGGCGCAGCATCCTCGTCGGGCTCGGCGCGACGGCCCTGACCGGTGGCGCCACGGCGGCCTATGCCGTCGGCGTCGAAGCGATGCGGCTCGCCGTCACGACCTACCGCATCCGCCCGCGCGGACCATGGCCGAGCGGGACCTCCCTTCGCATCGTCGCACTCTCCGACATCCATGCTTGCGAACCCTGGATGTCGGTCGCCCGCATCGGGGGGATCGTCGCGGCCGCGAACGCGCTGAAGGGCGATGTCATCGTGCTGCTTGGCGACTACGTTGCCGGCATGAGGACGGTCACGCGCTACGTCGATGCGGCGGAATGGGCGCCGGTGCTGGGCCGGCTCACGGCGCCGCTCGGGACCTACGCCATCCTCGGCAACCACGATTGGTGGGAGGACGAGGCAGCGCTGGTGCGCGGCCACGGGCCGACCGTCGCCGGCGAGGCCCTGACGCGCGCCGGCATCCGCGTGCTGGAGAACGACGCCCTGCCCCTCGATGTCGGCGGGCACCCGGTCTGGCTCGCTGGCCTCGGCGACCAGATCGCCTTCGTGCCGCGGGGAAAGCGCTACGGGCATCCCAGGATCGGCGTCGACGACTTGTCCGCGACGTTGGCGAAGATCCCCAAGAACGCGCCTGCCATCCTCCTCGCCCACGAGCCGGACATCTTTCCGGACGTTCCGGCCCGCATCACGCTGACGCTCAGCGGCCATACCCATGGCGGCCAGATCCGCCTGTTCGGCTGGGCGCCTGTGGTACCTTCGCGCTACGGCGACCGCTTCGGCTACGGCCATGTCCGCGAGCAGGGCGATCTCGTGGTCTCGGGCGGCCTCGGCATGAGCATCGCGCCGATCCGCATCGGGGTGACGCCGGAGATCGTGGTGGTGGAACTGACGGACCGCGAAGGAGAGACTTAGGCGCAGCGCGGCAGCACGGTGCGCAGCCTGTCGATCAGGCCGTGGACGTGGCCGGCTGCGCATGGCGCGCTGAAGTAGTAGCCCTGCAGCTCCGTGCAGCCCTCGCCGACGAGGACGGCCTGCTGCTCCACCGTCTCGACACCCTCGGCCACCACGGACATCTTGAGCGCCTGACCGAGGCCCATGATCGCCCGCACGATCGCGATGTTGTCCTCCGCAGCGAGGTCGCTGACGAAGGAGCGGTCGATCTTGATCTTGTCGAAGGGGAAGCGGCGCAGGTAGCTCAGCGACGAGTAGCCCGTGCCGAAATCGTCGAGCGCGATGCGCACGCCGAGATCGCGGATCTGGTGGAGCGTGGTCAGCACCAAAGCGTCCTCCATGATCAGCACGGATTCGGTGATCTCGAGTTCGAGCCGGCGCGGATCGAGGCCGGAGACGTCGAGCGCACGCACCACCTCCGCCGCGAGGAACGGATTGTTGAACTGGACCGGCGAGAGGTTCACGGCGACGCTGACGGCGTCGGGCCAAGCCGCCGCCTCGGTGCAGGCGCTCTGCAGCACCCATCGCCCGATCGCCTTGATCAGCCCGGTCTCCTCGGCGAGGGGGATGAATTCGTCCGGTGAGACGACGCCCCGCACCGGGTGATTCCAGCGCAGAAGCGCCTCGAAGCAGCAGACGCCGCCCCGGCCGGCATCGACGAGCGGCTGGAAGACCAGCTCGAACTGGCCCTTCTCCAGCGCGGTGCGCAGGTCGAGTTCGAGCAGGCGCCGGATCTGGAGCTTGCGATCCATCTCGGCCGCGAAGAAGCGGAAGGTGGAGCGTCCCTCGACCTTGGCCCGATACAGCGCCACGTCGGCGTTCTTGAGGAGCGCGGTGGCGCGCTCGGCCAGCGTCTCGCCGGGCGCGCCGTCCTCGCGGGCGATGCCGATGCTGACGCTGATCGCAACCTGGAAGTGCTCGATCTCGAAGACGGTGCTCAGCGCTTCGATGATCCGCTTAGCGAGCCCCTCGGATTCGGCCGCGCCGCCCGCCTCGGCCTGGATGATCGCGAACTCGTCTCCGCCGAGACGTCCGACGACGTCGGTGGCGCGCACGCAATCGAGGAGGCGTTGCGCGACCACGCGCAGGAGGTCGTCGCCGATCATGTGGCCGAGGGTGTCGTTGACCGCCTTGAAGCCGTCGAGATCGAGGCACAGCACCACCGGACCGCGCTCGCGCGCCTTGTCCAGCGCCTCCTCCAGGCGTTCGCGGAAGAACGTGCGGTTCGGCAGCTTGGTCAGGCCGTCGTAGCGGGCCATGCGCTCCAGGCTCGCCTCCGCGTGCAGTCGCTCGGTGACGTCCTCGAAGGTGTCGACCCAGCCGCCATCGGCCATGGGCTGATGGGAGAGCGCGATGACGCGGCCGTCCGGCATCTCCAGATTGTGCGTGCCGGGCACGACATGGACGGCCGGCACGCCGGAGACGACGAGCGATCCCGGCCGCGCGCCGTCGACCGGCGGACCGAACATCTCCTCGAAGCGGCGATTGTAGACCGCGAGCCGGCCGTTCGCGTCGAACATGCTCAGGCCCTGGATCATGTTGTCGAGGGCGCCCTCGAACCGGCCGTTCTGAAGCCGCAGCAGCTCCGCCTGCCCCGTAGCCGCGGCGGCGAGGCGGTTGATATGCCCGATCTTCTCCACGAGGCTCGCCTGCATCCGCGCCAGCGCCCGCAACAGTACGGCGACCTCGTCGCGACCGCGGGTCTGGATCTCGGTGTCGAGCCGCCCCGAGGAGATGGCGCGGGCGGCGGACACGGCGGTGCGGATCGGCGGGAGCACCGCGCGAGCCAGCAGATACGAGATCAGGATCGCCGCGAATGCCGACAGCCCGACGGCGATCAGGGTCTGCCGGTTGGAGGCTTCCGTCAGACGCTCGATCTCACGCCGATCCCGGGAGGCGTCGGCAGCGTGGATCTCCACCGCACCGTCGAAGTCGCTCTCGAGCGTATCGAGCGCCTGGAACATCGCCGGCGTTCCGCGCTGCCGCAGGATATCGCGCAGGGTGAGAAGCCGGTCGCGGAGCCGGTCTGCCGACGCCCGCGCCGCTGCGCTGACGCCGCGCTCATGCGCAACCGAGAGATGCGCCAGCATGCTGGGCAGTGCCGCTGCGAGGACCAGCGATTCGTTGGGAGACCGCATCGCCGCAGGGCGATCCCGCATGCGAACCTCTTCCCGCTCCAGAGACGCGCGAAGCTTGAGCAGGCCGTTCTGCGCCGAGCGCAGATTGCCCATGGCGATGAAGGTCTGGTCGTAGGTACGGGTCGCGAAGGCGCCGATGCCACGCTGCGTCCACTGGGCGTAAGCGCCGAGGAGACCGGTGGTGAACGCCATGAGCAGGCAGGCGGTGAAGAACTTCGCCCGCAGCGAAACGGCCATGCTGCGTATGCGCCGGAGGCTCGCACGCCGCTTGAGGCGACGCATCCGGCTTCGGCCGGCGGCGATGAGTCTGCGTCTCATCGGGCGCTCTCTCCTCTCGCACCGTCCGGCACAGCGACGCCGATGGGGCAAGAGTAGGCACCCGGGCTTAAACCATTGCTAAGCCGACGATTTGATCCTGAAATCAGTTTCCCGTGTCCGGGTTCGAACGGGCCGCTCCGCAACACCGGCGTAGCGTCGTACGGAAGGGCTCAGCCCTGACGCTGGGCCTGCGTCACGGCGACATGGATCAACTCGGCCAGGGTGCGCACGCCGAGCTTCTGCCGCATCTGAGAGCAGGCATTGGTCACGGTCTTGTAGCTGACCGACAGTTCCGAGGCGATGGTCCCGTAGGACTTGCCCTGGGCCAGCCGGGCCAGGATCTGCTGCTCGCGCGGCGTCAGCTGCGTCTCGGGCGTGCGGCGCGGGTCGGCGCGCAGCATGGCGACCTCGGTGGCGAGCCGGCGGTCGAGGTAGACGTCGCCTTTGCGGACCTGCTCGAAAGCCTGGAACAGCTCGTTCGAGCCGTGGTCCTTCAGCACGTAGCCGAGCGCGCCGGCCTCCAGCGCCCGTGAGACGATGACGGGGTCGTTGTGCATCGAGAAGACCAGGATGCGCGTCGCCGGCTCGACGGCGCGCATGCGCCGGATCAGGCCGAGGCCGGCGAGGCCGCTGCCCTGGAACGTGAGATCGCAGATCACCACCGGCGGCCGCAGCCGGAAGAAGGCGCGGTAGCCGGCGACGACGCCCGTCGCCTCGGCGACGGTCTCGATGCCGGCATCCTCCAGCACGCGCCGGCATCCCTGCAGCACGATCGGATGGTCGTCGATGACGAGAACCGGCAGGACGGCGCGGCTTCGGCTCGGGTCGGGGCGGGTCAGGGCGTTCATGGCGTGCGCGCGTTCAGGACGAGGGCGGGGATGGCGGGTCGGCGGACTGTGCCTCCGCGCCTCTCTCGGGGACGATGGGGATCGCGATCCGCACAACCGCTCCCGAAGAGGCGTTGTCAAGCGCGAAGCTGCCGTCGAGTGCTTCGACCCGCTCCCGCATGCCTGAGAGGCCGAGGCCGGTGCCGTGATCCGGCGCGATTCCCGCCCCGTCGTCGCGCACGACGACATGCAGGATTGCGGGGCCGGGACCGGAGCTCTCGCGCGCCTCGGCGCGGACATGCTTGGCCGCGCCGTGCCGGACGGCGTTGGTCATGCTTTCCTGGATGCAGCGAAACACGGTGAGGTCGACGAGGTCGCCGTAATCCCGCGCCAGTTCCTCGAAGCTGCCCGTGAACAGCGTGCCGGGGTGACGTCGCCCGAAATCGGCGAGCAGCAGGTTGAGGCATTCGGCGAGCGGCACCTGGCCGAGCGCGTGCGGACGCAACCGGTTCAGGAGCTCGCGGTTGCGGGCCTGGACCTGCCCGACGATGCTGCCGATCTCCGCCGCCCGCGCCGCGAGCTTGCCGCGGTCCGGCACGCTCTCCCCTTCCGCGATGCGTGCGACCGAGGCGGCGTTGGCCTCGAGCGCGAACAGGCAGGGTCCGAACTCGTCGTGCAACTCCAGCGCGATGCGCCGGCCCTCGTCGTCCTGCGCCGTAAGGAGTTGGCGGTTCAGCCGGCCGTTGGCGTCCCGGGCCTCGCGCAGCGCGCCGGCGACGCTGTTGAAGCGCTCGGCGATCGCCGCGAGTTCGCGGGAGGCCGGCGGATCGAGATGGGCGGTATAGTCGTGGCGCTCGAGCTGGGTCAGGCCCTCGGCCAGGCCCTCGAGGGGGCGCAGCACCCGGCCGAAGGCGATGGTGAGGGCGGCGAGCACTGCGAGGTTGAGGAGCAGGCTCGCCAGCGACAGCGAGGCCGCATAGCCCCAGACCTCGTCGATCTCGTCGAGGGGCTCCTCGGTGACGACCGCCTTGCCGATGCGCTCCCCGTTCACGACGATCGGCAGGTCGTGCTGCTCCGGCGGCGGCGCGATCAGCGCGACGAACCACGACGGCGCCACGTGCCGATCCCGGCGCTTGTCCGGCAGCACGAAGCCGGTGCGCTCGCCCTTCGCATCGAAGACCGCGACCCGCACGTGCCGCAGGGTCTGGAAGCGCAGGTCGAGGGTGTGGAGCAGGCTGTCGGGCGTCGGGCTGCGGGCCATGCGGATGGTATCGGCGACGAGCGGCTCCACGGTGGCGCGGGTCGCGTTCATCTCGACCTTCACCGCCGAGCGCGCGTTCAGAACCATCACGCCGCAGGAGACGAAAGCCGCGATCAGGTCGATGGCGAGCACCACCAGGATCAGCCGCGTGCGCGTCGGCAGCGTCGCCCAGATCGAGGCGCGGCCGGGCGTCCCGACCCGCGCGGCGGACGGCGCATCGAACTGCGTAGCCTTCGGCATCATGGTCATCGGCGCGCCGCTCAGGTCGCCGCCGCGTCTGTCTGCGCCGGCCCCCGGCTCGGGATATTTCGGCAAGGGACCATCGGATAACGCACTTGAATCTTTGCTGTTTCGGCTCGCGCTGCAAACTCGCCGATCACCGCGGCGATGTCCATGTGGCGCGCCCACGGGATGCACTGATGATTCTCTTAAGGATGACCGGCTCGCCGGCATGCAGGCCGCTCGGATCGACGGGCGGCCGGAGCGATGCGGAGTCGAGCGTTCGCCCGGAGGTGGCCGAGACGAGTCTCGCCGCGCTTCATCGCGGGATCACCCAAGTGCTGGCCGGTGACCCTTCGTTAATCGCGCTGATCTAAATCAGTTTCTCTGCGAATGCTTGTGCGCGACGACTGCGCTGGGCTTTGCAGACATCTTGTGGCCGCAATGTCGGGGTCGTGTCGTTGCCATCGTACAACGTTCGAGAGTCCGACCCGATGGCGGTAAACATCGATCCGTCCGAGGTCCGCAACGCGACCTCCCCCTCGCAGCCGAGCGCGAGGCCTCGCCTCCGGCTGCCGACCCGCGCCGTGCTGATCGGCGGTCTCGGCGGAGCGGGGCTTCTCGCCTTCTCCGTCGGCGCCTTCTCGTTCTTCTCGACGCTGGCCGATCCCCGCGCCCGCACCCCGCGGCCGATGCAGGCCGCGGCCTCCATGCCCGACCTGAAGGACGGAATGCCGGCCCTCGTCAACGGCGAGCCCGCTGCCGCCGCGACGAAGGCCGCCACCCTCAATCTTCCCCGGCCCATCGTGGCCGAGCCGCAGCCGCTCCCTGTCGAGCAGGCCGCCGTCCCGACGCCGATCGCCGAGCCCGCACCTGCCGCACAGGCGGCCGTCGGCGAGGCCCAGGCACCGGCTCTGCGCACCGGCCCGACGCCGCCGCCGATCCAGAATGCGGCGACGTTGCCGGAAACGCGCACGGCGCCGACCGTCGCCCCGCCGACCCGCACCGTCGCGACCATCGCCCCGGCCCGCGCCGAGACCGTGAAGGCCAAGCCGGTCCAGGCGAATGCCGTCGCGTCCGTTGCGCCGAGCCCAGCCCGCGAGCCGGTGGCGGAGCCGACCGCCACCGCGACGGCCTCGGCTCAACCGCCGCGCAAGCCCGTCGCCGCCAAGCCGCCGGTGCAGAAGACGGCTGCGCGAAAGGCCCCTCCGACCAAGACGGTCGCCGACGCCGAACCGGCTGCCGCGCGGGCACCCACAGCCGCAGCCTCGGACGAGTCCGAAATTCCCGGCGCACGCCAGTTCCGCGCCGGCGTCAAGGCGATCGGCGGGCTCTTCGGCGCTGACGAGTAAAAGCGACTGAGCCGGGATCTCGTCGGACGTCGCGGTCCTGCCTCCGTTCACTGCCGCACCACGAAGCAAGCCAGGGTCACATCCGCGATTGGGTGGATGGACCTGGGTCGGTTGGTTGCGCTCGCAGTGACGAGGAGAGGCGCTCAGCCGCGCTGGCGCTTCGGCGGCTTGCCGACTTCGCGGCGGTGTTTGGCGGCGCGAGGGCTATGCTGCTTGGGCGGTGCGGCGCCCTCCCCCTGCAGCATTTCGATGGCGACGTCCGGCGGCCCGCGCTCGGCGAAGGCGGCTGCGAAGTCGGCGGCTGCGGCGGCGCGGATCTCGAACTTGGTCTCGCGATCGAAGATCCGGATGGCCCCGATATCGCCGCGCCCGATGCCGCCGCGACGCGAGAGCATCGGCAGGAGGCGGCGCGGATCGGCGGAATCGCGCCGGCCGATGTTGAGCCGGAACCAGACCGAGGGGCCGTCGTCGCCGACGCGGGGCGCACCGACCGGCGCCGGACCGCGCTCGCCTGCGCCGGTCTTGCGCTGGCTCTGCCGGGAATCGGTCGAGAAGTTCGGGTCGCTGACGTCCTCGGGGGCCGGAATGCGGGCGCGGTAGGCACGGGCCAGGGCGGCAGCCAGCTTTTCCGGTGGGAGCTTGGCGAGCAGGGCGTCCGCCCATTCGCGATCCTCCTCGTTCGGTTCTTCGGCGAAGGAGGGGTCGTCGAGCATGCGGTCGCGGTCGAGGGCGCGAACCTCCTCGGCGGTGGGCGGGCCGCTCCACTCGAAGTTCACGCCGGCAAGCTGCAGCATTTGTTCGGCGCGGCGGCGGCGCGAGGCCGGGACCAGGAGCACGCTGGTGCCCTTGCGGCCTGCGCGGCCGGTGCGGCCGCTGCGATGCTGCATCACCTCGGCATCGTGCGGCAGGTCGGCGTGGATGACGAGGTCGAGCCCCGGCAGGTCGATGCCGCGGGCGGCGACATCGGTGGCGACGCAGGTGCGAGCCCGGCCATCGCGCAGGGCCTGGAGCGCGGCGTTGCGCTCGCCCTGGCCGAGTTCGCCGGAGAGCGCCACGGCGGTGAAGCCGCGCTCGATCAGCGAGGCCTGCAAGTGCCGCACGCCCTCGCGGGTGTTGCAGAAGACGATGGCCGTGGGGGCATCGACGTAGCGCAGCACGTTGACGACGGCATGCTCGATCTCGCGCGGGAGAACGCGCACGGCGCGATACGAGATGTCGGCATGGCCGCGCGAGGCGCCGGCGACCGCGAGGCGCAGGGCATTCCGCTGGTAGCGCTCGGCGAGCGCCGTGATCAGCTTCGGCAGGGTAGCCGAGAACAGCAGCGTGCGCCGCGTGGTCGGCGCCGAGGACAGGATGAACTCGAGGTCGTCGCGAAAGCCGAGATCGAGCATCTCGTCGGCCTCGTCGAGCACGACGGCTTCGAGCGTCTCGGTCTTGAGGCGGCCGCGCTCGATATGGTCGCGCAGACGCCCCGGCGTGCCGACGACGATGTGGACGCCGGCATCCAGCGCACGGGCCTCGCGGCGCGGATCCATGCCGCCGACGCAGGAGACGACGCGAGCGCCGGTCTCGGCGTATAGCCAGGTGATCTCGCGCTCGACCTGCAGCGCCAGCTCGCGCGTCGGCGCGATCACCAGCGCGAGCGGGGCGCCGGGCGGGGGCAGCGTGCCCTCCTCGGTGAGCAGGCGCTCGGCGACCGCGATGCCGAAGGCGACGGTCTTGCCCGAGCCGGTCTGGGCGGAGACGAGGAGGTCGCGGCCCTGGGACGCCGCATCGAGCACGGCCTCCTGGACGGGCGTCGGCTCTTCGTAGCCACGTGCGGCAAGCGTCCGCGCGAGCGGGGCTGGAAGCGTCGGAAACGGCACGGGCAATCGACCTTGGAGAGCGGGGGGCGGGATCGTGGGGGAACACGGCGCTGATCGCGTCGGCGTTCCTCCGGCCGCGAGCCGGTCTCGAACGAGAAGCAAGAGGGGTTCGTACCCTTAAGCGCTCGCAAAGGCCACGCCCTGCAACGCATGGCGCTCGTGCGGTGCGGCACCTGCCGCCGTGGACGGTCGCCGCTCGAAAATCGCTCGGCGCGTCATCGGCTTGTCCCGCCGGAACCTGCATGGCACGAGACCACGGGTCTTTAAGGAACGGAGCGGATGGGATCGGTGGTGCGCTTGGTGATCGCCTGGGCGAGCGTCGCGGCGTTCGCCGTGTTCGGCGCTGGCTGGCTCGGGGACCTGTCATCGCCGCTCTGGGCGATCGGGCTGTTCCTGTGGCTCTTCCTCGTCATCATGTGGTCGGCCTTCGGCGTGGTGCATGAGGCGGAGGACCTGGCCCATCGCCTCGGGGAGCCGCTCGGCACCCTGATCCTGACGCTGTCGATCGTCGTGATCGAGGTCGTGCTGGTCTCCGCGGTGATGCTCTCGGCCAAGGACGCGCCGACGCTCGGCCGCGACACGATGTTCGCCGTGCTGATGATCGTGCTGAACGGCGTCGTCGGCCTCGGCCTGCTCATTGGCGGCCTCCGGCACCACCAGCAGCGCTACAACCTGAAGGGCGCCGCCGCCTTCCTCTCGGTGATCATCCCGCTGACCGTGATCGCGCTGATCATCCCGAACTTCACCACCTCGACCACCAACGGCACGCTGACGCCGTTCCAGGCGATCTCGTTCTCGGTCTTCACGATCGCGCTCTACGGCGTATTCCTGCTGATCCAGACCAACCGGCACCAGAGCTTCTTCCTGGAAGCCGGGGTCGAAGAGGGCGATGCCCAGACCGAATCCGGCACGGGCGACGCCTCTGCCAAGGCCCTGCTCATCCATATCGGCCTGCTGCTCGCCAACATCCTGCCGATCGTGCTGCTCTCGAAGAGCCTCGCCACCGTGCTCGACCACGGCATCGCAGCGCTCGGCGCACCCCAGGCATTGGGCGGCGTGCTGATCGCCGGCATCGTGTTCACGCCGGAAGGCATCAGCGCGCTGAAGGCCGTCTCGCGCAACGAATTGCAGCGCGCGATCAACCTGTGCCTCGGTGCCGCCACCTCGACGGTGGGGCTCACCGTGCCGGCGATCCTCGCCGTGGGGCTGCTGACGAACCAGACCGTCATCCTGGGCCTCGCCCCCACCGAGATGACGCTGCTCGCGGTGACGCTGATCCTCAACACGCTGACGTTCTCCGGCACCCGCACCACGGTGCTGGAGGGCGCCGTGCATCTGGTGCTGTTCTTCGTCTACCTGACGCTGATCTTCTCACCTTGAGCCCGCATCGTTCGGCAAAGTTTCCTGCGGTTTGCGGACCACAATGATGCGAGCCTGACTCCATGGACACGCTCGTCGTCGGTGCCGGCGTCGTCGGTCTCGCCATCGGGCGGGCGCTAGCCCTGCGCGGGCACGACGTGATCGTAGCCGAGGCCGAGAGCGCCTTCGGCACCGGCGTGTCGTCGCGCGGCTCGGAGGTGATCCATGGCGGGATGTACTATCCGGCCGGCTCGTTGCGCGCCCGCCATTGCGTCGCGGGACGCCGGCTCCTCTACGCCTTCTGCGCGCGCCACGGCGTCCCGCACCGGGCCTGCGGCAAGCTCATCGTCGCGACGTCCGAGAGCGAGCGCACCGGACTCGAAGCGATCCACGCCAAGGGCCTCGCCAACGGCGTCGAGGGCCTTCGGCTGCTGGAGGGTGACGAAGCGCGGCGGCTGGAGCCGAACCTCGCCTGCGTCGCGGCGCTGGATTCGCCGGCCACCGGGATCGTCGACAGCCATGCGCTGATGCTGGCGCTGGTCGGCACGATCGAGGATGCCGGCGGCGCGCTGGCGTTGCGCACGCCGATCGAATCGGCTCGGCGCGAGAACGGCCGCTGGCGGGTCCGCTACGGCGGCGACGGCCGCGGCACCCTCGACGTCGATGCGATCGTCAATGCGGCCGGGCTCGGCGCGCAATCCCTGGCTCGCGCCATCGACGGCTATCCGCCGGAGCGCGTGCCGCGGCAGGTGCTCGCCAAGGGCCGCTATTTCGGCTGCACCGGCAAGCCGGCCTTCACCCGGCTGATCTATCCGGCCCCGGTCGAGGGCGGGCTCGGCATCCACCTCACGCTGGACCTCGCCGGCCGCATGCGCTTCGGCCCCGACGTCGCCTGGGTCGAGACGGCGGATTATTCGGTCGAGCCCGAGATGGCCGCCGAGTTCGAAGCCGCGATCCGGCGCTACTGGCCGGCCCTGCCCGACGGGCGTCTGACGCCGGACTATGCCGGCATCCGGCCCAAGCTCACCGGCCCCGGCGAGCCGGCCGCGGATTTCATGATCGACGGGCCGGCCGAGCATGGGTTGCCGGGGCTGGTCCAGCTGTTCGGGATCGAGAGCCCCGGGCTGACCTCGGCATTGTCGCTGGCGGAGGATGCGGCCGAAAGGCTGCTCACGTGAAGCCGACCGATACGGCTTCGGACGAACCGCTTGTGTCCGCTTCCGTCTTTGCGAGCGCAGCGAAGCAATCCAGGGCCGAACCCGCAACGTCAGAGCGTTGGCCCTGGATTGCTTCGCCTTCGGCTCGCAAAGAAGGAGGAGGATTGAGGAGACGGCAGTGCGATATCACCCCCCGAACCGCTCCGTCCGGATGATCCCCGGTTTCACCGCTGCATCCACCAGCAGATCCGACACCGATCCCACGAACCCGTTGCTGCCGCACACGAAGACGTGGCGTGGCTTGCCGACATGGTCGAGGGCCGTCTCGATCATCACGCGGTCGATGCGGCGGCCGGCGGTGGCGCCTTCTCGGGTGGTGAGGAGGGTCAGGTCGAAGCCGGGCGCGTCGCGGGCGCGCACCTGCAATTCGTCGAGGGCGATGGCTTCGGCGAGGTTGCGCACCGAATAGATCAGCAGCATCGGCGTCTCGCTGCGTGCCGCGAAACGCGCCCGGATCATCGCGAGCAGCGGCACCACGCCGGAGCCGCCGCCGACAAGCAGCACCGGGCCCTCGTCCTCCGGCGACCAGACGAACGATCCGCCGATCGGCCCGCGCAGCTCGACTTCGTCGCCGACCTCCGCCACCCCGGCGAAGTAGCTCGACACCTCACCCTGCTCGAGCCCCTCGATCATGAGTTCGAGACCGGCGGCGTCGCCGGGGGCGGAGGCGATCGAGTAGCTGCGCTGGGCGCTGTAACCGTCCGGCGCGGTGAGCCGCACCTCGACGTGTTGGCCGGCGCGATGCCGGCCAGCCAACCCTTCGAAGCGGAAGCTTTTTACCCGTGGCGTGACCGATGCGATCGCGCCGATCCTGGCCGTTTGCCAGGGAATCTTATCGGCGGCCAAGCGCTCAGTCTCCGGTGAAGCGCTGCTCGCGCCAGGGGTCGCCGTACATGTGGTAGCCGCGCAGCTCCCAGAAGCCGCCTTCGTCCTTCTGCGTGAAGCGCAGGCCCTTCACCCATTTCGGGCTCTTCCAGAAGTAGAGATGCGGCACGAGGAGGCGCGCCGGGCCGCCATGGTCGGGCGGGATTGGCTTGCCCTCGTAGGATGTCGCGACCATCGCCTTGCCGCCGGTGAGATCGGCCACCGGCACGTTGGTGGTGTAATCGTCGAAGCCCTCGAACAGGGTGAAGGCCGTGCTGGCCTCGACGCCGGCATCCTGCAGGATGTCGTCGAAACTCACGCCCTCCCAGGCCGTGTCGAACTTCGACCACTTGGTGACGCAGTGGATGTCGCCCTTCCAGCGCGTCCGCGGCAGTTTGGCGAATTCGGTCCAGGTCCAGGTCTTGAGAGGTCGCGGGCCGTCGCGAAGCGTGAAGCTCCAGGTTTCCTCGGTGACCCGCGGGGTCGGGCCGAGCTGGAGCACCGGAAAGTCGTCGGTGAGGTACTGGCCAGGCGGCAGGCGCTCGGCGATCTCGGCCGCGGGCGGACGCCCGGAAAAGCCCCGTGTCACCATCCGCCCTGTCCTCCCGGTTCGGCTGCACCCGTTTCGACCGGTATGCTCCCGGAGCCGCCGGAGATCAAAGGCCGGGTGGACGGCCGGCCTACTTGGCCGCAGGCGGCCCATAGGGCGGGCGCGGGATCGCACGGTGCGCGGCCCGCAAAGCCGCGGACCACCGCTCGCGCAGGTCGTGGAAATAGGGCTCGCCCGCCTCGATCCGGTGATCGACTTCGAGCGTCAGCGCGTCGCGGCGCAGGACGGCGATGTCGATCGGCAGGCCGACGCCGAGATTCGAGCGCATCGTCGAATCCATCGAGACCAGCGCCACCTTGAGCGCATCGTAGAGGTCGAGCTTCGAGGTCACGGCCCTGTCGAGGATCGGCTTGCCGTATTTGTGCTCGCCGATCTGCAGGAACGGCGAATCGTGCCCGCATTCGATGAAGTTGCCGGCCGAGTAGACCATGAACAACCGCATCTCCTCGGTGCCGATCTGGCCGCCGAGCAGGAAGGACACTTCGAAGCGGATCTTGGCCTGCTCGAAGCCGTCATGCTCGATCTTGCGCACCTGCCGGATCGCGCGGCCGACGAGCTGGGCCGCCTTGAACATGGTCGGCGCGTCGGACAGCTTTTCCGGCGGCTGACCTTCGATGTCGTCAACGCCCTCGCGGAGCATGCTGACCACGGTCTGCGTCACCGAGAGGTTGCCGGCCGAGGCCAGCATGATCACGCGCTCGCCGGGCACGTTGAACAGGTGCAGCTTGCGATAGGTCGAGATGTCGTCGAGGCCTGCATTGGTGCGGGTATCGGCGATCATGAGGAGGCCGTCCTCGACCAGGACTCCGACGCAGTAGGTCATCGCGAGAGCGGCCTCGTCACGGGGAAAGCGGGCGCCCCGATGACATGTCGTGCCACCGCCATGCAAGGTGATCTTTCGGGATGGGCGGTTTCAGACGGTGTGGCGGACCGACCCGGCCCGGCCGCTCAGCCCTGCGATTGCCGCTGCGAGCCCTGACTCTGGGTCTGGCTCTGTCCCCGCTGGGGCTCGTCGACCTTCAGCCGCACCTCCAGCCTCTCGGTGCCGCCGCCGACGCGGCTGCCGCGGATCGGAGCCGCGCCGAGATAGTCGAGGCCGATCGCGACGCGCACATGCGCCTCGGTCGCCGAAATGCCGTTGGCCGCGTCGAAGCCGATCCAGCCGAGATCGGGCAGGAGCGCCTCGGCCCAGGCATGGCCGGCGCTCTGGTCCTCGACACCGTCGTCGCGGCGGAAATAGCCGGAGACGTAGCGGGTCGGGATCTCCAGATGGCGGGCGGCGGCGATGAAGATGTGCGACAGGTCCTGACAGACGCCCTTGCCGGCCTCGAAGGATTCCGCTGCCGTCGTGCTGGCGCTGGTCGGGCCCGGTTCGAACACGACGCGGTCGTGCACCGCTTCGAGCAGCCGGTGCAGGATCGACAGCCGCGACTGGTCGCCGCCGGACGTCGCCTTGGCCGCGAAAGCCTGGATCTCGGCGCTCGGATCGGTCAGCGGCGTGTCACGCAGGTAGAACGGTTCGGGCAGGCGCTCGACGCCGCCGCGCACGATGCCGCTGGTGTCGAAGGTCTCGACCTCGCCGGTGACGCGCACGGTCAGCGCGCCGGCCGCGTCGTCGGCGGTGAACCAATGGACGATGTTGCCGAACCCGTCCTCGCGGGCGGTGAGCCGGCCGTCGACCGAGGGCTCGATGCGCCACTCGCGCACGTGCTGGCCGTCATGGTCGCGCGGGGTCAGCCGAAGGACCTGGATCAGGCCGCGGGCGGGCTGCTCGTAGGTGTAGATCGTGTCGTGGAGGACGCGGATGCGCATGCCTTGGTCCCGGATGCGTCGAAGGAAAGAGCGAGAGTCGGATCGCCGCCGAGCCTACACCAGATACTGCTCGCTGATCGCCGCCCCGAGCTTGTTGTTCTCGCCGATGAAGTGCTCGATGAACTCGTGCAGGCCGGAGGCGAAGATCCGGTCGATGTCGGCCCCGAGCAGATGCGCGCGCAGGTTGCTCGCGAGCCGCTGGCTCTCTCCGCGGCGGCCGTAGGAATCGGCGATCAGGTCGAGATGCTCCACCAGCATGCCGAGGCAATTGGTGAGCGAGCGGGGCATTTGCCGGTTCAGGATGAGCAGATCCGCGACGAGCAGCGGCTTGATGCTCTCGCGATAGACCCAGTGATAGGCGTTGAAGGCCGAGACCTCGCGCAGGATCGTGGTCCACTGGAAGTAGTCGAGGCTGCCGCCGATCCGCTCGGAGGCCGGCAGCAGGATCTGGTACTTCACGTCGAGGATGCGGGCGGTGTTGTCCGCCCGCTCGATCGCGGTGCCGAGGCGGGTGAACCAGTAGCCGTCGTTGCGCAGCATGGTCCGGTAGGCCGAGCCGTCGAAGGCCAACGAGACCTGCTTCACCCAGTCGAGGAAATGCGAAAACTCGTCCCGGGTGAGGTCGCGGCCCTCGTAGTTGCGAAGCTCCAGCCAGGCGCCGTTGATCGCGTCCCACATCTCGGTGGTGAGCGCGGTGCGGATCGAGCGGGCATTCTCGCGGGCCGTCTCGATGCAGGAGCGGATCGAGGACGGATTGTGCCGCGAGAAGGCGAGGAAGTCGCAGACCGTGTGCTCGTTGACCGCGTCGTAGTGCTTCTTGAACTCGTCGGCGTCCCCGGTGGAGGCGAGCGCCGAGGCCCACTCGTTGCTCTCGCGCCCGCCGTAGCTCGACGGCAGCGCCGCGAGGCGATGCGCGGCGTCGAGGATGCGCGCGACGAAATCGGCACGCTCCGCATAGCGCGAGAGCCAGTAGAGGTTGTCGGCAGTACGAGACAGCATGGCTCAGATCACGGCCGGTTTCGGCCGCCAGGGCCGGTGTCGAAGGGGAAGAGCGCGAGGTCATCGCAAGGGACGGCAGCGACCGCCACCTCTGTCACGGGCCTCTGCTCGCAAAACGTGCAGTCGCCGGCAATTTGCTCAGGAACGGCGTACGCGTCCTGAGCGAATGCCTGGAAAGGACACGGAGTGCTCAAGCGTCGAGCACCCAGGTGTCCTTGGTCCCGCCGCCCTGGCTGGAATTGACGACGAGAGAGCCCTCCTTGAGGGCGACCCGCGTCAAGCCACCGGGCACGATGCGAATCTCGTCGGCGCCGGCCAGCACGAAGGGCCGCAGGTCGACATGGCGGGGCGCCACGCCGGAGGCGACGAAGGTCGGGCAGGTCGAGAGCGAGAGCGTCGGCTGGGCGATGAAGCCGTCGGGTGCGTGGCGCAGCCGCTTGCCGAATTCCTCGATCTCGCGCCGGGTCGCATGCGGGCCGACGAGCATGCCGTAGCCGCCCGAGCCGTTGACCTCCTTCACGACGAGATCCTTGAGGTTGTCCATCACGTAGGAGAACGCCTCCTTCTCGCGGCAGCGATAGGTCGGCACGTTGTGCAGGATCGGCTCCTCGCCGGTGAAGAACTTCACGATCTCCGGCATGTAGCTGTAGACGGCCTTGTCGTCGGCGATGCCGGTGCCGACCGCGTTCGACAACGTGACGTTGCCGCGCTCGTAGGCGTTCATCAGCCCGGGCACGCCGAGCACGCTGTCGGGCCGGAAAACCAGCGGATCGATGAAGGCGTCGTCGAGCCGGCGGTAGATCACGTCGACCCGGCGCGGCCCTTCGGTGGTGCGCATGTAGACGACGTCGTCCTTGGTGAAGAGGTCCGTCGCCTCCACCAGCTCGACGCCGAGCTTGTCGGCCAAAAACGAGTGCTCGTAGAAGGCCGAATTGTAGCGGCCGGGGGTGAGCAGCACGACGGTCGGATCACGTGTCGCTGATTGCGGGGCGAGGCTGCGGAGCGTGGCCAGCAACGCGTCGGGATAGTTCTCGACCGGCGCGACGCGGTGGCGGGAGAACAGCTCCGGGAACAGCCGGAGCATGACTTCACGATTCTCCAGCATGTAGGAGACGCCCGACGGCGTGCGCGCGTTGTCCTCCAGCACGAAGAAGTCGTTCTCGCCGGTGCGGACGATGTCGATGCCGGCGATGTGGACGTAGAGGTCGTGCGGCACTCGGAAGGAGCGCATCTCCATCTGGTAGTGCTGGTTGCGGTAGACGAGATCGGCCGGGATCACGCCGGCCTTGATGCACTCCTCCGCCCCGTAGATGTCGTTCAGGAACATGTTGAGCGCCGTGACGCGCTGCTTCAGCCCGCGCTCCAGGAAGCTCCATTCGGGCTTCGTGAGCACCCGTGGAATGATGTCGAAGGGGATCAGCCGCTCGGTGGAATCGTTCGAGCCGTAGACGGCGAAGGTGATGCCGATGCGCCGGAACAGCATCTCGGCTTGGCTGCGGCGCGTGTTGAAATGCTCCGGCGGCGTGGTGTCGAGCCAGGACTTGAGGGCGTCGTAGGCGTCGCGCACGGCGGCCCCAGCGAGCGCATCGCCCGGCCCGGTCATCTCGTCGAAGGCTTTCGCCAGCGCCATCAAATTCTCCCCTGTCCTGCCGTTCACCTAGGCAAGAGGCAGGCCAGGGGAAGGGCCGAGCTCGGCCTTCGGTCAGATCAGCTTGAGGCCCTTGAAGCTGGCATGGCCCTCGCGGCCGAGGATGACGTGGTCGTGGACGACGATGCCGAGGGGGTCGAGGACGGCGACGATCTCGCGGGTCATCCGGATGTCGGCGCCCGAGGGCGTCGGGTCGCCGGACGGGTGGTTGTGGGCGAGGATGATCGCGGTGGCGCCGAGCTCGAGGGCGCGGTGTGCGATCTCGCGAATGTAGACCGGCGTGTGATCGACGGTGCCGCGGCCCAGAACTTCGTCGCGGACGAGGTGGTTGCGCTTGTCGAGGAACAGGATGCGGAATTCCTCCCGCGCCGCGAGGGCCATCGCCGCCCGCAGATACGCGTAGACCGCCGCCCAGGACGACAGCAGTGGCCGGTCCTTCAGCGCACCGCGCGCGATGCGCTGTCCGGCGACGGCCACGAGTTTCAAGTCGGCGACGACCCCGGAGGTCATTCCCTCGATGGCGGTGAGCTGGTCGGTTTCGGCCGAAAGCACCTCGGCGAACGATCCGAAGCGCTCGATCAGCGTCTTGGCGAGCGGCTTCACGTCCCGCCGTGGGATCGCGCGAAACAGGACGAGTTCGAGGAGTTCGTAATCGGCGAGCGCCTCGGCGCCGGCGTTCAGGAAGCGGGCGCGCAGGCGGTCGCGATGGCCGTGATAATGCGGCTCGTCGGCCGTCACCGGAGTCAGCAGATCGGGCGGCGGCAGCCGGCGCGTCATCGGAAAGGATCAGCCCTGCGGGGCTGGCTGGTCGAGCCCCTTCGGCGACAGCGTAAAGATCTCGAAACCGGTCTCGGTCACCGCGACGGTGTGCTCGAACTGGGCCGAGAGCGAGCGGTCGCGGGTCACCGCGGTCCAGCCGTCGGAGAGCACCTTCACCGCGGGGCGACCGAGATTGATCATCGGCTCGACAGTGAAGAACTGGCCGGGCTTGAGCGGCACGTCGTAGCTCGCCTCGACGTAGTGCAGGATGGTCGGTGCGTCATGATAGACGCGGCCAAGCCCGTGGCCGCAGAAATCGCGCACCACCGAGCAGCGCTCGGCTTCCGCGTAGGACTGGATGGCGTGGCCGATGTCGTTGGTCGAGCCGCCCGGCCGGATCGCCCGGATGCCGCGCATCAGCGACTCGTAGGTGATCTCGCACAGGCGCTGGGCCTTGCGCGCCACCTCGCCGACATAGGCCATCCGGCTGGAATCGCCGTGCCAACCGTCGAGGATCAGGCAGATGTCGAGATTGACGATGTCGCCCTCGCGCAGCGGCTTGTCGTTGGGAATGCCGTGGCAGACGACGTGGTTGATCGAGGTGCAGATCGACTTCGGGTAGCCGCGATAGAGCAACGACGCCGGATAGGCGTTGTGATCCATGGCGAAGGTGTAGGCGAGCCGGTCGAGATATTCCGTGGTCACGCCGGGTTGCGTCGCTTCCACGAGGATGTCGAGCGCCTCCGCCGTCAGACGGCCGGCGCGGCGCATTCCCTCGAAACCCTCCGGGCCGTGGATGGGCGGCTCTGGCGAGCGCCGGCTGCTGGCGGCGACGGCCTGGTCTTCTCGGCTCATGAGATTGTGTTCGGAGATCCGTGGACTGGGCTCTGTCTACGCCGGAGCGCAGACATCGCCAACCCTGGTTGCAGTCAGTAAAGCGGCGGCAGGGCGACGTTCGGGATCGGGAACGGGCCGAGCATCAGCCGGCCGCCGACGAGCTTCACGGTCGGGATCGGCTGCAGCGACGGGTCGCCCTGACCCGGGCCGGCCTCCGCCTCCGGTTCGCGGCGCTTCATGCCGCCGAGGAACTGGCCGACGAGATTGCCGATCAGTGCGCCCTTGTCGTTGCCGAAACGCTTGCCCATGACTTGGCCGATCAGGTCGCCCAGCCCGGCGGCGCGGACGTCGAACTGCCCCTCCGGCCGGTGGGCCTCGTCGAGCCCGACCTCGCCCTTGGCCTGAAGCCGGCGGTTGCCCTTCACCAGCGACAGCGCCGTGATGTCGAGCTGGCCCTCGGCCAGCCGCCAGGCTTCGAGCTCCTTCTCAAGGGCGCGGGTGCGGAGCACGGTGGCCCGTTCGAGCGTCGCGTCGAGGGACGCCTCCAGCGGATCGGCGTTGCCGAGCAGCGGATCGAGCTGCGGGACGAGGCCGTCGGTCAGGCGCAGGTTGAGGTCGACCGCGCCGTCGGACTCGAAGCGGCCGGGCGTCGGCCGTGCATGCAGTTCGAGATGCTTCGCGGCGAAGTCGATCGAGCCGGGCTCACCCCCGCGCACGCTGCCCTTCGGCCCGTCGACCACCAGCGAGGCCCGCACGAAGCCGTCTGAGGCGCCGTGGAAGCTGCCTTCCAGCGCGGTCCAGGTCACGTCGCCGGTGAGATCGCCCTGCTCGACATGGAACGGGCCGGTCGCCTGCAGGATGGCGTGGCGCGGCTGGTAGACCTGCACCAGCACCGTGAATGGCCCGAGGCTGAAGCCGCCGTCCGAGCGCGCGAATTTCAGGGAGGCGCAGCGCAGTTCGATGCGGAACGGATAGCCTGTGATCGAGCGGTCGGCGCAGGTCCAGTTGCGTCCGGCGGCCGCCTCGCGGGCGAGCCAAGCGTCCATTTCCGAGGCGGCCTTGCCGCGGACCCAGAACCAGCCGGCCGACCAGATCAGCGCCAAGGCCAGGAGCAGGATGTAGGGCAGGAACAGCCCGACCCGCGAACGGCGCTTTGCCGCCGCCGGCGTCGGTCCGGTATTCGGCTCCGATCCCTGCGCCATCGATGAATCCTCGGCTCCGCCCCGGACGTCGCGGGCGGGCCGTCTTTGGCGACAGGATCCCGCCGGCGCAAGGGCGGACGCCCGAGCCGGCGGCCGGCCGCGCCGCCGCCCGATCAGTTCTGCGTGAGCGGATGGAGGTCGAGATCCGCGACGACGGCACGGCGCTCGTCCTCCCCGTCTGCCAGACGATGGACGTGCATCTCGGTGGCGCCGCGCCGGGCGACATGGGCCAGCCAGCCCTGCATCAGCCGCTCGCGCGGGCTGTCGCCGGAGGTGGTCACCGACACCGGCTGCGCGATCCCGGCGCCGTCGCGGCGCACTGCGATCACCACCGCATCGCCCATCTCCATCAGATCCGGCTCGACCAGATCGTGAATGCCGACGACGTAGCGCCGTCCCGAGCGGCCGCGCCACGCGCTCAGGGTCAGGGCCGGTGTCCCGCGCAGGCTCGCGATAGTCCTCAGTCGCTCTTCACGCATGACCGTTCTCCGATCCATATGTTCGCTATTTGTTCTTTTTATCGTTGGCGAATCGGCCGCGTCAAGCGTGGTCGAAGCGGAATTACGCACACGGATATCCACAGGCTGTCCACAAGCGTGGGAGCGGTCGTGGGTCAGTTTGAATTTGGGGAAGCGATCCTGCGAGCTTCCTTGGGGTGTGGCGCAATCGTTAGGCCCCCCAGAACGGAGCGTTTTTGGGAATTTCAAACCGACCCGCTACCGCGAGCCCGGCGGTGGAACCCTTCGGCATGGCCCGGCCTTGGTCCAGTCCAGACGGCACGGCAGATTCGTGACATGACAGTAACTTCGACGCGCTTCCGCATCTCGGTCGACCCGACGGGCCACGACGCCTCGCCCTGGAGCTGGTCGGTCTACCGGTACGGGGCCGAGCAGCCGCTGATGCGATCGACGGCCATGTTCTCCAAACGCAGCGAGGCCGAGGCCGCGGGGCAGGAAGCCGTGGCCGACCTTCGCCTGAGCAAGCAGCGCGAGGAACGGCAGGAGCTGCAGGCTCGGATCTGATCCGGGTTGAGCGACCGCCCGATGCAGGCTCACCCGTTTTCGGGCGGCTGATCCGGCGCGCGATCGGCGGGAAGACCGTCATAGCCTTCGAGCCAGGAACGACGCTCGGGTGAGCCGGCGGCATAGCGACAGGAATCCTTCGGGCGACCGTGGGCACGAGCACGGGCGCCCTCGGCGCTGGCGTCGGTCTTCGGGTCGGCGACACCGGTCATAGGAGAGGTATGGAGGCGCTCATGGGCTTCTCCATTGCCCGCGGGCCGCGACCTAACGGCTGCTCGCCTCGACGTTGCCCGGCGCGCTGCGCCAGCCGGTCTCGACCGAAAAACCGGCGCTCTTCGGCGCATCGGAATCCTCGCCGACGAAGACGCGGTAATCGCCGGCCTCCACCACCAGCGTGCCGTCGGTGTCGTGGAAGCCGAGATCGCGCGAGGGGACGCGGAAGGTCGCGACGGCCGTCTCGCCGGGCGCCAGCACCATCGGCACGGCGCCCTTGAGCAGGCGCAGCGGCCGGCTGCGGCTGGCGACGGGTTGGTTGAGGTAGAGCTGTGCCACCGTGCGGCCGGGCCGCGTGCCGGTATTGGTCACGGAGGTCCTCACCTCCAGTACGGCCTCGTAGCGGTCGCCGACGCCGACCTTCGGCGTCACCACCTCCGGGTCGCCGTAGGCGAAGCTCGTGTAGGTGAGGCCATAGCCGAAGGGGAAGCGCGGCGAGATGGTCTCGTCGTTGTAGCCGAGCGTCCAGCGTGCGCCGTCGATATGCGGGCGGCCTCCGGCGCGGCGGTCGTAGGTGAGCGGCATCTGGCCGACCGTGCGCGGCCAGCTGAGCGGCATCTTGCCGGACGGGTCGAAATCGCCGAACAGCGTCTCGGCCACCGCCGGGCCGCCCTCGGTGCCGGGGATCCAGATCATCATCGCGGCCTGCGCCCGGTCGATCGCCTCATGCAGCTCGACCGGGCGGCCGCCGAAGACGAGGAGCAGCAGCGGCTTGCCCGTTGCGGCGAGTTCCTGGACGAGATCCTGCTGCAGCCCGCGCATGCCGAGATAGGCGCGCGACGAACCTTCGCCGGACTGGTCGCGGCCCTCACCGATGACCGCGACCACGAGGTCGGCGGCCTTCGCCGCTTCGATCGCCTTCGGGAAATCGGCGCGCTCCGAACAGATGCGGTCGCAGCCGGCGGCGTAGTCGAGGGCGATCCCGGCCTTGGCCGCGCGCTCGGTCAGCCCGGTGCGGATCGAGATCACGTCGTCGACCTGTCCGTTGCCCTCGTGCGGGCCGACCTGATCCCACTTCGCATCGGCGAAGGGGCCGACCAGCGCGATGCGTTTTACGGTTCTCGGGTCGATCGGCAGCAGATTTCTGTCGTTCTTCAGCAGCACGAAGCTGGCCCGGGCGGTCTCCCGAGCGACGGCACGGGTCTCCGGCGTGAGCAGGCGCCCTTCCGCCGTCGCGGGGTCGAGCACCGGCCGGTCGAACAGGCCGAGGCCGAATTTCAGGCGCAGGACCCGGCGCACGGACTCGTCGACCGAGGCCTGCGAGATGCGGCCGGCGCGCACCTCCTCCGGCAAATGCTTCACGAACAATCCGCTCGTCATGTCCATGTCGACGCCGGCGGCGACGGCCTTGCGCGTCGCCTCGGCGCCATCCCGGGCGACCCCGTGCTTGATCAGGCTGGCCACGGCCTCCCAATCGGCGATGACGACGCCCTTGAAGCCCATCTCGCGGCGCAGGATCTGCGTCATGAGATGACCGTCGGCGGTGGTCGGCACGGCGTTGAGCGCGGTCAGCGCGGTCATCACCGAGTCGGCCCCGGCGCGGATGCCGGCGCGGAACGGCGGCAGGTGCGTATCGTAGAGTTCGGTCGGCGACACCCAGGTCACGTCGTAGTCGCGCCCGCCATAGACGGCGCTGTAGCCGGCGAAGTGCTTGAGCGTGGAGGCGACGCCGCCGTCGCGAAACCCCTCGACCTGGGCCGCGGCGAGCTGGCCGGTGAGCCAGGTATCCTCGCCGAGCCCCTCGACGACGCGGCCCCAGCGCAGGTCGCGCGCCACGTCGGCCATCGGAGAGAACGACCAGTTGATGCCCGCGGCCAGGGTCTCGCGGGCAGCCGCAGCGGATGCACGCCGCACGAGATCGGGATCGAAGCTCGCCGCCATGCCGATCGGCAGCGGGAACACCGTGCGGTAGCCGTGAACGATGTCCAGCGAGATCAGCAGCGGGATGCCGAGCCGCGAGGTCCGGGCGTAGCCGTCGATGTTGGAGGCGAGGTTCTGGTTGGAGAAGTTGATGACGGCGCCAACCTCGCCGCGACGGACACTCTCCGGGTCGAATCCGGGCTCGAGCGAGACGAGGTTGAGCTGTCCCGCCTTCTCCTCGAGCGTCATCTTGGCGAGCAGCGCCTCGACGCGGTCGTCGACGGTCTCGGATCGGGCGGCCATGCTGCATCCCGCCAACAGGACGGATGCCAGCACCCGACCGCCGAACCGCGCCGCCTTGCCCCGCATCGTCATTCCTCCGTCGATCGCCCGCGGCCTTATGCCGGGTTGCGTCGTCGATCGAGGAGATTCGTCGGGCAGCGTGGTCGAATTACGCCGATTTCCCGCCCGAAAGCGCTCAGGCCGCCACCGGACGGCGCCCGCGCTGGATCGCCCAGGCCCCGCCGAGGATCGCGAACCAGACCGGCGAGACCATCAGCGCCATCCGCGTATCGGCCTCCAGCGTCAGCAGAACGAGGATGAAGGCGAAGAAGGCGAGGCAGGCATACGACATGACGATCCCGGCGGGCATCCGGTAGGCCGAGCGGGCGTGCAGTTCGGGTCGGTTCCTGCGGTAGGCGAGATAGGCGCACAGGATGATCGCCCACACGAACATGAACAGCACGGCCGAGAGCGTGGTGACCAGCGTGAAGGCGGTGCCGAGATCGGGCACGAGATAGACCAGCAGGACGCCGCCGAGCAGGCAGAGGCCGGTGAAGTAGAGCCCGTTCGAGGGCACGCGCTGCGACGACAGCTTGCCGAAGGCGGCCGGCGCGTCGTTCTTGCCCGCGAGGCCGTAGAGCATCCGGCTCGTCGAGAAGATGCCGCTGTTGGCGGAGGAGGCCGCCGAGGACATCACCACGAGGTTGACGAAGGCGGCCGCCGCCGGAAGCCCGGCCAGCACGAACAGCTCGACGAAGGGGCTCTTGTCGGCGCTCAGCGTCTTCCAGGGCGTCACCGCCATGATCACGGCGAGCGCGCCGAGATAGAACAGCAGGATGCGGATTGGAATCGCGTTGATGGCGCGCGGCAGGGTCGTCTCGGGGTCGCGCGTCTCGGCCGCCGTGGTGCCGACGAGCTCGATCCCGACGAAGGCGAAGACCGCGATCTGGAACCCAGCGAAGAACCCCGTCAGCCCCGTCGGAAACAGCCCGTCCCGAGTGATGTTGGCGAGGTCCGCCTTCGCACCCGAGGGCGCGGTGAAGCCGGTGGCGACGAGCGCGATGCCGACGAAGATCAGCGCCATGATCGCGACGATCTTGATCATCGCGAACCAGAATTCGAGCTCGCCGAAGGCCCGCACGTTGATGAGGTTGAGTCCGAGCAGCAGCCCGACGCAGAGCAGCGCCGGGATCCAGCTCGGCAGATCGGGAAAGAAGAATTTCGCGTAGGCCGCGATGGCCACGACCTCGGCGATGGCCGTGACGATCCAGCAGAACCAGTAGGTCCAGCCCGTGAAGAACCCGGCCCACGGCCCGAGCAGATCGTCGGCGAAATCCGTAAAGGATTTGTAGGCCAGATTCGAGAGCAGCAGCTCGCCGAGCGCCCGCATCACGAAGAACAGCATCAGGCCGATGATCAGGTAGACCAGCAGGATCGAGGGTCCGGCGACCGAGATGGTCTTGCCCGAACCCATGAACAGCCCGGTACCGATGGCGCCGCCGAGCGCCATCATCTGGATGTGACGGTTCTCGAGACTGCGCTCGAGCCCCTGGCCGGTCCCCGCCGCCCCGCCGGTGTGACCCGTTCCCGCCATTGCCGTCCCCCGCCCAAGCTCGGCCCTGGGCGGATGTTGTAGCGGTGGCGGACGGCGGCAGGAAGCGGGGAATGACGGCTCGGAAAGGGAGATCGAGCGGCAGCGATTACCCCCCGATCGTTGGTTTCAAGTGCAGGTGAAAACGTGTTCCGAACCGGGTCTTGGCGCGATCGGCTTGCAGCACGTCCGACATCCGACCCCAGCACGGTGCCGGCCGCCCATGCGGGGCTCCTCGGCAACACGATCGCTAGACGCTTCTCCAAGGCTTCGCCTCTTGCGGAGACTGCGCCAGCAGATCCAGCATCGCCGCAACGATCAGCGTGGCGATGCCGGCGCCGCCGATCCAGGCGCGATGCGTCTCGCCGCGTTCGAGGCGGATTTCGGTTCCGCCGGTCATGACGCGAGCGGTGAAGCCCCAATCCGGCAGGACGTTGTTCAGGAGCCGCATGGCGTCTTCGTAGGACGTCAGGAAGTCGCCGAGCCGCAGGCTGCGGACGGTGATGTAGTGGAACTTCTTGAAGTCGTTGGAGGGCATTCTGTTTCGCGGAGAGGGGCTCTCGCCTCGGGCGTTCAGGAAGATCGTATTCGTGCCCAGAGCGTAACGCTCACCCTGCGACTGGATCAGCGGCTCGAACAGGGCGTCCATGATCTCGTCGATCGCCTCCACGTGACGCCAACGATAGGCATACGGGTCGAGGAGCCGGTTGCGGAGGGCGAGGACCCGGCTGGTGTCGATGACCCGCGGATCCGGCGGCATCGCCGGGTAGCGGATGCCGCGATAGGGCGCGAGCTTCGCATCGACCGCCGCCTGATCCCGCTCGAAGTCCCGGTCGTCCGGAGGCTCGGTTTCGGGGCCCACATCGAGAAGGCGCGTCATCCAGTCGGGCAAAGGCATCCAAAACCTCCGATAGGATCGTGCGAACGTCAGGGCGCTGTCCGGATCGGAACCGAGCCGAGGCGGCCTACCCGGCCAGCTTGGCCAGTTCCGCCGCATCGCGCCCGACGACCGTATCGAGCACCGACAGTTTGTCTGCCCGCAACCGGGCCGCCAACCCGCTCTTGATCGATTCGACCAGCCCAGGCCCCTCGTAGACCAGTGCCGAATAGAGTTGGATCAGGCTCGCGCCGGCCCGGATCTTGGTCCAGGCGGCCTCGGCCGAGTCGATGCCGCCGACGCCGATCAGCGGTATCCGGCCGCCGACGCGTAAAAAGGTCTCGGCCAGGAGCCGGGTCGAGGGCGCGAAGAGCGGACGGCCGGAGAGGCCTCCGGTCTCGGTCGCGAGGCGCCGTTCGGTGAGGGTGGCGGGCCGGGCGATGGTGGTGTTGGAGACCACGAGGGCCTGCACGCCGCGCCGCAGGGCCGTCGCCGCCATCGCGTCGAGGGCGTCGAGGGTGATGTCGGGGGCGATCTTCAGGAGGATCGCCGTGCCGGCCGAGGCCTCGTCGCGGGCGGCGACCACACGGGCCAGGAGATCGTCGAGGAAGGCCTCGCCCTGGAGGTCGCGCAGGCCCGGCGTGTTGGGCGAGGAGACGTTGACGGTGATGAAGTCGACGAGCGGCGCCAGCGCCCGTGTGCAGGCGACGTAGTCGGCGAGCCGGTCGGGCGCTTCCTTGTTTGCGCCGATGTTGACGCCGACGACGCCTCCCCTGCCCCGCCGGGCGCGCAGCCGGTCGGCGACGGCATCGAGGCCTTCGCTGTTGAGGCCGAAGCGGTTGATGACGGCACGGTCGCCCGTAAGGCGAAACACGCGGGGCTTCGGATTGCCGGGCTGGGGTTTCGGCACCACGCCGCCGACTTCCACGAAGCCGAAGCCGAGGCCGAGCACGGCGTCGGGCACCCGCGCGCCCTTATCGAAGCCGGCCGCGAGGCCGACCGGATTGGGGAAGGTCTTTCCGAAGACCCGGACCGCCAGACGCGGATCGGAGGCCGGGGGCGTGCGCGGCGGCAGCAAGGCCAGGGCGCGGAGTGTCAGGTCGTGCGCGGTCTCGGCATCGAGTCCGTGCAGGAGGGGCTTCGCCAGGGGAAACAGGGCGCCGATCATGCGCCGAGGCCTTCCGTCAGGGTCGCCGGGAAGACGTGCCGGCCGTCGGCCCCCAGAGGCAGATCGTGGACGGTCCGCACCGCGCTCAGCGGTAGCGCGCCGTAGAGATGCGGGAACAGGTCGCCACCGCGCGAGGGCTCGAAGCGCAACGCGTCCCCCAACGCCTCGGTCTCGATCGCGACGAGCAGGAGATCGTCGATGCCGGCAAAATGGCGCGCCGCCGTCTCCACGGCCTGCGCGGCGGTCGAGAAGTGAATGAAGCCGTCGGCATGGTCGATCGGCGCCCCGTCGAAGCGGCCGGCGGCCTCCGCCTCGCGCCACAGGGCACGCGGGCAGATCTTGTAGACGAGCATTCGGGCCTCTCTCGCGTGCAGCGCAAGCGTTCGAGCGATTAAGCCTCACGGCCGGCTCTCGCAACCGAAGCGTGCCATCGCCCAAAAGAGCATCTTTTGCAGCGCGGCAACGCATGCGAGAATCGGTCCCGGTTCGAGCAGCATTCACATTGCTTTCGATCCAGGGTAGTTCTACTTTCCTAGCTCTAGGCCGGCGGTCTTAGTCGGCCCGACCTCACGAGCTCACATGCTGTCGCACGACCAGATTTGGATGGCGATCGACCGTCTGGCCGAGCGCTATGGCTACTCGGCCTCGGGGCTGGCGCGGCGGGCCGGGCTCGACGCCACCAGCTTCAACCGCTCCAAGCGGATCGGGCCGGATGGGCGCAAGCGCTGGCCGTCGACCGAGTCGGTCTCGAAGGTCCTGGCGGCCACTGGCGCCGGCCTCGACGATTTCCTGCGCCTCATCGTCTCGCGCGACGGACCGCTCTGCACCATGGTGCCGCTGATCGGCATGACGCAGGCCGGCGCCGGCCGGCTCTTCACCGACGAGGGCATGCCCACGGGTGGTCCGGGCTGGGAGGAGATCGAGTTTCCCGACCTCGGCGGGGATCGCGCCTTTGCCCTGGAGGTGCAGGGCGATTCGATGGCGCCGCTCTATCGCGACGGCGACGTGCTGATCGTCTCGCCCACCGCCAGCGTGCGCAAGGGCGACCGCGTCGTGGTGCGGCTGTCATCGGGCGAAGTACTGGCCAAGGAGCTGCGTCGGCGCACCGCACGTACGGTGGAACTGGGCTCGCTCAACCCCGAGCACGAGGACCGCAACGTGCCGGTGGCCGAGATCGCTTGGATGGTCCGGGTGATGTGGGTGCGCCAGTAGGCTGCCGACCCGCGCTTGCAACCCAGCCTTGGGCATTGCGGCGAATGCAGGTATCGATCGCGGCGATGCGAGCCGGCTCCGGGCGTGCACGCGTGACGGGATGCAGTCAGGAACAACGGCCATGCCTTCGCCCGACGAGCACGGCACATCGGACAACCACTCCGCCATTCTGTCGCCGGATGCGCTCGCGCTTCTGGCCGCATCGCCGGTCCCGGCCTTCGTCATCGCCGACGGCGTTCTGACCGCAGCGAATCCGGCGCTCGCCACGCTTACCGGTCATGCCGATGCCGAACTCCTCGCCGGCGGCCTCGAGCTTTTCCAGAGCAAGCAGGGCGATACGGCCGCTTGGGGCGCCCTGCGGGAAGCGGTGGCGGCCGGCCGGGGGGGCGCCGGCGACCTGCTCTGCCTGCGCAAGAACGGTTCCTCGTTCTGGGCGACGATCCAGGTGGTGCCGCTCGCGGGCACCGCGACGCTGCTCGGCCAGGTCGTCGACATCACTCGGCGCGTCGACGCCGAGGGCGCGCTCTTCCTGTCGCAGCAGCGCGAGGCGCTGGGGCTGCTCACCAACAGCGTGGCGCACGAGTTCAACAACTTCCTGCAGATCCTGATCGGCTATGTCGACGGGTTGAAGCGCCGCCTCGCCGACCGGCAGGAGCCCTTCATTCAGCGCGCCGTGACCCGCTCGACCGAGGCCGCGGAGCGTGCCGCCATCCTGACCCGCCATCTCCTGACCCATTCGCGCCGGATCGCGCCGGACGTGCGCGCCGTCGACCTCGATGCCTTCATCGGATCGATTGGCGCGTCGCTACGCACGTCGCTGCCGCCACGGATCGACCTGACGATCAGTACGACGCAGGATCTGGCGCCCGCCCTGTGCAATCCGACGCAGGTGGAACTCGCGCTCCGGCACATACTGGCGAATTCCGCCGAGGCGATAACGGATTCGGGCACGATCACCGTCGCGACCTTTGCCGTCGCCCCCGGCGACCGCACCCTCCAGCGCCCCTCCGACGGTGCCGTCGGCATCGCGATCTCGGATCGCGGACACGGCATGTCGCCGGAGATGCTGACCCGTGCGCTGGCGCCCTTCGCCACCAGCCGCGAGGCCGGCCGCGGCGTCGGGCTCGCGATCGTTCACGGCTTGATGAAGCGCCAGAACGGCACGATCTCCCTGGACAGTCGGCAGGGCGAGGGAACCACCGTTCGCCTGATCTTCCCCGCTGCTCCTTAGAATCGACCGATCCGGTCGCGATCGGCGGTCGGCATGAAATCAGTCGGGACTAAAACTCGATTGAGAACGTCTCCATATCAAGAGTGGGCGAATTCCGCCCGACTCGAACTTTTTCAGAGGATCTCCATGGCAACCCCCACCACCGGTCGCAGGCGCATGGCGACCATGCTCGCCCTTGCCGCAGCACTGGCGGTCACCGCCGCGCCGGTCGTCGAGGCCCGTCCCGGCGGCGGTGGCGGCAGCTTTGGTTCGCGCGGCTCGCGCACCTACAGCCCGCCGCCGAGCACCAATACGTCTCCCGGCGCCACGGCGCCGATCCAGCGCTCGCAGACGGCGCCGAGCCCGGGCATGACCAATCCCGGCATGCAGGCAGCCCCCGGCCGTCGCTTCGGCGGCGGCTTCTTCGCGGGTCTGTTGGGCGCGGGGCTTCTCGGCGCGCTCGTCGGCGGCGGCTTCTTCGGGGGCCTCGGCGGCATCGCCTCGTTCCTCGGCCTGCTCCTGCAGGTCGGTTTGCTGGTCGGTCTGGTGATGCTGGCGGTGCGATTGTTCCGTCGCCGCCAGGGCGGCGGCCAGCCGGCCATGGCCGGTAACGCGCCCTACGCCCGCTCGCACCTCAATGGCGCGGGCGTGGGTGGTGCGGCTCCCTATGGCGGTGGCGGCTCCGCCCCTCCGCAGGCGGCGCAGCCGGTCACCGTGCAGCCGGCAGACTACGAGGCCTTCGAGCGCAACCTCGGCGAGGTCCAGACCGCCTATGGCCGCGAGGATCTCGGCGCCCTGCGCCGGGTCGCGACGCCGGAGATGGTCGGTTATTTCGAAGAGGAGCTGCGGGCCAACGCCCAGCGCGGCGTCGTGAACCGGATCTCCGACGTGAAGCTCCTGCAGGGGGACCTGTCGGAGGCTTGGCGCGAGGGCAACGTAGAGTACGCCACCGTTGCCATGCGGTTCGCCCTGAAGGACGTCACCATCGAACGGAACTCGCAGCGTGTCGTCGAGAACGGTCCGTCCGAGGCCAAGGAGTTCTGGACCTTCGCCCGCGAGCGCGGCGGGGCCTGGCAGCTGTCCGCGATCCAGCAGGGCCGCTGAGCGCAGCTTTCGGACGTACGAATCGATCGGAGGGCGCCGGGCAGACCGGCGCCCTTTTTCGTGTGCGTCGAGCTGCCGGAATGGCATGGCATAAATAACTCTAGGTTACATTTATTCGACTGAAAGGCAGAAATACACGCATCTCAGGTAGATTTTCCTGGACGCACGCACCGTGCGCATCCTAGCCTCGGGTTCGTTCGGATGCGCCGGCAGCGGCAGGGGCGCCCTGCCCCTCGGAGGCTCTGTCCGACGCAAGAACCAGGAGAGTTGGAATGGGTGAAGCTGCAGGCGATCTGTCACCGCGCGGGGTCGTCGCCGACCTGCGCAACGAGCTCGACAGGCTCGTCGCCGGCCTCGATCAGGAACCGGCGATCAAGGCCTTCAAGGACGGTTCGGCCGACAAGGCCCTCTACGTCGATTTCCTCGTCCAGACCCGGCACTACGTCGCGCTGACGGCGCCCTGCCTCGAAGCGGCCGGTCGTCGTCTCAAGGAGCTCGGCGAGCATCCCGAGCTGGCCGAACTGTTCTTCCAGAAGGCCGACGAGGAGGCCGGCCACGATATCCTCGTCGACGACGACCTGCGCGCGCTGGGCCTGGACCCCGAGGCGACGCTCGCGGCGCACCCGCCGGGCGAGTGGATTACCGCCTACAACAGCTGGATCACGGCGGCGACGAACGGACGTCATCCGGCGGCCTTCCTCGGGAGCGCCTACATCCTCGAAGGGCTCGCGGTGGAACGCGCCGGCAAGGTGGCGAAAGCGCTGGTGGCGACGAGCAGCATTCCGAAGATCGCGGACGCCGTCACCTTCCTCGACCTGCACGCCGAAGCGGATATCGGCCATGTCGACGACCTCGAGCGCATCCTCGCCGGCCTCGAAGACGCCACCGAGTGCGACGCCATCGTCATGACGGCGGCGGCCACCCGCGGCGCCTATCTCGGCATGCTCGACGAGGTCGCACGAACGCGCTCGACGGCGCATTAGCCACGGCCTCCCGGACGAGGAGACGGTCGGAGCTGTCGCTCCTCTCCTCCTTGCCGGGAGGAGCTGTCGGTGGGGGTGGGCAGACGGCACCGCGACGCCCGATCCTGAGCCGCCCCCACCCTCCGACCCCTCCCCGCGCGCGGGGACCGGCGTTCCCGACCTGATCGAACCGCCACCACCTCCAGCACCGATCACGAGGCACCCGGGCGATGTCGACGAGCGACCCCATCACCGGTTACCGCGTCGTCAAGGCATGCACGGTGACCGAACTCGACGCTGCCGCCCAGGTGCGCTGGCAGGTGTTTTCGGAGGCCATGCAGTTGGAGCCCGGCCTGCTGCCGGCGCTCCGCGAGATCAACGGTTTCGACGTGCTCGACACCACCGACAACTTCGTCTGCTACAAGGGCGACGAAGCCATCGGCACGATCAGGCTGCTGCGGCCGAACCCGGCCGTCGCCCGCGTTCAGAAGCTGCCGCTCGGCCTGCCCCTCGAGCTGCAATGCCGGATCGACGACATGCCGCCCCGCGCTCATGTGGCGGAGCTCGGCCGAGCCGCGATCCTGAAAGCGCACCGGGGCTCGCCGGCCATCGGCAAGCTCTACAAGGCGGCCTACGAGGCCTCCCGCCGAGGCGGCATCACCCACTGGATCGGATTCAGCCTGACCGAGACCGACCTGCGCCTGGACACCGACATCGTCCTGGCGATCCTCGGCCGGAAGGGCCGCACCGCCTCAAAACCCTGCCTGCGCTCGACGCTGCCCGAACCGGACCACATCCCCTGTCGGCCGTTTTACACCGAGGAGCAGCGCCGCCTCGCGGCGGAGGGTGCGTTCGAGACGCTGCCGCTACCGGCCATCGTGCGCTTCCTCCTCGGGATCGGCCTGTGCTTCGTCGGGCAGCCCATCTTCGAGCCGACCTTCAAGGAATATGTTTTGCCGATCATGCTGCCGCTCGACGACTTCGCACGGTCGATCTTCGGACGGCGGTACATCGGGAGGACTGCGCTTCCGGAAACGGACCAGAACGCGGCGGCGTGAGTTATCGCCACCGTCGCTTCGCCTGCAGTGACGATGGCGCGCTCCGATCAATCCGTCAGCGCACGCGCCTCTTCCGGCAGCATGATCGGGATGCCGTCGCGGATCGGATAGGCGAGCTTGGCGGATCGGCTGATCAGCTCCTGGCGCGTGGCATCGTAGTCGAGCGATTCTTTGGTCAGCGGACAGACCAGCAATTCGAGGAGCTTGGGATCGACGCGGGTCGCTTCGACGGTCGGGTCGGTGTCGTCGGCCATGGAACGGGTCTCGTTGTTGGGGCTGCCCGGCGCGTATACCCTGACGGGCAGCCGCGCGGGATCCTGAAAATCACTGCAGCGTCGGCTCGGACCCGTCGCCGCGCACCAGTTCCATCTCGGTCACAGCGACAAGCACCTCGGCGCGGGTCTTGAGATCGGGCGCTTCCAGCATCGCCTGCTTTTCGCGGACGCCGAAGGGGCTCATCATGCAGAGCGCGTTGACGAGGGCCTCGTTCGGCGCCTCCTCGATACCGGCCCAGTCGACCTTCAGATCGTTGGCCTCGACGAATTCGCGGAGCGCTTTCAGCACGGCCTCGCGATCGACGGCCTCCTCGCCGGCCCGCGGCTCGAAATCCGAGAAAAAGTCGTCGTAGGAAACCTGGCAGCGGCGATAGCCGGTAGCGGCGATCTCGCTCTCGACGCGGAAGCGGGCGACGCCGGTCAGCGAGATCAGGCAGCGGCCGTCGCCGGTCTCGGCATATTGCGTGATGCGGCCGGCACAACCGACCCGGTAGAGCCGCGGTGCCATTGGCGGTCCGCCGCCGTCGGCCTCCGGCTGGATCATGCCGATGATCCGATCGGTGCGCAGCGCATCGTCGACCATCGTCAGGTAGCGCGGCTCGAAGATGTTGAGCGGCATCTGCCCGCGCGGGAGGAGAAGCGCCCCCGGCAGCGGAAACACGGGGATGATGGCCGGACAATCGCCCGGAGACTTGTAGCCCGAATGCAGGCTCATGAATTCGCCTCCCGGAGGCGACGATTGGACGTGCGCCCGACGGGGCTCACGAAAAGATCAGGGTCGAGAGCTGGCGACGCCCGCGGATCGCGGCCGGATCCATCAGGCCCCAGGCCTCGAAGAACTGCAGCAGCTGCTTGCGCGCGGCCTCCTCGTTCCAGGTACGGTCGCGTCGGGCGATGGCGACGAGCTGGTCGACGGCCTCGTCACGCCGGCCGTTGGCATTGAGGCCGAGGGCCAGATCGAAACGCGCCTGATAGTCGTCGCCGTTCGCTTCGACCTTCTGCTGGAGCGCGGTGAGGTCTCCGAGGCTCTCGGCCTGCTCGGCGAGTTCGAGGGCGGCACGCACGCCGGCCAGGGCCGGATCGGCGGTCTTCTCGGCCGGCACCATCTCGAGCACCTGCCGGGCATTGGCCGGCTGGCCGAGATCGAGCTGACCCTTGGCGAGGCCGGCATAGGCGCGGACGTTGTCCGGCTCCTCGCGGATGACGTGCGTGAAGATCTCGGAGGCCTGGGCGTGGTCGCCCTCGCCCGCGAGACGGTCGGCCTCTTGGAGCAGCTGGTCGATCTCGGACGGACCGATCAGGCGCATCACGAAGGCCTTCACCTCCGCCTCCGGCACCGCGCCGCTGAACATGTCGACGGGACGCCCACGGTCGAGCGCGATCACCGCCGGCACGCCTTCGAGCCCGAGTTGCTGGCCGATCTGGCTGAACACGGCCGGATGCTCGTCGACGTTGAGCCGGACGAGCTTCACCTTTCCGCCGGCACCCGCGACGATGCGTTCGAGAACAGCGGACAGGGCCTTGCACGCGGGTGAGCGCGGGGACCAGAAATCGACGAGGACGGGCTGGTTCATCGACTCGGTGATGACGTCCTGCCGGAAGCCTGCCGTCGTCGTGTCCTTGACCACCCCGCCTGATGCTCCGGCCTTGGCGCCGGTTGCGGGAATGTCGGTGAGCATGGAGCCCTCTGTATCGGAACGCACGGTGTCGGGTTTACGAGCGGATAGATGGGGTTGGACGCGCGTCTGACCAGCCTGCCGGTCCGCGCTCCTGGCGTGCGCTGCGGCTCAGGGCTTCGGCGCGTCCTTCGCCGCGCCGTCGGCCGATTTCGCATCGGTGACGAAGGTGCCGGCGTAGGTCTTCCCCTGGGATGTCGCCTCACAGGTGATCGCCGACTTGTTGGGCGCGGGCGTCGAGAACCGGCACGCCCCGACGGCCGGCGCCGGGGAGCGGGCGATGCCCTCCTTGCTCGACTGGCCGGGCGTGACGAGGTTGACCGGCTGAAGCTGCTCGGTGAGTTCGGTCGCCTCCTGCACGGAGCCGGTGCCGGAGAAGCTCAAGGTCTGACCGTCCCAGGCCGAGAAATCGAAGCTGGTGCGGTTGCCGACGACCATGTTGGTCAGGCTCTCCTTGCAGTTCTGCGTGACGTCGAGGCCGGCGATGACCAGCTTCTCGCAGCGCCCTTCCATCTTCACGGCGGTTTGCGCCTGGGCACAACCGGCGGAGGCCGCGAGGGCGGTGAGAGCGAGCGCCGCGCGCAGGAACGTCGTCGTCATGGCGTGAAAATCCGTGTCCTTCGGGATCGTTGCGGTGAGTCTTGGTACCCGGCGCCGCGCTTTCAAGCGGCCGCGGTCAGCTCGACCGTCACCGGCACGTGGTCCGAGGGCTTTTCGAGGCCGCGCAGGTGCTTCTGCACCGAGGCCGAGACCAGCCGGTCGGCCGCCTGGGGCGAGAGCAGCACGTGGTCGATGCGGATGCCGGCATTCCGCTGCCAGCAGCCGGCCTGATAATCCCAGAACGTGTAGAGCTCGGCTCGCGGGTCGCAGGCCCTCACCGCCTCGGTGAAGCCTTCGGCGAGCAGCGCGCGGAAGGCGCGGCGGGTCGCCGGCAGGAACAACGCGTCCTCGGTCCAGGCCTCGGGGTTGGAGGCGTCCTCCGGCATCGGGATGACGTTGTAGTCACCGGCGAGCACCAGCGCCTCCTCGGTCTCCATCAGCCGGCGCGCGTGTCGCCGCAGTCGCTCCATGAAGGCGAGCTTGTACTCGTACTTCGGACCCGGGGCCGGATTGCCGTTCGGCAGGTAGATCGTGGCGACGCGCACCGGCAGCGCATCCTCGCCGACCACCAGCGCTTCGAGGTAACGGGCCTGCTCGTCCTCCGGGTCTCCCGGAAGCCCGCGCAGCACCTGGGTCATCCGGAGAGGCTGGCGCACCAGCATCGCGACGCCGTTATAGGCTTTCTGCCCGAGGGTCTCGACGGCATAGCCCGCCGCCTCGATCTCCTCGCGTGGAAAGCCGGCATCCTGGCATTTCAGCTCCTGCAGGCAGACCACGTCGGGCTTCGCCTCGCCGAGGAAGGCGAGGAGGTGGCCGAGCCGCTGCTTGATCGAGTTGACGTTCCAGGTGGTGATCCGCATCGGGTCCGGTGCCAGCCACTTCGGTTGAGGCGACCGTCATCGGGCCTTCGCGCCGCGCTGGCAAGGCGGCCACAGCGAAGGGCTTGGGACGATGGATGCATCCTGGTTCGCGCCGGTGATGGCCTATTGCGAACGCCTCGACGGCGGCTTCTGGGCCGAGCCGCTGAACGCGGTCTCGAACGGCGCTTTTATCGCGGCTGCCGGCGCGGCGGTGCTGCGCGAGCGTCGGGCTCACCATCGCGATCCAGCGGCCCTGGTGTTGGCCGCGCTGGTCGCCGTGGTCGGGATCGGCTCGTTCCTGTTCCACACCCTGGCCAACCGCTGGTCGATGCTCGCCGACGTGATCCCGATCGGGCTGTTCATCTACGCCTACGTGCTCCTCGCCATGCGCCGATTCCTCGGCCTGCCGAGTTTTCCGGCAGTGGCGATCACGCTGGCGTTTGCCGGACTCAACCTCGGCTTCGCGGCGATGGCGGATAGGGTCCTCGGGCAATCGAGCGCGGCGCTCACCAACGGCTCGATCGATTACGTGCCGGCGGTGCTGGCGCTGCTCGGAGTCGGCGGCGTGCTGACGCGCTCGACAACGCCTGCGCGCCGGAGGGCCGGGCTGTCGCTGCTCGGCATCGCCGCGCTCTTTCTGCTCTCGCTGACCTTCCGCACGATCGACCGCAGCGTCTGCGCCGTTCTCGCCAGCGGCACCCATTTCCTCTGGCACCTGCTCAACGCGCTCGTGCTCTACCGGCTGATCGTGACGGCGCTCCACTTCGGCGATTCCGAATTCTTATCAGGCGATCTGGATCTGCCGGCGATGCGGAGCATGGCAGGACTGGGGAACCGGTCCCGACGAGCGCGGCCGCGGACGATGCAGGCGACGGCGTCAGGCCCTCCCCGGCCCCGGACACCCTGGACGCTCTGACGGGTAGTCCGGGGAATGGCGGGCTATCGGCCAGCGACGCAAGGCGCCGGCATCGTCTCCCGGAACAAGACTTCGGCCTCGGCGTCGCGACTGCCGAGGATCGACACGTGGTCGCCGGGGATCACCTCGATCCGCGCTCGCGTCCCGGCAGCGGAGGCCAGTTCGCGGGCGAGCTCGGCCGGGACGACGTCGTCGTCGTCGCCGTGGACGATCAGCACCGGCGCCGTGCCGCGCGCCACGCGCAGGTCCGAGCGGTAGGTATCGAGCAGAAAGAGGCCCGAGGGCACGTAAGGGAAATGCACCCGGACCACGTGGCTCATGGAATCGAACGGGGCTTCGAGATAGAGGCCGAGATTCGGCTCGCGCGCGCCCAAAGCCACGGCGATGGCAGCCCCCAGCGAGTGGCCGTGGAGCAGGACCGGCGCGCCGGGCGCTTTCTCCGAGACGAAGCGATAGGCGGAAGACGCGTCCTCGATCAGCCCGGCCTCGCTGGGCGATCCGGTCGAGCCGGGATAGCCGCGATAGGCGATCGAGAGCACGCCCCAGCCCGCCTCCCGCCACGGTGAGCCGCCGAAGCGCGCGGCGTAGGGTTCGGGAAACGAGGCGTTGCCGTGGAAGCTGAGCACCACGCCGCAGCCGGGCCTCGGCGCCGTCCACAATCCGTGCAGCCGCTCGCCGTCGGAGGTCGTCACGACGACGGTTTCGGCTCCCGCCGGCACGGTGTCGTCATGCGGGATCGCCTCGAAGGCGCCCGGATAGATCAGGCGGCGCTGGTAGAAGGCCAGGACGCCGGCCGCAGCCCCGTAGAGGCAGAGGATCGCGAGCAGACCGTATCCGATGATGCGCATGGCCCCGTCAGTTCGCCGACCGGCGCGTGCTTACACCGGGGCGGGAGCCGCGGGGAGGCGTCATGGCCCTTTCCAACGATGTATCGGATCGGGCAAACCCTCGCCCATCGTTTCCGCCATGAGCCGGGTGACTGTAGTGCAGATGCCGCGATCCGGCGGGGCGAGCGACGCCGCCATCCCGAGCTTCAACTTTCTGATGATCCTGCTGACCTTCGCGGGCGCGGGGTTGGCGATCCAGTTCGGCATCGGCGGACAAAAGGGCCTCGCCTTCGTCTTCGTGCTGGCCGGTTGGGTGCTCTCGCTCTGCCTGCACGAGTTCGGCCATGCCTTCATGGCCTGGAAGGGCGGCGACCACGCGATCGCCGGCACCGGCTACCTCACCCTCGATCCGCGCCTCTACATCGATCCGCTGACCTCGATCGTGCTGCCGGTGCTGTTCACGATCCTCGGCGGCATCGGCTTTCCTGGCGGCGCCGTGTTCGTGAACCGGGACCTGCTGCGGTCGTCCGGCTGGCAGTCGGCGGTCTCGCTCGCCGGGCCGGCCATGAACCTCGTCTTTCTGGTGTTCCTCGTGCTGCTCTACCGGCTCGCGAGCGCGGATGCCGACACGATCCGCGCGGTGCTCGCCGTCTCGGCGCTCTATCAGGCCACCGCCATCGTCCTGAACCTGCTGCCGATCCCCGGCCTCGACGGCTACGGCATCATTCGGCCGTGGATCCCGGACGGCGCCCGCGCGGCCGGCGACCAGATCGGCCGCTATTCCGGCCTCGTCATCACCGGCCTGTTCCTGCTCTCGGGGGCCTTCACCCGCGCAATCTTCGGGGCCGGCCTGACCATCACGGCCAATTTCGGCTTCGCGCCGCAGGACGTGGTGGCCGGTTATCGGCTGATGCGGCTCTGGTAGGCCGATCGCCTCCACTGCATTGACAAACCTGGCCCGCCGCCCGAATCTGGAACCGTTCCGAGGGGGGCCCCGCATGGGGGCTGAGATTGGGCGCGTCGCCCTGACCCTTGAACCTGATCCGGCTCGTACCGGCGGAGGGACGGGAACGGACGGCCGGCGCGGAGAGCGCGCTGCCCCTCTTGCCGTATCGTCGCCGTAAAGCGGGTCGCCTCCAACGCCAGGAGCGACACACGATGAACGCACCCGTCCGTCCCAAAGACCTTCCGAGCGGCACGCCCGCCAGCGTCACCACCGGCCCGATCCAGGGTTCGCGGAAGGTCTACGCCGCCGTTCCCGGCCGCGACGACATCCAGGTGCCGTTCCGCGAGATCGTGCTGAGCGATCCGAACGAGCCCTCGGTGCGGGTCTACGATCCGTCCGGCCCCTACACCGAGACCGACATCCGCATCGACCTCGAAGCCGGCCTGCCGCCGGTGCGCGACGCCTGGATCGCGAAGCGCGGCTACGCCACCGTGACACCGCGCGCCGTGAAGCCCGAGGACAACGGCTTCGCTTCCGAGGACAAGCTCGTCGCCCCCTGCCCCGCCGAGCGGGTGATCCGCCGGGCCGAGGCCGGCCAGCGCGTCACGCAGTACGAGTTCGCCCGAGCGGGCATCGTCACCGAGGAAATGATCTACGTCTCGCATCGCGAGAACGCGTGTCGCGAGCAGATGCTGGACCGCGCCGAGGCTGCGCTCGCCGACGGCGAGAGCTTCGGCGCCTCGGTCCCCCCGTACATCACGCCGGAATTCGTGCGCGAAGAGATCGCCCGCGGCCGCGCGATCATCCCGGCCAACATCAACCATCTCGAACTCGAGCCGATGGCGATCGGCCGCAACTTCCTGGTGAAGATCAACGCGAATATCGGCAACTCGGCCGTCACGTCCTCCGCGGCGGACGAGGTCGAAAAGCTGGTCTGGTCGATCCGCTGGGGCGCGGACACGGTCATGGACCTCTCGACCGGCCGCAACATCCACAACATCCGCTCGTGGATCGTGCGCAACTCGCCGGTCCCGATCGGCACCGTGCCGATCTATCAGGCGCTGGAGAAGGTCGGCGGTGATCCGCTGAAGCTCGACTGGGAGGTCTTCAAGGACACGCTCATCGAGCAGGCCGAGCAGGGTATCGACTACTTCACGATCCATGCCGGCGTGCGGCTGGCACACGTGCCGCTGACGGCGCGGCGCACCACCGGCATCGTCTCGCGCGGCGGCTCGATCATGGCGCGCTGGTGCCTCGCCGGGCACCGCGAGAGCTTCCTCTACGAGCGCTTCGACGAGATCTGCGACATCATGCGGGCCTACGACGTCTCGTTCTCGCTCGGCGACGGCCTGCGCCCCGGTTCGATCGCCGACGCCAACGACGCGGCGCAGTTCGCCGAGCTGGAGACGCTGGGCGAGTTGACAAAGATCGCCTGGGACAAGGGCTGCCAGGTCATGATCGAGGGCCCCGGCCACGTGCCGATGCACAAGATCAAGATCAACATGGAGAAGCAGCTCGCCGAATGCGGCGAAGCGCCGTTCTATACCCTCGGCCCGCTGACGACCGACATCGCGCCGGGCTACGACCACATCACGTCGGGCATCGGCGCGGCGATGATCGGCTGGTTCGGCACGGCGATGCTCTGCTACGTCACGCCGAAGGAGCATCTCGGCCTGCCGAACCGCGACGACGTGAAGACCGGCGTGATCACCTACAAGATCGCTGCCCACGCCGCCGACCTCGCCAAGGGCCACCCGGCCGCGCAGCTGCGCGACGACGCCCTCTCGAAGGCCCGCTTCGACTTCCGCTGGGACGACCAGTTCAACCTGTCGCTCGATCCCGACACGGCCCGCAGCTACCACGACGAGACCCTGCCGAAGGACGCCCACAAGGTCGCCCATTTCTGCTCGATGTGCGGCCCCAAATTCTGCTCGATGAAGATCACGCAGGACCTGCGCGCCGACGTCCTCGCCATGGAGGAGGCCGGCATCGTCATCGGTCAGGCGCAGCCCATGAGCGACGCCGAGCGCAAGGCCGGGATGGCCGCGAAGTCGCAGGAGTTTCTGGACGAGGGCGGCAAACTCTACGTCGACGCGGCGGAATAGCCTCGAACATCGCATCGGCGCGCCCTCCGAGGCGGGCCGGTTCGATCTCGCTACAAATGTCCCGACGCCGTTAACGCCGCGTAAGCACTACTCGAGGTTGCCGGGGGACAATCAAGTGGCGTTAAGAATCGGATGACCCCGAGCGGTAAATCCTCCGACGTTGCCCCTCGTATTCCGGGAGCATGTCATGGATCCGATTCGTCCCGTCATCAGTTTGCCGCCGCTCGCGGCCATCGATCCGCCCCCGCGCGTCGGCGACGCCGACCGCGGCAGCGATGAACGCCGGCTCGACCCGGCCGTCTCCCTCGACATCAGCCCGAACGCCGGCAAGTCGCAAAGGGCAGAGACCGAGCGCCGGGGCTTCGAGCGCGATCTCGACAGCCAGGCCTTGGTCTACCGCATCACCGATTCGATCAGCGGCGATGTCATCGTGCAGATTCCGAACGAGATCGTCATCAAGGCGCGCGTCTACGGGCGCGAGCAGAACCCTCCCGTGACCGGCGAACGGGTCGAGAAGCGCGCCTGAGCGGCGCGCTTCCGTGTTCGTCGCGGATCAGGAGGCCGACGGCACCGGGCTGCCCTGCAGGCCCGCGGCGAGATGGTGGTTGAGGGAAACGAGGGCGTCGAGCTTACGGGCCGACGGCTCGATCATCACGTCGATGATCGTGCGGAACACGTACACGGCGATGTTCGTGACGTTCTGGCGGATTTCATCGGGAAGCGGGTTGGTGGGATCCGCGACGGCGCCGGCCAGGATCGTCCAGACCTTCTGATTGAACATCAGCGCCTCGTTCAGCCCGGCCGAACTCGACAGTTCCTGTCCTGAAAATGCCTGAAGGCGGCCTGCGGCTTTCAGGAGCACCGCGGCCTCGGCCTCCCGCGGCGACAACGCGCTCCGCGCGACTTTTGCGTATGCGTTCGCCCCTTGCATCATCGCCCTGGCGTCTCCTCGCCCGGAGGGTTGGCCCGCCCGGTGTATTCAGATCTCGCATGCCGGATGTTAAAAAATCCGCACCAATGGAACGCCTGCCGCAATGGCGCCCGCTTGGTAAGCCATACGAAGACTCAAGAGCGTGCGGCGCGATCGAGCCTGGACCCGGCCTGCATGATGAACTTCCTGCTCGGTCTCGTGGCCGGCAGCCTGATCGCCTGTATCGCGACGATCTCTGCAGCACGCCATCCGGACATCCAGGCCCGCCTGGGACTCATCCCGCCCGCGCCGGCTGCGCTCGTCGAGGCGCCGACCCGCAAGGACGTCCGCTGTGTGGTGCCTGCGAAGACCGAACCTGTGCAGGCCACGGCGGCGCAGACCGATGCGCTCTTCTCCCGCCGCCGGTTCTGGTACGTGGCGCCCTGACGCTCGACGCGCTCAGAAACTGCGGACGAGAAGCATCAACATCGTGGTGGCGGCCGTGGTGCTGAGGAAGCCGCACAGGGCCGCCGCGAAGGATGGGCCGGTCGAGATCGTCTCGGAGGGGCTGAGGGTGTTCATCGCGGTGCTCTTGAGGTCGGTGCGTCGGGCGGATCGACGTGGATACGAACTTGACCGTGCCGCAATCCGGTCCGGTCCGGCGTGCGGGGGCACACCCGACCGGAACCGGAGGCGGAAAACAGGGATCAATCGCAGCGGTTTACGCGCTTGGCGAGACGAAGGTTTCGCAACTCGCCGCGGATATCGATGGAGGTGATGGCGCTACCGCAATCCTCGAACGCGCCTTGCGCGTCGTGGTAGCGGTCGCCGACTTCGTCGAGGGTGTCGCAGACGCGGTCGTGGTTGCCGAGGCGTGCTTCCTGGCGAGCCTGATAGCGGAGCGCACTCGCCTCCTGGACTTTGCGCTCGCCTTCCACGCAGGACGGGAAGGCGGAGACCGGGACGGCGAAGGCCGCGAGGAGGATCGTGGCGAGGCCGGCGGAGAGGATCGTGTGACGCATGGTCGTAACACTCGAAGCGGTGACTGCGGGATCGGTCCGTATCCGTCAGTAACGGCGTGACCGATGGTTGCGGTTCCGAACCCATGAACGGCCAAGCTGCCGTTAGGTTCCGGCTTTATCCGGCAGCTTCTTCGCAGTGCGGCGACGTCGGCGTGATGTCAGCAACCCGTCGAGCGTCACCGGCGTGAACCCCATCGGGTCGACGCCGACGTCGTATTGGCGCGGCATCGGCGCCAGCCGGCCATGCGAGTGTCCATGCAGGTTGAGGGCGCCGCGCCCCATGCCGTTCCAGGTCCGGAAGGCGTAGTGGCACAGCACCAGCCGCCGCTCGTCCACGACGATTTCGGCATAGTGCCCGACAGAGGCCCAACCCGGCGCCGCAAGGGTCGACGGCCCGTCGTTGTTGCCGACGATCAGGTGCTTTCGGCCGGCGAGCGATCCCAGAAGCGCATGGACGCGATCCGGCGGCGGTCCGAGGGCGAAGTCGCCGAGATGCCAGACCTCGTCGTCGGGCTCGACGACGGCGTTCCAGGCTTCGACCAACGCGGCGTCGTGCGCGGCCAGATCGGGGAAGGGCCTGCGGTCGATGCGCAGGCCCCTCGGATCGCCGAAATGCGTGTCGCTCGTGAAATGGACGGCCACGGCCACGCTCCAACCCGATCCGGAACAACGTCGCCCTGGCCACGAGGCTCCCGGATCAGCCGCCGGGGCTGAACCGGAGCGGCACGGTGACCGAGAGGCTCGCGCCGCCGAACCCGGCCGGCGCCGGGGGCAGCGAGCCCCGAACGGCGGCGAGTGCGGCGCTGTCGATGGCGCCGACCCCGCTGCTGCCGGCGAGGCCGGCCCCGCTGACGGCGCCCGAACGGCTCACCGTGAACCGCACCGTGGCGACGCCGCCGGAGGTGCCGGCTGCGGCGTTGCGGTTCATGCGGCCGCGGATCGAGGCCGCGATGGCCGCCTTCCACGCCGCCATCGCGTTCGGATCGTTGCCGCTGGCGCCCGTTCGGCCACCATTCGCCTGCGAGGCGGCCTGCGACGCATTCTGACGCCCGGTCGCGGCGCTGGCGGCCGCCGCACGGCGCGCCGCATCCTGCTTCGAGCGAGCCTCGGCCGCAGCTGCGCGACGGACTTCCCGGGCAGCTTCGCGCGCCGCGTTGCGCTTGGCCTCGGCGGCGGCATCACGCCGCGCCTCGATCGCATCCTTGCGCCGCTCCTCGGCCTCGGCCTTCCGCCGCGCTTCCAGGATCGCCTTGCGCTTGGCCTCCTGCTGGGCCGCGACCTTGGCCGGGTCAGGCTCGACGGGCTTCGGCGGCTCGGGAGCCTGTGCGATCACCGGCGGAGGCGGCGGTGCCAGAGGCTCGGCCTCCGGCGCCGCGGACGTGATGATCGCGTCCTGGGGCGGCGGCGGAACCACGTCGGGCGGCGTCTCGGGCTGCACCTCGGCAACCTCCGGCGGCTTGACCTCCTCCGGGGGCACCTCCTCGGTCACCGGCGGCTCGACCTTCGCGGTCTCCTCCGGCTTCGCCTCCGTCGGGGTCTCCGCGACATCGGGGGCCGTCGCATCGGGCGGATCGCCGACGGGCTTCGCCTCCTCGGGTGCTTCCTGCGAGGCGGCCTGCTCGGACGGCGCCAGCGTCTCCATCGCCGTCATCTCGGGCGACAGGTCGATCGAGATCTGTTGTTCGCCGGGCGGAGCGGGCGGAGTGAGATGCAGGAACATCAGGCCGACGAGGGCGGCGGCGTGTAGCACCAGCGCCACGGCCAGCGCCGGCAGAAGACCGCCCTGGCCGCCGCGTTCGGTCAAATCTGTAGAAACGGACGTGGTCATGGGCTCAGCGCGCCGCCCCGCCGGCCGGTGCGGCTGCAGCCGGCGCCGCAGGAGCGGCAGCCGGCGCGGCGGCTCCCGGAGACTGCGCGATCAGCGATACCTTGGTGAAGCCGGCCTGCCCGACGAGACCCATCACTTCCATGATCTTGCCGTAGGGCACCTCGCGGTCGCCGCGCACGAGCACGACCTGCTCGGGATTCTGCGCCTTGAGTTCGCGCAGGCGCGGCATCAGCGTCTCGGTGGTGAAGCCGTCCTTGGCGATGAAGGGATGGCCGTCCTTGTCGATCGAGACTTCGAGCGGCTTCTGGGCCTGCGCCACCTTCGCCGCCGAGGTCTTCGGCAGCTGCACCGGCACGCCGGTCGTCATCAGCGGCGCTGCGACCATGAAGATGATCAGCAGCACCAGCATCACGTCGACCATCGGCGTGACGTTGATCTCCGACATGGGGGTCGCGTCGAGGTCGTCCTCGTCGTCTCCGCCGCTGCGGATCGAGCCCATCGCCATGGTGTCTGCCCTCCTGGGCGTCGGCGGCGCCGCTCAGGCTGCCGCAACAGGTATCCGAGGCGATTCCGGTCCTTGGACGGGTCGCCGATGCTCGTGCGTGCGAAGTGCGCGCCGGCGCCCGATGGGCGCGGCCGGGCGGCGGCTACTCGGCGGCGGCGGCGCGGCTCGCACCGCGCTCGCGGGCGAGGCGGTTGCCGAGAACGCCGATACCGGAGACGAACGAGGACTGGATGCGGCTGACGTCGCCGCTGAGCTTGTTGTAGGCCATCACCGCCGGGATCGCGACGACGAGGCCGATCGCCGTGGCGAACAGGGCCTCGGCGATGCCGGGCGCCACCACCGCGAGGCTGGTATCCTGGCTCTTCGCGATGGACGAGAACGAATTCATGATGCCCCAGACCGTGCCGAACAGGCCGATGAAGGGCGCCGTCGAGCCGGATGTCGCGAGCAGCGGCAGGCCACTCTGGAGACGCTTCACGTCGAGGCTCAGGGCGGCGCGCATGGCGCGCTCGATACGCTCCCGACGCTCGGCGCGGCTCTCGGTCTGGTCGTGATCCCGCCAGGCTTCGAGGCCGGCCTGGACCACGTGGCCCGAGATGCCGTCGGCGTTGCCGTCGATCGCCCCGCCGGTCTTGACGAGGGTGTTGAACGACCTCGCCTGGCTGCGCGCCCGGGCGAGTCTCACGATCTTCTCGAACACCACCGTCCAGCAAGCGATCGAGGCGATGATCAGCACGATCATCACGCCCTTCACGATCGGATCGGCCTGAAGGAAGAGGCCGATGAACGAGAAGTCGTGGGGCACCGCCTCGATCGGTGGGATGGGGGTCGGCTCCATGGGCAGGCTCCTCAAGATCGGTTCACAGGCGACGGGGGCCCTGGCCGGCCCACGTCATGACACTCTGCGCCGGACCCGGCGCATACGATGCGCGTTAGCGAGCGAACTCGGCGCTGGTCTTGGTCGCCGTCTCGATCCGTTCGAGGCAGCTTTCGCGGCTTGAATCGCCGCCCTCGCAGGCGAGGACGTCGTTGAGCAGGACGCGGCCGATCTTCGGGCAGGCTATGCCGGGGAAATCGAACAGGCGGACCACGGTCTTCTTCTCCTGAACGGGTCCGAGTTCGACAGCGAGGCGCTTCTGGGCCACGCCCTCGGTGTCGAAGGCGAAGAGATCGACCTTGAGCGACTTCAACGCCGTGCCCTTGCCGTTGTCGACCAGCAGGTAGGTGCGGCAATTGTCGCCGGCGGGCTCGAGGCGGTTGAGTTCGAGCTTCAGGGGCGATCCGGCGGCGGCCGTCCTGCCGTCCTGCGCGGAAGCGGGCGCTGCCAGCGCGACGGCGAACAGGGAACCTGCGGCGGCGGCACGTCCGATCCGACGAAAGAGCTGTCCGTTGTGCCGTGCGGTCCTGGCCACTTCGAATCCCTGCACCACGATGGCTGTCCTCCTACCAACGGCGGCCCTTGATCGAGCCTGCCTTGTCGAACGTGCCCGGCCGCGCTGTCGCCCCGTCCGAGGCCGGATCGCTGCAACCGCGCCCTGGGTCGTCATTCGGGACCCACCGATCCACCCAAAACCGCACCGGAGGAAACCGCCGGTATCCGGTCCTGCAGGGGCTGCGCCGGCCTGCTCGGGAGCGATGGATCGAATAAGCAGAGTTGTCCGGCGCTGCGGAATGCGGCGTCGGCGGCTGTTCGCTGCACTAACCGAGAAGGGGGAAAGCAATCAAGGGCAGCCGCGAATGTCAGAGTGATTCCAAACTGTTATTCGAAACACGGCGTTGACCGGGGCTGCATGTTTCCGAATAGTCCTGGGATCGATTGCCGATTCATCCCGAAGGTCGTGGGCCGTTCATCACGATCGTCTGATCGCAGGCTTAGCGAAAGGCGAATCGCCGGTGCCGACCGCATCGTTTGCGCAATGCTATGTCAGCCATGCGCCGGCCGCTCGGTGGTGACACGTCTTCGGCATCGACATGGCTCGCGAACTGTCGAAGAGCCGCAACCAAGCCTATTCGCCGTCGTCGAGCTTGCGGCCCTTCTTCAGCGGGGGAGGCTCGGAGACGACGAACTGGCTCGGCACCCAACCCTCGATGCGGTCGTATCGCACGAACAGCCAACTTCCCTTGCGGTCCCCGTCGAAGTCGATGCCCCGGCCATCGGGCGGGATGATGCCGACGACCTTGCTCAGCTGATCGGGCAACTCGCGCACGCTCAGCGCGTCGTTCGACGCGACGCTGACGACCCGCAGTTTGTCTCCTGCGCTCAAGGCCGATGACGGAGGCAAGGTCATGCCGGGTGGCGGCGTGTAGGTCGGCGGCGGCGACCCATGTGGAGATGGACTGCCGAAGCCGCCGACGCTGCCCGGATCGACGAAAAGACGTCCGCCCATCGCCGAACCGAGCGAGGCCGACATCAGGATGGCGATACGCTCGCCGTTGAGGTTGCCGCGCGCGTTGTTCCAGAACTCGGTGAAGCCGAGGATTCCGGTTCCATCGATGTGATAGCGACGGTAGGCGTCGATCCCTTGCGGCGACGTCGACGAGATCACGTACCAATCGTCCTTCATCACCGAATAGTGGACGATGGCGCCCTTGCTGCGCAGCGCCTGCAGGGTGTCGAAGTACTCCTTATCGATGTATTTCCCTGCAAAGTAATTGTAGTGGATCTCGAGCCGCTCGTCGGGATCGCGGAACGAGACGCCGTTGCTGTTCGGGATCGGCCGCAAGCCCATTCCCTGCGGAATCCAGATCGGTCGTCCGCGATAGGGATGCGGAACCTCTCGAAAGCCCCACTGGTCGAACAGGGGCCGCGTCGCCACGGAGAGCCGATCGAGCGTGCCGGCATCCGGGTAGCCCGTTGCCGCGAGGGAATTGCTCGCCTGGAATGCCTGTATCGCGTTGAACGTCGTCATCTGAAAGCGCTCGGTCGGCACCGCATTCTGCAGACCGGCGGCAATCAACGACACCTGTGCGACTATACGTTCGCGTAGATCCAGCGATGCGTTGAAGATCTGCTCCGCAACGAAGAACGTGGCGGGTCTTTGAGCTGCAATGACTGGCGAAGCCAAAGTTAAAGCCAGTGCAACACCCAACACACCCCGCATCGTCGACTCCAACAGCGCTCGTTCGACAGTGCTGCCACAAAATTCTAGGTTGCAACAGTCCTGAAACCGGGCGGTGCGCAGCCGAGTTGCCGAATGCCGAAAAGAGACGTGACGTACGGAGTCGGGTAGGCTCCGGGCGACATCCGATGCGGCGGAATGTCAGGGGCCGGCACGAGCTCGGTCGCAAAGGGTCCGACCGACATGGAAAAGGCCGGGGCTTTCGCACCCGGCCTCTCCTCGGAACGGAACCATCGGCTCGTCGCCGATCCGCGTCGCATTGGTCGGAGTAGCAGGACTTGAACCTGCGACCCCCTGTCCCCCAGACAGGTGCGCTACCGGGCTGCGCTATACTCCGTCACATCCGTTCCGGCGCCCCGAAGGGCTCGGCGCTCTTAGCTTTCGGCCGGGTCCGGCGCAAGCCCGAAAGGCGTCGGGACACGGTCGCCGCGGCGGGCAGGCCGGTCCAATACCAACGGCCGTGGACTTTGACTCTTCCAGCTTTCGGCCATTGGCAAGCGCGAACGCGCGCCGCAGCCCCTGCTGCGAGCGCCTTTGACCGGTCACGGTCAAAGGCCACTGGTATAAGGACCATCGTCCAGCCCTGCGCCAACGGAGACCCATGACTGCACGCGCCATCGCCTTCGACCTGACGCGGCTGATCGTCCGTCTGCGTCATGCCAGCCCGACGGGCATCGACCGGGTCGATCTCGCCTATGCCCGCCACGTGCTCGCCGGCGAGGGGCCGCGCTTCGGGCTGGTGACGAGTGCGTTCGGGCCGCGGGTGATCGACCGGGAGCAGGCGCACGCCGTCGTGGAGGCCGTTGCCGCCGGCTGGGTCGAGGACGTTCGCGCCGAGGACGATCCGGTCTATCGCCGCCTCGTCGGCGGTCCGAGCGAGCAGGCGACGCCGGCCGGCGCGCGCCGCGACGCGCTCCGGCGCCGGCGGGTTCAGGCCGGGACGGCGCTCCGAACGCTGCGTGGCCGGGGTATCGAGGCGCTGCCGCCGGGCACGGTGTACCTGCACAGCGCCCATCTGCGCCTCGACCTGCCGGGCCGCTTCGACTGGCTCTACGGCCGCCGCGACATCCGGCCGGTCTTTTTCGTGCACGACCTGATCCCGATCTCGCATCCCGAATACGGGCGCCCCGGCGAGTCGGTCCGTCACGCGCGACGCATGGAGACCATCGCCCGCCACGCGGCCGCGGTGATCGTGAACTCGACCGACGTCGGCGCGCGGTTCTCGGAGCACCTCGCCACGCGCGGCTTTTCCGCCAAGCCGATCACGGTGGCTCCGCTCGGCGTCGAACCGGTGTTTTCCGCGCGCGACGGCGCAGCGCCGCGTTTTTCGCGGCCGACCTTCCTGATCTGCGGAACCATCGAATCCCGTAAGAACCACCTGATGCTGCTCCAGCTCTGGCGCGATCTCGCCGAGCGGCACGGCGCCGGGACGCCGCATCTCGTCATCGTCGGCCGGCGCGGCTGGGAGGTGGAGAACGTCATCGACCTGCTCGAGCGCTGCACGGCGATCGCCCCGCATGTCACGGAGGTCGCGGGTCTTTCGACTTCCGGCCTCGCCCGGCTGATGCGCGGCGCGACGGCTCTGCTGATGCCCTCCTTCATCGAGGGTTACGGCTTGCCGGTGGTGGAGGCGGCGGCGAGCGGTTTGCCGGTCGTCGCCTCCGACATCGCCGTCCATCGCGAGATAGGCGAAGCGTTCGCGCATCTGCTCGACCCGCTCGACGGCCAAGGCTGGCGAGGCGCGATCGAGGCGTTGAGCGTGCCGGACTCTCCGCTGCGAATATCCCTCGCGGCGCGTCTCGACGGATACCGGGCCCCGACTTGGCCAGACCACCTCCGAACGCTCGATACCGCCATCGCGGCTCTCGACGGGCCGTGACGCCACCCCGGCGCGCCAACTTGCTTCGGGCTGTGCTGACGAATATGGGAAACCGTCAGCATTCGCGGTCGCCGGCCTGTGGTCTCCGCCGGTCGTAGTCTTGGTCCACGCGCTGGACCGTTCCCAACAACGAGGCTCGCACGCGATGACCATCGTCGATGTCGACCGGGATGCCGTGAAGCAGGGACTGGCCGACGGCTCGATCCTGTTGATCGACGTCCGCGAGGAGCACGAATTCGCGGGCGGGCACATCCCGGGATCTGTCTCGTATCCGCTCTCGGACTTCGATCCTGCGACGCTCAAGGCGCTGATCGAGGGCGACGGGCGCCGCCCGGTCTTCTCCTGCGCCTCGGGCGTCCGCTCGGTCCACGCCATCGCCGCCGCCCGGCAGGCCGGGCTCGACGTGAGCGAGCATTACGAGGGCGCGTTCAAGGACTGGTACGGTTCGGGAGAGCCGATCGAACGCTGAGACGATCGGGCATGCTGCTCCAAATCCGTCCCCGCTCCAGGCCGCTCATTCCGGCGGTTGTGTGCGACACCGCACAACGCGACCCGTCCCGAGCCTCTAGCGCGGGATGAAGGGAACCCAAAGAATGCGCAACGCTCGGCTGTACAGCCTCGTCACGATCGGTCTGACCGCAGCTTTTGCCGCGCCGCCCGCGCTCGCCCAGGCTCCCGGCGCGCCGCCGCCCGGCGTCACTGTCTCCAAGCCCGTCGTCCGTGAGATCGTCGAGCAGGACCAGTATACGGGGCGCTTCGACCCGATCGAGTTCGTCGAGGTGCGCGCCCGCGTCACCGGCTATCTCGACAAGATCATGTTCCAGGACGGCGCGACCGTGAAGAAGGGCGAGGTGCTCTTCGTCATCGACCGCCGGCCCTACAAGGCGGCCCTCGAACAGGCCCAGGCGACACTGACTTCGGCCAAGGCGCGGCTGTCCTTCAGCCAGACGGACCTCGAACGTGCGCAGGTGCTGTCGAAGGGCGGCAACATCTCCGAGCAGGTCACCGACCAGCGCCGGCAGGCCTCGCAGACCGCGCAAGCCGACGTCGACAGCGCCGAGGCGGCCCTGCGCAACGCCCAACTCAACTACGATTTCACCGAGGTGAAGTCGCCGATCAACGGCCGGATCAGCCAGCGCGCCGTGACCGAGGGCAACATCGTCATCACCGACCAGACGCTGCTGACGACGATCGTCTCGCTCGACCCGATCTATTTCGGCTTCACCGTCGACGAGAAGTCGTTCCTGAAATACCAGACGGCGCTCGGCATCGGCATGGGCGTGACCCAGCGCGGCCAGGGCGCGCCGATCATGATCGCGCTCACCGGCGAGGACAAGCCGACCCACAAGGGCACGCTCGACTTCGTCGACAACCGCGTCGACGGCCAGACCGGCACCATCCTGCTGCGCGCCACGGTCCCGAACGCCAACGGCTTCATCAAGCCCGGCCTGTTCGGCATCGTCTCGATGCCGGCGACGAAGCCCTACGAAGCGATCATGATCCCGGACGAGGCCATCTCGGCCAACCAGGACAAGCGCATCGTCTACGTGCTCGGCGCCGAGGACAAGGTCGAGGCGAAGCCCGTGAAGATCGGGCCGATCGTCGATGGCTACCGCGTCATCCGCGATGGCCTGAAGGGCGACGACACGGTGGTGATCAACGGCGTCGCCAAGGTGCGCCCCGGCGCCAAGGTCAAGCCAGAGACCCAGCAGCTGCCGCCGACCAAGAGCTGACGACCGCACCATTCGCCGCGCCAAGATCCGCTATGCCACCGGCGCGGCCGCAGACGAAGACATGAGCCGACGATCCGGACCCTCCGGCGCGGCGGCGGAAGGTTGAGCCGATGCGTTTTGCCCACTTCTTCGTCGACCGGCCGATCTTCGCCTCGGTCACGTCGATCATCTTCCTGATCCTCGGCATCGTGGCCTACGAGAAGCTGCCGGTCTCGCAATATCCCGAGATCGTGCCGCCGACCGTGACCGTGCGCGCGTCCTTCCCGGGCGCGAATGCCGAGACCGTGGCCGCCACCATCGCGACGCCGCTCGAACAGGAGATCAACGGCGTCGACAACATGCTCTACATGACGTCGCTGTCGACGAACGACGGCGCGATGCTGCTCACCGTCACCTTCAAGGTCGGCACCAACCTCGATATCGCGAACGTCCTCGTCCAGAACCGGCTTTCGGTGGCGCAGCCGCGCCTGCCGCCCGACGTGCGCAACCTCGGCGTCATCGTCCGCAAGGCCTCGCCCGACCTGATGCTGGTCGTGCACCTGCTCTCGCCGAACAAGACCTACGACCAGAACTACCTCGCCAACTACATCTACCTGAACATCCGCGACGAGATGCTGCGCCTCGAGGGCGTCGGCGACATCACGATCTTCGGCGGCAACGAATACGCCGAGCGCGTCTGGCTCGATCCGAACAAGCTCGCCGCCTACGGCCTGACCACCACCGACATCACCACCGCTCTGCAGGAACAGAACGTGCAGGTCGCGGCGGGCCAGCTCAACGGGCCGCCGGCCGATCCGAGCGCGGCCTTCCAGCTCGTCGTGCAGTCGCAGGGGCGCTTCAAGACGCCGGAGGAATTCGCCGAGGTCATCGTCAAGGCGCGCGACGGGCGTCTGGTGCGCATCAAGGACGTCGCCCGCGTCGAGATGGGCCAGAAGGACTACACGACGAATTCGTTCCTGAACGCGACGCCGGCCGTCGGCATCGGCGCGTTCCAGCGTCCCGGCACCAATGCGCTCGAGGCGGCCGCCTCCGTCAAGGCGACGATGGAGAGCCTCAAGAAGAACTTTCCGCCCGACGTCGAGTACCGGATCGCCTACAACCCGACCGAGTTCATCGAGGAATCGATCCACGAGGTCTACAAGACGCTGTTCGAGGCGGTCGGCCTCGTCGTCATCGTGATCCTGGTCTTCCTGCAGAGCTGGCGCACGGCTCTGATCCCGGTGATCGCGATCCCCGTGTCGCTGATCGGCACCTTCGCGGCGATGGCGGCCTTCGGCTTCTCGCTCAACAACCTCACCCTGTTCGGGCTGGTGCTTGCGATCGGCATCGTCGTCGACGACGCGATCGTCGTGGTGGAGAACGTCGAGCGCAACATGGCGGAAGGGCTCTCGCCGGGCGAGGCCGCGCACAAGACCATGGACGAGGTCGGCAGCGCCGTGCTCGCCATCGCGCTGGTGCTGGCGGCGGTGTTCATCCCGACCGCCTTCATCCCCGGGATCTCGGGCCAGTTCTACAAGCAGTTCGCGCTCACCATCGCGGCCTCGACCATCATCTCGGCCTTCAACTCGCTGACGCTCTCGCCGGCGCTCTGCAAGATCCTGCTCAAGCCGCACCACGAGCAGAAGAAGCCGAAGTTCTTCCTCGCCCGCTTCGTCGCCTGGCTGGCGCACATGTTCAATCGCGGCTTCGACGCGTTGTCGAACTTCTATGCCGGCACCATCCGCGTGCTGACGACCTATACGATCGGGCTGCTCGCCATGCTCGTCGTCTACGCGGCGGTGATCGCCGGGACGATCCACCTCGTCCAGACGACGCCGACGGGCTTCATTCCGGATCAGGACCAGGGCTACCTGATCGGCGTGGTGCAGTTGCCCTCGGGCGCCTCGCTCGATCGCACCACGGCGGTGGTCAACCACGCCGCCGAGATCGCGCGCGGTGTCGACGGCGTCACCAACACCGTCATCATCGCCGGCTTCGACGGCGCGACCTTCACCAACACCACCAACGCGGCCGTGATGTTCCTCACGCTCAAGGGCGCCAAGGAGAGGGCCGCCGTCGGCCGCAGCGCCGCCGTCATCACCGGCGACGTCCTCAAGGCGACCGCCGGCATTCAAGAGGCCCGCGTGATCGTGATCCCGCCGCCGCCGGTGCGCGGACTCGGCCAGGGCGGCGGCTTCAAGATGCAGATCGAGAGCCGGCAGTCGTCCGATATCGCGCCGCTCCTGGCGGCGGTGAACGAGGTGCTTGGACAGGCCAATCAGAGCAACGACGTGCAGCGGGTCTTCACGACCTTCGCCAACGACACGCCGCAACTCTATCTCGACATCGACCGCACCGTGGCGCGCATGCTGAACGTGCCGCTGACCAACGTCTTCAGCACCGTGCAGGCGGCGCTCGGCGGCACCTACGTCAACGACTTCAACACGCTCGGCCGCATCTATCAGGTCCGCGTGCAGGGCGACGCCAAGTTCCGCATGTCGCAGCGGGACATCGAGCAGCTGAAGGTCCGCTCCTCCACCGGTGCGCTGGTGCCGATGGGGACGCTCGCCACGATCCGCGAGATCACCGGTCCGCAGATCGTGCAGCGGTTCAACCTGTACTACTCGGTGCCGGTTCAGGGTGTGGCGAAGCCCGGCATCTCCACGGGCCAGGCCCTCGACGCCATGGAGCAGATCGCCACCAAGGCGCTGCCCGACGGCTATGCCTACGACTGGACCGAGATCGCCTACCAGCAGAAGGCGGTGGGCAACACGGCGATCTACGTCTTCGCGCTCGGCGTGCTGCTCGTCTTCCTGGTGCTCGCCGCGCAGTACGAATCCTGGGCGCTCCCGCTGGCGATCCTGCTCGTGGTGCCGACCGGCGTGCTCGCCGCCCTGTTCGGCGTCCAGTTGCGGGGGCAGGACAACAACATCCTGACCCAGATCGGACTGATCGTGCTGATCGGTCTCGCCGCCAAGAACGCCATCCTGATCGTCGAGTTCGCGCACGATATCGAGGAGGCGGAGCACAAGGGGCCGGTCGACGCCGCGGTGCATGCCTGCCGCCTGCGCCTACGGCCGATCCTGATGACGGCCTTCGCCTTCATCCTCGGCACCGTGCCGCTCGTCATCGCCACCGGGCCCGGCGCCGAGATGCGCCAGGCGCTCGGCACCGCGGTGTGCTTCGGGATGATCGGCGCGACCTTCTTCGGCCTGTTCCTGACACCGGTCTTCTACGTGGTGATCCGCCGCTTCGTGATCTGGCTCGGCAAGAAGCGCGGCAAGCCGACCGATGAGCCTTCGGGCGCGCATCCCGCACACGGGTAGTGCCGGCGCGCGCGACGACAGGCCCGAAAAAGCCGGCGAGCCTACGCTCGCCGGCTTTTTTTTGCGTGTCATGCCGCGAGACGGATCCGCCTCGTGAGGCCCGTCCTAGAAAAACGGACGGGGGCCGTAGAAGCCGTAGGGCCGGTAGATCGGGCGCGGGCGGTAATAGGCGTAGGGACGATAGACCGGGCCGCCGTAGAACCGCCGCGGGCCGTAGAAATTCGGGCGGCACTCGCCCCACGGGTTCGGGTGGAAGCCGGGGCCGCAGCCGCCGGCGACGCGTTCGATCCGGGCGCCGTCCGTCGCGCCGAGCAGCGCCGGGCTGAGCGGGGCGGCACTGGCCGCGGATGCGAGACCGAGACCGCCCGCGAGCGTCGCCGCGGTCACGAAGATTGTCAGGTTCGTCATTCTGGGACCTCCTCGACCATCCGACGCGGAGCCGCCGCTGCCGGAGGTGGAATGAAACACATTTTTCCCTGAACGCCTGCTGAGCCGATCATGGCAACACCGTGTCGATCATCGGCGCCAGCACGAGGCCCGCCAGGAAGGCTACCGCGAGCATCCACGTGTATTGAACGCTGGAAACCATGGGAACCCCTCGGTCGATCCGGCCCGGCTGCTTGCCGAAGCTGTGATCGCGCGAACTCTGGCGGAACTCGATTGCGCAGGCGTGTCGTCGCAGATCGATGATGGCTCCGTCGTGCTCGGCCACACGCGACGCCTAAGCGCGCGATCCTGCCTGTGCAAGGCAGAGGGTTTGCGAAACCGGCTCCCACTCGGCGCGCCGCGTCCTACATCGCAGCGTCATGAGCACCGACTTCACCCTCGACCCCCGCCTCCAGGCCGACACCGCCGCACTCGGCGACCTCGCCCTGTGCTCCGTCCTGCTGATGGACGATTCCCGCTTCCCCTGGCTGATCCTGGTGCCGCGCCGGGAGGGCCTGAGCGAACTGACCGACCTCACGCCGGAGGACTCGGCCACGCTGATGGAGGAGATCCGCCTCGCCTCGCGCGTGATGCAGACGCTCTCGAAGCCGGACAAGGTCAACGTCGCGGCGCTCGGCAACGTGGTGGCGCAGCTCCACGTCCACGTGATCGGACGCTTCCGCTCCGACCCCGCCTGGCCGAGCCCGATCTGGGGCGTCGGGACGGCCAAGCCCTACCCGGCTCATGCCAGGGCTCAGCTCATCGAGCGCGCCGGCGCCCTGTTCGCGGCGGCCTGACGATGGCGGACGCCTACGACCGCCTCGGCTTCGTGAAGAGCCGGCTGGTCCGCCACGGCGCGGAGCGCGAGCATGTCGCGGTCCCGCCGGTCGACGCGCCGGGCACCGGCATTCTGCTCTTCGCCGGTGATCGCGTGATCCTGCGCCCAGGCGAGACGCCGACCGCACTGCTCACTCCGGACGAGGCAGCGCGCAGGCCGGATGGGCCGCTGACGATCTTCCTCGGCCGCTTCGAAGACCGCCCGGTCTTCGCGACCGCGCTGCCGGAAGACGCGGCCGAGTCGTTTCCCGAACCGGACTTTCGCATCTCCGACCTGCGCGGCATCGCGGCCCAGGGCGCGGTGGCGGCGGAGGAACTCGGCCTCCTCGCGACGGCGAAGTCGGTCCTCGCCTGGCACGGCCGCAACGGCTTCTGCTCCAATTGCGGAACGGCCACCGAGCCCAAGGCCGGCGGCTTCCGGCGCGAATGCCCGGCCTGCGGGATGCATCACTTCCCGCGCACCGATCCGGTGGTGATCATGCTGGTCCACCGCGGCGATGCTTGCCTGATCGGCCGCGGCCCGCACTTCCCCGGCACCATGTATTCCTGCCTCGCCGGATTCGTGGAGCCCGGCGAGACGATCGAGGACGCGGTTCGCCGCGAAACCTTCGAGGAGACCGGCATCGCCGTCGGTTCGGTCCGCTACCGCGCCTCGCAACCCTGGCCGTTCCCGTCCTCGCTGATGATCGGCTGCGTCGCCGAAGCGACCACCGAGGTGATCACCCGCGATCCGCTCGAACTGGCGGAAGCCCGCTGGGTGTCGAGGGCCGAGCTGCGAACCATGTTCGACGCGTGCCATCCCGAGGGCATCACGGCTCCGCAGCCGCTCGCCATCGCGCACCTGCTGCTGCGGGATTTTCTGGACGGCACCGTCTGAGGCCGTTTTCGTCGACGCTCCCGAAACCGCCGCCGTCACTGCCGGCGGATCAGCGACTTCACAGGATCAGATCTCGACGGGAGCGCCCTGCCCCACCCCAACACCTTGCGGATCGAAGGCCACGCTCTTCACGATGGCGTAGACCGCGCGTCCCGACGCCAGATCGAGATCGCGCACCGAGGCTCGGGTCAGCCGCGCAGCGAGGATCGCCCCATTGCAATCGATCTCGATCATGACCGAGGCGCCCGTTTCGGTGAGCGATCTGACCTGGCCCGACAACACGTTGCGAGCGCTCAAGCCGCGCGGCGTCTCGGTTGCCACCAGCACGTCGCGAGCCGGTACCCGCAGCCGAACGGCACTGCCCGGTGAGACCGCGAGGCGCGGAACCGAGAGCTGGCCGGCTCGTCCCGTCAGCCGCGTCAGCCCGTTCGTATCGTCATGCGCGGCCACCGTCATCGCTAGAACCGCACCGGCCTCGGCCGCATCGGGGATCAGGTCCGGCCGGCGCATCACCGCATCCGCCGATCCGCTCGCCACGACGCGGCCCCCCTCCAGCACCACGACCGTCGAAGCCAGCCGCGACACCTCCGCCACCGCATGGCTGACATAGACGATCGGCACGCCGGATTCGTCGCGCAGGCGCTCGATATACGGAAGGATCTCGCCCTTTCGCGCCTCGTCCAGAGCCGAGAGTGGCTCGTCCATCAGGAGAAGGCGCGGACGCGACAGGAGAGCCCGGCCGATCGCCACGCGCTGCCGCTCGCCGCCCGACAGCCCCGCCGGACGCCTGTCGAGCAGCGGACCGATGCCGAGCATGTCCACCAGGTTCGAGACCTCGGCACCCGACGTCGCGACGCCATGCCGGCGTGCGAACCAGCGGCCGAAGCCGAGATTCTGCCGCACGCTGAGATGCGGCATCAGTCGCGCTTCCTGAAACACGCAGCCGATCCGCCGCCGATGCACCGGCACGCGGATGCGGTTCGCGGTGTCGAGGAGCACCACACCATCGACGCTGATGCGGCCACGATCCGGCCGGGCGAGGCCGGCGATGAGGTCGATCACCGTGGTCTTGCCGGAGCCAGAGCGCCCGAACAGGGCGGTCAGTCCCGCTCCCGCACGGAAGGCGACGTCGAGGGCGAAGCTTCCGCGGTGGAGCGCGACGTCGATCTCGATCGTCATGAACCGACTGCCCCGCGCGACGCGTTGTCGGCTCGAAAGCGCAGGAGTTCCGAATGATCATCCTCCACCACCTGGAGAACAGCCGCTCGCAACGGGTGCTGTGGCTCCTGGAGGAACTCGGGCTCGCCTACGATGTGAAGCGCTACGCCCGCGATGCCAAGACGATGCTGGCGCCCCCCGAACTGCGCAGCGTCCATCCCCTCGGCAAGTCCCCTGTGCTCGACGACGACGGTACGGTCGTTGCGGAATCCGGAGCCATCGTCGAATACCTGACGGCCCGGCAGGGGGGCGCCCTCGCGCCCGCGCCCGGCACCCCCGAGCACCGGCGCTACACCTATTTCCTGCACTACGCCGAGGGCTCGGCGATGCCGCCGCTGCTGCTGAAGCTGGTGTTTTCGCGATTGGCGCCGGGCAGTCCGGCGCTGCTGCGCCCCCTGGTCCGGGCCATCGCGGCCAAGGTCACCACGGGCTTCGTCGATCCGGACCTGCGCCGCCACGCCGCCTATTGGGAGGGCGAACTCGCCGAGCGGCCGTGGTTCGCCGGCGACGCCTTCACCGCGGCCGACATCCAGATGAGCTTTCCCCTCGAAGCCTTCGCCTCCCGCGGCACGGGGGCGGGACCGAAGGTGCGGGATTGGCTCGCCCGCATCCATGCGCGGCCGGCCTATCGGCGGGCTTTGGAGCGGGGTGGGCCGTATGCCTATGCGTGACACCTTCATGCCCCGAGCCTTCGCCCGAGCCGCCGGGCCAGCAACTCGGAGAGCAGCAGCGCCGACATCGAAAGCGCGATGGATATGAGCGTGAGGCGGAGGGCCGCCGCCTCGCCGCCCGGGACCTGGGTCAGGGTGTAGATCGCCGACGGCAGCGTCTGCGTCTCGCCGGGGATGTTGGAGACGAACGTGATCGTCGCGCCGAACTCGCCCATCGCCTTGGCGAAGGCGAGGACCGCGCCGGCGAGGATGCCAGGCAGGCTCAGCGGCAGGGTGACGGCCAGGAACACCGCGAAGGGCGGCGCGCCGAGGGTCGCGGCGGCCTGTTCCAGCTTGGCGTCCACCGCCTCGATCGAGAGGCGCATCGCCCGCACCATCAGCGGAAAGCCCATGATCGCACAGGCGAGCGCTGCGCCGGTCCAGCGGAACGAGAAGACGATGCCGATCTCGGCGAGCCAGGAGCCGACGAGCCCCTTTCGCCCGAAGGTCAGCAGCAGCAGGTAGCCGGTCACCACCGGCGGCAGGATCAGCGGCAGGTGGACCAGCCCGTCGAGCAGGGCATGGCCCGGAAAGCGCTTCCGCGCGAGGACCCACGCCACGGCGAGGCCGGGGATCAGGCTGGCGATCGTCGCGACCGCCGCGACCCGCAGACTGAGGGCGACGGCGATCCATTCGTCGGGGGTCAGTCCGAGGCGGTCCAAGGCGTCTCGTCGGCTCTCAACAGCGATGGCGCTGTATCAGCCCGTGCAGAACCCCTCAGTCAACGTCATGGGCGCTCGCCGTCGACGTTTGCCGTGACTCGCGGGCGGCGACATGGCGCATCACTGTCGAGCGCGCCGCCTCGATGGCGATCTTGGCGGCATTGATCGTTCGGGCCTCCGCGTGCCGGTGCAGGGTGAAGCGGGCGATGTCGGAGGCGAGCCCGTCGACCTCGTCGGCCAACGCCGCGAGCCGTCCCGGATCGGCGGTTGCCCGGGCTTGGTCGCGGATGTCGAGGAGGCGTTCCGTCGCGACTTCGATCCGCTCGCGTCTCACCCGCGACAGGCGCTGCTTGAGCCACGCGAGGATCGAACCGATGCCGCCGCCGAAGAAGGCCACGAGATAGATCCAGGTCTCGTAGCGCTCGATGAAACTCTCCTGCTCGCGCTCGAAATAGTCGATCGCCCCGGGATGGATCGGCAGCGTGGCGCTGGTCGCGTCGGCTGTAGTTTCGTAGTGCGGCGCGCGGACGGCGTTCGCCGCGGGGCTCGTCTCCGCCAGGGCGGCGCGCATCTCGAACAGGTGTTGCGTCACCGAGGCCGCCACGCTCCGCGACAGGTTCGCACGCGCCATCAGCCGATAGGACGCGCCGACGGTGGTCACATCCTCGGCCGGAATTTTCGGAGTTCCGCCGAAGAGGCCGGCGGGGATGGTGACGGTGGCGAGCTTGGGGTTCCGCTGGCTCAGCGCGGCGGCATCCTGCACCCCGATCAGCCGCGCATCGCGATCGGGGCTCGCCCGTGCGACGAGGCCGACGATCCGCTTCGCCGCCGGCGTCGTCGGCGTGGTGACCACGACCACCGCGTCGATGCGCTTCTCCGAAAATGCCGCCGCGAGGTCCTTTTCCTCCAGCGCGACCAGGGCGACGGCGTCGATCGGGATCGTCGCGTCCGGTGGCGTGTCCATGAGGCTCAGGCCGTCATGCTCGAGCACTCGGGCGATCAGAGCCTTGTCGGCGATGCGTTGGGCGATGAAGCCGAGACGCTTGCCGGCGAGTTCGGGCATCGTCTTGATGCCGGAGGCGTCCGGCGTGACTACGAGCACCGCCTGCTCGCGCAGGACAGCCAGCGTCAGGCCGTTCCCCGGCAGGGCGACGTCCGGCCTGACCACGGCGAGGTCGGCCCTGCGGGTCTTCAGGGCTTCGGCGCTCTCGCTCACGCCGTCGAAGGACAGGATCTTGAGACGGATATCCTTGTTGGCGGCCCTGACGGCGTCGGCATAGGCCTGGAGCAGCGCCGGTTCGGTGCCGCCCTGTGGCGCCACCGCGAGTGTCAGCGTCGTCGCCCGTGAAAAGTAGTAGGCCGCGCCTCCCGCAACGGCCAAAGCCGCCGCCACGACCAGAACGATCGCCTCCCGCCTGATCACCCGCCGCGCCATCGGCCTCCCCGTCGCCAGTGAAGCTTCGAGATAGGGCGAGCGGGCCGACGGCGTGAGAGCACCGTGCGGATCCTCACGCGACCCTTATGCGGCGGCCGGCTGCGATGGCTCGCATCCTAACGGGTGAGCCCCCAGCTTAGCTGTGCGGTCCGCGGTCGGATCGCGTGGACCCCGAACCTGTGATGTCCGTTCTCCAAACCGTCGCCGAGCCCGTTCGCGAACCGGCCGGCATCCCTCTGGCGAGCTTCGTCGTCGGCCAGGATACATCCGGCCGCTGGGTCGCCGTCGAGACCCACGGCCTCGGCGGCGGCCTGTTCCGCAGCCGGAAGGACGCCGTGCATTACGCGCTGGCCCAGACCCTGCGCCGGCCGGACGCGATCCTGATCGCGACCGGGCCTGTCGAGTTTCGGATTTAAGACTTCTTCTCGGACCCGACGACCGAAAAACCCTGCTTCTCGAAGAACGGCCTCGCCGCCGGGCTGCGCAGCCAGGTCAGCAGCCCGGCGGCATCCTCGTTGGCTGAGTCCTTCATGCGGGCGATCGGGTAGACGATGGGTGGGTGGCTGTCGACCGGGAAGGCCGCAATCACCTTCACGCTCGGATCCGAGATCGCGTCCGAGGCGTAGACGATGCCGAGGGGAGCCTCGCCGCGGGCGACGAGCAACAGGGCCGCCCGAACGTTCTCGGCCTGTGCGACCTTGTCCTTCACGGCATCCCAAGCGCCGAGCGCGGTCAGCGCGGCCTTGCCGTACTTGCCGGCCGGCACCGCATCGACATTACCCATGGCCAGCCGCCCGTCGCCGAGCACCCGGTCGAGATCGACGCCCGGCTTGAGGTCGAGCGTGGCGGACGAGTCCTTCGGCGCAATCAGCACGATGGCATTCCGCAGCAGATCGACGCGCGTGTCGGGTCGGATGGTGCCGGCCTTCTGCGCGTAATCCATCCATGCGAGGTCGGCCGAGAGGAAGAGGTCCGCAGGCGCGCCGGACTCGATCTGCTTGGCCAGCGCGTTCGAGCCGGCATAGGACATCTTCGCGGTTTTTCCCGTCTCCTTGCCCCAGGCGGCCGTCGCCTCGTCGAGGGCATTCTTCAGGCTCGCCGCCGCGAAGACCACGACCGGCGCATCCGCCGAGCGCGCCGGCAACGGTCCGAGCGCCAACGTGAGACCGAGAAGGCTCGCGAGCCAGAAGCGGCGGGTCGATACGATGTGCGTCAAGATGATCGTGCCTCGATCGGAGCGCAGGCCAGGGACGGCTCGGCCGTGCCCCCCTTGGCGCAGCGGTGACTAGGATGAAGCCGCCGACCAAGAAGCCCCGGCCTCGACCGGCGTTATATTCAATCGGGAACAGCGTGACCATAGCAACGGCCTTGCGCGCCCGGCACGGCCGATGCGCCGATCAGCGGGTGTCGTCGTCGTCCGTCGACACCTTGCGCTCGGAGCGCGCGAGACGGCTGAGCAACACGAGCAGAGACCCGGGCATGGGGCTATCCAGCGCCTCGGCGCCGAGCACTTCCCCGTGCGGCGAGCGAACACGGCGGCCGCGGGCACGATTCCCTGTCACGACGACCGGACCAAGGCGCAGAGCTTTTCTGGCTTTCATGACGCAAACGGTTGTTTCGGCGCCGGATCGATCTGGGGATGCTGGCCGGCGATGCCAAGCGGAATTCCGCCTCGCGTCTACCGCCCAAAGATTAAACAATTTGCATCACCGTTAAGCGTTCCCACACCGTTTCGGAAAAGCCGTGGAGGGCGAGCCGCGTCGGTGCTACTCCGCGCGCCATGCTCGAAGGCCTGCCTCCCCATCGCCCGACCCACGTCCTGCGCTTGTCGACGGACGAATCATCCGCGCGCGCCATGACCGACGTGCTCGGCGAGATGTTCGAGCCGACGGAGACCGCCGTCGCCGCCTTCGAGGTCGATGGCACGACGACATGGCGCCTGGAAGCGTATTTCTCGGAGGAGCCGGATGCGGATTTCATCCGCGAGCTGATCCGGCCGATCATCGGGAACCAGGCGGACGAAGCCGTGTTCGACACGATCGAGCGCAAAGACTGGGTCAAGGCCTCACTCGAAGGTCTGAAGCCGGTCCGCGCCGGACGCTTCCTGATCCACGGCTCGCACGACCGCGAGCATATCCGCCCCAACGACCTCGCCATCGAGATCGAGGCGGCGCTCGCTTTCGGCACCGGCCACCACGGCACCACGCTCGGGTGCCTGCGGGCACTGGCCGACGTCCTGAAGCGCGGGCGCCCACGCCACGTGCTCGACGTCGGCACCGGCACCGGCATCCTCGCCTTCGCGGCGGCGAAGGCCCTGCGCTCCACGGTGATCGCCGGCGATCTCGACCCGGAGGCGGTCTGGACCGCCAAGGGCAACGCCCGCCTCAACGGCATCGGCGGGAACCTGCGGCTCTACGAGGGTCCCGGCGTTCGTCACGCCCTCGCCGACCGCCCGCGCCGCTTCGACGTCGTCTTCGCCAACATCCTGGCCCGGCCGCTCAAGCGGCTCGCGCCGACACTGACGGCCGTCGTAGCGGATCATGGCGTGCTGATCCTGTCCGGTCTGATCGAGCGGGACGTGCCCGGTGTGCTCTCGACCTACCGGCACCGCGGCTTCCATCTCGCCCGGATGGGGGTGATCGAGGGCTGGGCCACACTCGTGCTTCGGCGTGGCGGGGCGGCCCCTCGCGTTGTTGCAGGTCGCCGAGCCGCCGCGTAACCCTGCGGGCATGACGAGCCCGCGCCGCCGCTTCCAGACCTTCGATGATCCGAGCCATCGCAAGGGTCCCGAGCGCATCGCCGCACTCCGCGCGGCCATGCGCGAGGCGGGCGTCGACGCCTTCGTGGTGCCGCGCGCCGACGAGCATCAATCGGAATACGTCCCGGCGAATGCCGAGCGCCTGGCGTGGCTCACCGGCTTCACCGGATCGGCCGGCACGGCCGTCGTGTTGGCCGACAAGGCGGCCCTCGTCGTGGACGGCCGCTACACCCTGCAAGCGCCGGAACAGGTTGATACCGACGTCGTCACGGTCGTGCCGCTGGCCGAGACGACGCCGGATGCCTGGATCGGCGAGCACCTCGGGGCGGACAAGGTGCTCGGCTACGACCCCTGGCTTCACACAGCCGACGGCGTAGCACGGCTGGAACGGGCCGCGGCCAAGGCAGGTGCCTCACTGGCGCCGGTCGCGAACCTCGTCGATGCCGTCTGGGCCGGACGGCCGCGGCAGCCCGCGGGTCGCGTCGTGCTCCAGCCGATCGAGCATGCCGGCGAGACGGCCGAGGCGAAGCTCGACCGGATCCGCGAAAAGCTTGCGACGGCAAAGGTCGATGCGCTGGTGATCTCGGACCCGCACAACCTCGCCTGGGCCTTCAACCTGCGCGGATCGGACGTGGCACACACGCCGCTCGCGCTCGGCTACGCCATCGTGCCCTGCGAGGGCCGGCCGGGCCTGTTCCTGAGCTCGACGGATCTTGCGCCGGAGGCACGGGCCGGTCTCAGCGCACTCGCGGACCTCAACCCGCGAATTTCCTTCGAGGATGCGCTCGCGGCACTGGGCGGCAGGCCTTCGAAGATCCGGCTCGATGCCGGGACCGCGGGGGCCGCTCTGAAGGAAGGGATCGTCGCGGCGGGCGGCAGCGCTGATGTCGGGCCGGATCCGATCACCGGCATGAAGGCGGTTAAGAACGCTGTGGAGATCGACGGCTCGCGCGCCGCCCACAAACGGGATGGCATCGCCGTCACGCGCTTCCTGGCGTGGCTCCAGCGCGAGGGATGCAACGGCGTCGGCGAGATCGAGGCCGTTGAGGCGTTGGAGGATTTCCGCGCCGAAAGCGGCCTGCTGCGCGAGGTGTCGTTTCCGACGATCTCCGGGTCGGGGCCGAACGGCGCGATCGTGCATTACCGCGTCACCACGGCGACCGATCGCCGGGCCGGTCCGGGCGAACTCTTCCTGATCGATTCCGGCGCGCAATACGCCGACGGCACCACCGACATCACCCGCACCGTGGCGATCGGCACGCCCTCGGCCGAGATGCGGGACCGGTTCACGCGGGTGCTGCAGGGCCACATTGCCATCGCCCGCGCGGTGTTTCCCAAAGGCACGACCGGCGCGCAGATCGACGCCTTCGCCCGCAGGCCGCTCTGGGAGGCCGGGCTCGAGTTCGATCACGGCACAGGCCATGGCGTCGGCGCCTTCCTGTCGGTCCACGAGGGACCGCAGCGCATCGCCAAGACCGGAACCGTGGCGCTGGAGCCCGGCATGATCCTGTCGAACGAGCCCGGCTATTATCGCGCCGGCGCCTACGGAATCCGGATCGAGAACCTGATCCTGGTCGAGGAACGCACGATCGAGGGGGCCGAGAGGCCGATGCTCGGATTCGAGACGCTGACGCTCGTCCCGATCGACCGCAGCCTGATCGTATTCGAGCTCCTGTCTCAGGCCGAAACGGCGTGGCTCGACGTCTATCATGATCGGGTGCGGACCACGCTCGGCCCCGATCTCGACCCGGATACGCGTGCCTGGCTGGAGGACGCGACGCGGCCGATCGGAGAGGCGGGAGCCTAGACCCCGACCCACTCGATCGCGCGCCACAGGCCGCACGCGATCAGCGTCCACCATGTCAGCGTGAGAACGCCGGCACCGATGAGACCGACCTTCAGAAGGCGATCCTGAAAGCCTGCCGCCTGCATCTGCATCGGATCTTCTCCGGTTGGGGGTTTCGAAGGGCCGGCCATGGAAACGGGACTCCCTGGAAGCCGTGCGTGGTCGCTGGGATAGGGCGCTCAGGTCCGGTTCGCATCGGCCGGGACATCCAGCCCCAACGGGGCGGGTGCGACTGCGTGACGGAACGGCCGTAACAGCCGCCGTAACGATGCGCGGAGCTGAGAGATCGCGCCGCTCTCGGCGAGCAGCAGCAGCATCGCGTGCGGGTTGGTGGTGAGGTAGCGCCAGAACAGCCGCGTCGGCTCTTCCTTGATGCGCCACAGCCATTCGAGGCCGACGCGCTGCATCCAGCCGGGAGCACGGGTCCGGCTGCCGGACAGGAAGTTGAACAGGCCGCCCGAGGTCTTGATGAGCCCGACATTCGTCAGCAGCGGGCCGAATTCGTAGACGAAGAGCTGTTCGCGCGGCACGCCCAGCGCCAGCCAGAGGATGTCCGGCGCCAGCGCGTCGATCTCGATCACCTTCCGGCGCAGCGCTTCGCCCTGAAGGTAGCCGTGCGAATGCCCGACGATCCGGAGGCCGGGATGCTGCCGCCGGACGTTCTCCACCGCCCGGCGGTTCTCCTCCTCGCTCGATCCGAACAGGTAGAAGGTGATGTTCCGGGCCACGGCGCCGCGAGCGACGCTGTGAAAGAGATCCGTCGTCGCCACGCGCTCCGGCAGGGCATGCTCGCCCACGAAGCGCGAGGCCACCACCATGGGCTGGCCGTCCGCGTGCACCAGATCGGCTTGCGCGACGATGCGCGCGAAATCCGGATTGCGGGCGTAGCGCGAGAGCACCTCGCCGTTGGCGGAGGTGAGAAACAGCGGCAGGTTCGGTCGCGGATGGCTCTCGGCGGCAGAGAGCATGAGATCCGCGCTCTCCTGCATGCCGAGAACCGCGATCGGCATGCCGCCGAGCCTCGTCGTCGGCACGTCGCGCACGAGGTCGCGCGAGAGATGTTCGGGGCGAGTCATCGCGAGGCCGGCGCTCACCGGAAGCCCCCCAAAGCCGCGTGTGCCCGCTCGGGACCCATGATCGCGACGGCGCCGCTGTGCCGGCGGCGCGCGGCCGAGATCGCGTCGAGGGTGCCCTGGCCCGCTTCGCCGGGGGAGCGCATCTCCTGCCTCAGCCATTCCTCCGCGAGCGCTAGTGCGATGCCGAGCAGAAGGCCTGCGGCAAGGCCGAGCAGGGCGAGCGTGCGGGCCGGCGGCGGGTAGCTTCGGCTGATCGGCTTGACCGCCTGCGTGATGACGCGGGCATTGCCGACGTCGAGGCGGGCCTGCTGGCCCGTCTCGCGGGCGCGCACCAGGAAGGCCTCGTAGACGGCACGGCTCGCCTCGACCTCGCGGTCGAGTTCGCGCAGCCGGATCGAGGCCTGGGCGAGGCCCACGGTCTTGCCCTTTGCGGCATCGAAGCTCTTCTCCAGCGACGTCACCGTGGCGAGGGCACGGGCGAGATCGGTCCTGGCGGCCTGCCCGTAGCGGCCGAGTTCCTGGTCGATGAGGCGCCGGGAAAGCTGGAGCTGCGAGGCGATCGAGGTGACCTGGGGGTGGCGCGGGCCGAGGTCGTTGGCGAGTTCGGCCTGCTTGCGGGACAGCTCGGCATACTGGCTGCGCAGGGCGCCGATCGCCTGGGAGGCGAGCGCGTCCTCGGTGGCGCCGGCGTCGAGGCCCGCGGCCTGCATGCGCTGGACCTGATCGACGCGGGCCTGCGCGTCCGCGGCACGGACCCGGGCGCCGGCGAGTTGGGCATTGAGCTGGGTCAGCTGCTGGTCGGTGACCAGCACGTCGCGAGTGCCGACCAGCCCGTTCTCGGCCTTGTAGGCCTGGACCCGGCTCTCGGCGCTGTTGACGTCCGCGCGCAGCTCCACGAGTCGGGAAGACAGCCCGGCGCTGGCACGGTTCGCGGATTCGGCCCGGTTGGCGGCCTCCTCCGCGAGGTAGGAATCGACCACGGCGTTCGCGATCTTCGCGGCCTTGTCGGCGTCGCGGGACGTTGCCTGGACGTCGACGATGAAGGTGCGGCCGGTCCGGCGCACGGCGACGCGCTTGGCGAGGGCGTCGAGGGCTGCGGCGAAGTCGGCGTCGGCATCGGACACGGTCGGATGCGAAAGGCCGAGGGATTGCGCGAATTGGCCGAACGGGCCGGCAGCATCGCCGAATTCGGGATCGTGCGCCAGATCCAGGGCTCCGACGACACGGCCGAGCACGTTGCTCGACGTGATCACCTGCGCCTGGCTCTCGACGATGGTGAGGAGACCGGTTGCATCCTGGCCCGCTGCCGTCAGCTCCTTGTCGAGGAGCCGCAGATCGCGCGGATCGATGTAGAGCTGCGCCTCAGCCGTGTAGCGCGGCGTCACCACCTTGCCGATGCCGAAGGCCAACAAAGCGCAGACCAGCGCGCAGGTGGCGATCGGGACTGCGCGCCGTCGCAGCAGGTCGAGCACGCGGCGCACGGACGGGCCGCGACGGCTGCCGCTCTCGCTCGCGTTTCCCTGACGTGCCGCAGATCGGCGGTCGCGGGGAAGGAAGTCGTCGTACACCAGCATCGAGCGGCTCCGGTGGAGACCGGACGCGGGACATGTCCCGGAACCGGATCGTCGCCGCCGCTCTCGAACGGACCTGTCTCACGGCGAGACGGGGAGCGCGTTCGAGAGCCGCGACAGACCGGATGTCGCAACCGCGGGTCCATCGTGCTGGGCGGAGGCGCATGACCGCCCGCCGCATCGCGAGGTGGTTAATGATCCACGTTACGTCAGAGCGAGCGGCGCAGGCCCTCTGCGACGGACACGCAGGGGATGCCCCGGTCCGAAGCGGCTCGGAGCGCCGCTTCGAGGAGCGCCGGCGAACAGCCATAGGGACTCGGGTCGTCGACGACGTCGTGTCCGTAGAAGATCAGCCAGCCGTTGCAGGCGCACGCGGCGTCCATCAACCCGGCGATTCCCTCGATGTCCAAATGCCCGTCCATCAGCGGGTTGGCCCGCAGGAAGTGAAGGTCGGTCCGGCCGACGTTGATGCCGGGCACGATCCCGCGGCTGGTACGGTAGAGGCCGGACAGCGCGCGCTTGGCCGAGATCGAGCCGAAACCGTAGGGGAAGGCGAAGCTCTCCAACGCGAGACCCGGCACGATCGTGCGCAGGCGCTCGTCGTTGCGCCGCGACTCCGCGGCGATCGCGTCGGGACCGAGATTCGGCACGAAGACATGCGAGTAGGTGTGGCTGCCGATCTCGTGGCCGGCCGCGTGGAGGGCGGCGATGCGGGCTTCGTCCGCCGTGCGCCAGTGCAGGGCGCGCGTGTCGATCAGCCCGCCGGAAATGTAGAATGTGCCCTTGGCGCCGGAGGCGTCGAGCATGTCAGCGCCGACGGTGCAGGCGCAGACCGGGGCATCGTCGAAGGTGAAGCTGACCAGCGGCGTCGCCGGAGCGAGCACTGCCGGCGATGTCCGCAGGTGCCGGGCGAGGCGATGGGCCAGACGCACCCGCAGGGTCGCGATACGCGCGACATCGCCATCCGGAGGTACGGTGAGCAAGGACCTACTCCGCCGCCGCCAGCGCGCCGGCGCGCTGGCGTAGGACGCGATGATGATTTCCGTGGCGAAGGCGCATCCCGGCGATGCGTAGACCCTCGCAGACCGTCTCGGAGGCGCGCGCTGGCATAAAGGCCATCAGGCAGGCCGCTGCGCTTGTCCGTTGCACCATTCCCTCCCCTGTCGACCAGTCTGCCTCGGACATCCGTGTTCGCCGGATTCAGCTGTGCCCGAGGCTGAAGTACCCAGACTCCTCCTTTGCAGATGGAGCGTTACTTTTTCATCTCTGGATCAGGGCTTCTGCACGCACGGATCATCGGACGGCGAAGTTCTACTTCCGGTCGAGGCCGTCGCAGCAATACATGTGGCGACTAAGCAGCTTCCGGGTGATTTTCGTGCGTACCATCCGATTTTTCGGAATAAAACGCATTGAGAGCCGTGCGGATGGTCGCGAGCGGTGTCGAGCCGAAGGACTGGATGCAGAAGGCCCGCTCCCGCGGGGTCGCCGCGTACAGCATCGCGAGGATGTCGGCCACGCTCAGTTCGTCGGCCTCCCAATGCGTGCGGGTGAAGCTCTCGTGCGTGACCGCGTGGCGCGGCTTGGCGGCGGCCGAGGTTGCGACGAAGGCGCCGTAGATCATGTATTCGGAGAAGTCGCGGTCCCGGCACAACGCCGCGATCCAGCCCCGGCCCGAGACGCTCTCGATGCGTGCGATCATCGCCCGAACGGTGGCTTGGTCCCAGACGATGATCTGGTCGATGTAATCGTCGGCCGGCAGCCGCGGTGGCGGCGTCGCCAGAAGCCGGGCCGCGGTGGCGACCCAGAGCATGTGGCGTGGCCGATGCTCGGTGACGCCGCGGCTATGGACGTGGAACGGCGTCGGGTTCGGATGGGCGATCCCGGCGAGATCGAAATCCTTGAAGAAGTAGATGTCGGAATCGATCAGGCAGAAGCGCTCCTCGGGTAGCACGCGCGCCGCTTCGATCTTGACGATCTGCTGCATGTGCCAGCCGCTGATCGGCTTGCCGTAGAGGGACCACCAGTAGCGGCGACCGCGCCAGCGCAGGGCCGGGATCGGCCGCAGCCAACGCGGCACGAACTGCGAGAGCGGCAGGATCCGGCGGTCGTCCCGGGCATAGGGCGCAAAGAGCACTACGTCCTCGTCGTCGACGATGACGTAGTGCTGCCCGCGCCGCGGGACATGCCGGTCGATGCTGTCGAACAGCAGGGCGCAACGTTTGAGATCGCCGCGATGGCTGATCGTGATCAGGCCGACCGTCTCGGGTCGTCCGCGATCGGTTGCTCCGGCCTGGCTCTGCATACGTGTCTCCGTCGCACCGTTGCGCGGCACCGGTCTCGCACCGGACACCCCGAAAAGCCTCTCGCCCGCGACGGTCATGCGGCGCTCCTCGTCAACAAGCCGTACACGGCGACGAACGACAGCCCATAGATCGCCGCGAAAACACCATTCAGCCACAGGCTCCACGACTCGACCGACGGGACCATCGTGATCAGGAGGGCGACCGCGACGGCCTTGATCAGCACGAGGCTGGCCGTCAGGGCAGCGCGCAGGCCCATGTGGCCGAAGGCGAAGGTGAGTTCGCTGTGGAACTCGAGCAGGTTCCTCACCGCCGGCACCAGGATGATGACGGTCAGCATGCCGTAGGCGGCCGAGACGTTGGCGCCGAGGATGGTCGGCCAGAGGGTCAGGAGCCCGACCAGCGCGAGCAGTCCCCCCGTGGAGACGGCCGCGACGAGCGCCTCGATCTTGACGCTCTCCCGCAGCAGCGACCGGGTGGCGCGCCCGGCATGGATCAGCTTGCGCGAGTACATCATGAACATCGGCCGCAGGGGCACGGCCGTGAGGTCGATGAGCCGGATCGCAATCGCGTAGATGCCGGCCGTGCGCTCCCCCGCCAGGGACAGGATGATCAGCTTGTCGATCTCGCCCTGGGCGAGGAACATGAAATACGACACCGCGAAGAACAGGGCGTCGCGGATCTTCGCCTTGAGCAGCGTCGGACGGAACCGCATCCGGATGCGGGGGTGGAAAGCCACGACCAGGACGGCGACGGCGACGGCGTTGCCGGCGAGGTAATAGAGGCTCCAGGTCTCGGCGCTGCCGCCGCCCATGGCCCAGAACGCGACCACCGCCGCGGCGCGGAAGCCGACCGGCAGCGAGACCAATGTCGAGGCCGCGCCGAAGCGGCCGAGGCCGTTGTTGACTTGAACGAGCAGCTCGATCTGGCGCCAGAGCGCAACCTCGACGAGGATGATCGCGAGGTAGCCCGGCAGCGCGATTACGTTGCGGAACAGGACGAGGTAGAGCACGCCGGCCAGCGCCAGCATGATCGGAAGCGCAGCGGCGAAGCAGACGTAATAGGCCGCGAGATAACCGCCGAGCGATGAGCGCCGGCCGGTGGCCGACCGCATCACGAAGGCCTGGAAGCCGAAGCCGGCGAGGCAGCCGATCAGCACCCCGGCCGCCGAGACGGTGGCGAAGACGCCCATGTCGGCGAGGCTGAGCGTGTTCGCGAGCAGGAAGAAATAGACCACCTGCAGAACGAGGCGACCGCCGGACCCCACCAGCAGTTGGGAATAGCCGAGGAGAGCCGTCCGATGCCCCGCCAACCTGGCGAGGATCAGGGGTGTCGGATTGAAGCGTCGTCTCGAGACGGGACGCTCCGGGACGGTCGTCGGTCCGATGAGGGTCGGATTTTGGGACAGAGTGGCACTCATGATCGGCCTGTCCGCAGACCGCGTGCCAAGCCGCCGCTCCGACATCGAACCGTCCGACACATGTCGTGTCTGAGGGACAGCGCCGAGGCCTCATGGACGGACCCGAACTTGCAGTCCGGGGTCCATGAGATCCACTGAGGTTTCGCGATGATACAACCCTGTCCCACGCGGCGGCAGATGATCGCCGGAGGGCTGGTCGGTGCCGGTCTGCTCGCCTTCGATCCGTCGGCCCATGCGGCCACCGGAACGGGCGTCCCCGCTCGTGCCTCCTACGGTGCGGCGGTGCGGGGCGATGCGCTCGCGAACGACCCCGCCTATGCCGAGGCCCTGGCGGCGCGCTGCCGGGTGCTGGTGCCCGAAGGCGGCCTGAAATGGCCGGTGATCCGCCCGAACCGCGAGACCTTCGACTTTGGGGAAGCCGACCGCATCGCCGCCTTCGCGGGCCGCCGCGGCATCGGCCTGCGTGGGCACACGCTGGCATGGTACGGCGGCATGCCGGCCTGGACGGATGCGATCACGTCGCGCGCCGAGGCCGAGCGGGTGCTGACCGACCACATCGAGACGGTGGTCTCGCGCTATGCCGGGCTAATCACGTCCTGGGACGTGGTGAACGAGCCGATCTCGGACGACCCGTCCTCCCCGAAGAATTTGCGCTCCTTCGTCTGGAGCCGGACGCTGGGGGCCGACTACATCCCGATCGCTTTTCGCGCCGCCGCCGCGGCAGACCCGACGGCCCGGCTCGTGCTCAACGAATACGACGTCGAATTCGTCGGCGGGCGCTTCGCGCAGAAGCGGGATGCCCTGCTGCGGATCGCGCGGGACCTGGTCGATTCCGGCGCACCGCTCCACGCCATCGGCCTCCAGGCCCATCTCCCCGCCGACCGATCGATCGACCGGGACGGACTGCAAGGCTTTCTTCGCGAGATCCGTGCGATGAATCTCGACGTGCTCGTGACGGAGCTCGACGTGATCGACGCCACCCTGCCCAGCGCTGTGGACGCCCGCGACCTGCGTGTCGCCGAGACGGCGCGGACGTTCCTGTCGGCGGTCTCCGAGGTCTTGCCGCCGAGCGCGATCCTGACCTGGGGGATCAGCGACCGCTACACCTGGGTGCCGATGTACTTCACGCGGACCGACGGCCTGCCGAACCGGCCGCTGCCCCTCGACGCGAACATGCGCCCGAAGCCGCTGATGGCCGTCATCGAACGTTTTACGCGGAGCGCGTGATGATCCCGAACCGCGAACCCGGCAGCGCGATCGAGATCGTCGTCTGCGTACCGACCTTCCGCCGGCCGGAATGGCTGACCCGGACGCTCGAGTCCCTCGTCGCGCAGACCTGCCGACGTCCCTTCGCCGTCGTCGTCGTCGAGAACGACGCCGTTGGGCGGGAGGGCGTTGCCGTGGCGCAGGCGTTCTTCGCGTCGGGGCAGCTGCACGGGCTTTCGCTGGTCGAGGGCAAGCAGGGCAATTGCCACGCGATCAACGCTGCCTTCGGCACGGCGCTCGCTGCCTATCCGGCAGCACTATACCTCCTGATGATCGACGACGACGAGTGGGCCGACCCGGACTGGCTCGGAACCATGGTCGCCGCGGCCGAACGCACCGGTGCTGGCGTCGTCGGCGGCCCGGTCATGCCGCAGATCGCGCTCGGCGGCTCGGCGGCGCTCGCAGGACACCCGGCCTTTTGTCCCGCCTTCGACACCAGCGGCCCGGTGCCGATGATCTATGGCAGCGGCAATTGCCTGATTGCGCGCACGACCTTCGAGCGGCTCGGGCTGCCGGCCTTCGACGTCGCCTACAATTTCCTCGGCGGCGGCGACACCGACTTCTTCACGCGTGCCCGTCACGCCGGAATCCCGTTCCAGTGGGTGCAGGAGGCCGTGATCAATGAGACCGTGCCGCTCACCCGCACGACCTTGCGCTGGCTCGCCGCGCGGGGCCTGCGCATCGGCGCGATCAATCACCGGATCGAGCTGAAACACGCGCTGAGCGGCGCCGACCGGCTCGCCATCGCCGCGAAATCCGTGGCGGTTCTCGGCCTCTCGGTGGTGCGCAGCCTGAGGCTCTTCGTCAAAACCCGCCAGCCGGCCTTCGCGCTGCATCCCATCGCCGTGGCGCTCGGGCGGTGCCTCGCCGCCGCCGGCATCGAGCCGCAGCCCTATCGCGCGGCGGCGCCCAAATGATCGCGCGGCCATCCGAGTTCGGGGCACGCCGCGCGACGGCCGATGCGGCGCTGCCGCTCGGCGACGCCGTGTCGGCGGCCGGCATGCTCGGTCATCTGCGTGGACGCGCCGGCGGGCTGTCCGTTCTGCGCCTGCTGCGGCAGGCGTTGTTTCTGGCGACGCTCCTGATCGCCTGGATCTCGCTGAAACCCTTCCCGGACCTGTCGCGGCTCGACATCGCGGACCTCGTGACCGGCCAGGAGGCCCTGACCTACGGCGCTTTCGGTATCCTGGCATTCGTCGGGCTCGTGCTGGTGGCGCGCGAGCACGGCCGCGCGCTCGCATCACTGGCGTCGCCAACGCATCTCGTGCTCGCCGGCTGGCTGGTTCTCAGCGTGATCCTGTCGCAAGACCATGCCACCTCTGCCAAACGGCTGGCGCTGACCGCGGCGGTGATGCTGCTGACCGCCTGCCTGCCGCTGCTGGCGCAGACCCGTACGGAGTTGCGCAACCTCACGGCAATTGCGGCCCTGGGGCTGCTGACGGTCTGCTACCTCGGGATGGTCGTCGCGCCGGATCTCGCGATCCACCAGCCGCGCGACCTCCAGGAGCCCGGGCTCGCCGGCAACTGGCGTGGCAGCTTCGGCCACAAGAACGCCGCCGCCGCCGTGATGGCGATGCTGCTGTTCATCGGCGTGGCGGTGTTCCGGGCGGGCGGGCGCGTCGCCGGGCTTGCGATCCTGGGCCTCGCTTGCGCATTCCTGGTCGGCTCCGAGGGCAAGAGCGCCTTCGCTCTGAGCCTCGTGGTGTTCGCGCTGACCGGCGCATTCTCCGTTGTGCGAAGCTTCCGCGGCCGTCTGCTGATCGCGATCGGCCCGATCCTGCTGCTCAACCTGTTCACGGTCGGATCGGTGATGAGCGATGCCCTCGCCTCCATCGTCGCCGCGCTCCCGATCGACGCCACCTTCACGGGGCGCACGGATATCTGGCGGTTCGCGATCCAGACCATCGCCGCGCGCCCGATCGCGGGCTACGGCTATGCGGCGTTCTGGGGAACCCAGACGGTCCGCGACGTCTCGGACGAAGGCGCAACCTGGGCCGGCTATGCCAGCCACAGCCACAACGGCTACATCGACACCACCCTGACCCTCGGCGCAGTGGGGCTCGTCCTGCTGCTGCTGGTCTTCGTGCTTGGTCCGCTGCGCAACTACCAGAAGCTGCAGACGGAAACCGGCAATGCCGGCCCCTTCGCGACGATGTTTCTGCAGATCTGGCTCTTCGGCTTGATGCTTTCGTCGATGGAGAGCTTCTTCTTCGACCGCGCCGATCCGATCTGGATCACGTTCCTGTTCGCGGTGTTCGGGTTGCATTATCTCGCACGCTTTCGAACACGCTGACATCGCGCCCGAGATTGGCACTCATCGATGCCGACTTGAATGACATCGGTTTCGAAACTCGGCCCGGATTTCGCTCTGATGGGAGTGAAACCGGACGGATCCGTCAAAATGACACAGAATTCAGGGCATCCGCACCGCTTCGAGGCGCTCGATGCGCTGCGCGGCATCTGTGCGCTGCTGATCGTCTTCTTTCACATCCCGGTTCATCACGTCCTCAAAGACGTTCCGACGTTCGCCAACCTCCAAGTCTGCGTCGACGTCTTCTTCGTCCTGTCGGGCTTCGTGCTGTACCACGCTTACGGGCAGCGCCTGACGAGCCGCACCGACGGCGTTCGCTTCATGACGCGGCGCTTCCTGCGCCTCTGGCCGCTACACGTCGTGATGCTCGGCCTGCTGGCCCTGCTCGATCTCGCCAAGCTGGCCTATGGACAGTCCGACACCGGATTTGCGATGGACGCGCAACCGTTCTCCCAGGGGCATTCGGCCTGGGAGATCGTCACCAACCTCGCTTTCCTGCAATCCTTCGGTCTACATCCGGGCATGAGCTGGAACGGTCCGGCCTGGAGCGCGGCGGTTGAGTTCTACGTCTCGATCCTGTTCGCGGCGCTCATTCTAGCGTTTCCGCGCCATCATCTGCCGGTGTTTCTGATCCTCGGCATCGCGGCCGCCCTGGCGCTCCATACCCTCACGCCGACGCCGCTTTCGGCGTCCACCGATTGGGGCGTGCTGCGCGCCGTCGTCGGCGTCTTCGCCGGCGGACTCGTCTGCGCCATGCGCCGGCCCGCGAGCGGCCCGCTGAGGCGGGCGAGCCTGCTGGAGACGGGCTTCCTCGCGGTCCTCGTCGGTTGCGCAGTGCTGCTGCCCGTTGGAGGCCTGCAGATCCTGCTCCTGCCGCCGATCTGCGGGCTGATCTACGTTCTCTCGTTCGACGACGGCGTGGTCTCGCGCGTATTCCGCACCCGTTGGCTGCAATCGCTCGGCCTGTGGTCGTACTCAGTCTACATGATCCACTGCTTCGTGTTTCAGGTCGCGAAGACGGCGATGACCTTCATCGGCCGCAAGACGGGCCTCGACCTTGTCGTCTGGCACAATCAGGAGAAGCTGGTGCAGATCGGCACGCCGGAACAGGCACTTCTGCCGGCCATCATCCTGTCCATCGCGCTGGTCGTGCCGCTGGCCGCCTTCACCTATCGCTGGATCGAGAGGCCCGCGATGACGCCGTCGGCCTGGCGGTTGCTCAAACGACCCGGCCGGGCCACCCCGAACGCCGCGCCGGTGGCGCCCGCCGCCTTGGCCTGATCCGGCTCAAGCCTGGCGCGTCCGCCTCCGGCCGCGGACCGCCATCCGTGCCCGGAGGCAGGCTGCCGCGTCCCGGAACCACGTCGCCCGGTCGAGCTCCGGCAACCGGGTCTGACGCGTCCGCGCAGCCAGCACGCGCTCTGCATAGGCCTCTGCCTGCGCTTCGCGCGGCACCGGCAGGATCGCGCCCGCGTCGAGAAGCGCTCGGTAACGGGGATGATGGTCGAACTCGTCGGCGAGCACCGGCGCCGTGACGACCACCGGCCGGCCGGCCTGGACGCAGGCGAGCACGCTGGCGCGCCGCGCCGTCAACCCCTCGGGCAATACATAGGCGAAGGCGTCCACCGTCTCGAACAGGCCGAACAGCTCTTCGGCCGAGGCGACGTAGCCGGAGACGATGACGTCGTCCGTCAGGCCAAGGGCCGCGACCTTTGCCCGAAATACGTCCTCGATGCCGTCGGACGCCTTGATGAACGAGCCGATGAAGACCAGAAGCGGCTTTTCCCCGCGCGCCTTCAGCGCCGCCGCGATCTCGATCACGGCCTCCGGCTGCTTGCCCGGATAGATCGATCCGAAATGTCCGAGCACCAGACGGCCCTCCCGACGTGCGGCGAGCAGGCACTGGCGCAAGGGGCTGTCGGCGATCCCGGCCGGCCTTGCGAGGTTCGGCGGGACCGGCATCAGGGCGGCCCTGCGCGCCAGGAACCCGACGAGCGGGTCGGCCGCCAACTCCTCGCGCACCTGCGGCGAAACCAGAAAGATCGTGTCGGACAGGAGCAGAAGCGGTCGGAGCACCAGACGGCGCAGCCGATGCAGTCCGGCCCACTCGTGCAGGACGGTGATGCAGTCGCGGCGACGCAGCTTCGCGAGGGCATAGACCGCGAGGGGACCGAACAGGGCCCGCTTCCAGGCGACGACGGGGAAATTCGCGACCACCGCGTCCGTCTGCCCGAGACGGTGCCAGACCTCGGAGAGGCGGAACGCGCGCGGCGCGATGGTGAGGGCGGCGTGCGACCCCGGCTCGGCCTCCCGCAGGGTTTCGAGGAGAAGCCGGCTGAAATCGCCGATGCCGCAAGGCGGCTGGCCGGCACCGAGCAGGTGCAGGCTGGCCGCCGGGGACCTGGACGCAGCGCGCGGCGGCCCGGTCCGGTCGGCGGCCGAGCGGACGACCGGCGCCTCGTTGGCCTCTGCTGGCGACATGCGCGGTTCCACGGAGGGAAACTGGCACGGGCTCCGAGCCCGCGCGGCGTCGAAGCCTGACCGAATTGCCTTACGAAATGCTTCGCACCGTTGGGCGCATTCCCCTCATCACTGCTCTGCGCCCGCGATGACCAAAGGGCTCAAGCCCGGCCGGCGATCGGCGAGAGCATGGCAGGGTCGATCCCGTTCATGCGCAGCACGCGGTCGTACTTGTCGTCGAGGGCCGTGTTGAAGATCAGTTCCGGGTCGGCGGTGCAGGTGAGCCAGCCATTGGCCATGATCTCGTTTTCGAGCTGCCCCGCCTGCCAGCCGGCATAGCCCAGGGCCAGGACGGCGCTGGCCGGCCCGCTTCCCTCGGCGATCGCGCGCAGGATCTCGACCGTCGCGGTGAGGCAGACCCCATCGTCGATTAGCAGCGTCGACTGATCGATGCGGAAATCGGACGAGTGCAGCACGAAGCCGCGCTTGGCGTCGACGGGTCCTCCCATCAGCACCGGCATGTGCCCGACCCGTTCGCGCAGGCGGATCGCATCCGTCTCCGGCGCGATGTCGAGCTGCATCAGGAGGTCCGGCATGGTGAGGTCGGTGGCCGGTTTGTTGACGATGATGCCCATCGCCCCGTCGGCGGAGTGGTGGCACAGGTAGATCAGCGAGCGGGCGAAGCGCTCGTCGCCCATGCCCGGCATCGCGACCAGGAACTGCCGGTCGAGGTAACTCACCCCGTCGTCGGCCGGTGCGGAATCGTCGGGTGACGGTGGAAATCGCTGCATGGCGGCATGCTAGCCCCGGGGCCGGTTTTGTCCATAAGGCAACGGCGGCTCCCTCGATCCACGGAGGCTCGATCCGATCGCCTCGACAGCGTCATCTGGCCACGCTAACGCTGCCGCACGATCGAGGAGACGACAGAATGAGCATTCAGGTTGGCGACCACCTGCCCCAGGTGACCTTCCGCGTGAACGGCCCGGACGGCCCGCAGGCGAAGACCACGGACGACGTATTCAAGGGCCGCCGCGTGGTGCTCGTCGGCGTGCCGGGCGCCTTCACCCCGGCCTGCCACCGCAACCACCTACCCGGCTTCGTCGCGAAGAAGGAGGAGATCCTCGCCCGCGGCATCGACGCCATCGCCATCACCGCGGTGAACGACGTCTTCGTGCTCAACGCCTGGCAGGAGGCCACCGGCGCCCAGAGCCTCGAATTCCTCGCTGACGGCAATGCCGAGTTCGCCAGGGCGATCGGCCAGGAACTCGACGGCAGCGGCTTCGGCCTCGGCCCCCGCTCGCAGCGCTACGCCATGCTCGTCGACGACGGCGTGGTCCGCGTGCTCAACGTCGAGGACTCGCCCTCGAAGGCCGAGGTCTCCAGCGCAGAGGCACTCCTCAAGGTGCTCTGACGTCGTCGGGACCGATAGCGCGGCGCTGGGCCGGGGGCATGTCCCCCGGCCTTTTTCATGCGCATCAACGCGGTGCCGAGGCTATTCACATCGCCCACGCTCGCGATTTTCTTGGACTCGGCAGCTGCGAAAATCGTAAATCCTTGGAGCCTGCGAGTCGGTCACCACGGAATTCAGCTCACTCAAGACAAGCTGGCCGGCGCGACGCATCATAGGCGTTTTATTCAATCGTCTTTACAGCGCCTGCGTGTGACGCGGTCGCTCTTCGGGGGAGGTCGTCGTGAAGCGTCTCGTTCTCTTGTGCGTCCTCGCGCTCGCATCACCGGCGCATGCCGATCAGATCGATCTGTCGACCTCCAGCTGCAAGAAATTCTTGGAAAGCGGTGACGACGAGATCAGAACGACGCTGGCTTGGCTCGACGGCTACTATAAGGGCGAGGACGACCCGGCAGTGATCGACACCGACAAGCTGGTTGCCAACGCCAAGAAGCTCGGCGAGTACTGCGCGAAAAATCCGAGCATCGGCTTGATCACGGCAACCGAAAAACTGTTTGGACAGTAACCCGGACACCCGGGGCGACCGTCGAACGGTCAGCCCGACCAGCCGTAGTCGCGAGCATGGCCCGCATGACGGTGGAAGGCGAGACGACGGTCGTAGTCCAGCGGGTTCTTCGGCTGCACCAGGGCGCCGGACGGCACGTTCAGCCAGTCGACGAGGCGCGTCAGCAGGAAGCGCATCGCTGCGCCGCGGGCGAGGATCGGCAGGGCCTCGACCTCGCCCGGCTCGAGGCGGCGGCGCTTCTCATAGCCGGCGATCATCGCCTCGCCCATCTCGCGCTGATAGCGGCCCTCGGCGTCGAAGCACCACGCGTTGAGGCAGATCGCGAGATCGTAGGCGAGCGCGTCGGTGCAGGCGAAGTAGAAGTCGATGATCCCGGACAGGTCATCACCGATGAAGAACACGTTGTCGGTGAAGAGATCGGCGTGGATGACGCCGCTCGGCAGATCGCGCGGCCACGAAGATTCGAGCAGAGCCAGATCGGTCCGTATGCGCCCGGCGAGGCCGGGGGCGACGGTGTCGGTCTGATCGCCGGCCTGCTCGAACAGCGGCCGCCAGGCATCGACCGACAGGCTGTTCGCCCGGCTCATCGCAAAGTCTCGACCGGCCTCGTGAAAACCGGCGAGTGCCCGGCCGAGTTCACGGCAGTGATGCGCGGTCGGGCGTTTCACCGAGATGCCTTCGAGGAAGCTGATGATCGCCGCCGGCCGGCCGCAGAGCGATCCGAGCGCGGTGTCGCGGCGGTTGCGCACCGGCTGCGGGCAGGACAGACCAGCCCGGTACAGATGGCCCATGAGATTGAGGAAGAACGGCAGGTCCTCTTCCCGCACGCGCTTCTCGTAGAGCGTGAGGATGTAGGAGCCGGCCGTGGTGTGCAGGAAGAAGTTCGTGTTCTCGACGCCTTCCGCGATGCCCTTGTAGGACAGGAGCGATCCGAGATCGTACTCGCTCAGGAAGGCGGTCAGCGCCTCGTCGGAAACCTCGGTATAGACGGCCAAGGAGTGCCTGCCTCTCGCTTCTCGCTCAAAACAAAGGGCGCCGTCGAGGCGCCCTTGTCCGTCGTCGTGTCCCGGCCGATTTACTCGGCGGCTTCACTGCGCAGCTCGCGCGGCAGCGGAAACGACATGTCCTCGACCGTCACGGAGACCTGATCGACGCTGACGTCGTAGCGCGCGGCGAAGGCGTCGATGATCTCCTCGACCAGGACCTCCGGCGCCGAAGCGCCCGCGGTCAGGCCGAGCCGGCGGATGTTGCCGAAGGCCTCCCAGTCGATCTCTTCCGCCCGCAGGACGAGCCGGGTGATCGGGCAGCCAGCCCGCTCGGCGACTTCGCGCAGGCGCTGCGAGTTCGAGGAGTTCGAGGAGCCGACCACGATCAACGCGTCGACCTGCGGAGCCACTTCCTTCACCGCTTCCTGGCGGTTGGTGGTGGCGTAGCAGATGTCGTCCTTGTGTGGCCCGGTGATCAGCGGGAACTTCGCCTTGAGTGCGGCGACGATGTGCTTGGTGTCGTCGACGGAGAGCGTGGTCTGGGTCACCCAGGCGAGATTCTTGGCATCTGCCACTTCGAGCCGCGAGATCTGCTCGAGGTCCTCGACCAGCGTGATCGAACCTTTGGGTAGCTGGCCCATGGTGCCGACGACCTCCGGATGGCCCGAATGGCCGACGAGCAGCACGTGGCGCCCGCGCTTGTGATGGATCTCGGCCTCGCGGTGGACCTTGGTCACCAGCGGGCAGGTCGCATCGATCGTGGTCAGGCCGCGACTGTCGGCATTGCTCGGCACCGTCTTGGCGACGCCGTGCGCGGAGAAGATGACGGGCGCCCCGGAATCCGGCACCTCGTCGAGCTCGCGCACGAAGATCGCGCCCTTCCGCTTCAGCGTCTCGACCACGTACTTGTTGTGGACGATCTCGTGGCGGACATAGACCGGAGGCCCGTAGATCGCGAGCGCGCGCTCGACCACGTCGATGGCGCGGACGACGCCGGCGCAGAAGCCGCGCGGCGCGCAGAGCAAAATCTCCAGCGGCGGCTTCTCGCCGGTGATGGCGGGATGCGGGATCCGGTCGGGATCCGCGGTCAGGTTGATGGTATCGGCGCTCATGGTCTCGCGGATGTGGAGAGGCTGGGGGCGGGCTGTCAACCGGCGTCGCGGGTGAATTCCGAGATGGCAGTGGCTCCCTAGCACAATCCGTCGCCGACGGGACCCCCGCGTGTCGAACGGCACCGGATCATGCTCGCATGCCGCGTTCACGCGGGCTAAGGGACGCGTTCCCCGCCTCTCGCGGGACGACGCAGCCCCGGGGGCCCCATGGCGAGCGCCACGACGCATGCGAGCTTTCTGCCGCCGGTCCTGACCTTCCTGTCGGCCGCGGTGGTCGGCGTGCCGATCTTTCGGCTGCTCGGACAGAGCGCCGTGCTCGGCTATCTCGTGGCCGGGGTGGTGATCGGGCCGTTCGGCTTCTCGCTGATCGCCGAGCCGGAGACGGCGGCCAGCGTTGCCGAGATCGGCGTCGTGCTCCTGCTCTTCATCGTCGGACTGGAACTCGAGCTCTCCCGCCTCGTCTCGATGCGGCGGGATATTTTCGGGCTAGGCGCAGCGCAGTTGGCGCTGTGCTCCCTGGTTCTCGCAGGCGCCGGGCTGATCTTTGGGCTGTCGGTCGCAGCGGCCGCCGTGATCGGCATCGCGCTCGCTCTCTCGGCCACGGCGGTGGCGCTGCAACTGCTGGAGGAGCGCGGCGATCTCGGCAGCGCGTATGGCAGCCGCTCCTTCGCAGTGCTTCTGTTCCAGGACATCTCGGTGGTGGCGATCCTCGCCGTGCTGCCGCTGCTGGCCTCGGCTGGGGCGACGCCGGAAAACGGTTGGATCGAAGGGGCGCTGCGCTCGACCGCGATCGCCGGCCTCGGCATCGTCGCGGTGATCCTCGTCGGGCGCTACGGCCTCAACCCGTTCTTTCGCCTGCTCGCTGCCTCCGGCGGCCGCGAGGTGATGACGGCGGCGGCCCTTCTCGTGGTGCTCGGCACGGCGCTGCTGATGGAGGAGGATGGCCTCTCCATGGCGATGGGCGCGTTTCTCGCCGGCGTGATGCTCGCCGAATCGAATTTCCGCCACCAACTCGAAGCCGACATCGAGCCGTTCCGCGGCATGCTGCTCGGTTTGTTCTTCATGAGCGTCGGCATGTCGATCGACGGCGGCCTGCTCAAGGCGCATTGGCCCGAACTCTTCGGGGCCACCGCCGCCGCGATCCTGATCAAGATCGCCCTGGTCGCCGGGCTGTTCCGGCTGTTCGGCTCGTCCTGGCTCGATGCGGTGCGTGGCGGGGCGGTCCTGGCGCCGGCCGGCGAATTCGCCTTCGTGATCCTGCCGGCGGCGGGCGAACTGCACCTGCTCGACACGGCGGCGACGCGCTTCTCCGTGGCGCTCGCGGCGCTGACGATGATCGTCGGCCCGATCGCCGCCAAGGGCCTCGACACGGCGCTGGCACGCCGGTCCGAGGTCGCGGACGTGCAGGCCGATACGATCGAATCCTCCGATGCCCGCGTCCTCGTCGTCGGCTTCGGCCGGTTCGGCCACCTCCTGACGCAGGTCCTCCTGGCCGAGGGGGTGAACGTCACCGTCATCGACAAGGACGTCGAGCAGATCCGCAACGCCGCCCGCTTCGGTTTCCGGGTCTATTACGGCGACGGGACCCGGCTCGACGTGCTGCGCGCGGCCGGCATCGGGCGTGCCGAGCTGATCTGCATCTGCATCGACGACCCGGCATCGGCTCTCAAGATCGTCGACATCGTCCACGAGGAATTCGCGAGCGTTCGGACCTATCTGCGGGCCTACGACCGCAACCACGCCATCGACTTGATGAACCGCGACGTCGACTTCCAGATCCGCGAAACCCTCGAATCCGCGCTTCGCTTCGGCCGTGCCGCCCTGGAGGGCCTAGGGCTTTCGGAACAGGCGGCCCTGGCCCGCGTCGAAGACGTGCGTAAGCGCGACCTCGCGCGGCTCGTGCTGCAGCAGGCTGGCGCCCTGCCCGATGGGGCCGGCTGGATGCGCGGCGCGTCGACGGAGCTTCGCCCCGAGCCGCTGACCGAGCCGCAGCGGCCGTCGCGGGCGCTTTCGGCAGAAACGCGGGGACTGATCGAATCGGAGCGTCGCGAGGCCGCGATGCGGGAACTGGAGCCGCAAGACGCTGCCGCCGATGGATAGCCAGCACTCCGCCGGCGAGCGCATGCCGCTTGATATCAAGACCGTTGCCCCGGCCGGTATGGAGGCCTCCGGTTCGGAGGCACGCTTCGTCTCGGGCTCGATCCTCCGCCACGTCGTCGTGATGAGCGCGACCGGGGCGGTCGGCCTGATGGCGATCTTCCTCGTCGACCTGCTCTCGCTCCTCTACGTCTCCAAACTCGGCGATTCGACGCTCACGGCCGCCGTCGGCTTCGCCTCGATCGTCCAGTTCTTCGCGATCTCGATCAATATCGGCCTGATGATCGCGGCGGGCGCCCTCGTCTCCCGCGCGATCGGCTCAGGCGACGGCGCCCAGGCCCGGCGGATCGCAAGCTCGATCCTGATCCACACCATCATCGTCTCGGGCCTCCTGGTCCTGGCGCTGCTGCCGCTGCTCGATCCGCTGCTGCGGGCGATCGGGGCGGACGCGCATACGCTGCCCATCGCCAAGCGCTTCCTCTGGATCGCCCTGCCCTCGAACCTGCTGATGGCGCCGGGTATGCTCTTCACCGGCCTATTGCGCGCAGTGGGGGCGGCGCGCGAGGCGATGTACGTGACGTTGGGAGGTGCCGTCGTCACCGCCTTCGTCGATCCGCTGCTGATCTTCACGGCCGGTCTCGGCGTCGACGGGGCTGCGATCACCGTCTGCCTTGCGCGGGCGACCTTCGTGCTCGTCGGCTGGATCGGCGTGCGCAAGTACCGGATGCTGAAATCGCCGCGGCTCCACGAGGTCCTCGACGACGGATCGACCGTGGGCCGCATCGCCCTGCCGGCGATCCTCACCAACCTCGCACCGGCCATGGCAAGCGCGTTCGTTGCCCATGCGCTGTCGGGCTTCGGCACCACGGCGATCGCCGCCAACGTGGTGATCGACCGGCTCTCGCCGGTGGCGTTCTGCGGGCTCTTCGCGATGTCGGGCGCGATCGGCCCGATCCTCGGACAGAACTGGGGTGCCCACCGCTTCGACCGCATGCGGGGCGTGCTGCGCGACGGGGCCGTCGTCGGGGCGGGCTATGTGCTGGTGGTCTGGTTGGCGCTGGCGCTCGGTGCATGGCCGCTGACACGGCTGTTCGAACTCGACGGCGTGGCAGCAGACCTCCTGGTGTTCTTCTGCTTCGTCAGCGGTCCGATCTGGTTCTGCAACGGCCTGCTCTTTCTCGGGAACGCCTCCTTCAACAATCTCGGCTTCCCGCTGATGTCGACGGGCCTGAACTGGGGCCGGGCGACGCTCGGGACGATGCCGCCTGCGCTTCTCGGCGGAGCGCTCTACGGGCCTCGCGGAGTGCTGGCCGGAATCGGCTTCGGCTCGCTCGCCTTCGGCCTCGTCGGCATCACCCTGGCCGTCCGCACGATCGGGACGCTGGAGCGACGCGCGGAAACGGCGAAGGCCAAGGGCGTCCCACAACCGGCGATCGAAGCATCGAAACCGGCCGAAATGGCTCTCTGAACGCCGACCTCAGGTAGAATTCCCGCGCTTTGTTAGCCCTTCGGCGGGATGCCGCTGGTACATTGGCTTCGGATGGGACAGATTCCGCAAGCGAAGATCCGCGCCTGTCGGCAAGCGGAGCGTCCGAGCACGAGTGCCGCGTGATGTTCAACCTGTTCGATATCCTGCAGAGTCAAGCCGGCCCCGGCATGCAGTCGATCGGACAGCAGTTCGGTCTGACACCGGAACAGAGCCGGAGCGCGATGAACGCGCTCCTGCCGGCGCTCGCGACCGGCCTGCAACGCAGCGCGGCGAGCGACCCGATGGGCTTCGGCCGCATGCTCGGCATGGCGGGCGCCAATCCGTATTTCGGCGCACCGCCCCAGCCGCAGGCCGCCGCGCAGCCCGACTTTCTCAATCAGATCTTCGGATCGTCCATGCTCAGCCAGGCCGTGCTGCAACAGGCATCGGCGACCAGCGGCATCGGCCAGCAGGCTCTGCGCCAGATGCTGCCCGTGATGGCCGGGATGGTGGTCGCCGGGATCGTCCACGTGCTGGTCAACCAGCCGCCGCCCGCTCCCGCACAGCCTCAGCGGCAGACCCCTCCGCCTGCGCCGGATGCCGGCTTCCCCGTGGCGACGTTCTGGAACGACTGGATCAACCAGTTCGTCGGTGCGCCGGCGTCTTCCGGCCCGGCGGCGACGACATCGAAGCCGCGTGAGGCTGCTCCGGCCCCGCAGCCGGCCGCGGCCGAGCTGCCCAAACCCGGCGATATGACGCTGGGCGACAAGGATGATGCGCCCTTCGAGGCCTTCCAGCAGATGTTCCAGACCGGCGTTCAGGTGCAGGAGCAAAACGCCAAGGCCATGCAGGACATCTTCGAAGCGTTCTGGAGCCCGCCGGCCGAGGCGGACGTGCCGGGCTCCGCATCCGCCGCCGGCTCGAAGGATGCTCGCGATCAGGGCCGACCGGCGGACGCCCCTGTTGCGCCCGCTGAGGCTGCGAGCCGCAAACGTCCGATCCGTCCCAAAGAACACTGACACCGGATCCCGGCGCCCGCGCCAATGCTGGCGAGCGATCGATACGCCGCGTGGGATGTTACGCGGCCGTCCCGCCGGCCGACGTCAGGGCGCCGTCTGCATCGCATTCGTGATCTTGTTGTAGAGCTTGTTGGTCGCGCCGCTGAACTGCCCGAGGCTCGCGAGAATCGCGACGACGACGAGCGACGCGATCAGACCGTACTCGATCGCCATCTCGCCGCGGCAATCCCGCAAGAGCCGCAACGGCATGAAACGCCATCGTATCGGCTGTTTGGCCTGCGTGTTCCGCGATGGAGTGCTCACGTCGATCGAACCTTACCGGGACCCGCAACTCGTCATCCTCGCGGACGACGCGTTGCAAAGTTCTTAACGGGAAGCGCGACCCCGCCGTTCTCCCCGGATGTGCTGGGTTCGACGCTCCGTCAGGCGGTGCCGACGGCCTTGCGCAGGGCGTCGATCCGCTTGGAAGCCTCGGCCTTGTCGAGGTCGGGCTCGAAGGCCTTCGGCTCCTTGGCCTGCTCGGAGAGCGTCTTGAGGTAGGAGGCCTGCGCGCCGGTCATCGGCTCGCCGCCCGTGGTCCACTCGTCCGGATCCTTGATCTGGTTGGAAGAGTCGTCGGGATCGACCTTGGGGTTCTCGGGAGCATCGTGGGTCGTTTTGGCCATCGGGTCACCTGTTCATGAAACGTTCTGGAGAACGCCGTGGTGACAGGTGGGTTCCCACGCTCGCTGTCGTAGCGGCGTCGCTCGCGTCGGAGCGGCACCGATACGGTCAGACCACCCGGAGATCCTGCCGGATCCTTACGCCGCCTGCGCCCGCGGCTGCACTTCGGCGGTGTAGTCGTTCATCAGCGTCTTGGTCATCGCGGCCGGCGTGAAGCGGTAGGGGCCGATCTCGGAGACCGGCGTCACCTCGGCGGCCGAGCCGGTGATGAAGCACTCCGAGAAGCCTTCCATCTCCTCCGGCCGGATGCGGCGCTCGACGAGGTCGAAGCCGCGGCGCTTGGCCAGTTCGATCACCGTCTGGCGGGTGATGCCGTTGAGGAAGCGGTCCGCGAGCGGCGTATGGATCGCGCCGTCCTGGATGAAGAAGATGTTCGCGCCGGTGCACTCGGCGACGTTGTCCTCCCAGTCGAGCATCAGCGCGTCGGCATAGCCCTTGTTCTCGGCGCGGTGCTTCGAGATCGTGCAGATCATGTAGAGGCCCGCGGCCTTCGAGGCCGAGGGGATCGTGCGCGGATCGGGGCGGCGGTAATCGGCGATGTCGAGGCGGATGCCCTTCATCTTGGTGGCCGGGTCGAAGTAGCTCGGCCATTCCCAAGCGGCGACGGCGAGGTGGATGGTGTTGCCCTGCGCCGAGACGCCCATCATCTCCGAGCCGCGCCACGCGACCGGGCGCAGATAGGCGTCGCTGAGGCCGCTGGTCTTCAGCACGAGTTCCTTCGCCGCTTCGATCTCCTCGACCGAAAACGGGATCTCGTAATCGAGATACTGCGCGGACCGCTTCAGGCGCTCGGCATGCTCGCGGCTCTTGAAGATGACGCCGCCATAGGCCCGCTCGCCCTCGAACACCGACGAGCCGTAATGCAGCCCGTGGCTCAGCACGTGGATCTTGGCATCCCGCCACGGCACCATGACGCCGTCGAACCAGATGGTGCCCTCGCGCTCGTCGAAGGGGATCACGGACATGTCGGCTTCCTCTTGCGCGGCATCGCGAAACCGCGGGTTCGAACGGCGGGCCGGAGGGGGAAATCCGAGGGGCTGCGCCGGAAGGGTTGACGCCTAACGATGGGGCTGAGATATGTCAATAACACTGACTTATCCGCGTCGCACCGCCTTCTCCGCCGAGGTCGCCATCGCCTTGTCCCATCGCGCGACGACACAGGCCGCCGCCGGCACCGAGCCGGCTCCGATCATGGAGCCGCATTTTCCCGACCGCAACGACGGCGACGACCTGATCGAGCTCCTGTTCTTCGCCTATCGCGACTTCGTGGCCGACCCCGACCGCATCCTGGCGGAATACGGCTTCGGACGGGCGCATCACCGGGTGCTACACTTCGTCGACCGCTACCCCGGTCTCACGATCGCCGAACTCCTGGATATCCTCCGGATCACGAAGCAGAGCCTCAACCGGGTGCTGAAGGATTTGATCGAACAGGGCTACATCGCGCAGCGTACCGGCACGAGCGACCGGCGCCAGAGGCTGCTGTTCTGCACCGAGCTCGGCATCCGCTTTGCGGAGGAGCTGAGCCGCGTGCAGATGCGCCGCGTCGCCCGCGCGCTCGTCGACCAGTCGCCGCGCGGCGCCAACGACGATCCCGGCGAGGCGCTGGCCTCGGCGCAAGGTTTTCTGCTCGCGATGATCGAGCCGGAGGAGCGCGCCGTCGTCACCCGGCTGATGGCGCGGCGCGCCAAGGCCGTAGCCTGATGGCGAGCCCCTCCCCGAAGCCGCGCGCCGAGCTGCCGGACCACGCACCCCATGTGCTCGTCGTCGACGACGACCGCCGGGTGCGCGAGTTGCTGACGCGCTTTCTCGCCGAGCAGGGCTTTCGCGTCACCGCCGCCGCCGACGTCCCCGAGGCGCGGGCCCGCTCGCAATCCTTCGTGTTCGACGCCCTCGTGCTCGACGTGATGATGCCGGGCGAGAACGGCTTCGACTATGCGCGGCAGGTCCGCGAGACGTCGCGGGTGCCGATCCTGATGCTCACCGCCCGCTCCAACTCGAACGACCGGGTGATGGGGCTCGAGATCGGCGCCGACGACTACCTGCCAAAACCCTTCGAGCCGCGCGAGCTGATCCTGCGGCTCAACAACATCATCAAGCGCGGCGTCCCCACGGGCCCGATCCGCAGCGCCGGGGGCGAGGTCAGCTTCGGCCCGTTCACCTACAAGATCGACCGCGGCGAACTCCGGCGCGACGACGAATCCGTGAAGATCAGCGAGCGCGAGCGCGAGATCCTGACCATGCTGGCGGAAGCTCGCGGCGGCAACGTCGAGCGAGACGCGCTGGCCGGCGGCTGGGCGGGCGAGCGCACCATCGACGTGCAGATCAATCGGCTCCGCCGCAAGACCGAGGTCGATCCGGCCAACCCCATCTATCTCCAAACGGTGCGCGGCGTCGGCTATCGCCTCGCGGTCGATTGACCCGAGGCTCATGATGGCCGAGGGGCGCACGATCGAGGGCACCATCGTCGGCGAGGCCGCCCTCGCACCTGAGAGGCCCGAGGCGCGCTACCGCGGACCGTGGCGGCGGCTGTCGCGGCTGATCGGCGACGTGCTGCCGAAGGGGCTCTATGCCCGCTCGCTGATCATCATCATCGCGCCGATGGTGCTGCTGCAATCGGTGATCGCCTACACCTTCATGGAGCGCCACTGGCAGCTCGTGACCCGGCGGCTGTCCTCGGCGGTCACCGCCGACATCGCCGCGCTGATCGACATCTACGAGACCTACCCCCAGGACAAGGACGCCGAGACGCTGGCCCGCATCGCCGGCAACCGCCTCAACCTCGATCTCGACATCCTGAAGGGGGCGAAGCTGCCGCCGCAGGGGCCGCGGCCGTTCTTCTCGATCCTCGACGAGGCGCTCTCCGACGAGATCAAGAAGCAGATCGCCCGCCCCTTCTGGATCGACACGGTGGGCCGCTCGAACCTCATCGAGATCCGCGTCGCGATCCCCGACGGGGTGCTTCGGGTGACGGCCCGGCGCAGCCAGGCCTACGCCTCGAATTCGCATATCTTCCTGCTCTGGATGAGCGGCTCGTCTATGGTGCTGATCGGCGTCGCGATCCTGTTCCTCCGCAACCAGATCAAGCCGATCCTGCGGCTCTCGGCGGTGGCCGAGAGTTTCGGCAAGGGCCGCGAGATCGAGTTCAAGCCGCGTGGCGCCCGCGAGGTCCGGCAGGCGGGGCATGCCTTCATCGAGATGAAGCGGCGCATCGAGCGGGCCATGGAACAGCGCACGACGATGCTCAACGGCGTGAGCCACGACCTGCGCACGATCCTCACCCGCTTCAAGCTCTCCCTCGCCCTCGTCGAGCAGAGCCCCGACGTTGAGGACCTGCGCCGCGACGTCGACGAGATGAGCCGGATGCTGGAGGGCTACCTCGCCTTCGCCCGTGGCGACTCGGCCGAGACCGCCGCCGCCACCGACATGCGCGCCCTGCTCGAAGACCTGCGCACCGACATCGAGCGCCTCGGGGCGCATGTGAACGCCGTGACTCTCGACGGGCGGCCCCTGGTGACGGTACGGCCCGATGCCTTTCGGCGCTGCCTGTTCAACCTCGCCGCCAACGCCGCCCGCTACGGCGACACCGTCGCCATCGGCGGGCGCCTCGAGGGGCGCTCCTTCCTCGTCTCCATCGACGACGACGGCCCCGGTATCCCACCCGAAAGTCGCGAAGAGGTGTTCAAGCCCTTCGTGCGCCTCGACGACGCCCGCCAGGATGCCGGCGGCTCCGGCCTCGGCCTCGCCATCGCCCGCGACATCGCCCGGACCCACGGCGGCGACGTCTCGCTCCACGATTCGCCCCTCGGAGGCCTGCGGGCGACGGTGCGGATCCCGGCCTGAGGCGGACGGAATACCGAACGTTCGGGACGAATGTCCCGCCCGTCCCAGGCCGTCCCACGCTCCGGAACGGCCTCGCTCGGAACGAATGACCTCCACGCGAGACTCATTGACAGCATACCGATGATGTGCTAGTTTTCCTATATACGTAAGAGCTCTGCTCGACTACCTGGTCGCTTCTCGTAAGCTTGGTCGAGAGCGGCCTCACCACATTGCCCAACGGGTCGACCGGGTTTCGGCGGCTGTTCGGGACGAGGCAAGCAATGCCAGAATATGTAGAACTATTTATGGTTTTATATTTCGAGTGACATAGTTTGAGCTTCTCCAAGTTTTTATTCATAAATTTTAGTCGACGGCTAGAATATAAAAATCTGCATGACGAAAAATCTGATGGAATAATTTCACACGGTAGGCAGCTTTCGCGTTGCGTTTTTTAAGTGCGACAAAGCGATGAGCTTTCCCCGCGTGTATTTAGCGGTTTTATTGATTTCCTGAAATTTCCACCAAGCAGTTCGATGGCTCGCCGGACATCAACCCCGTGCCTTCAGATGCAGCATCGGATGATGCTCGTAGTGACCGGCACCATGCCTCACGATGGGGTCTCGCGACGTGAACGCCTCGATGTCTTGGTCGTCGGCGATGCGGTAGAGCGAGACACCATAACCGCCGTTCGGGTCCATGACCGGGCCATGCGCAACGATGGTGCCCTGTTCGAGCAGGTCATCGAGGAAGGCGCCGTGTTCGGCCATCCAGCCTTTCTCTTGAGTACTCATGGTCGGCAGGAAGTCTGAACGCGGCGGAATGTACTTGCAAAGGTAGTATTTCACGAAAATTTCCTCGATAAGTGGGATCCTCTGACGCCGCTCTGCATCTCTGAGCGGCGTCACTTGTGTGGCCGACCCGGCGTCAAGCTTTCTTCGTGTTCTTAACGAACGCGGCGATGTCTGCTGCAGCAAGATCGGGATATTGGAAGTGCGCCGCGTGACCGGCGCGCGGATAGGTGACCACCTGCAGCGTCGGAAACTTCCCGTTCAACGCGTACCAGTTCTCGACCGGGAAGGAGATGTCGCGGTCGCCGTTGAGGTGGATGATCGGGACGTTGGTGTGTTGCAGCGCATTCAGCACATCCTCGGACGGAAATACCGGGTTCGGTGGCGTCCGCGGGGCCTGTGCTATGGCCCAGTCCGCCGGGATGTCCGGGCTACGCTTGTTCGAACTGGAAAAAATCCGGTCGAACGAGCGTTTCGAAGCCGCGCGGCTGCCCGCGTCGTCGGGATCGAAGAACATGTCGGTGTATTGCTCCAGGGTCGCTTCGTCCTGTGCGGCCAGGTCGTAGAAGCGCTGCTGCCCGGGCTTGACGAGGAGGCCGGGCGGCGTGCCGGCGATCAGGACCGCGTGGCTGACGGTGGGGCCGAGCATCGCCACGTAGATCTGCGCCACGATCGCGCCGAAGGACCAGCCGCCGATCACGACGTCCTTGAGGCCGAGGGCGTCCACCAGATCCTTGGTGTCCTTCACCAGGGATGCGGGGTCGTACGACTTCGTGCCGGTCGAGAGGCCGAAGCCCGAATGATCGAAGGTGACGACCTGAAAGCCCTGCCCCGCCAAGGCGTCGATGAAGGCCGGGTCCCAAAGCCCCAGGACACCGCGGAAGCGGTGGGCCAGTACGATGGGTTTGCCCTTGCCGACCGAGCGATAGGCGAGCCTGCGCCCCCCGACTTCGACGAAGCGGGTGTCCGCGGTGGCGGACGCGGCTGCCGATCGCGTGGCCTGCGCGAGCACGTCAGACGGCAACGCCAGGGCGCTAAGCGTTGCCGCGCCCGCGATCAATGCCTTGCGACGTGCCGGCGCTGCAATGGCCATGTCGTTCGCGCGAATTTCGTCCCGTGACATCGTTTTCGTCCTTCTGTTGCCAATGATGTTTCGCCGATCGACTTCGGCACCGGATGGCGCGAGGGATCGCGTTGTCCCGCCTGGTGCGAGCCGTGCCGCGGTTGCTCCAGCTCAGTCAGTCGGCCACGCCCATCTGCTTGCGAAAGCTCTTTTCGAAAGCCTTTTCAGGCACGTAGCGCCGCATGAAGTGGAGGCGGCCAGCCGTCTTGCCGGGCATGTAGCGGATGTTCGGCTGCGAGTCGGTGGCAGCCAGAACCACCTGGTCGGCCACCGCTTCCACGGGATCGCCCGCGGCGATGCCGGTCTGCCAGGTCGAGATCATCGCCTGCCGACCCTTGTCGTAGACGCTCAGGACCCGATCCGGCTTGTCGGCATTGTTTTCCAGGTCGGTCCGGGTGAAGGCCGGGGCGACCAGCGAGACGCGAATTCCGAGACTGCGCAGCTCGTGATCGAGGGACTCGGAATAGCCTTCGACGGCGTGCTTGGTCGCGCTGTAGAGCGCGGTGTAGGGACCCGGCAGGAAGCCGGCCACCGAACTGATATTGATGATGCGTCCGCTGCGTTGAGAACGCATGGTCGGCAGGACGGCATTGGTTGTCCGGACGATGCCGAACACATTGATGTCGAAGAGATCCCGAGCCTGGCCCAGGGACGATTCCTCGGCGCCACCGATGAGACTGCGGCCGGCGTTGTTGACGAGGACGTCGATCCGGCCCGTCAGCTTGAGCACCTCCGCCACCGTTTGCGTGACGGACGTATCGTCGATGACGTCGCAGCGCAGCATATGGATGCCCTGACGCACCTCGCCGGGCTGCGCCTGCCGGCTCGTCCCGAACACCCGGAAGCCTTTGCGTACGAGTGCGACCCCTATGGCGAGGCCAATGCCGCTTGCCGCTCCCGTTATGAGGGCGACCCTGTCGCGTGTGGATTTCGGCCGGGTATCGGTCATGGTCACTCTCCCAATGATTATGAACGTCATCATTAGTTATTGATGACGATCGTCATTGTCAAGCGCGGCCCCGCGGCCGGACGGCTGACAAACCCCGCACGGATCGTTATATGTCGGTTGTCATCATTAGGAGCCGCCCGTGAAGATCAGCAGGGAGCAGGTCGAGCAGAACCGGAACAGGGTGCTCGACACCGCAGCGAAGCTCTTCCGGGAACGCGGCATCGACGGGATCGGCATCGCCGATCTCATGAAGGCGTCAGGCCTCACGCACGGTGGCTTCTATCGCCAGTTCAAGTCGAAGGACGACTTCGTTGTCGAGGCTGTCAAACGAGCCTTTGGCATGACGAGCGCCGATATTCGGCAGCGACTGGCAGCCGATGCCAGCGAACCCTTCGAGGCGCTCGTCAAACATTATGTTTCAAGCCATCATCGGGATGACCCGGGAATGGGATGCAGTCTGACTGCATTGGCCGCTGATGCGGCACGTTGCGATAACCCTGAACTCAAATTGTTTTTTGGAAACATAGTCTCGAATTATCTTGATCTACTTACAGCGATCAATCCAGAAGCCGATGCGACGGAGAAGAGGTCGACTGCAATCCGGATACTGGCTGAAATGGTAGGGGCGGTTCTCTTGTCCCGCGTCGTGCCCGATGAAAAGCTGTCAGACGAAATCCTCGACGTCGTTTCAAACGATCTTCTGGATCGCCATCAGTCATTGCCAAGGACGTGAGAATAACAGGCAAGCACGGCCGTGGGACCGACCTTTCGGCGACGCCTATCACCCGGTGATACCGCAATGTCTAGCGGACAAAAACTACCTGATGTGCTCAAGGATTAGGATTTCTAGGGGACTAATGATCGCTGCGAACCTGTAACTCAGGTCGAAACGCTTACTCTAACGTGCAAGGCAAGCGAAGGTAGTCTCGCATGGCGACATCCACGTGAAGGGACGACCGCGTTTCAGACGACGCGGAAAGCTCGCGAGCAGCGCGGTCGGATCGCAAGCGGCCGGCTAGCCTCGACAAAACTCAAAAAGATCCAACGCCGGACGGCGACGCGGATCCAGCCCTCCAGCTCACGCACCCACTGCGTCCAGCAACCCCGCGACCATCCCCCGATAGCCCGCACCGAACAGCCGCAGGTGCACGAGCGCCGGCCAGAGCTGGTAGAGCGGCACGCGCTCGGAAAAGCCCGGTTCGGCCGGGCCGTAGGCCTCGCGAAAGGCCGGGCCGGGGCGGCCGAACAGGGCGAGCGTGGCCAGGTCGACCTCGGCGTGGCCGTAATAGCAGGCCGGGTCGATCAGGCCGGAGACGCGTGCGCCGTGGCACAGCACGTTTCCGCCCCAGAGGTCGCCGTGCAGCAGGGCCGGGCGCGGCCGCGCCGGCAGTCTTCGGGAGAGGGAGGCGGCCAGGGACTCGACGCACCGCCCGAGCGCGGGATCGCAATGCGGGACGTGGCAGAGCAGGCGGCGCTCGGCCCAGAAGGCGGGCCAGTCCGCGCTCCAGCCGTTTTTGATCGCGACCCGGCCGAAGGCGAAGTCCTGCGCCCAGCCGTAGCGCTCGCCCGTCGCGGCATGGAGCCGGGCGACGGCACGGCCGAGATCCGCGTCGGCGCCGCGATGGCCGCTGTCGGGCAGGCGCTCCAGGACGAGGGCGGAGGCGTCGGCGGCCAGAACCTCCGGCGCGGGCGTGCCGGTGGCGCGGATCGCGCGCAGCATCGCGGCCTCGGCCGGCGGGTCCGGCCCGTCCTTCACCACCGCCTCGCGCCCGTCCTCGAGCACGACCCGCACGACGCACGACAGATCGCCGCCGCCGATGGCCTCGGCCCGCGCGAGGCGGCCGCCGAGGAGGGTGGCGCCGTGCCCGGCGAGACCGCTCACCGCGACAATGCTGCGACGAGGGCGCGGGCGCCTGCGGTCACGTCGGCCCAGGTCGTGTCGAAGCCGGCATCGCTGCCGTAATAGGGGTCGGCCACGGCCTCGCCCCGGCGGCCCGGCACGTGGTCGAGGAGGAGAGACAGGGCGGCCCCGCCCTCCGGCCGCATCCGCTCCAGCACCGCGAGGTTGTCGCGGTCGAGGGCGACGATGTCGGTGAAGCGGGCGAAGTCCTCGGGCTTCACCTGCCGCGCGTCGTAGCCGGAGATGTCGACGCCGTTGCAGAGCGCCACCGCCTGCGCGCGGCGGTCCGGCGGATTGCCGACATGCCAGGCGCCGGTGCCAGCCGAGTCCACCGTGACGTCGAGGCCGGCGCGCTCGGCCTCCTGACGGAAGGCGGCCTCGGCCAGGGGCGAGCGACAGATGTTGCCGAGGCAGACGAACAGCACGGCGGATTTGCGGTCGGTCATCGTGTCCTCGTCGGTCTGTGGCGTAGCCGGGCGTCGCGATGCCAACGCTCAAGATCCGCCGAGCGGTCCGAGGGCCGACGCGGCGGCGCTGCATCCTGTTTCGGGTTGGTTGGATCGAAATTCTCCTCGTCATCGCGAGCGAAGCGAAGCGATCCAGGGCCAACACGCGGACGTCAGGGCGTTGGCCCTGGATTGCTTCGCCTTCGGCTCGCAATGACGGCTCGGCATTGGACTGATGATGGTCCGAACGCATCGACCGGAACCGGGATCACTCCGGCAGTCGGGCCGCCTCGACGATGCGGCGGGCGATGGCCGGGTAGTCGCCGTCGAAGTGGTGGCCGCCGTCGATGAGGAGCTTTCGTGTGGCGGCGAGGCTCGGGTCGCGGCAGGGCGAGTCCGTTTCCTTCGAGCCGTGGATGCAGAGCACGCGATCGGCCGGGAGCGCCGCGAGTTGCGGCACCACGGCGTGCTCGCCGCCGAGGCCGAGCCAGCCCTTCACCGAAACGCTGAACCCGGTGCTGCGGCTCGGCGCCAGCAGGGCGATCAGCCGGATGCGGTCGCGGAGCGACGCCGGCAGGTACGGCCATGAGAACGGAAACAGGTCGGCACCGAAGGAGTAGCCGAGCACCATCACCGGCAGCGTCTTGCCGGGGTCGGCCTCCTGCAGCATCGCGGCGACGTCGGCGGCGACGGCCTTGGGGTCGCGATCCGTCCAGTAGTAGCGCAGGGCGTCGAGGCCGACGACGTGGATGCCCTCGCGCGTCAAGCGCTCGCCGATGGTCTTGTCGATGTCGCGCCATCCGCCGTCGCCGGAGACGAACAGGGCGACCGCGCGCGTCCTGCCGACAGCCGGCAGGTCGACCAGGGGCAGGCCGCCGGTTCCGGCATCCTGCGCCGCGATCGCCGCTGCGGCGTCGAGTGCGGCGGCGCTACGGCGGGCGGGATCCGGCTCTGCGTGCCGCTCGACCGCGAAGGGGCCGGCACCGGGCGCAGGCTCGGGCGGGGCCGGCGCGGCCTCCGCGCTCACGATTGTCAGCTGAGCCTGACTCCGCGCCGGCAGCGGGTAGGCGAAGCCGCCCTCCGGTAGGGAGACCGCTGCGGCGACCGGCGCGGCGTCGTCGCAGAGCGGGCGGACGGTGCGAAGCGCGACCGCCGGATCGAGGGCGACGCCGCCGCCGAGGGTCGCCGGCAACGCCCGCGACAGGATCGCCTCGACGAGTGTGCCGCCCTCGCCGCGGCCGACGAGGACAGGGCGCAGGTAGCTCTGACCCTTCAGCGTTCGCTGCGCCTCCTTGGCCAGCAGCTCGACATCGACGATCGGCCGGATGCAGGGCGTGGTCTCGCGGTCGAGGGCGGCGCGCCATCGCGCCCAATCGAGCTGGAGCACGATGAGGCCGCGCGCGCGCAGGGCGTCTCCCAGCGCATGCTCCGCAGGCCCCGTCCCGCCGGCATCGGAGACGATCGCGGCGAGGCCCACCGGCGTGCCGGCCGGAGGCTCCACCAGCACGTCCTCGATCTGGGCGGACGAGATCCGCTCGGGCACGCGCGACGGCGCTTTTGGGTGTGGAAGCAGCAGGCCGGCCCCGATGACGGCCGCGAGAACAGCCGCCCCGCCGAGCAGAACGCGGCGGCGGCCGGGCCTCATCGCCGGATCAGGCCGAGCGGCGAGCCGTTCACCAGGGTCGTCACGTCGAGCAGGGTCTTGGGCGTCTGCAGGCCGCCGGGGCAGATCAGGTAGTAGGGCGTCCAGACCGGGTCGAACTTCTGCTTGAAGCTGCGCAGGCCGTCGAAGCTGTAGAGGTCGGCGCCGCGGCGATAGAGGAAGGTGCCGAAGCGGTTCCAGCGCGAGGCCAGCCGCCGGTCGACGAGGCCGGAGAGTGGCGCCGCGCCGAGGTTGAACCAACGATAGCCCTCGGCCTTCGCCGCCAGCAGCAGGTTGGCGAACAGCGCGTCCATGATCACCTTCGAGGCGTCCGGGGCGTAGCGGATCAGGTCGATGGCGATCTCGTTGCGGTCGGCGCCGCGCAGCAGGTTGGCGAAGGCGACGATGCGGCCCTCCTTCTTCATCACCGCGATGTCGAAGCGGGCGAGATAGGCGGGGTCGAAGGCCCCCATGGAGAAACGCTTCTCGCCGCCCTGCTTGTGCGCGAGCCAGGCGTTCGAGACCTGGCGCAGCTCGTACATCGTGAGCCGCACTTTCTCGCGCGGCACGATCTCGAAGGTCAGCCCCTCCTTCTCGGCACGGCGCTGGCCATAGCGCAGGTCGTGCCGCGCCGGACCCTTCAGCGAGAAGTCGGCCAGCGGGACGCGGGCGACCTCGCCGAGCTTCAGCGCGGAGAGGCCCATGTCGAGGAACAGGGCGAGGTTGTCGGGGCCGACGCCGTAGAAGACCGGTCGCGCCGCGGCGCGGTCGGCAAGCTCGCGGAACGCCCAGGCGAGATCGGCCTGGAGCCGGGTCGGGCCGACCGGATCGCCGAGCGCCACAAGGCTGCGGCCGGCGCGGGCATACATCACGAAGCCGACGCCTTCGGCGGAGGTCAGGAATTCCTTGTCGCCCAGCAGCGCCATGGCGGCGGAAGCGTTCGTGGAGGCCCCGACGATGTCGGCAATCTCGGCCGGGATCGTCGGCTCGGCCGCGCGGCGGCGGCCGCGATGATTCACGGCGCTGTCGAAGCCGATGGCGGCGAGCCCAACCACGAAGGCGAAGGAGACGCGCGCCAGCCCCGGCCCGCTGCCGTCCCACGAGATCTGCCACCACAGCGCGTCGGCGCTGGCGCCGTGCCTGAAGGCGAGGAAGCCGAGGCCCGCCGAGGCCGTCGTCAGGATACCGGCGGCTGCGAGCATCGGGCCGAGGCCGGCCCGGCGCAGCCAGACCCTGCTCACCGCGAAGGGGTTGGCCTTCGGGCAGCGGTAGAACGAGCCCCGGACCATGGCGAGGCACAGGGCGAGCGCGCCGAGCAGCGTCGCCTCCTCCCAATCGAGCCCCTTACCGAGCGAGAAGCCGGCGCCGAGGACGAGCAGCATCAGCGCCGCGTTCCAGGCGCGCACCAGTCGCCGGTAGAGCCCGCGGGCGATGACCAGCAGCGCGACCCCGACGAGGCAGGAGGCGAAATGCGAGGCTTCGACGAAGGGCGTCGGCACCACCTCCGCCAGGACGGCGATGCGCGAGGCGAGGTCGCGCGTCGCACCGGAGGCGAGCAGCATGATCCCGCCGGAGAGGGCGACGGCCGCGGAGGCCGCGGGCACCATCGGCTCGAGGAAGCGCAGGGAGCGGGCGATCGCCGCCCGGCGGCGGTGCAGTTCGACCGCGCCGAGGCCGAGGAGCGCCGCGCCGAAGGGCAACAGCGTGTAGATCACCCGGTAGGCGAGCAGCGCGCCGAGCACGTCGGCCCGGGCACCGAGCCCGAGGCTCGCCAGCAGCGTCGCCTCGAACGCACCCAGGCCGCCGGGGGCGTGGCTCGCGATCCCGACGAGGGTCGCGGCGATGTAGGCGAGCAGGAAGGCCGGAAAGCCCGGCAGGGCGTCGGCGGGCAGGAGCACGTAGAGCGTGGCCGCGGCGGCGGTGATGTCGACGATGCCGGCGGCGATCTGCAGGAGCGCCGACCGCGAGGTCGGCAGCCGAAGGCTGAAGCTGCGCACGCGGACCACCCGCGGCGTCGCACCGAGCCAGACCAGCAGGCCGGCGACGAGGCCGAGCACGGCGGTTCCGGCCAGCGTCGCGTGGAGCGGCGTGGTGCCGCCGAGCCCGTGAAAGTGCTCCGGTCCACAGACGAGCGCCAGCGCCGTCATGGTGACGAGCGACATCAGCAGCGCGAACCACGAGGCGCCGAGCACGCGCCCGACATCCGCCAAGCCGCCGGCATGCGCGGCGTAGGCCCGCATCCGGAAGGCGCCCTGCGTCAGCAACGGAAAGCCGAGGGTGTTGGACACGGCATAGCCGCCGGCGCCCGTCACCAGGGCGGTGACGCGCGGGATCCTGCCCGGGGCGACGGCCTCGACCGCGAGGAGATCGTAGACCGCGATGGCCGCGAAGCTCACGACCGTCAGCAGGAGCGCGAGTGCCAGCGCTTCATCGGGGATCTGCGCATAGGCGGCCCCGACCGAGTCGAACGAGACGTGGCGCAGCGTGCGCTCGATCGCCAAAGCGGCGAGCACCGTCAGGCCGAGCCCGACCGCGCGGGGTAGAGCCCGGGCAAGCATGCGCCAGCCCGATCGCGCAGGCGGCACGACGGTCGCACCATGCTCGCCCGTTGTCGGGATGGGAGACGGCATCACTGGAGGCATCGGTGGTCGAAACACGAGTGGCGGACTTGAAGGACGGTCCGAACGAGGCCGCGGCTGCCATGGAGCACGGCAGCCGATCGCGGCCTTCTCCGCCATCGAGTCCGAATGTTGCGTGAATGAGGCGGTAGATCGCACGAACGGCGTGGGCGGAACGCGGTTCTTACCAGACGCCCCGGGCTCGGCCCTCGGTCGATGCCGGAAAGAACGGTATCGCCGCACAGGCAGCCCCGACGAAATCGGCCGGTGGGGTGTCCCCATGCGGTGAAAGCGGTGCTATGAGCGCACGTCTTCAAGCGTGCGGGGTTCCTGCCCCGCTCAAAGTGAGTGCTCGTCCATGAACCCGCTGGTTCCGCTCGGTATCCTCTTCCTGCTGCCGCTCACCGCGATCGGCCTCGTGCTCTACACCGACACCGGCATCTCGCCCGACCTGTTCTACGCGGCCGTGAAGACCTCGGTGATCCTCATCGTCGTCGGCGGCGCGATCTCGTTCGCCGCGAGCAAGCTCGCCGAGCGCTCGAACGGCTGATTTCTTGCTCGCGCGTTGTCGAGGGATGGTTTGCCAAAGCCCCCTCGGCCACGCTCGACGAGCGGGCTCAACCGAACGAGGATCGCATGCTCCACGTCGTCCCCGCTTTCGACCGCATCGGTGAAGAGAACGCCTTCGCCGTCCTGGCGCGCGCCAACGCGCTGGCCGCGGACGGCCACGACATCGTCAATCTCGGCATCGGCCAGCCCGACATGCCGACGCCGGCCCATATCGTGGAGGCCGGCATCAAGGCTCTTCGCGATGGGCATCACGGCTACACGCCCGCCGTCGGCATCCTGCCCCTGCGCGAGGCCGTTGCCGGGGACATCTGGCGCCGCCATCAGGTGACGGTCCTGCCGGACTCGGTGATGATCATGCCGGGCGGCAAGGTCACCATGTTCATGGCGATCCTGATGTTCGGCGAGCCCGGCGTCGAGATCCTCTATCCGGACCCCGGCTTCCCGATCTACCGCTCGATGATCGAGTTCACCGGCGCGACGCCGGTGCCGGTGCCGATCCGCGAGGAGAACGGCTTCGCCTTCTCGGCGGAGGAGACGCTGTCGCTCATAACGAGCAAGACCCGGCTCCTGATCGTCAACTCGCCGGCCAACCCCACCGGCGGCGTCACGCCGAAGGCCGAGATCGACAAGCTCGTGGCGGGCCTCGCCGCGCATCCCGACCTCGCGGTGATGTCCGACGAGATCTACGGGACGATGACCTACGATGGCGAGGTGCACCACTCGCTGCTGAGATACGAAGAAATCCGAGACCGGCTGATCTATCTCGACGGCGCCTCGAAGACCTACGCCATGACCGGCTGGCGGCTCGGCTGGTCCGTCTGGCCGAAGAAGCTCTACGAGGCGGCCCGCAAGCTCGCGGTCAACGCCCATTCCTGCGTCAACGCCGCGACGCAATGGGCGGGCGTAGCCGCCCTCAACGGCTCGCAGGATTGCGTGGCCGAGATGGTCGCAGAGTTCGACCGCCGCCGTAAGCTCGTGGTCGACGGCCTCAACGCCCTGCCGAACGTCTCCTGCGTCTCGCCGAAAGGCGCCTTCTACGCCTTCCCAAACGTCTCGAAGACCGGCTGGAAGGCGAAGAAGCTCGCTTCTGCGCTCCTGGAGGAGGCCGGCATCGCCGTGATCGGCGGCCCGGATTTCGGCGTGTGCGCGGAGGGCTACATCCGGCTGTCCTATGCGAACTCGGCCGAGAACATTTCGCGGGCGCTGGAGCGGATGGATGCGTTCCTTTCGGAGAGGAGCGGCGACGCGGCCTGAACCTGCGGGCGATAGGAGGGGCGATCCGCCGGCATCGGTCGTGCCGTCGCCTGATACCATTCCCGGATGATTCGATCGGTGGTGCGCATCCTCCTCTCCCCGCATGCGGGGAGAGGCCCTCATGGACCTCGTCGTCCATGAGGGAAGCGCAGGCGAAGCCGAAGCGAGGGTGAGGGGGTGGCGCAGGAAGAGCCTCATCCGGTGCGGCCCCCTCACCTTCGGCTGCCGCCTCGCCGCGCCGACGACAAAGTCGCCGCGGCCCTCTCCCCGCAAGCGGGGCGAGGAGATGCGCACCACCGAACCGATCGGCCGGAAACCGTCCGGCATAGAAGGCAAAGAAAAAGCGCGCTTCTCGTCGGAGAAACGCGCTTTCAGGTGGTTCTTCGTCTCAGGTAAGAACGGATCTAGCCTCTAACCACTTCGCCACGACCTAGCTGTAGCGGCACGGCAACATCCGATGACCAGGATTTGTCATCGACTTGTCATGTCACAACTTGCGCGAGCAAGATAAGCGTGTCACCCCACGGCCCGTCCGGCCTGCCTCACGCCAGCCGGGCGGCCGGAATGCGCGGCCGGCCCGACCCGGACCCCTCCGATTCGACGCTCGGCAAGTCTATGTGATTGCTACACAAACACATTTCGAGGGTTAACGCTCCCTAAACCCGCCGCAATTACCGTGCGGAACCGGACCCGACCGGACCTGCGCTCGCAGGTCTCCGGGCGGGACGGGTCAGATCAGGCGCATGGCGAACGGACGCGGTCGGACGACGAGGCAGGAGCCGAACTTCGACGCGCCCGAGGGTCGCGCCGCGGGGGGGCCCGATCTTCGCGTGTCCGCGGCGGACCGGGCGGGAGGCGGCGTGGCAAAGCGCGGATCGGGTTCGGCGGAGCGGGGCGGCCGGCAGCCGTCCAAAGGCGGCGGCACGGGCGGCGGCCGGGGCAAGGGCGGCGCGACGCGGGCCCGATCGCGCCGGCGCGGCTCAATCCTGGGCAAGCTCGTCTATACCGGCATCGTCCTCGGCCTCTGGGCGGTGATCGGGGTCGCCGGGCTCGTCGCCTACCACGCCTCGCAGCTGCCGCCGATCGACCAGCTCAGCGTTCCGAAGCGCCCGCCCAACATCGCGATTCTCGCGAGCGACGGCTCGCTGCTCGCCAACCGCGGCGAGACCGGCGGCCGTGTCGTCTCGATCAAGGAATTGCCGCCCTACCTGCCCCGCGCCTTCGTGGCGATCGAGGACCGGCGCTTCTACGACCATTTCGGCGTCGACCCCGTCGGCATCGCCCGTGCGGTGGTGCAGAACCTGACCCGCCGCGGCGTCAGCCAAGGCGGCTCGACCCTGACGCAGCAGCTCGCCAAGAACCTGTTTCTGACGCCCGAGCGCTCGGCGTCCAGAAAGATCCAGGAAGCGATCCTGGCCCTGTGGCTGGAGCACAAGTATTCGAAGGACGAGATCCTCGAACTGTATCTCAACCGCGTCTATTTCGGTGCCGGCGCCTACGGCGTCGAGGCGGCCGCCCAGCGCTACTTCGGCAAGCCCGCCAAGAACGTGACGCTGGCCGAGGCGGCGATGCTCGGCGGCCTCGTCCAGGCGCCCTCGCGGCTCGCGCCGAACCGCAACCTCAAGGCGGCCCAGGCCCGGGGCGCCCAGGTGCTCGCGGCGATGGAAGAACTCGGCTTCGCGAAACCGGCAGACGCCAAGATCGCCCTCGCCCAGCCGGCCCGGCTCTACGGGTCGCGTGGCGGCGGCTCCTCGAACTACGTCGCCGATCTCGTGATGGACGTGCTCGACGACTTCCTGCCGAAGTTCGAGGCCGACATCGTCGTGGCAACCACGGTCGATACCGGTCTGCAGGCCGCGGCGGAAAAGGCGCTCGTCGACGAGCTGAACGCCAAGGGCGTGCGCTTCAACGTCGGCCAGGGCGCGCTCGTCTCGATGAAGCCGGACGGCGCCGTGCGCGCGCTCATCGGCGGCCGCGACTACGCGCAGAGCCAGTTCAACCGGGCGACCACGGCCAAGCGCCAGCCGGGCTCCTCGTTCAAGCCGTTCGTCTACCTCGCCGCCGTCGAACACGGCCTGACGCCGGATACGGTGCGCGACGACGCGCCGGTAAAAATCGGCAACTGGAGCCCAGAGAACTACACGCACGCCTACAAGGGCCCCGTGACGCTCCGCGACGCGCTGGCACAATCGCTGAACACGGTCGCCGTGCGGCTCGGCCAGGAGGTCGGCCCCAAAGCCGTCGTTCAGACCGCGCAGCGCCTCGGCATCTCCTCGTCGCTCCAGGCCAACGGCTCGATCGCGCTCGGCACCTCGGAGGTGACGCCGATGGAGATGGTCGGCGCCTATTGCGCCTTCGCCAACGGCGGCACCGGCGTGATCCCCTACGTCATCGCCAGCATCAAGAGCGCGGACGGCAAGGTGCTCTACAAGCGCGGCGCCGGCGGCCTCGGCCGGGTGATGTCGCCGGACGCCGACGGCATGATGAACGCGATGATGCACGAGACCTTCGTCAGCGGCACCGCCAAGAAAGGCGACATCCCCGGCTGGGAGCTCGCCGGCAAGACCGGCACCAGCCAGGATTATCGCGACGCCTGGATGATCGGCTACTCGGGCGCCCTCGTCACCGGCGTCTGGCTCGGCAACGACGACGGCGAGTCGACCAAGAAGGCCACTGGCGGCAGCCTGCCCCTGGAGATCTGGAAGACCTACATGACGACCGCCCTGAAGGGCGAGAAGCCCGTACCGCTGCCCGGCCTCAACCGCTGGCAGGCCCGTCAAGCACCGGCGGTGGCCCAGGCCGCGCCGAACCCGATCGGCGAGATCATCGGCGAGCCGCAGCAGACCGCCTCGACGCGCCCGCCGCCGCGCGCCCGCCGCCAGAGCCAGGACGACCGCAACTTCCTGGAGAAGCTCTTCGGCGTCGGAGACGAGTGAGGGCGGTACCGGTTGGATCGATCGGTCGTGGCGCGCTCCCCTCTCCCCGCATGCAGGAAGAGGCCCGCATGGACCTCGTCATCCATGCGGGAAGCAGGCGAAGCCGGAGCGACGGTGAGGGGGCGGCGGCGGAAGAGTCTCATCCGGTGCGGTCCCCTCACCTTCGGCTGCCGCCTCGCCGCGCCGACGACGAGGTCGTCGCGGCCCTCTCCCCGCAGGCGGGGCGAGGCAATGCGCTCAGCCCGAAACGGATCAGCTTGAAACGGTCTGGTTCCGCCTCCCGTCGGCCGCCTCGAACCCTGACGCCTCTGCGAAGCGCCGGGCAGCGAGCCAGACCATACCCGCAAGCCGCGGCCGATCAGCCGCCCTCGATCGCGAACGCGTCGACGAGGTGCACCGGCCAGATACGCCGCGCCACGAAGACCGCATCCGCCCGCAGCGTCGCATCGGATGGCACCGCGTTGCGCGACAGCCAGACCCTGACCGCCCGCGAGAACCGCGCGCGCTTTCGGGCATCGATCGCGCCCTGCGCATCGGCAAGCGCCGCCCGCGCCTTGACCTCGACGAAGACGATAGTGCGCCCGCGCCGGACGATCAGATCGATCTCGCCGCCGGCCGCGCTGTAGCGCCGGGCCAACGGGCGATAGCCCTTCAGCAGCAGCGCGAGGAGCGCCAGGGTCTCGCCGTCGAGACCGCGCCGGTAGGTGGCGCGGCGGCGGCTTTCAGGCGCCGTCATCGTCGCGCCGCGCGAGCACCAGCGCGCGGGCGTAGACCACGCGCCTCTTCTGGCCGGTCTCGTCGGCGACGAGGGCCGCCGCATCCTTGATCGAATGGCGGGCGAGCGCCGCCTCGATCCGCGCGTCGAGATCCGCGTCGGCGTCTTCGGCGATCTTCTCGACGGCCGTGCCGATCACCACCACGACCTCACCCTTCGGCGCGCCCTCCTCGGCGAACGTTTCCGCGAGAAACTCGAGGCTGCCGCGCCGGATCGTTTCGTAGAACTTGGTCAGCTCGCGCGCGACCGCCGCGGGGCGGCTGCCGCCGAGGATCGCGGCGGCGTCCACCAGCATCTCCGGCAGGCGGTGGGGCGATTCGAAGAGTACCAACGTGCCCGGAATGGCTCCGAGCGCCTCCAGCCGGTTGCGGCGTGCACCGGACTTCTGCGGCAGGAAACCTTCGAAGAAGAAGCGGTCGGTGGGCAGGCCCGCCGCGACGATCGCGGTCATCACCGCGGACGGCCCGGGGATCGGGGTGACGGCGATCCCGGCGGCGATGGCCGCACCGACGAGCTTGTAACCGGGGTCGGAGACCAGCGGCGTGCCGGCGTCCGAGACCAGCGCCAGGGTCTCGCCGCCCTGCATCCGCAGGATCATCCGCTCGCGCACGGCCTCGTTCGAATGCTCGTGATAGGCCACGAGCGGCGTCGTGATCCCGTAATGCATCATCAGCGTTCGGGTGACGCGGGTATCCTCGGCCAGCACCGCATCCGCCGCGGCGAGCGTCGCCAGCGCGCGGAAGGTGACGTCGCGAAGGTTCCCGATCGGCGTCGCGACGATGTAGAGGCCGGCCGGCAGCGGCTCCGCCTCGGCGGCGAGGCCGAAGGCCGTGAAGGTCCCCAGCGCTTTTTCGCGCGCGGTGTCGGTGCCGCCGCCCGGTACCGGCGTGCGCGTGCCGGGCTTCTGCCCACGCTTGTCGATTCGCTGTGTCATGGGAACGACAATGCCACGGTCGCGCAGCCTTGCGGACCGCTGCGAACGCCCGCCTCGCATTTACTTTTCGCAGGCGCACCGACATCGTACCGCGATCCAAACCGCGCGGGAGGAAATTCTGGAGGCCGTTCGATGAGCTGTAGCCGCCCGGGGCTTTTCAGGGCGCATGGTGCCGCCGTGGCTCTGTTCGCCTGGACGCTCGCCGCCTGCGTCGGCGGAACCGACGCGCCGCGCTCGCGCCCCGAGGCGATCGCTCCGCAGGCCGAGGCCCTCGCGGCCGATCCGGCAACGCCGCGCGCGAACCAGATCGGATCGGGCAGCGTGAAGGTCGCGCTGATCGTGCCGCTGACCGGCCAGGGCGCGGCCGTCGGCACGGCTTTGCGCAACGCCGCCGAACTCGCCTTCGAGGACTTCCAGAAGCCCGATCTCAGCATCGTCGTGAAAGACGATCGCGGGACGCCCGAGGGCGCGCGCGAGGCGGCCCAGGCGGCGTTGGCCGAAGGCGCGGAACTGGTGCTCGGTCCGCTCTTCGCGGCGAACGTCGCCGCCGTCGGCGCGCAGGTGCGCAATGCCGGCAAGCCGGTTATCGCCTTCTCGACGGATGCGGCGGTCGCGGCGCGCGGCGTCTACCTCATCAGCTTCCTGCCGCAATCCGAAGTCGACCGCGTCGTCGACGAAGCCACGGCCGGCGGGCGGCGCTCCTTCGCCGCGCTGATCCCCGAGACCACCTACGGCAACGCGGTGGAGGCGCAGTTCCGCGAAGCCGTCGCGCGCAAGGGCGGCCGCCTCGTCGGCATCGAGCGCTACGCCCCCGCCGATCCCGGTGCCGCCGTCGAGCGGCTGAAAGGCGTGATCGCCGGGCCGGGCGCACAGGCCGATGCGCTGTTCCTTCCTGGCGCGGTCGATGGCCTCGTCACCATGGGCGCCGCCCTGACCAGGGCCGGCTTCTCGCCCTCGCGCGTTCGGCCGGTCGGCACGGCGCTGTGGAACGACCCGCGCGTGCTGGCTCTGCCGGCCTTCCAGGGCGGGATGTTCGCCGCCCCCGACACGGCGGGCTTCGCCTCCTTCTCGCAGCGCTACCAGGCCCGCTTCGGCGCTACCCCGCCTCGGGTGGCCTCGCTCGGCTACGACGCGGTGTCGCTCGCCGCAGCGCTCAGCCGGCAATACGGAACCCAGCGCTTCACCGACACGACGCTGACGGTGCCCTCGGGCTTCACGGGGATCGACGGGACCTTCCGGTTCAAGCCGGAGGGGGCGAGCGAGCGGGCGCTCGCGGTCTACGAGATCCGGGGCAATGCCGCGGCGGTGCTGAGCCCGGCGCCGAAATCGCTGGGTCCGTCGGGAATCTGACGCCGTTTCCGGTCGATCGCACCGGTGGTGCGCATCCCGAACGGGTCGAGCGGAAACGGCATGAGGCCGCTCAGCCCGCGAGCTCGGCCACCAGCGCATTCAGCACCGGCGCCCCCCGCGCAGTCGCCGCGATACGGCCCGCCGACGTTCGCACGATCAATCCGTCGCCGAGCAACGCGTCGATCCGTCCGGCATCGAGCGCCCTCGCCTTGAGCGCTGCGTACCGCACCGGGTCGATGCCCTCGGCGAGCCGCAGGCCCATCATCAGGAACTCGTCGCCTTGCGCGGCCGGCGTGAGCGCCTCGGTCTCGACGATGCCGTGGCCGTCGCGCTCGACGCGGGCGAGCCACGCCTCCGGCGCCTTCTCCGTCACCGTCCCGGTGCGGCCCTCGGGCAGGACGAGGCGGCCATGAGCGCCGGGGCCGATGCCGGCATATTCGCCGTAACGCCAGTAGAGCAGGTTGTGGCGCGACTGCGCGCCGGGGCGCGCATGATTCGAGATCTCGTAGGCCGAGAGGCCGGCCCGGTCGCAGACCTCCTGCGTCACGTCGTAGAGGGCGCGCGACGCGTCGTCGTTCGGCGGCACAAGTCTGCCGGCCTGAGCGAGGCCGAAGAAGGGCGTGCCGGGTTCGATGGTGAGCTGGTAGAGCGAAAGGTGCTCGGCCGCATGGGCGATCGCCTCGGTCAGCTCGGCGCGCCAGGCCTTCGGCGTCTGGTTCGGCCGGGCGTAGATCAGGTCGAAGGAGAAGCGTTCGAAATGGGTGGCCGCCGTTTCGACCGCGGCGAGCGCCTCGGCGACGCTGTGCAGGCGGCCCAGCGCCTTGAGGTCCGGATCGTTCAGGGCCTGGACGCCGAGCGAGACGCGGTTGACGCCGGCCGCACGATAACCGCGGAAACGGCCTGCCTCGACGCTGGTGGGGTTGGCCTCCAGCGTGATCTCGACGTCGGGTGTCGTGCCCCAGGCGGCGGCGACCGCATCAAGCAGGCCGGCAACGGTCTCGGGCTTCATCAGCGAAGGCGTGCCGCCGCCCAAAAAGATGCTGGAGACGGTGCGGCCGGGCGTGCGCGCGGCGGTGTGCGCGATCTCGGCCTCGAACGCGGCGAGGAAGCGCGCTTCGTCCACGGGGGCGTAGCGGACATGGCTGTTGAAGTCGCAATAGGGGCACTTCGAGGCGCAGAACGGCCAGTGCAAGTAGATGCCGAAGCCCGCATCGCGGGTCGGGTGGTCCGGCGCTTCGTCAAAGGACATGGCTGTCAGATGCGCGCGCTGCCGGCCGGACGCAATCAGGCCGGACGGCGCAGGCAGGCAGCGGCGAGCAGCACGAAGGCGCGGGCGCGGTGCGAAAGCGCGGCCCCGCTCTGCCAATCCACCCCGTGCTTCTCCTGAGACGACATCTCGCCGAAGGTGCGATCGAACCCGTCGGGCTGGAACAGCGGATCGTAGCCGAAGCCGAGGGTGCCGCGCGGCGCCACGAGGTTGCCGTGCACCCGGCCCTCGAACAGCTCGGTGTGGCCGTCGGGCCAGGCCAGCACGAGGGCAGAGACGAAATGCGCGCGGGTGGAGGGGGCGCCGCGCTTCGCGACCTCCTCGGCGATCCGGGCCATCGCACCCGAAAAATCCTTGTCCGGGCCGGCCCAGCGGGCGGAGAAGATCCCCGGGGCACCGTCGAGCGCTTCGACGCACAGGCCGGAATCGTCGGCGAAGGCCGGCAGGCTCGAGGCTTGAGCCGCGGCGTGCGCCTTGATGGCCGCGTTCTCCGAGAACATCGTGCCGGGTTCGTCGGGTTCGGGCAGGTTCAGCTCGCCGGCCGAGACCGCCTCGATGCCGAAGGGCGCGAGCAGCTCGCGCATCTCCACGAGCTTGCCGGAATTGTGGGTCGCGATGACGACGCGGCCCGTGAGGAGGCGCGGCGTGCTCACGCGATGGTCTGCTTCTGGAGGGCGACGAGCTCGGCGATCCCGCCGCGGGCGAGCCGCAGGAGTTCGATGAACTGCTCCTCGGAGAAGGGCTCCTGTTCCGCGGTGCCCTGCACCTCGACGATGCCGCCCTTGCCGGTCATGACAAAATTGGCATCGGTGTCGGCGGCCGAGTCCTCGACATATTCGAGGTCGAGCACCGGGGTTCCCTTGTAGATGCCGCAGGAGACGGCGGCGATGTGGTCGCGCAGCGGGTCGACCGAGATGATCGAGCGGGCGCGCATCCAGGAGAAGCACTCGTGCAGGGCGACCCAGGCGCCGGTGATCGCGGCGGTGCGCGTACCGCCGTCGGCCTGCAGCACGTCGCAGTCGATCGAGATCTGCTTCTCGCCGATCGCGGGGAGGTTGGTCACGGCACGCAGCGAGCGGCCGATCAGGCGCTGGATCTCCTGCGTGCGGCCGGACGGCTTGCCGGAATTCACCTCGCGGCGGGTGCGCTCGTGCGTGGCGCGCGGCAGCATGGAATATTCGGCGGTGACCCAGCCCTTGCCGGAGCCGCGCAGCCAGGGTGGGCCGCGCTCTTCGAGCGAGGCGGTGCAGAGCACTTTGGTCTCGCCGAAGGTGACGAGGCAGGAGCCCTCTGCATAGCGGGCGACGGCCCGCTCGAGCGTGACCTTGCGCATCGCGTCCGGAGCGCGCTTCGAAGGCCGCATCCTCGTCTCCCGTTCCTGTGATGAGGCCGGGCTCTTAGGCCCCCCCGCCACGGGCGGCAACCCGTGGCGGGAGATGGCTACCAGACCGGACTAGAACGAAAAACCCCAGTACGCATGTCGACTGTGTGTGTCAGTGCGTTGCCGTGCTTCGCTGAATCGAATTCGGACAAGCTTCGATCGTCGATTGCCGTGAAACGCGGTCATCCGACACGGCTCCTGACAACCTCGACGAGCCCGACGCGACGATCCACAGAAAAGGCTGGCTTTCCACTCGCGTTCATCGTCGGGGATCACATCGATCCGGTGGTTTGAGCATGATCGTCAACCCGCCGAGGTCGGCGACATGCTCCAGGCGACGGCCGGTTGCGTCGGGACCGATCGGTTCAGCAACGCGCGCAATTCGTCGGGCAACGTCCCTTCGAACGCGTCGTCGAAGGGATACCGGGGCATGGCCTCGGCGACGGCCGAAAGGAGTGCCGACCCGAGGTCCAGGTTCCCGTCATCCGATGCGAGGTGGATCTGGTTGCGCGAGCCCAGCCACATGCGATGCAGCGCGAACCGGCGTGGATCGGGAGCGACGATGCGCACCGGCTGGCCTGCCTCGTCCGAGACGACATGGTCGACGTGACGGCCCGACAGCAGCCATTCCTGGTCCGGCAGGATCGTCGGACGGATCCGGTCCGTCGGACGGAATCCTTCCGACCGCGACGGCGCCGCCACGATTTCGGTGGCACCACCTTGGGAAAAACGCACCCGCGACGGACGTGCTCCTTCAACGCGGCAGCCGGGATCCATCATCGTGCAGATGTCCCAAACGGCATCGACCGGGGCGTCGCGTGCGGTCCATGCCATGCGGACGTCGCCGCGATCCGTGGGATCCCCGACGATGCGTCCGCCCGCTTCGAGCGCGTAGGCCGCCATGGCTTCGGGCCCGACAATGACGAGACGGGAGCCGAGAAGGTCCCTCCGGTCGGCTTCCCTCAATACGGCCGTCACTTCGTACGGAAACCGGGGAAGCTTGAGATCCCGATAGAGCCTGGAAGCCTGCAGGACTCTGGGCCGGCTCTCGGCAAGCCGGGCGTCGACATCGTTCAGGACCGCCGGCTCAATGGACGGGTCGGCAGCGATCGACCGCCTGATCCGACCATCTTCGATCCAGGCGCCATACAGCTCCTGGAGACGGTCGATGCATTCGATCTGTTCGTCGGTGAAGGGTTCGATCATGTCGGATGCCGATTGTTCGAACAGGACAGGCCGATCAGCCGCGGTGACGATGAGCGCGCCCTGTTCCAGGGTTCCGACGACCGGACTCCCCGCCTCGAACGGCCTCCGATCGATTCTGGAGGAGACCCACGAAAGCTTCGAGCAGGCCGGTTTCCCGGCGCAGCGAGCTCGGCGCTCTTTCCACAGCGGACCGTAGCACGTCCCGGCTTCCGACGAGAACGACCCGGTCGATGGCCCGCGTGATCGCCGTGTAGACCAGCGACCGGTCGAGGAGCCGGGACGCGACGATCGGGAGCGCGACGGTTCCGAACGCAGAGCCCTGGGCCTTGTGGACGGTGATCGCGTAGGCGTGGTCGAGGTCGACGAGATCGTGCCCGGACAGCCGCTGCTCGTTGCCGTCGAAGACCGCGACCACGGTGCCGTCCGCTTCGAACGAGGCCACAATCCCCAGGCTGCCGTTGCGCAGATCGCGCCGATAATCGTTCCGGAGAAAGACCACCGGCTCGCCGGCGACGAAGCGGCCGCGATCGCCAGGAGGACATCCCGACAGCACGATCCGGTGGAAGTGGGCGTTCATGGCGAACGTGCCGCTGGCGCCGGCCTTGAGGGCGGAGAGGATCCGGACGTTCGCGGGGCCGCCGAGATCGGCGACGACGTCGACCAGACGATCGGCGACCGCCTCGGGACGGCACTCGACGATCGACAGGCCGCCGGCGCCCCGAGAGAAGGGATCGAGCTGCGGCAGGCGCCCTTCGCGAACGGCAGCGGCCACCACGGGAATTCCGGATGCCGCCGTCTGCCGGCGGATCGTGCGCAGCTCGGATTTCGGGATCGCAGGAATGCCGACGAGCGCATGTAGCGTCAGTCCGAACCCGATGGGTGGCAGTTGCGCGTGGTCGCCGACCAGCAGAAGGCGTCCGCTCGCGGGCATGACCCGCAGGATCCGGTACAGCGTCGGCAGGTCGAGCATCGAGCTTTCGTCGACCACGACCAAGGCTTCGGGCCCGACGGCGACCTGCCTGGCCTCGACGGCCTTCAGGAACGAGGCGATCGTTGACGCCCTGCGCCCGGTCGCCTCGGTCATCCGCAACGCGGCCCGGCCGGCGAGCGCCATCATGTGGACGGCGCGCCCGAACCGTTCGCTGGCGGCGACGATCGCCTTGAGGACGGTGGTCTTGCCGACGCCGGCGCCTCCGACGACGAGGCCGAACCGATGTCTGAGGGCGAGATGGACAGCGTCCCGCTGCTCGCCGCCGAGTTCGACGCCGATGGTGCCGGCGGCCTCGTCCAGCCAACCGTCGAGCTCCTGCGAGGTCACCTCGCGGGCGATCAGGTCCTCGCTCGCCTGCCCCTCGATCATCCGGGCGATCGCGCCGGCGACGTAGGTCTCCATCATGGCGGCGCCCGCCGGCTGCAGGCCGTCGCCAGTCCGAACGGCGACGCCGAGGGAGACCGCCTTCGATACGGCCTCGGCGGCGCGCGACGCCGAACATCGCAGGAGCCGACCGACCAGTCGGACGACCTCGGCTTCGGCGGTCCAGGTGTGATGCTCGTCGAGCCGGCGATACAGGACCGCTTCGACAGCCGCGATGCCGCGGTCGTCGGCGTCGAGAGGCAGGCCGAGCCGATGCGCCGCGGCATCGACCTTCTCGAAGTCCGCCACCGCCATCATGAGCCAGGGATTCGCGCGGAGCCGGGCGGGAGCCTCGGCGCCCCACAAGACGACGACCTTGCGGGCCAGACGTCCATCGAAGCCGTGCTCCGCGAGCCAGACGACGACGTCGCCCTCGGCCTGCTGATCGCGCCATGCCGCTACGAGATCGAGACCCCGTTCGATCCCGAGGACGGGCTCCAGCGCGTCGACGTCGCCGTCGGCGAGAGCACGTGGAAGATCGTCGCCCAGGGCGGCCTGGAGCTTCCCAGCCGTCGCGTAGCCGATCCCAACGAAGGCGGGGTCCTCGGCGAGGTGGCGGGCGAGGGCCGTATGATCGCGCCTCGGATCCAACCTCCATCTCCGTTTCGAGATCGTGCAGCAGGTTGCTGCAGAATGTAGGAGCAGCGAGGACGAGCCCCTGATCCGACCGCGCCACGATACCACCGTGCTCGTTCCGGCGAAGGGGCAAGCTTCGTCGCTACGCGACCCCTTCACCTCCACTGCGCGCGGCGGTCTTCGGGCTTCAGGTCGGCTCCGAGGGACGGTCTCCTTCCGATCCCACCAAGGGACTGGGATGGGATTTCGCATCGAGATCGGTCGCATTGTAGAGACCCCGTGAAGCTCGAAGGAACACCTCATCGCTAAGCTTGCGCGTGTATTTTTGGAACACGCATGTCGATCCGCAAGCTCGCAGCAGCATTTCTCGCCGCCTGTCTTCTGTTCACGTCATCGGCTTCGCCTTCCCAGGCGTGGTTCACGCGCAAGGTCGTCGGACTAGCAGCGGGAGCTGCAGCCGCAGACTGGGCAGTCGTCGCCGGGACCGCGTTCGTCGAAGCCAACGTCGCCCTGCGGAGTGCCCAGCTTGGGCCGACTGCCGTAGCGGGCCTGAGCCGTTTGTTGGCTGTCCACCGGATCCTGGGTCCTCGAGCCGTCTACATTTCCCTGGCGAAACGGATCCTGGAGGACCCTTCGCTCTTCGCACGCGCCGTTCAAGTCGCGAACATGATCGGGCTCGAAGCCCGGCTGCTCGACGAACGCATTGCAAAGCTCGCCGAAGCCGGCGCCCCCGATCCGAATGATCCGGACGACTGCGAGCAGGCTCGCTACGATCGGCAGTCGCCATACGACCCTTTTCGAACTCGGAATGACCTCTCGTCCCGATACCAATCGATGTCGGATGATATCCCGGAGGGCATGGAGAAGCCGCTCAAGCAGCGCCTGCCGGTCGAATCCAATACGATTCCCGGACGCAATCTGCCCAACGTCGCCAAATTTCTCGACAGCCCGAGCGGGCTCGTCGTGAACGGCATCCCGTTCGACAATCGAGGATTTCCGATTTTCGAGAACGTCAGGCTAGTGAGGATTCAACTGGTGGACCGGTCCACCTTCTTCGCCCAGGGCGTCGGTCACGGCGATCAGATGATCTTGGCGACCCGGGAACTGCGACGCCAAATCGTTGAAGAAGGTGCTTGGCTAGGAAAGTTCACGGCAAAGCAGCTGGAAGACATCCATGCAGGCAGAGCCCGGATCTCAGGTCTGACCTGGCACCACCATCAGCATCCCGGCATCATGGAGCTGGTGCCTACGAAAGTTCATAAGAGCGTCCGCCACGTCGGCGGCTGGTATATGAACCAGTGCTACCATCAGAACGGTTCCTGACATGCCCGTCGCCAACTGGAGATCCGGAAGGCCGGTCGATCCGAAACGGCTCGCCGCCTTCGAAACGTCGCGAGGAATTATCTTCCCTCCGGCCTACAAGGCCATCGTGGCCCTGCACGACGGAGCGTGTCCCGAACCCGACAACGTGGCGTTCCGCGACGACCGATTCTCGACGGGCTACGATGTCATAGGCATCGGCCAGCTCTACCCGTTCGGCGAGAATGAAGACGGCGGATGGACGATCGACGAGGCCAACGATCAGTATCGGGCCGTCTTCCCAGGTCTCGTCTTCATATCGGAATGCGCCAACGGCTGGTCCTTCGCCCTCGACTACGCGCCTGGAAAGGATGAACCGCCCGTCGTTCTCGTGCGCTTCGGCATCCACGATCAAGGATCGGTGGTCGAAGTGGCTCAGTCGTTCGAGAAGCTCCTCGCCGGCGTTCTCGAAGACGACTGCCGCCCCGCCACCATGCCGAACCTCGTTTGAAGGTGGTCAAGTCCTGAAGCCGCGCCCCGAGATCATGGCCTCTTCGACGTGCCGATACCGCGCGAGCTGCTCCCGAAGACCACGCACCTCGGCCCTCAGGGCCGCGTTGTGCTGCTCAAGTTGCAGGATTCGCCGGTCGCGGCGGTCGGCCTTCGGCTTCGCCTCCGGCTCGTCGGATGCCTGATCGGACGGTAGCGCCGTTCCCAGCCGGCCGAGGGCCTCCTCGAGCAGCACCTTCGCCGCCTGGTTCTTGTAGAGGGTCTGCCGGTCGAACCCGCAGGCGATCGCGATGGCCGAGAGGTTCGGCCTGCCGTTGCGCTCCGGGATCGGCTCGCCGGCGACCTGCAGCCCGTCGAGGTAGGCGCGCAGGGCGGCAACGTTCCGCTCTCCGATCTCGCGTCCGGATTCACCTGTCATCGCTTCTTTGGTCGGGACGGCACGTGCTGCGGCAGGGACAGCCCCTTCTTCGCACGCAGTCCGAGATCCGTCTGCCCCCGGTCGACTTCGTCCCAAGGCTCGTTCAGATCGTCGACCGTGATGTTCCTGGCGTGGGCGTTCTTCTGCCACGTTCGGAACTGACGGAGGAGCTTCTCGTTCTCGGCCTTCAGCTGGGCGATCTGGGCCAACAGCCTCGCCCGGGTGCGCACCTCGTCCGCACGGGCGGGATTCTTCGGCGTTCGGTCCCGGCCGGCTGCGAGCTCGCCGCTCCGCTTCCCGAAGGCGGCGGCGATCTCCGGGCAGCGGGAGAGACCGCTCCTGCTCCACGTCCACCGGTGCAGGGCCGCGCCCTTCGCGACGAGATTCTCCCAGGTCAGGGGAAGCTGCGGGTCGTGCGGCCAAACGGCGATCTCGGCGGCGAACCAATGACGGATTTCGGACGTCAGCTGACGGCGCTTCTTCGGACGTACCTTCGAGGTCTCGGGAGAGACCGCCTTGCGACGCATGTGAGGAGTGCTCCCGGCATAGGGGATCAACCTCGGCCATTCCTTATTTCGAAAGGGTGCACGTGGGCGCAACCGTTCCTTCGCCGCCTGCGTCTGCATGGCGTCGTTCCTTCGAAACAGGGCTTCGGGATGGGTGGATCGCGCCCGCTACGGGCGCATCATGTTTCGGTCGTCGTCATGGCCGCCTCCTTCGATGGCGCCGGCAATTTCCGGAAAGAGCGCGAGATGGCCGCGCTCGAACGGTTCGGGAGCGACCTCGGCCGCGATGCCGGCCGCCGCCGCGGCTTGTGCCGCGAGCCGTACCGCTCCGGATCGGCCCGCGAAGTAGCGGACCTCGACCAAGGCGAGGATCGCGAACGCCCTGGGATCGAGTGCCGGGATCGGCGCCGGAGTGCCGTCGACGCCCGCGGCGACCATCGGCAGGCCGGCAGGCACCTCGAAAGCCCATCGCATGGCCTCGATTTCCTCATCGGCGGCTCGGGCGCGACACAGCGAGCGGGTCCACTCGTCCGCCGTGTCGCTGGAAAGCAGACGAAAGAGCACGCCGCGGCCAAGCGCCATGCGATCGCCGTCGACCTCGACGGGCCCGAAGATCTTGCGGGACGCGATCGCTTCGAAAAGCTGCCGGTCCCGGACGAAGAGCTCGGTCGGCAACAGGTCGAAATCCGCATCGCCTTCCTCGGCGATCGGCATCCGGACCCGGGACCTGACCTCGTAGGCCGACAGGGCCGCAGCGCCGCCGATCCTAAAGTGTTCGGCTCCGAAGCCCTCGCCGCGCAGCTCGCGGAGGAAGCGCGCCGTAACGGCATGAACGCGACCGATCCGAAGAGCCTTGAGGACGCGTGCGTGCGTATCCAGACGGGCTTGTATTCTATCGAGCTCCGCCCTCGCCTGCTCGCGGCCGGTGTCGAACTCGGACTTCCGGCGCTCGGTTTCCTTCGAGCGCGGGCCGAGCGAGCGGGTGCGTTGGCGATTGCCCTCGTAGCGGAGGTTGACCGTGTGGGTCAGGTACTCCTGGCCGGAATTCGTCTTCCAACCCAGGCTACCGGCGTATCGGGAGGCCTCGGACGAGGCCGCCTCGAAGGCGGCCCAGAGCCGCTCGAGTTTCTCGAGGGTCTCTTCCTCGTCCACGTCGAACGGATCCAAGCCGCTCATGACCTCACCACATCAAATCCGTGGTCAGGTTATTTATGGTAAAACCGATTCGCAAGGGCCTTCGTGATCGAGGACGCGATCAAGCCGTCTTCAGCGGCACGCGCTCGGCAACGCGCGACGCCGGACCGTCCGCCGTGCCCATGAAGACCGGCATCGGCTCGATCCTCTTCAGACGAGCGTACCTGCCGTTTACGTCGCGCAGGACACGCAGATATGCAGGGTCCTGAAGCGCATCGTAGTCCGGCACGTCCTGTCCGGACCTGTCATTTCGGTCGATGTCGCGCATCGTGGCCGGCCTTCCAGGCTTCGAAAAGCGCCAACGAGTCACGATCCCTCAGATTGAAGGATCCGAACCAGTCGGTACCTGCTTGTAGCATGAGTGCCTTGAACAGCGGAACATCGACCGCAGATCCATCGCGCGCGATGCCGGGAACGAGCTGCCGCAGTTCCATCAGTCGGCGGATCGCGCGGGCATCGGTGTCCTCCAACGTCAGCATCGCGTGCCGGTATGCGTCTTCCTCGATATGGCCAGCCATCCGTGCCAGGGCCAATCTGCGCCGCGCCGGCGGCACGATCCGATCAGTCCATGCCGTTCTCTCGGGAAGAAATCCGAGCGGCAGCCATGCATAGCGTCCGATGTCCTGCGCCTCGATCTCGATGCGGTCCAGCTCGATGCGTCGGGCGAGCTCTACGAGGTTGGACATCAGCTGGGTTCCGATGCCCTTCTCCTGCCAGTCCGGCCAAACCCTCGTCTCGCCATCACCTACGCGACCCGATGCGATCTCGAAACGCTTGTGCTTGAAGAAGATCGTGGTCTTGTCGGCCGCCACCCCCGTCATGTCGAACTCGAAAGACTCGGCGATGGGATCGATATGACGGAACCAGCCGCTCGTCCGACCGGGAGTACCGGCGGTCAGCGATGCTACGAAATCTTCCGGGAAGATGCCCGACGTCGCATAGAATCGGCGGTTCCACCATGCCGCGACCTCTTCGGTCGGTTCCGGATGGAAGTAGCAGGCATCTGTATCCCGGAACTTCGAGGGCCATCCGAGCGGGGAAGTTGCGGCAGGCATAACCTCAGCCTGATGCGGGAAGGCGCAAATCGCAATCGGCCGGCCGACCTCAGACCAGCTGCGCATCCTCCAGCAGACCGCGGCGCTCCGGCTCGGGCTCCATCTGCACCACGTCGCCATCCTCGATGTCGGGGTCGTCGTGGATGGCCAGCATTCGCCTGTAGCCGCCGACCATGCGGCGGTGATGCTCGACGTAGTTGCTGGCCCCGTAGGTCTCCTTCCCGATCTCGACGAGCGCGCGGGCCAGCGTGGTCTCCTCCTCCGCCAGGAGCAGCTCGATGCGGGCTCGGTGGACGGGATCGCCCTTGACGACTGCGCAGTCGCGGCAGTCGGCGCACGCGCCGTGGTGTGGGCATGGGGCCGTACCCCAATCGTGCGTGCACATCCCGATATCCGTCGTGTGCACCGTCGCCAGCTGGACGAGCGAGAAGGCCTTCCGATCCACCGGGGCCATGCGTCGGTAGGTATCCGCGACGTGTCCGTGCATCCTACCCGTCTCCAGGAGTGCCCTGGCCTTATCCGCGAGCTGGCTTGCCGACTCGTGGTCGTAGACATCGTTGGACCGGATATCGGACCGGCCCGACCACGTGGCGCGCTCCACCTCGCCGAGGCCGCCCTCGGCCGCGATCGTGTTGAGGAAGTGCCGGATCTGGTGGGTCAGAAGCGCGTAGGGCCTTCCATCGGAATCCCGAAGATCGAAGCGTTCGAAGATCGACAGGCAATTGCCGCGGCTCTTCAGAAAGTCCCGCACGTGATGGTCCTGGACGATGTCGATCACGGAGGGACAGATGCCGCGTTGTGCATTCAGGAAGTTCCGCTGGATGAGCAGCAGATACTCGGATCGCTTCAGGGCCGCTTTGCCCTGGATCGCCTTGTGCCGTCCTAGAAGCGCCCGTTCGACGTCTCCCACGCGGTAGCGCCAGATGTGCGCCGTCGAGCAGGACGATAGCGGAATGTGGTTGGTCCTCGCGTAGGCTCCCACGCCCGTCGCCGCGTTCAGCTGGAGCGCTCGAACTAATTCTTCGCCCGTCAGGATGCGATCGGGCGACGCCAGCTTGAAGGGGTCGGCCAGCCAAGCTCGGCCCGGATGCCTCTCCATCCATTCGGCGGTCCTACGGGCTTCGGCCGTCAGTTCCCGGATCTGCCCGATGGCGCGACGAGCGACGTCCACCATCGCCGTCGGGATCCATTTCACGTCACCCACGAACCCCTTCGATCCGAGGTAGCGGATGCCGTATCGCAGGATCTGCCTGCCTTCCGCGTCGAGCAGGGGGCGCCCATTTCTCGTCGCGGGCTCGAAGACCTCGCAATCGACCGGCAGTCTCAGGATGTCGTTGATCCGCCAGGCCGCGCAGGACAGAAGCTCGACGATCCGCATCCGGAGAACATCGGGAGGCGCCGACACCAGCTGAGACGCGCGGGCCAAGGCTGCGAGGGCAGCCTCGTCGGGCATGCGCGGATCCTCTTCTCCCGCACCCGGACGCCGTTCGGACGGTCTCGGCGTGGTGTTCCGGTAATCGATGCGGTGAGGTGTGATGCCGGCATCTGTCAGGATCTTGCCGAGCTTCTGCAGGATGCGGCCTACGTTGTAGGGCGAACGCGACATCATCCTGCCGGTCTTCGCCAGTTGCTCCGCTCGTCTGAACGTCGACGTGGAGAAGAGGCAGGGATCATGGGCGATGTCGGCCGAAACCGCGTGGAGAAGGCGTGCAACCGCGATCGTGTCGTTGTGGGTGGCGATGTGGCTCTGTTTTCTGGCCTGGTCGAGGCGGACGACGCTCTTGATGAAATCGGCGAATTTCTTCGCCATCGCCGGCGCGGCCGGATCGTCCGTGGTCGACTTCACCGTGAAGGAGAGCTTGCCCTCGGGAGGCCCGTTGGGGTGATTCGTGTTCGACGCGACCCGCCAGATGTGATCGTCGAACACGATCTCGCCGAACGCGGACGAAAGCCGTCCGTGCTCCACGAAGCTCTCGTAGTTCTGCCTCGGCGTGGCCCCGAGGGTCGCGGTCACGCTGCTACGGATGCGCGAGACGCGCCGACTTCGTCCGGGACGCGACATCAGGCTTCTCCCGCGGACGTGGCCCGCTCGAGTTTCGCATTCTCGCAACGGTGGATCACGTCCGCCACGGCGAGAATGGTATTGTCCGTCATCGTGATGAGGCGCCCGTCCAGGCCGCGCGCACGCCGCTCCTCGCGCTGCCTGAGAAGCTCGTCGAGAACCCGGACGTGCGGCCCGTCGAGCCATGGCTGGAAACGTGCGCAGGTGTAGCAGGCTCGGGGAGCGGCGAGGCCGCAGAAGGAGAAGCTTCCGCACGTGCCGAGACCGTCCGCAGTCGATGGATCCGAACCGAAGATCCGGCTGGCACGCGTACCACCGCGGACCGCCTCACCTTCCGAGCCGACCAGAGTGCCCAGGAAGGCCTGGGCCATCGGCGCGAGTTCCATGGCCATGGCGGCATCGAGCTTCTCCACGAGCTCGCCGCGGAGGTTGAGATAGGCGCGGATCGTCTGGAGATCCTTGTGGTCGAGCAGCTCGCCGACGACCTGCGGCGAGGCACCCTCGCGCAGGAGACGGGTGGCGAAGGTGTAGCGGAAGCGTCGCGGGCTCGCCTTCAGGGTCTGTCCGGTTCGGGGAGAGCGGACGTCGAGCGACCGCACCGTCCTCGCGACGAGCAGACTGATCTCCTGCGGCGTGCGATGCATCGCCCAGGCCTGCTGAGGGCGACCGGCGAGATGCGGGTTCGGCTCCCGCCGTGGGAAGAGGGCAGCGGCGTAGCCGTCCTTCTCCCATTCCGATCCGGTCCGCGCCGCATCGTTGGCGGCGATCAGCTCCTCGACCATCCGGGCGAAGCGCTCGTCGAGCTTGCGGACCTTGAACTGCGTCCTGCCGGAAGCGTCCTTGCCTTTGATCCTCGGGACGGAAATCTCGGGATGCCGACCATCGACGCGTCGGAAGTCCTCGTCGCGCATCATGGCCAGCATGCGCGGGTTCGGACCCAGTAGGACGCAGAGCCAAACGGCGACGAGGCCGGCGATCGGAACCGTGCCCTTCTCGTATGCCGCGGCGAGCGCCTGCAGCAGGGCAGTCGTCTCGGCGTCGTCCAGCGGGCCGCCCTGGGGATCGAGGGTCAGGACGGCGACGCCCTTCGGCTCCCCTCCGATCGAGATCGATTCGAGGATGCTGGCGCTGGTCCGGTTGACGCCCGATCCATCGCGTCTCGCGCAGAAGCCGAACCACCTCTGCACATGGCTGAGCTCGCCCCGGCTGAACCCGGCCTGGTCGCGCGCTTCATAGAAGAGCGTCTGGTTGAGCTCCGGCTGGTTCCAGGCGATGAGCGGTGCCGACCAGGCCTGGAACGATCGCAGCTTCTTCACACGCTTCAGAGCGTTGAAGTGGTTCACGACGTTGCTCGCCGAAGACGTCTGGATCCTCTCGACGAAGAAGTCGGCAGTGGCTTCGACGAGGCCGCGGTGGGTGAATCCGAGCGAAGCCCAGTCGAGAGCGTATTCCGGATGAACGAAGTCGTTGAGCTGCCAGACCGGGCCGTCCAGGACGACCCTCTTGCCGTAGTAGTCGCCCTCGATAGCCTCGCGGGGTGCGGGCACGAGGATCGGAACGTGGCGTTTCGGAGGTCCGAGAAGCGGTGCGTTCACGAGCGTGCGGCTCCCAGGGCACTGAGGTTCTGGAGCTTCGACAGGAGTTCGTGGGCTTTCGTCCGGACGAACCGCCTCCTGTAGTTTTCGCCCTGCTCCGAGGTCGGCGACCATCCGTTCAGGAAGTTGCGCATGCGTGCCTCGATGGCCGGGCGAAGCACGTCCTCGGGCAGGGTGTCGATCAATTCCGAGAAGCGGTCGTTGAAGGTGTGGCGCAGCTTGTGCGCAGTGAGCCAGGGCGGGATGCCCTCGACCTTGCGTAGCGCGACGAAGATCCTCTCGACGGTGTTGGAGGCGATGGGCCTGCCGCGCTCCGAAAGGAAGACGTAAGGGCAAGGCCCCGCGTTCGGGTAGACCGAGACGTTGCTGCGGTGGTCCGTCAGCCACGTACCGAGGACGTCGGCGAGAGCGGCGGAGATCGGAAGAAGCCGAGCCTTGGTCTTGGTGGCCGGTGGGCGGCTGCGCGGGTCCTTGGGATCGTTGTGGCGCCGGTGGATCTCGATGGAAGGCGCGTCGCCGTACAGGTGCAGGTCCTCGCGCTTCAAGCCGAGAGTCTCCCCGTTGCGGGCCCCCATCTCGTAGATGGACAGGATCAGCGCGAAGTTTCGGAACTGGTGGCGCTTTTCGAACGGGTTGGTCGGACTACCCGGAACGATCGCCTCCAGAAGCGACGCCCGCTGGGACTCGTCGAGACCCATCGTCTCGGTCTCGTTGTCGTTGCCGATCCCGGAGAGCAGGGTCTCCTCGAACCGTTCGAGCCCGTCGCCGGCCATCCGGTACAGCATGGCCGGAGCGTCGGGCGCCTCCGGGCGCATCAGCCGCTGCATCGCTTCCCCGGCGCGCCAGCGGACGTAGTCGCGCACCCCGCGGCAGCGCGCGTCCCAGTAGCCGTTTCCGACCGCTCGTCGGCTCCCCTTCCTTTCGGAGGCGACGTTGAGCTTCAGAAGGGCCTGCAGACTCTTGGTATCCGCGTAGTCCAGGTACTCGAAGCTCGCGATCCTGGCCTCGATGTCGATGTCCCTGCCCTCTGCCCAGTTGAAGGCGGCAACGATGGCCGACATCGTCCGCTTCTGGGTCGCATAGCTACGGCCGGCGTTCCGCAGCTCGTAGGCGTGGAAGAGGTTGGGCCACCAAACGGGCATCCCGTTCCGGTCGACCACGGTGACGGTCCGCTCGCCGGGCAGCATCGTATGGGTCTTGAGGCGCCAGGGCCGGGGTTCTGGATGGGGGCTTGTCATCGGTGCGGTCCGGTCTTCGCGCCCAAGACTGGAGCGAGCCGGTTAACGAAGACAAGACCACGCGATAGTGGACGCGAACCATCGGAGAACAGTCTTCAAGTTATTGATTTGATTGAAATACCACCACGGAGTGGACGACGTGCCTCTTCCGTTCCTTTGTCGGGAAACCCAATCCGCCGAGGGCGCAGCTTCGACATCGTAGGAATGAAAAGATCAACTCCTGCAATGCTTTGGCTGAGACAGTGGACGATGCGCACGGCGACTGGATTTCGTCGACCGCAATGCATCCGCTCCGGTCGGGCCGAGGCCGTGAGGCCGTCTAGGCATCCGGCGTCGAAAGGAAGCCTAAGCGTCCATAGAAAAAACAATGATATTCGATACTTAGATAAGATAGTGGACGTTTTACCGAGACTGGGGTTTTCCTGACGAAAATAGTGGACGACCTAAGAAAAAGGGTCAGCTCTAAAGCACTGACCCTTTTGAGAAATCCCGATGGAGTGGACAAAAATTCTTGACGGGGGTTCAGAACGGAATGTCGTCGTCGAGATCGTAGCTCGGGCGACCACCGCCAGATCCACCGCCGCCACCCGAAGCCGGCTTGCGGTCGCCGCCGCCGGAGGAGCGGCCTCCGCCGTAATCGCCGCCACCGCCGCTGCTCCGGCCGCCGCCGCCACCCCCATAATCGCCGCCGCGGCTGATCTGGCCGCCGCCGTCGTCGTCGCTGCCGGCGAAGTCGCCGCCGCCACCGGCGCGACCGTCGAGGAGGGTCATCTCACCGCGGAAGCGCTGCAGCACCACCTCGGTGGTGTACTTCTCGACGCCGGACTGGTCGGTCCATTTGCGGGTCTGGAGCTGGCCCTCGATGTACACCTTCGAGCCCTTGCGCAGGTACTGCTCGGCCACGCGGGCGAGGTTCTCGTTGTAGATCACGACCGAGTGCCACTCGGTCTTCTCCTTGCGCTCGCCGCTCGCCTTGTCTTTCCAGGATTCCGAGGTGGCGAGCCGGAGGTTCACCACCGGATCGCCCGAGGCCAGCCGGCGCGTTTCGGGATCGCGCCCGAGATTGCCCACCAGGATCACCTTGTTGACGCTGCCCGCCATGCCTCTCTCCTACCGTTCGATCTCACGAGGGCCGTTCGCCCGGCCGGACTCATGGCGGGCGGAACGCGCCGCGGCAACCCGGCCGGGGAGTTTGTACCCGTCAACCACAGCCGGCGTTTGTTCTATATTTGTTCGATATTCGCCGCAAGCGGAGCGTCGGATCTATCCACCGTCGGCGATGGTCTTCGCAGAGCGATCCTGTTAGCTGTCGAACCGTGCCCGGATACCGTGCGCGCGGGTTGCGCCGGGTCCGCGAAATGACTAATTAACCACTTGAAATCACACGGTCTTCTCTAAGCTCCGCGAGCGTCTTCCAAGGGCGCGACATCGAACGGCCGAGGCCCCTGCCCCGCCACCCCGAACGCGGACATCTCGATAGACGGACACAAGAGCTTGGCAGACAACGACAAGTCCGGCGCGGGCGATCCTCCGACGCCGCCGGCCAACGACATCAAGCCGGTCTCGATCACCGACGAGATGCGCCGCTCCTATCTCGATTACGCCATGAGCGTGATCGTGAGCCGGGCCCTGCCCGATGCGCGCGACGGCCTCAAGCCGGTGCACCGGCGCATCCTCTACTCGGCCTACGAGAGCGGCTTCCTCCCCGAGCGGCGCTACGTGAAGTCGGCCCGCATCGTCGGCGACGTGATCGGTCAGTACCATCCGCACGGCGACCAATCGATCTACGACGCCTTGGTCCGCATGGCCCAAGAGTTCTCGATGCGCCTGATGCTCATCGACGGGCAGGGCAATTTCGGGTCGGTCGACGGCGATCCGCCGGCGGCGATGCGCTACACCGAATCGCGGCTGGCGAAGCCCGCCATGTCGCTGCTCGCGGACATCGACAAGAACACCGTCAATTTCCAGGCGAACTACGACGACACCCGCGAGGAGCCGACGGTTCTTCCGGCGCGCTTCCCGAACCTCCTCGTCAACGGCGCCGGCGGCATCGCGGTCGGCATGGCGACGAACATCCCGCCGCACAATCTCGGCGAGCTGATCGACGCCTGCTTCGCCCTGATGGACGATCCGGGCATGACGATCGAGGCGCTGACCGAGATCGTGCCCGGCCCCGACTTCCCCACCGGCGGCTCGATCCTCGGCCGCGCCGGCACGCGGCAGGCCTACGCCACGGGCCGCGGCTCGATCATCATGCGGGCGAAGTCGCAGATCGAGGAGCTGCGCAAGGAGCGCGAGGCGCTGATCTTCACCGAGATCCCGTATCAGGTGAACAAGGCGACGCTGATCGAGAAGATCGCCGAGCTGGTGAAGGAGAAGCGGATCGAGGGCATCTCGGATCTGCGCGACGAATCCGACCGCGACGGCATGCGGATCGTCGTCGAGATCAAGCGCGACGCGATGGCCGAGGTGGTGCTGAACCAGCTCTACCGGTTCACGCCGCTGCAGAGCTCGTTCGGCGCCAACATGGTCGCGCTCAACGGCGGCCGCCCCGAGCTGATGAACCTGAAGGACCTGCTCACGGCCTTCATCGACTTCCGCGAGGAGGTCGTTTCCAGGCGGACGAAGTTCCTTCTGAACAAGGCGCGCGAGCGTGCCCACGTCCTGTGCGGTCTCGCCATCGCGGTCGCCAACATCGACGAGGTCATCCGCCTCATCCGGACCTCGCCGGATCCGAACACCGCCCGGGAGGCCCTGATGGGCCGCGATTGGCCGGCCTTCGACATCGCGCCGCTGATCGCGCTCGTGGACGATCCGCGCCACCGCGTGAAGGAGGACGGCAGCTACCGGCTCTCCGAGGTGCAGGCCCGCGCCATCCTCGATCTGCGCCTGCAGCGCCTCACGGCTCTGGGCCGCGACGAGATCGGCGACGAGCTGAAGAAGCTCGCGGAAGAAATCGCCGACTACCTCGACATCCTGCGCTCCCGCGCCCGCATCCAGGCGATCGTCAAGACGGAGCTGGCAGAGGTCAAGGAAGCCTTCGCCACCCCGCGCAAGACCGTCATCCTCGACTACGATTCGAACGTCGACGACGAGGACCTGATCCAGCGCGAGGACATGGTCGTCACCGTGTCCCATGCCGGCTACGTCAAGCGCGTGCCGCTCTCGACCTATCGGGCCCAGCGCCGCGGCGGCAAGGGCCGCACCGGCATGTCGACCCGCGACGAGGATTTCGTCACCCGGCTGTTCGTGGCCAACACCCACACCCCGGTGCTGTTCTTCTCCGACCAGGGCCAGGCCTACAAGGAGAAGGTCTGGCGCCTGCCGGTTGCCGCGCCGAACGCCAAGGGCAAGGCCCTCGTCAACATCCTGCAGCTGCAGAAGGAAGGCGAGCGCATCACCACGATCATGCCGCTGCCGGAGGACGAGACCACCTGGGACGATTACGACGTGATGTTTGCGACAGCCTCGGGCGGCGTCCGGCGCAACAAGCTCTCCGACTTCACGACCGTGAATCGCAACGGCAAGATCGCCATGAAGCTCGATGAGGGCGACCACATCGTCCATGTCGAGATCTGCAAGGCCGAGCAGAACGTGCTGCTCACGACGGCCAAGGGTCAATGCATCCGCTTCCCTGTCGAGGACGTGCGCGTCTTCAAGGGCCGCGACTCGACCGGTGTCAGGGGCATCACGCTCGGGGCCGGGGATGCGGTGATCTCCATGGCGATCCTCAACGATTTCCCGGCATCGCCAGAGGAGCGCGGCGGCTATCTCAAGATGCGGCGCGCCGTGATCGGCGAGCCGGGAGAGCCCGAAGCCGGAGATGCTGAGGACGAGGTGGCTGATGCCGCCATCTCGGCCGAGCGCTACACGGAGATGAGCGCAGCGGAGCAGTACGTGCTGACGATTTCCGAACGCGGCTTCGGCAAGCGCACCTCGTCCTACGACTACAGAATATCCGGACGCGGCGGTAAGGGCCTGAAAGCGGTCGATCAAAAAGCGCCGATCGGCGATCTGGTCGCCTCGTTCCCGGCCGAGGAATCGGACCAGATCATGCTGGTTACGAATGCGGGTCAGCTCATTCGCGTGCCTGTCGACGGCATCCGTATCGTGAGCCGCGCATCGAAGGGCGTGAAGGTGTTCAACACCGACAAGGCCGAACGCGTCGTCTCCGTCGAGCACATCGAGGGGGAGGATGGCATGGAGGTGGACGTCGCAGACGAAGGCGGTAGCGAGCCGGCTTGAGCGCCGTCGGGCAGTGGCGGCGGCGGTGGGTCCGAGAATTATCGAGATCGCTTCCGATTGATCCGATCGGGACGTTCAGTTTCTCCCCTCCCCCAAGGGAGGAGAGAGCGCCTGCATCGCCCGATGCGGATCGATTGGAACCCGAATGATCGGGCCGACCATTACGTTGCCGCCGCATTCCGCTTGCGTGTCGCCGCCGCCTTCTTCGCCGAAGCCGAGCGTTCTTCCGCCGTCCGAGAGGACGATGCCGCGCCGCCCTTGCGGCCGCCCTTGTGCGCAGCGGGGTGGTCGGTCGACTTGCCCCGGCCCGAACCGCCCGGATGCTTGCCGCCGCCGTCGTCCTTATTGACCGTGGCCCAGGCGCGAGCCTTGGCTTCGTCTTCGGGCACGCCGCGGTTCTCGTAGGATTCGGTGATCGCCTCGGCCTTGCGGACCTGCTTGTCGGTGTATTTCGACTTGTCGCCGCGCGGCATGGCTTCCTCCGTCGGTGATGCGGCTCAGCCGCCGGTGACGGCGTCGAGCGTGCTGCGAACCCGTCGGACCAGCTCGGCCCGGCGATAGGGCTTGTTCAGGATTTCGAACTCCGATCCCCCCACATCGGTTCGCTCCAGGCTCGCCTCGGCGTAGCCGGTGGTGAGCAGGACCTTGAGGTCGGGCCGGCGGCGACGGGCCTCGCGGGCGAGCATCAGGCCATTCATGCCGCCGGGCATGATCAGGTCGGAGAACAGCAGCGCGATGTCGGAGCGGGTCTCCAGCACCTGCAGGGCTTCGCGGCCGTTGACGGCGGTGAGGGTCGTGTAGCCGTAATCGCGAAGGATCGTCCTGGCCAAGTCGGCCACGTCCTCGCGGTCGTCGACGATCAGCACCGTCTCGGTGCCGGACCGCTCGGCCTCGAGCGGAGCAGGCGGAGGCTCGGGCCGGTCGTCGCCCACGCTCGCCGGGAAGGACAGCCGCACGGTCGTACCCTCACCCATCACGGACGAGACCTGCGCGGTGCCGCCCGACTGCTTGGCGAAGCCGTAGACCATGGAGAGGCCGAGCCCAGTGCCCTTGCCCTCCTCCTTCGTGGTGAAGAACGGGTCCATCACCCGCGCCAACATCTCCGGCGGGATGCCGTTGCCGGTATCGGTGATGGCGACGCTGACGAACCGGCTGCCGCGCAGCGCATGCGTGACGATGCCCTCGTGCAATCTCTGGTTCTCGGTGGCGATCACGAGCCGGCCGCCGTTCGGCATGGCGTCGCGAGCATTGATCAGGATGTTCAGCAGCGCGACCTCGGCCTGGGTCGGATCGATCCGGCAGGTCCAGAGATCCGGACAGAGCCGGGTCTCGATATCGACCTGCTCGCCCAGGGTGCGCCGGGCCAACTCACCCATGCTCTGGACGAGCTGGTTCAGGTTGACCGGCCGTCCCTCGAGCCGCTGCTTGCGGGCAAAGGACAGGAGCTGCTGCGTCAGCGTGGCCGCGCGCTCGGCCGCCGTGCGGATGTTGTCCGTGGCGCGGCCGAGCCGCGCCCGGTCGGCATCCGGCTTATCGAGCCCGGCGGCGACGATGTCGACATAGCCGAGGATCACCTGCAGCAGGTTGTTGAAGTCGTGGGCGATGCCGCCGGTGAGCTGGCCGAGCGCCTCCATCTTCTGCGCCTGGCCGAGCGCGTCCTCGGCATCGCGCCGACGCGACACGTCGAGTTGCGAGGCGAAGAAATACACCACCTCCCCCGAGGCATCGAAGACCGGCGAGACGAACAGCGCATTCCAGAAGGTCGAGCCGTCCTTGCGATAGTTCAGGATCTCGGTAGCGACCTCGCGTCGTCCGGCGATGGCGCGCCTGATCTCGGCGACGGCCTCGCGGTCCGTCTCCGGCCCCTGCAGGAAGCGGCAGTTGCGGCCGACGACCTCGTGGTGCGCGTAGCCGGTCATCGTGAGGAAGGCGCTGTTGACGAACACGATCGGCGTATCGGGCAGCCGCGGGTCGGCGATGACCATCGGCATCCGCGTCATCTCGACGGCGGCGAAGAAGACGTTGCCCTCCGGCCGCTGGATCTGGGCCGGTGCCCCTTCGACGACGACGGCGCGCGCTGGATTGGCCGGCTTCTCGGGAGACGGGTCCATAGGCTTTCCCTCCCCTCCGGAGAGAGCGAGCCTTTTCTCAGCCCTGCCGGCGCAATGGGAAAAGTTAGTCTGAACGCGATGGCCTGTCGATCATCTGTCCGAGATGTCGATCAGGTTGGGTCCGCCGGTCCTACTCTTCATTGCGAGTCGAAAGCGGAGCAACCCGAAGCTGCATAATCGCCGTAGCGAAATGGCTCTGGGTTGCTGCGCTGCGTTCGCAGGGACGGGCTGCTCACGCCTCCCCGTCGAGCCCGAAGCTCACGTGCTCGACGTGGGCCCGCTCGAAAGCCTGCATCACGTGCTGGTACGAGCGTTCCATCTCGGAGGTCTCTGGTCCGGGGGCTTCCTCGGGCTTGAGGACGAACATCAGCATCGAGCGGCCGGTGACCGTGTAGCGGTCGCCGATGCCGAAGCTCGCGAGTTCCTGGCTGTCGGGCAGGTTGGTGTCGAGGATGCGCGTCCAGGCGACGCCGCCCGCCGTCTCCGGCAGGGTGAAGTCGACCACGTCGTGATAGGAATTGTAGAACAGCAGCAGGGTGGCGTCGCCGCCGCGGCGGTGGATGCCCGAGGCCTGTGCACGCCCGTCGAGCAGCACGGCGAGCGAGCGCGAGTTGCCGTCGTTCCAGTTCTCCGGTGTCATCTCCGTACCGGCCGGCGTCAGCCATGTGACGTCCTTGACACCGAACTCCTCGTCGAAGGCGCCCGTGACGAAGCGGCCGCGCGAGAGCATCGGCAGGGCGTTGCGCAGCAGGATCAGGCGCTGCGTGAACTCGGCGAGATCGCGCTCGTCCGCCCCGATCGCCTCCCAATCCATCCAGGAAACCTCGTTGTCCTGGCAATAGGCGTTGTTGTTGCCCTTCTGCGTCCGGGCGAACTCGTCGCCGGCGAGCAGCATCGGCGTGCCCTTGGAGAGGAACAGCGTCGCCAGCATGTTGCGCATCTGGCGCAGGCGCGTGGCCTTGATCTCGGGATCGTCGGTGGGGCCCTCGACGCCGAAATTATAGGAGAGGTTGTGGCCGTGACCGTCGCGGTTTCCCTCGCCGTTCGCCTCGTTGTGCTTCTCGTTGTACGAGACCGTGTCGGCGAGCGTGAAGCCGTCATGGGCCGAGATGAAGTTCACAGACGCCCAGGGCCGGCGGCCGCGCTTGTTGAACTTGTCGGCCGAGCCGGTGATGCGCGCGGCGAGCGACGGCAGGAGGCCCGCGTCGCCCTTCCAGTAGCCACGGACATCATCGCGAAAACGGTCGTTCCACTCGGCCCAACCGGGCGGGAAGCCGCCGACCTGATAGCCGCCGGGACCACAATCCCACGGCTCGGCGATGAGTTTCACCGAGTTCAGCACCGGGTCCTGCCGGCAGGTGTCGAGAAAGCCGCCGCCTTCGTCGAAGCCGTAGGGCTCGCGGCCCAAAATCGTCGCGAGGTCGAACCGGAAGCCGTCGACGCGCATCTCGGTCGCCCAGTAGCGCAGGCTGTCGGTGACGAGCTGCAATACGCGCGGATGCGACAGGTTGAAGGTGTTACCCGTGCCGGTGTCGTTGATGTAGTAGCGCGGCTCCTTCGGCATCAGCCGGTAATACGAAGCGTTGTCGATGCCCTTGAAGGACAGCGTCGGACCCTTCTCGTTGCCTTCGGCGGTGTGATTGTAGACGACGTCGAGGATCACCTCGAGGCCGGCGCCATGCATCCGGGCGACCATCTCCTTGAACTCGGAGAAGGCGAAATCCGGCACCGCCGCGTAACGGCGTGCGGGGGTGAAGAACGAGATGGTGTTGTAGCCCCAGTAGTTCGTGAGCCCTTTCTCCTGCAGGTAGTCGTCCTGCACGAAGGCGTGGACCGGCAGCAGCTCCACCGAGGTGACGCCGAGGCTTTTGATGTAATCGAGCACGGCCGGTGTACCGAGGCCGGCATAGGTGCCGCGGATCTTCTCGGGCACCGACGGGTGCAGCTTGGTGAATCCCTTGACGTGCGTCTCGTAGAAGATCGTCTTCTCCCACGGCACGTTCGGCTTCACGTCGCGGCCCCAAGTGAAGGCCGGATCGATCACTTGGCAGCGCCGGGTGTAGGGGCCGCTGTCGCGGTCATCGAAGGTCAGGTCGTCGCCGGTCTCCATCTGATAGCCGAACAGGGCCGGATTCCAGGTGATGGAGCCGACGAGACCCTTGGCGTAGGGGTCGATCAGCAGCTTGTTGTGGTTGAAGCGGTGGCCGGTCTTCGGCTCGTAGGGGCCATGCACCCGGTAGCCGTAGATCGTGCCCGGGCGCGCGTCGGGCAAATAGCCGTGCCAGACCTCGTCCGTGTATTCGGGCAGGACGATCCGCTCGATTTCCTTCTCGCCGGCATCGTCGAACAGGCAGAGCTCGACCTTGGTGGCATGGGCCGAGAAGACGGCGAAGTTCACGCCGAGCCCGTCCCAATTCGCGCCGCGCGGATGGGGCGAGCCCTCCCGGATGCGCGAACGCACGACGCGCGGCTTCGCAGGTCCGTCGGACTGGGTGTTCTTGGCTTCGGCCATGGTGTCTCCACTGGCGGCCGCCGCGCAGCGGCAGCCGGATTTGAGGTGGGAACGCTCACGTTCCGGTGAAGCTCCGCCGCAGCGCGAAAATATGCTTCGGCCGAACGGGTTGACGGGACAAAATTCGCTGCAGCGCGGCAAGCTGCCGCGCCGGCACGTCTTTTCCACGCGTGGGCGAGCACGGCTGGCCTAAGCGTTGATTCACTTCGAGCCGGTATGGTCCCGCCGGGTTGCGTTCGGAAAGCCGGAGTTCGACGTGGTGGCGGTTGTTGCGTTGGGGAGCGCGCAGGGGCGTCTGTGCGGGGAGTTGGCGGCAGCCATCGCGTGCCATCTGACCCGATCGGACCGGGAGGCCGGTCCCGGCGCCCACGGCGCGACCTATTACCACGAATCCGAGCCGGCCTTCGAGGAGGCGACGCGGGTCTTGAAGGACCTCGGCCTCGCCGCCCCCGTGCCGCGCGCCGACAAGCCGGACGAGACCTGGTATTGCCGGCACGCGCTGACGATGGATTCCGAGGCCATGCCGGGGGCGCTGGCATCCGCCGTCATCGACGGCGCACGGCTCGAGGCCGTGCTGTCCGCGTTCCTGACGCTCGCCTGCTGCCACGACCGCCTGCCATCGGAGCGCACGCCCTTCACGCCGCCGACGGCCTATGAGGCTGCGATGCGGGCGCTGGTCCGCGCCGGCTACGCCCAGGGTGTCGGGACCGCCTTCCGCTGGACCGACAAGATCGGCTCGGCGATGTGTCGGATCGAGGCTTGGGACGAGAACGGCCAATCCCTCGCGACGCTCCGGGAGCGCGACCGCCTCGCCCAGGCCGATGCGGCATGGCGCTCCATGCCGGAGACGATCCGGCGCGCGCATTTCGCCAAGCGCCCGGTACCTCTCGTCCCCGTGGTCGAGGCGCTGACGATGAGCTGGCGCGACGGCGCCTGGCATCCGGTCGATCGCGAGGCGCCTGTGGCGCCCGCCGGGCAGATCGCCCTGGCGCGGCGGCTGATCGAACTGGCGCAGAGCCGGGCGTAAATATCCCGCAGTCGGATCACGACAGGATCCGTGGAAGTCCTGGCCCGTTGCGGTTAGAGCTGCAGCACCGCAGCCGGCCGGACCCATGATGACCGACGACACCATCGCGCGCTTGCAGGCGCTGTCCGAAAAGCACGGCGTCAGCCCCGAAGCGGTGCGGCACATGCTTCGGGCGCTCGATTCGGGCGGCGGCCGAATGGCTCAGTTCGACCATCCCGAATTCGGCGGGATGGGCCAGTGGTTCTCCGGCGGCATGGTCATGGTCGGTCGCATGAACGATCACGGTCTGAAGGCCCGCGTGACCGCGCTCTGCGAAGACCTCTCCGCCGCGCTGCCGGATCTGGCACCGCGCCGGTCGCAGAGCTTTTCGATGAGCCAGTCGTCGAGCGGCTCCTCCGGCAACTGGTGGCCCGAGGGCCTTGGCCGGGCGTCGAGCGTCGGCTCGCAGAACGCCACGCGCTACGCCTGGTTTCCCGAGAGCCGCCGGCTCGCCGTCGAGACCGACGGTCGGGTCGCGCTCTACGACACGGGCGAGCACGTCATCACCGGCGCTTCGCAGCAGCAATCCGGCACGTCGAGCTTTCGGTTCAGCGGACCGCATGGGGTCATTTCGCTCGACGACCTGACGCCGGTGGGAGAGGAGCAGAGCCCGTCGCAGGCGAGCGTGACTGACCGTACCGAGCACGCGCCCTCCCCGGCCCCGGCCTCCGACTCGCGTCAGGCCCACGCGCCAAGTCCGAGGCACGGGGAGACTCCGATGCCGGTCCGGCCGGCCGAGCCTCCCAGGCCTGACGCAACTCCCGCGGCTGCGGCCCATCCGCAAACGGACGTGATCTCGACCCTGGAACGGCTGGCCGAACTGCACCGCAAGGGCATCCTCACCGACGAGGAGTTTTCAGGTAAGAAGGCGGAGCTGCTGGCGCGGCTCTGACGGTCCGCCGCATGGCTCCGCAACGCGATCTCATCGGCATCCAGACAATCTTCCACGAGCCCGGCGTCGCCGCGTTTCCGCGGGGGCGGGAGATTCTCGATCGATTTCCGGACGCCGAGCGGATCGAAGTGCCCTCGCACTGGAACATTCCTTCGCTGCACGGCAACGAGGGCTCCGTCGAGGACTGGCTGCGGATCAAGCGTTCGACGCTGGTGCTCGGCGTGAAGAAGGGGCTCGCCATGCGTCCGAACGGACGCAGCGCCCACTTCATCGCGCCCTCGACCTCGAACGGCTGCGCCATGGCCTGTGCCTATTGCTACGTGCCGCGCCGCAAGGGGTTCGCGAACCCGATCTCGCTCTTCGTCAACACCGAGGCGGTCGGCGCGGCGATCCGGCGCCACGCGGAAAAGCAGGGGCCGTTGCCCGAGCCCGATCAGGTCGACCCGTCACTCTGGGTCTACGATCTCGGCGAGAACGGCGATCTCTCGGTGGACGCCATGCTCTGCGACACGGTCCGCGATCTCGTGGCGCTGTTTCGCACCATCCCGAACGCCAAGGGTTCGTTCGCGACGAAGGCGGTCAACCCGGATCTCCTCGCCTACGACCCGCAGGGCAAGACGCGCGTCCGGTTCTCGCTGATGCCCGCGCGCATCGCCAAGATCGTCGACGTGCGGACCAGCCCGATGGCCGAGCGTATCGCCGCGATCGACGATTTTCTGCGCGCCGGCTACGAGGTCCACGTCAATTTCTCGCCGGTGATCCTCTACGAGGGCTGGGAGGCGGATTGGCGGGCGCTGTTCGACGAGATCGACGACACGCTCTCGGACGCAGCCAAAGCGCAGCTCAAATGCGAGATCATCCTGCTGACCCACAATGCGGGGCTGCACGCGGTCAATCTCGGCTGGCACCCCAAGGCCGAAGACCTGCTCTGGCGGCCCGACATCCAGGAGGCCAAGCGCTCCGAGGGCGGCGGCGACAACCTGCGCTATCGAACCGGCTGGAAGGGCCAATGGCTCGGCCGCTTCAAGGCGTTGCTGGCGGAGCGGATGCCGTATTGTACGGTGCGCTACGCGTTCTGACGTGCCGTCAATGCGTCCAGGGCGCCGTGCGATTGAACTTGAAGTTGTCGGAGTAGGACAGGCCCTTGCGCACGGTCTGCGGCCGCGGCGTCTCGATCCGGTAGGCTATGCCCTCGCGCTCGGCGTAGGCCACGGCCTCCTCCGCGGTATCGAATTCCAGCCGGACCTGCTGGAGCATGTCGGACGACGAGGTCCAGCCCATGAGCGGATCGGCCTCGCGGGCGCTGGTCCGGTCGAATTCGAGAAGCCACTGCTTGGTGCGCGCCATCCCCGATTGTGAGGCATCCTTCGAGGGGCGGAAGATGCGGGCGCTCGACATCCGTCACGAAGCTCCACGAAAAAACGAATGGTCGGGGCGATAGGATTCGAACCTACGACCCTCTGGTCCCAAACCAGATGCGCTACCAGGCTGCGCTACACCCCGACACGCTCACGCGCTGAGTGGGACGTACGATTTTGCCGCCCCCTGGGCAAGCAGCGACGAACGCGAAGGTCCCATGAAAAAACCCGTCCGGCGTACGCCGGACGAGTCGAATCTGCAGGCGGCTTGGACCCGATCAGCAATCGTCGCCCTTGTGGCCGGCGTGCTGGGTGGCGCCGGTGTCGTTCATGGCGCCGACCGTGCCCGGCGAGGCAGGCTGATTGCCGCCGGCGAGGTTCTTCGAGCCGGCCTCGGCCTTGTCGCTCTTCTCGCCACCCTTGTCGGCGGTCTGGGTCGCTTGGTTCGCGCCCGCGTTGTTCATCGCACCGACCGTACCCGGCGAAGCGGGCTGCGCGCCGCCGGCGGTGTTCTTGCTGGACGTGTCGGTGTCGGAGCTCTTCGCGTTCGTGGTCTGCTCGGGGCTCTTGCCTTTCACGGCCGTGGTGCAAGGGGCGGCAAAGGCAGCCGAGGCAGTCAGCAGGGCAGCGGCGAAAATGTTGGCGCTGATCATGATTTTTTTCACGGAGTTCCTCCACGTTGTTTCGCGGGAGCAATCAGCAACCAGGGACAGATGTTCCGCCCGAATGGCTAGCCTGCGACAATGCTGACGCCTGCTGCGGAACGACCGGATCTGTCGAGAGATAGACGTTCGCTGACGCGTCGGACAAGCGCACGATACTTTGGTCGCTCGCGCGCGCCGTCGCGTTTCGCACGCGGAAGATTGCTTCGACCCGCATGACCGGCAACGCGCCTTTCTCCGCACGCCGGAACAAACCGATCCTGTTTGGGCGCCGAAATAGGATCGTCGAAAGCGCGTCAGATCCAGCCCGACCCGGCAGTTTCCTGATTCGTCCGATCACAGGATCGATTGATCCCCGCATGCGGCGCGAAAAATCCTTAACGAACGGATCTTGCCCAAAATCAAATTCAAGTGTTTGTTTTTGCTAAGACAATTCTTGAGCCTAGCGACCTACCCTACTACCGCCACCCGGCAAAACTTGCCGAGCGTCCGGCAAAATTAACCGCACGGTAACCATGCCGACCCTGAATGGGGGGGTCGGTAAGGAAACGTTCACGCCCGTGACAAGCCCTGCTCCCACATTCCCCGTCTTCGCCTGTCGCGGCCGCGTCTTTCGCGCCCTCGCCCTGGCGCCCCAGGCCCCAGTCGGCGACTGGCTCGCCCTCCTCGACGCCGCGCTGAAGCGCGCGCCCACCCTGTTCGCCGGCAAGGGCGTGATCCTCGACGTGGCGGCCCTCGCCCCCGAGGCCCCCGCGCTCGAAGGGCTCGTCGCCGAGCTGTCGAGCCGCAGCATCCGCATCCTCGGCATCGAGGGCGCGGCTTGCGCTTCGGTCGGGCTTCCGCCCTTCCTTGCCGGCGGCCGTCCGACGGCCGAGGGCGTGGAGGTCGCGATCGAACCGGAAAAGCCTCCCGTGACCTCGCTGACCATCGAGGGTTCGGTGCGCTCCGGCCAAAGCATTTGCCATCCCGACGGCGACGTGACCGTGATGGGCTCGGTTTCCTCGGGCGCCGAGATCCTCGCGGGCGGCTCCGTCCACGTCTACGGCGCGCTGCGCGGCCGGGTAATCGCCGGCGCCGCGAAGAACCCGCGCGCAAGAATCTACTGCCGGAAGTTCGAGCCGGAGCTCCTCGGCATCGACCGCCTCGTCCGCACGGCCGAGGACATGGGCAGCCACCTGCGCGGCCAGGCTGTCCAGATCTGGCTCGACGGCGGCGCGATCAAGTTTGCGGCCCTCGCCTGAGCGGCACGCTTCGACAACCACGATTTGGCTTCAAGGGAAACGATGAGATGGCCAAGGTTCTCTGTGTGACATCCGGCAAGGGCGGCGTCGGCAAGACGACGACCACGGCCGCCCTCGGCGCAGCGCTGGCCCAGGCCGGCGAGAAGGTCTGCGTCGTCGACTTCGACGTCGGCCTGCGCAACCTCGACCTGATCATGGGCGCCGAGCGCCGGGTGGTCTACGACCTCATCAACGTCACCAACGGCGACGCCAAGCTCAACCAGGCGCTGATCCGCGACAAGCGGCTCGAGAACCTCTCGCTGCTGCCGGCCTCGCAGACCCGCGACAAGGACGCCCTGACCGATGCCGGCGTCGAGCGCGTCATCGCCGAACTCCGCGAAAAGTTCGACTGGGTCGTCTGCGACAGCCCCGCCGGCATCGAGCGCGGCGCCCAGCTCGCCATGCGCCACGCCGACGTCGCGGTGGTCGTCACCAACCCCGAGGTCTCCTCGGTGCGTGACTCCGACCGGATCATCGGCCTCCTCGATTCCAAGACCGTGCGCGCCGAAAAGGGCGAGCAGATCGAGAAGCATCTGATCCTCACCCGTTTCGACCCCGCCCGGGCCGATCGCGGCGACATGCTCAAGGTCGACGACGTGCTCGAGATCCTCTCGATCCCGCTGCTCGCCATCATTCCCGAGAGCCTCGAAGTGCTGCGCGCCTCGAACGTCGGCTGCCCGGTGACCCTCAACAACCCGCTCTGCGCCCCGTCCCGCGCCTATATCGACGCCGTACGCCGCCTGAAGGGTGAAACCGTTGCGATGGCGATCCCGTCCGACCGCAAGTCCCTGATCAACAAGCTGTTCACACGGAGGGCAGCATGAGCGTTCTCACTTTCCTCAAGCCCCGCGGTTCGGCCAACACCGCCCGCGAGCGCCTACAGCTCATCATCGCGCACGAGCGGTCCGAAAACGGCCGCCCCGACCTGGTGATCACGCTGCGCGAAGAGATCCTGGCCGTCATCGCCAAGCACGTGAAGGTCGATGCCGACAAGGTCCAGATCAAGCTGGAGCGCGGCAAGGGCGTCTCGACGCTGGGCGTGGACATCGAGATCCCCGTGGACGCCACGCCGATGCGGGCCAGCGCCTGACACCGTTTCCGGAAAATCCATCCGGACGTCCCACCCATCGCCGTCATCCCGCGGTGACACGCCAGTGGCCTCGACGGAGCGCTCCAGGAACCGCGAGGGATCTGGAGGGCTCTTTCGAGGCCTCCGCTTTCGCTACGGCATCCCGGGATGCGGCGGAGGGTGGGATCGTCGCCCTCCCTCCCCTGCCGTGACGTCCCCGTACGATCAGCCGCCGCGAAGCGTCAGCCGGAAAGCCGGGGCATGGTCGGGCTGCAGGGTCACGACCGGCGCCGGCAGGACGGGCCTGTCGCCCGCAAGCGCGAGGCGGAATCGGGCAACGAGGCGGGAGAGCGCCAGCACCGCCTCCGTCAGCGCGAATTGCGCGCCGATGCAGACCCGCGGCCCCGCGCCGAAGGGCAGATAGGCGAAGCGCGGGATGGCCTCTGCGCCGGGCAGGAACCGCGACGGATCGAACGCGTCCGGCGCCCGCCAGAGCAGACGGTGACGATGCAGCAGCCAGGGCGCGATGATCACGATCGTGCCAGCGGCGATGTCGTGGCCGGCGAGCGTATCCGCGCCGCGCGACAGCCGGGCCATGACGAAGGCCGGTGGATAGAGCCGCAGCGTCTCGTCCACCACCGCCCGGGTCAGCGGCAATCGCTTCATGAGATCGCCCATTCCGGGATCGTTGAGCGCTTCCTCGGACAGGGCCTCCTGGATGGCGGGCGCTTGCGCCAGCAACGTACAGGCCCAGAGCAGCGTCAGCGCCGTGGTCTCGTGCCCGGCGAGGATCAGTGTCGCCACCTGATCGCGCAGTTCCTCCGGCGCGAACGCACGGCCCGTCTCCGGATCGCGAGCCTCTCCCAGCAGATCGAGCAGGTCCTGCGCCGCGCCGGTGCGCCCACTGCCGCGGTCGGCGATGATGCCGTCGAGCGTGGCCGTCCAGCGCCGTCGAAATCGGGCTCGGGCGATGTCGTGCGGACTCGGCCAGCCGAGCGGCAGCAAAAAGTCGAGCAATTGCGGCCGGCCGAGGCGGCGCTGATACTCCTCGACCAGCGCGCGCAGGCCGGCACCGTGCCGCGTCATGCCGACCGAGAACATCGTGCGCCCCGCGATCTCCAGGGCGAGCCGTTGCAGGTGACCAAACAGGTCGACGTCGCCTTGCTCCCCCTCCAGCGTGCGGATCGCCACGTCGGTCGCGGCGAGAATGTGAGGCGCCAGCATCTCGACGGCCCGCGGCGTGAAGGCGGGCGCCAGGGTGCGCCGCTGATGGCGCCAGGCGGCACCCTCGCTGATGAGCAGGCCGTCGCCGAGCACGGGGCGCAGCATCCGAATCGAGATCGCCGTGCGGACGTAGTTCTCGGCGTTCTCGACCAGCACCCGGCGAACCGCCTCCGGATCGCTCACCGTGATCCGCGGCCGCCCGAGCAGGGTCCGCCGCTGCACCGGCGTCTCGTAGGCCTGCCGCGGCCAGATTCCTATGCCGTTCGTTCCGACCGTCGCAATGAACCGCATCAGCGGCAGGTCGCGCTCGGGTGGCGCCGGCACCGGGGGCACCAAGAGCGGCGCCGGCGGGAAAGTGGATGTCGCGCCTCCGATCATGACGGAGTGATGCGCGCCGGGTGAGCCGCTGTAAATCGGCCGTACGGCTGCGTTTAAGTCGGCCGTCCGATAAGGCCGGCAGCTTGAGGGTATTGCCAAGGCAAAATCGTCTGGCGTCTACAAGGGCCGTAAGCCGTCCATCGATGCGGACCGGGTTCAGGGACTTGGCGCCCTTAGGGATGGGAGGCATGGCTATCGGGCGGGAACTGAACGTGTCCAGGGCGTTGGTCTACCGGCTGTTGGGTGCGAGCGGATGACCAGCGGAGAGCGGTCATGCCAACTCCAATGAACAGTGACGTCATCGCTGCTGGACCTATTTTTATCACTCTAAAATACAAAATCAAAATCTATTAATGTTTTAGTCTGGTCGGATATTTTAGATAAGATACATAAAATTGTCATTAATTTATATTTGCGAGAAATATATTGAATTACCACCCTATATGTTGTAGCCGCGTGACGATATTATGATGAAGCTAAAGCAATTTGCTGTTGATGATGGCGTCAGTGTTGCTTCGATTGGGAAGAAACTCGTTAACGAGTATCTGGTTCGGCACACACAACCTTGCATTGAGTCGAGAGGCTGGATTGGTTCAGGCACCGGTCTAGTTTTCGGCGGCCCGATTTAACTACGGCCGCCGACATGTATGACGCCGCCGCAGCTAAAGGGGCACGACCGATCGCGATAAGGAGTGGACATTGTAATCAGCTAAATTAGTATCGCCATGGGTCGGCGAAAGCTGCCACTCAAACCTCACGGAACTAAATCGAGCGCCGGAAGACAGGGCTGGCGCAGTGGTTTGGATCGATTTTGCAGGTCTTCAAAAGGCCATTAGGTCATTCGAGCCAGTCTAAGATTTATAGGTGCTTTCAGAAAATAGGAGCGGAGCATGCAGCCGAGGCCTGATTTCGAGCGCGTTGCTAAATCTGCGCACGATCCTCGTACAATCGATCAAATCATCGAACATTATTCTTTAGAAAAGAATTTGGCAAAAAGACTCAAGATTTCCAGCAAAGAAGATAGACGTAGATTTTATCGCGAGGCATACGATACCCTGTTTCAGCAACTGCCTCATCATCCTCAGCACAACAACAACTATCTGGATCACGGCTACATTTCAAAACAAGCCGCATTACTGAAAAAATTGATCAAGCCCGACGCTGATCTGATCGAGATCGGTGCCGGCGACGCCAGACTTGCCATTGAAATGGCACCTCACTGCCGATCAGTCACGGCCATCGACGTGTCAGATGCGCTGTTTCAGCCGCAGCAGGCGCCGGCAAACGTCCAATTTCTTCTGACCAATGGGACCACCATCGACATGCCGGACGGCAGTGTCGACTTTGTCTACAGCAATCAATTGGTGGAGCATTTGCATCCTGATGATGCCGAGGAGCAACTACGCGAAATCATCCGCGTTCTTAGAAAAGGTGGCAAATACTTCTGTATTACACCTAACGTAACTTCTGGGCCACACGATGTATCCAAGTACTTCGACTATGTTGCGACTGGATTTCATTTAAAAGAACATTCTTTTTCTTCTCTTGCTTCGCTCTTGCGTAGCGCTGGTTTTCGGTCTGCTACCCCGCTGTTGGTCCGGAAAGGTGGATACCGCGTTCTCCCCTTTTACGTCGCGCAGACTATAGAGATCGCTTTCAAGATAGCTCAAACTACAACCCGCGCCTCCCTTCGGTCTAACCCTAGAATTCGAAACGCCCTCGGGATCAATATGATTGCAACAAAATAGATATCCGCTCACTCACATAAGCGAGTGTGTTGCAATTGCATACGTTTTTATTCGTCAGATAGAATATTTCGCCCCATCGTATACCAGTCTCTAAGGCAATAAGAACGATAGGCTTGACGAACTATCTGTTTCTTTTGAGTGCATCGTCAAATCAGCTGCTCTCACTGGGTGAAAGATGTCGGTGCCTCAATACGTCAGCATGTCCGATCCTAACCCGACGAGCCGGTTTTTCCTGGATCGGCCAATCTTACTCACGCATCGCCAGTTCGAAGCAGTGCCGGTAGAACGGAGGTCAAGGAGAGCCTCGCAACGACCGATCCGGACGAGGCCCGTATCTTGGCCGGCGGGTGATCGAACGCTCCGTCCTCGACGTCGCCCAAACGTCGGGAACACGGTCAACGAGCAGATGCGGTGCGACCAGCGGCAGCATCGCTCGGTTTTGCTGACGATGATGTCCGTCTATGGGGCCGCACTCGCCAAAAGCAGACCAGCCGAAAACCACCCGACCCAGTCGTAGGTCCTCGTGCTCAAGATAGCTGGAAGCGGACCTTCCGAGGGTCTGTAACGGCAGCCGTTCGGTCACGCCCCAGCACCGCATCGAACCGGACGTGCCAATGCGATGACAGGATTTCCGCGGTACTGGGTTCATCGCCGCTCGCGACACTGTTGATCGGCACGCCTAGGAAGTTGGCATCAGCGTGAGGCGCCCTCTTAAGTCCGCTGGAGCGCCGTCTTCACCTTCTCCGGGGTGAACGGCACCGAGCGCAGGCGCAGGCCGATTGCGTCGAACACTGCGTTCGAGATCGCTGCCGGGATCACGGCCGCCGAGGGCTCTCCTGCACCCCAGGGTTTGTCGCGGGGGCGGTCGATCAACTCCATCACGATCTCGGGCACCTCGGGGAAGGTCAAGATCGGATAGCTCGCCCAATCGGTGCTCGTCACACGCGATCGGTCGAACATCACCTCCTCCTTGAGCACGCGGCTCACGGTCTGGATGACGTTGCCCTCGATCTGATTGCGCACCCCGTCCGGGTTGATGATCTGCCCGCAATCTTGGACCACGAAGACCCGTTTGGCGCGGATCATCCCGGTGCGGCGCTCGACTTCGACCTCGGCCACGGCGGCGACATAGGTCCGGTAGAGCTCGTACTTCACGTAGGACAGACCGCGGCCGGTCTGGACGTCGCCCTGATCCTTCGCATCGCCTTTGGGCGATGGCCGGCTCTCCCATTTCGCCAGGGCGGCGACACGCCTGAGGACCTCGGTCCCGCGCGCGTCGGCCAACGAGCGTAGACGATAGTCGAGCGGATCGACCCCGGCTGCCGCCGCGCATTCATCGAAGAAGGCCTCGTTCGCGAAGGTGTTCTGCATGCGTCCCGGCGTGCGGATCCAGGACGGGCGCAAGGGCGTCGTGGCGAGGCGACGGCAGACGGTCTTCACGTTCGGGAAGCCGTAGGGGATCGCCGAGTTGTGGACGATGTTGCCCGGAGCCAGAGCGGTCTCGTGCGGCAGACCGGCGAGCGTCGCCGCCACCAGCGGAACGCTGCCGGCTGCTCCCACGGGGATATGGAACTGCGAGGACCAGGCGGTCACCGCGCCATTGTCGTCCAGACCAGCGGACAGATCGATCAAAGTAGGCGGTCCCTTAGGGTCCCACCCGTGCTCGTCGGCCCGCGACCACTGCACCCGCACCGGTTTGCCGACAGCGCGGGCGAGGATGGCGGCGTCTGCCGCGGCATCCTCATGGCCATTACGGCCGTAGCATCCCGAGCCCTCGACATAGATGCAGCGCACCTTATCGGGCGGCAGCGAGAACATCGCCGAGAGCTGCGTACGCAGGGCGTGCGTCATCTGCGAAGCGGTCCACACCGTCAGCGCGTCGCCCTCGGGCTCGGCTACCGCGCAGGACGGGCCGATGGAGCCATGGGTGTGGATCGCGAAGTCGTAGGTCGCCTTCAAGGTCCGCGCAGCCTTGGACATCGCCGCGTCCGCATCGCCGACGTTTGAGGTGACGTCCTCCTTCACCACCGGCGTCGCGCGGACATGCTCCCAGAGCCGGCTCTGCTCTGGCAGCGTCTCGGCTTTGGACCAGGTCGCCGAGAGTTTTTCCGCGGCCTTGATCGCGGTCCACTCGCTCGTGGCGACGACGCCCAGAAAGTCGCCCTCGCGCACCACCTTCACCAGACCCGGCATGCCGGCGACCGAGGCCTCATCGACAGCTGTCAGCCGTGCCTCGATGGCCGGCGGCCGGATGACGCGGCCATGCAGCATGCCGGGTAGCTTCACGTCCTGCATGTAGGTGGAGCTGGCGTAAATCTTGGCCGGGATGTCGAGCCGCGCCACCGACTTACCGACGAAGCTGAAGGCGTCGGGATTCTTGCTTGGCGCGTCCTTGTCGAGCTTCAGCGAGAAGTGGCCGTCTTTCAGAAGATCGGCATAGGCGATCCCTTCGCCTCCTGCGGCCGGGGTCACACGGCCATCCCGGGTAACGAGGGCATCGGCCGGTGTGCCGAGCCGCTCCGAGGCGAGCTGGACGAGCTTACGCCGGGCGGTCGCAGCGGCGGCGCGGATCTGCGTGCCACCATTCTGAATCGACAGGCTGCCATAGGTCGGCCCCTGGTCCGGGGTCAGAGCCGTGTCGCCCTGGATGACCCTCACCCGGGAGAGTGGCAGGTCGAGCTCGTCGGCCGCCATCTGGGTCAGAGCGGTCTGGACCCCGGTGCCGAGATCGACCTTGCCGGAATAGACGATGGCCGAGCCGTCGCGCTCCAGGGCGAGGTAGCTGTCGACCTCGTCGAGGGCGACCGCCTTCGAGGGCGCGGTACCGGAGGCGGCGACAGTAGGCAGGGAGCGGCTCAGCGAGAAGCCGACGATGATGGCGCCGCCCTGCAGGACGTGGCGGCGGGAGAGCTGGGTGGTTGGCATGAACCCCTCCCGCTCAAAGGCTGGTCGCGGCGCGCTGGACGGCGCGCACGATCCGGGCGTGGGTGCCACATCGACAGAGATTGCCGGCGAGCGCCTGGCGGATCTCGGCCTCGCTCGGCTTCGGCTTGTCGTTGAGGAAAGCCGCAGAGGTCATGATCATGCCGTTGATACAGTAGCCGCACTGGGCCGCCTGCTCTTCGACGAAGGCCGCCTGGACGGGATGCGGAGCCTCCGGCGTGCCGAGGCCTTCGAGGGTGACGATCTTCGACTCGGGCTTCAGCGACGAGAGTGGCGTCACACAGGAGCGCACGATCTGACCGTCGACATGGACCGTGCAGGCGCCGCACTGCCCGAGCCCGCAGCCGAAGCGCGGCCCGCGTAGACCGACTTCGTTGCGCAGCACGTAGAGAAGCGGTGTGTCGGGATCGTCCAGGCGCACGTCGAGCGAGCGGCCGTTGATGGTCATAGAATGCGATTGGCCCATGCTCTCCTCCGTCCGATCGGAATTATTCTTGATACAGGGAGGAAGTCTGGGCCGATCGTTGGCGCCGTCAAGCGAGAAGAATGTCAGTTGTCGCGTGCGAAGCGGCGGCGAACCTGCAGGACAGCAGCATCCCATTCGTGCTCGCGACCGGCTACGACGCGGATGGGATCCCCGCGGAGTTCGAAGGCGTGGTGCGGCTGCAAAAGGCTCGGTCAACTCCGCGTAATTGGCGAAGCGGTATCGTGCGTTGTGGGTCGGGCGACGTAGCCTGAGAGCGGATCTCGCGATGGAAGGAAGGTTCTCGACACCAACCGTTGTCTCGACGTCTGTTCCCTCTTTCTGCGTGCCTTGAAGCGGCCCGTCAGCTTCGGCCAGATCCGGCAGGCCGCGTCGCGCCCATATCGGTCATCCGAGCCGGCCGACGACCTGCACCGAAGCAGACATAGGCGCCGGCAAGGTGTTGACAGAGATGGGTGGAGAACAGACCTAGATTCTTCGTCCTGGAGCGGACTTTGTGGCTCCGACCCAACCCCATCGTACCGGTCAGCCGTATTGGTTCTCGAAAGCAGATGTTCACCGGTAATATTTCCCGGAGCCTCGCTGGGCTATGCGGGCGCGGCGCGTGATGCCTCGATCAGCGAGCGGATACGGGCACCCATCGTCTCGACTGCGAACGGCTTTGTCATGACGGCCATGCCGGGGGCGAGGTGTCCGTTGCCGAGGACCGAGTTCTCCGCGTAGCCGGTGATGAACAAGACCTTGAGGTCCGGCCGCGAAACCCGCGCGGCGTCCGCCATCTGCCGGCCGTTCATGCCGCCGGGGAGGCCCACGTCGGTCACCAGCAGGTCGATGCGCACGTCCGACTGCAGAACCTTGAGACCCGCGACGCTGTCGCCCGCCTCGATCGCGGTGTAGCCGAGGTCCTCCAGGATGTCGGTGACGAGCATGCGCACGGTGGGCTCATCATCGACGATCAGCACCGTCTCACCCTGCTCGGAGCGCGGAAGCGTCGCGAGTACGACGTGGCTGTCGTCCGCATCGATCTCCCCGTAGTGGCGCGGCAGGTAGATCGAAACAGTCGTGCCTTTTTCGATCTCCGAATAGATCCGCACCTGTCCGCCGGACTGCTGGGCGAAGCCGTAGATCATGCTCAAACCCAGGCCCGTGCCCTCGCCGAGCGGCTTGGTGGTGAAGAACGGCTCGAACACCCGCGCGATCACCTCCGGCGACATGCCGGTGCCGGTATCCGTCACGCTCAAGGTCAGGTACTGTCCCTCCGGTATGTCCTGCTGACGGGCAGCGCGTTCGTCGAGCCACTTGTTCGCTGTCTCAATGGTGATGCGCCCGCCGTCGGGCATGGCATCGCGCGCGTTGATGCAGAGGTTGAGAAGGGCATTCTCGAGCTGGGATGCATCGACCAGCGCCGGCCAGACCCCGGACGCCCCGACCACCTCGACAGGGATGGCCGGCCCGACTGTGCGCTGGATCAACTCATGCATGCCGGAGACAAGTCGGTTCACGTCTGTCGGCTTCGGATCGAGGGTCTGGCGGCGGGAGAAGGCGAGGAGGCGGTGCGTCAGGGCGGCGGCGCGTTTCGCAGCACCCTGGGCTGCCGTCATGTAGCGATCGACATCCGTCAACCGACCCTGCTGCATCCGAGTCTGCATCAATTCCAGCGAACCCGAGATGCCGGCGAGCAGGTTGTTGAAGTCGTGAGCGAGGCCGCCGGTCAACTGACCCACGGCCTCCATCTTCTGCGACTGGCGTAGAGCTTCCTGCGCCGTCTCCAAGTCGGCCTGCGTCCGCACCCGATCGGTGATGTCCTGGGCGAAATGGAAAGCGCCGACGATCCGTCCATCCGCATCCCTGAGCGGGCTGTAGAAGACCTCCCAGTAGGGCTTGGCGATGTCGGGATCGCCGAACTCCTCGACGACATCGAAGGTCTCACCCAGCAAGGCTCGGGACATGAGGCCACGCATGACCGGGGCCTGATCGGGAGGGAATAGGTCGGGGAAGACATCCCCGATCCGCACGCGATAAGCAGAGATACGGAAGAACTCGTCGCTGTGGGCCTTGTTGAAGGCGATCAGGCGGTAATCGGTGTCGAACGCGCAAATCGGCGAGGCACCCGACTCGATGATGTTTTCGTAGAGATGCAGCGCTTCGGCACGCTTCTTCTGCTCGGTGATGTCCCGCGCGCTGCAGAACAGCTTGCCGTTTTCTGCAACCGCGACCCAGGACAACCAGCGGTAATCCCCATCCTTGTGGCGATAGCGGTTCTCGAAGTTCAACACCGGCGCGCCGCGCAAGGCTTCTACGAAGATGGCTGCGCTCGGTGCGCGGTCCTCCGGATGAACGAGATCCTCGTATTGGGTGCGCAGCTCATCCGCGCTCCAGCCGAGGGTCGCGGTCCAGGCTGGGTTCGTCGCCTCGAAGACCCCGTTTGACGCGATGATAGACATCAGGTCGGGGCTGACCTGCCAGGTCAGCGTCCGCTCGCGTGAGCGTTCGGCGACCTTGCGCTCGAGATCGGTGTTGAGATCGCGCAAGTCCGCCTCGTTGCGGCTCCGCTCGACGGCCACACGCGTCCGGGCTGCAACCTCTCGGATGAAGGCGAGATCTTCCGCCGGCCAAGCCCTCACCTCGGCATGGTTGACGTACAGCATGGCCACGAGCCGGCCACGCTCGATCACCGGCACGTTCACGAAGGCCTGGGCGCTCAGGGCCGTGATGGCGGCCACCGCCTCCGCCGTTCGCTCGTCCAGTGCGACATCGGCGATGCTGATGAGTTCGCCGCGTTTCATGCTGTCGACGAACGACCCGTAGGCGCGCAGTGGCAGATCACCTGCGAGCGTCTCGACACCTGGCGCGTTCCAGTCCCGCTCGACATGGAGCGTCTCGGCGTCGTGGTCGATGGTGCCGTAACCGACCCGGCTGACGACGAGTGTCTCGCCGAGGATCTGCGACGATGCGAACGCGATCTCGTCCGTGCCCGAGAGCTCGCTCAGCCGCTCCGTGAGCTGCGCCAGGGCCGAACGACGTCTCTCGGCCTTCACGCGGTCGGTGACGTCCGAGCCCTCGATGAAGATGCCGTTGACCGCGCCGTTCAGATCTCTGATCGGTTGATAGACGACATCGACGAAGCGCTCGTCATAGGGCCCGCCTGCCACGGCCTGCACGGCGTAGCGGATGCCGTAGATCGTCTGCGCCTCGCCGCTGTCGTAGACGCCGTCCAGGATGGTCAGGAAGCCTTGCTCGACCGCGTCGGGCAGAGCTTCGGCGACGGTTCGGCCGAGAACGTCCCGGTGGCCGATGAGCTTCATGTAGCCTGGATTGGCCAGTTCGAACCGGTGCTCCCTGCCGCGCAGGACTGTCATGAATGTCGGCGACTGGGCGAAGAGTTCGCGGAAGCGGTCACGCTCCTCGGTGCTGAGCCTGATGCGCCGGTGCGCGTCGAGGTGAAAGGCGATTATCTCCGCGAACATCTTGAACATGCCGAGCGTCTCGGGCGTGTTCACCCGTGCCGGCCGGGGGTCGATGGCGCAGAGCGTGCCGAAGAACGTCCCGTCCGACAGGACGATGGGCATCGAAACGTAGCTCTCGAAGCCGTACAGGACCGGTGTCGGGTTCGTGCGATAGGCCTCGTTTATGGACGCGTGGTCGATGACGACCACGGCGCTGTCCTGCCGGACCTCGCGGCAGATGGTGGTCTCGACCTTCAACTCGCCGCCCGGCTTCAAACCGAAGGCGATGTCGTCCTTGACGGCACAGGCAACCCAGCGGTCCTCGGTCACGCGGGCGACCGCAGCGAACCCCATACCAGTAGTCCGGCAGACGACCTCCAGGATCGACGGGACCGCCTCGATGCTCTCGATGGCACTGATGTCGGACTGCAAGTCGTGGGGCATGGGCATGTCAGACGCGCCCGTGCTCATCGGGTCGGACGCTCGTGGTTGTCCATGATGCGCGGGCGGGAAACGGCCTGGTCGCGCTCGATGAGAAGCCGCAAGCCGGCGCGAACGACCTCGCTGGCATTGCCGTAGTGGCCGCTCGCCACCTGTGCCTTGATGTAGGCCTCGAGCTCGAGCGTCAGGGCGATGTTGCGGGTCGGCGTGTTCGACATCGTTCGAGCCGTGTCATGCAGCACGACCGCTGTCAAAGGTTGTCAACTCCGATCCGTCCCACACAGACCTGAGCGCTATCCCAATGCGGACATTCTCAAAGCCAGCTAAGGGTCGTTGTCGGAAGGGCTGCCGGGGGTGGGGAGCGGAAGGTGGATCCGAGGCCAAAAGCGGACATTCCGCTTGGTACCCGTCTCAGTCATTCATCCGGTGAGGCGGCCGAAAATTTATCGCACGCAGTGATGCGCATGCCCGAGGCAACTACACCCTTCGCCGCCTGAGCGGCTCGACCCGAGACGCCTCGATCATTGAGCGGATACGGGCTGCCATCGCCTCGACCGCGAACGGCTTAGTCATAACCGCCATGCCCGGTGCGAGATGGCCGTTCCCGAGCACGGCATTCTCGGCATAGCCCGTGATGAACAGCACCAGGAGATCCGGCCGGGAGACGCGCGCGGCATCCGCCATCTGACGGCCGTTCATGCCGCCGGGCAGCCCGACATCGGTCACGAGAAGATCGATGCGCACGTCGGACTGAAGCACCTTCAGGCCCGCGGCGCTGTCGGCCGCCTCGATGGCGGTGTAGCCGAGATCCTCGAGGATGTCGGTGACCAGCATGCGCACGGTGGGCTCGTCGTCTACGACCAGGACGGTCTCGCCCTGCTCGGAACGCGGCAGCGCTGCGGGCGCGGCGTGGATCTCTTCCGCGTCGAGCTCGCCGTCGTGGCGCGGCAGATAGATCGAGACCGTCGTTCCCTTGCCGACCTCCGAGTAGATCCGCACCTGTCCGCCGGATTGCTGGGCGAACCCGTAGATCATCGACAGGCCGAGGCCCGTGCCTTCGCCGAGCGGCTTGGTGGTGAAGAACGGCTCGAACACCCGCTCGATCACCTCCGGCGGCATGCCCGTGCCGGTGTCGGTGACGCTCAGGGTCAGGTATTGCCCTTCCGGCACGTCCTGCTGGCGGCCCGCCCGTTCGTCGAGCCACTTGTTGGCGGTCTCGATGGTGATCTGGCCGCCGTCCGGCATAGCGTCGCGGGCGTTGATGCACAGATTGAGCAGGGCGTTCTCGAGCTGAGAGGGATCGACCAGGGCCGGCCAGGCACCCGACGCCCCGACGACCTCGATGGTGATCTGCGGGCCGACCGTGCGCTGCACCAGCTCCTGCATGCCCGTGACCAGCCGGTTCGCGTCGGTCGGTCGAGGGTCGAGGGTCTGCCGCCGCGAAAAGGCCAGCAGGCGATGGGTCAAGGCCGCGGCGCGCTTCGCGGCCCCCTGCGCGGCCGCCATGTAGCGGTCCACGTCGTTGAGCCGCCCCTGGCTCATCCGCGTCTGCATCAGCTCCAGGGAGCCGGAGATGCCCGCGAGCAGGTTGTTGAAGTCGTGCGCGAGGCCGCCGGTCAACTGGCCCACGGCCTCCATCTTCTGCGATTGCCGCAACGCCTCCTGCGCCGTCGCGAGCTCCGCCTCGCGCGCCTTGGCCGCGCTCAGGTCGCGTCCGACGGCGATGAAGTTCACGCCGTCCCGCTCCGGGGCGACGGTCCACTCGATGGATTTCCAGTCGCCGTCGCTGGTGCCGATGCGGTTCTCGAAGCGGGTGGGCCGACCGGTTTCCGCCATGCGCCCGATCGCTTTGAGCGTCGGAGGCTCATCGTCGGGATGCATGAAGGTCGCGTAGCCCCGCGAAAGCAACTCGCGCTCGGTCCAGCCGAGCACCCGCGTCCAGGCCGGACTGACCGCCGACATCATGCCGGTGTAGTCGGCCCGCGCCAGCATGTCCTGGGAGAGGTTCCACAAGCGATCACGTTCCGCCGAGCGCGCCGCGACTTGAGCCTCCAGGGTTTCGTTCAGTTCGCGCAACTGCGCCTCGCTCTCGCGCAAAGCATGCTCTCCGCGCGCGCGCTCGACGGCATTCCGCGTGCGGTCTGCGACGTCCCGGATCAGCGTGAGGTCGCCCTCGCTCCAGTTCCGTTTCCGGCCGTGGTTGACGAAGAACACGGCGACGAGCCGTCCCTGCTCGAGGACCGGCATATTCACGAAAGCCCGGCTGCCCTTGCCTTCGAGCGCGTCGGCTGCCGGCCCGGCGGTTCGCGGATCGGCGCGGACGTCGTCGATGACGATGAATTCGCCGCGTTTCAGGTTGTCGACGAAGGAGCCGTAGTCCCGCAGCGACAGCACGCCCGCAAGCGTCTCCACGCCTGGTGCCGTCCAATCCCGGTCGACGTGAAGCGTCTCGGCGTCGTGATCGATGGCGGCGTATCCCACCCGGCTGCTGCCCAGCGTGCGGCCGAGAATTTCGGCGGTGGCATGGGCGATGTCGGCCGGTTCATTCAGGTCGCGGATGGCCTGGGTCAGATCGACGAGGACGCTGCGCCGGATCTCCGCAGCCTTTCGCGTCGTGATCTCCAGCGTCGTTCCCGTGACCCGCAGGCAGCGCCCGGTTGCGTCGAACACGCCACGACCCTTGGCGGCCACCCAGCGCTCGATACCGTCCTCTTTGCCGATCGTCCGATATTCGACATCGTAGAGAGCGCGACGGTCCGGATCGGCCGCGCCGAGATAGGCCGCCGTGGTCGCTTCGCGATCGTCGGGATGAAGCCCGGCGTAGAAGTCGTCCATGCTCACCGGGACCTCGGCGGAAATGCCGAACATCGCCTTGGTGCGGGTAGACCAGGACAAGCGATCCTCGACCACGTCAACGTCCCAAAGGCCGACATCCGCATTGTCGACGGCGAGGCGAAGGCGTTCTTCGCTCATCGCCAGCGCCGTCTGCTCCTCGGTCAGACGGCGCTCGAGAACGACGCGTGCCGTCGTTTCGGGCGTGATGTTGAGAACCGCAGCGACGCTGCCGTCTTCGTCGCGCAGGGCGGACAGCGAATAGTTGAACCAGGCAGTCTCCGTGCCGCCGCCGTCGAGCCGCGCCATGACGAACGGAGCGTCCTCGAAGGAGACTGGCGCGCCACCCGCGCGAACGCCGTCGAACTGAGGTTGAAGCTCGTCCCAGATTTCGGCCCAGACGCTGGAGCCGGGTTGCCCGAGAGCTGCAGGGTGCTTGGCAGCCAGGATCCTGCGGTAGGGGTCGTTGTAGATCAGGGCGTAATGCGGGCCTGACCAGAGGCAGATCGGGAACGGCGAGTCGAAGATCGACCGCACCATGATCCGGAGCGCTGGCGACCAACCTGCCGTCGGCCCCAGGGGGGTTGTCGACCAATCGACATTGCGCGCAAGCGAACGGACTTCGCCGAGGCCTGCAAACAGCGCAGCAGCGTCGACCAGGTCTTCGTTCCTGAACTTCAATACGCTCTCGCCAGCCACGTCCACCCGCGCCAAAGCGTCGCTCGATCGCTGCAAATAGGCCAGCCCATCATTGTCAGCACTCACTATCACGTCTGGGCCAGTGCAGCAGGCGCTGGCGGCGCAGGCGCGCGATCGCCGCCTGTGTCTCTGCCGGGGTCGGCCGATGCAGGCAGTGGGGCCGCGACGAGCGATCCTGCGGTCCGGCCACGCCTTCGGCCGCGAAGCGAGCCATCCACTTGCGCACCGTCTTGGCGCACACGCCCATCGTCTCGGCCACCGTTCTGGGAGTGAGCCCGCTCCTCGCCAGCCGCACCAACCGCTCTCGACCGGACGGCGACAGTCGCGCATTCTGATGGATGTTCATCCAGTCTCTCCGGGAAGGCTGAAGCGTCGCAACTCCAGCGTCCTCGGTTCAGACCGGATGGACAACCTATCGAAAGCTCGTACCTAGCT
>NZ_BJZT01000013.1 GCF_007992175.1 Methylobacterium haplocladii | reverse complement strand
GGGCTCGCGGAAGGCGAGAACCCGGAACCTACGACTGGGCGCAGCGTGTCGGGTGGCTCCCGGGTTCCGCTGCGCGGCCCTGGGATGACGGACGAGACCGTATTCCGCCTCCGCAACATCGCTCCGTTTCAGACTCGGTGCGCCGCCTCTTTCGGCTCGCTCGCGACACCGCGCGTCCGCCACAGGCTGTAGACGACGCCGATCGTCAGCAGCGCCAGCGTCACCGCGAGGGAGACCCAGGGCGGCAGGTCGACGAGGCCGAGGGTGTCCGCGATCACGATCTTGGCGCCGATGAAGATCAGGATGAAGGCGAGCGCCGTCTTGAGATAGGCGAAGCGGTCGACCATCGCCGCGAGCGCGAAATAGAGCGAGCGCAGGCCGAGGATGGCGAAGATGTTCGACGTGTAGACGATGAATGGGTTCGTCGTGATGGCGAAGATCGCCGGCACGCTGTCGACGGCGAAGATGACGTCGGCGATGTTGACCGCCGTCAGCGCCAGCGCCAGCGGCGTCAGCCACAGGACCATCTTGCCTGTCTCGGGATGCGGCCGGCGCGTGACGAAGCGTTGGCCGTCCGGCTCCTTGGTGATGCGCAGGTGCCGGCGCAAAAAGCGCAGCGAGGCACTGTTCTCGATGTCGGCCTGATCTTCTTCCTTCGAAAAAAGCATCTTGAGTCCGGCATAGATCAGGAAAGCGGCGAACAAAGAGAGCACCCAGTGCGCCTGTTCGACCAAGGCCGCGCCGAGCCCGATCATCAGGCCGCGCAGCAGCACGGCGGCGAGGATGCCCCAGACCAGCACGCGGTGCTGGGCCGAGCGCGGCACGCCGAGCGCCGTCAGGATCACCGCGATGACAAAGACGTTGTCCATCGACAGCGAGTATTCGATGACCAATCCGGTCACGAACTCCTCGCCGGCCGTGCGGCCCATGTACCACCAAACCCATCCGCCGAAGGCGAGGCCGAGAACGAGATAGCAGGCGGTAAGGGTGAGGCTCTCCTTCACCCCGATCACGCGGCCCTTGTCGCGGTGGAGCAGGCCGAGGTCGAAGGCCATCAGGCTCAGGACCAGAACGTGGAAACCGAGCCACATCCAGACCGGCTGGCCGAGCCATTGAGCGTAGAGAAAATCCATCGTAGCGCGGAGCCCACTGCTTCACTGACGAGAGCATCGGCTCCGACATCACGGAAGCCTGAGAAGGCGTCCCGCCAGAGGGGCCCGCAGCCGATGGGCGCGACGTAGCGAGCGGAGTTCGGCGAATCAAGGGCAGCGCCTCGCAGGAAAGGATCGCCGGGCCACGGCTTGACAGCGCTGCCTCGACGCGGCCTGCCGCTGTGATGGAACGAGACGAGAGCATCGCGGTGGTCGGCGGCGGCCCGGCCGGGCTGGCGGCGGCCGGAGTGCTGGCCGAAGCGGGACACCGCGTCACGGTCTACGAGCGGATGCCGTCCGTCGGCCGCAAGTTCCTGCTGGCTGGACGCGGCGGGCTCAACCTCACGCATTCCGAACCGCTGACGGCCTTCCTCGACCGCTACCATCCCCGGCACCCTGCCTTACGCGCAGCGGTCGAGGCATTTCCGCCCGAGGCGCTGCGCGCGTGGTGCGAAGACCTCGGCCAGCCGACCTTCGTCGGATCGAGCGGACGGGTGTTTCCGAAGAGCTTCAAGGCGTCGCCGCTCCTGCGTGCCTGGCTCGCGCGCCTCGGCGCGCTCGGCGTCACGATCCGGCCCCGCCATCGTCTGACCGCGTGGGATGGGGGCACTTTGGCCTTCGAGGCGCCCGAGGGCGCGGTCGCGATGCGGCCGCGCGCCACACTCCTCGCCCTCGGTGGCGCGAGTTGGCCGCGGCTCGGCTCGGACGGGGCCTGGGTTCCGCTGCTCGAAGGCCGTGGCGTGGCGGTCGAGCCGCTGCGGCCCGCGAATGTCGGTTTCTCGGTAGCTTGGTCCGAGCACTTTTCGGGTCGGTTCGCCGGTGAGCCGGTCAAGCGCATCGGCCTCAGGCTCGGCGACCGGGCGGTGCGCGGCGAGGCGGTGATAACGATCGAGGGCATCGAGGGCGGCGCGGTCTACGCGCTCTCGCGCCACATCCGCGAGGCGATCCACGCCGGCGACGGGGCCACAATCGTTCTCGACCTGCGCCCCGACCTCGACGTCGAGACACTGGCCCGGCGTCTCGGCGATCCGAAACCCGGCGCTTCGCTGGCGACGCGGCTGCGCAAGGCCGCTGGGCTCAGTCCCGTCGCGGCCGGGCTTCTGCGCGAGGCGCATGGCCTGAACCTGCCGGACGCGCCCGACGCAATCGCGCAAATGATCAAGGCTGCGCCCCTGCGGCTCTTGGAGCCGCGCCCGATCGCCAGGGCCATCTCGACCGCCGGCGGCGTCTCCTTCGCCGGGCTCGATGGGCGCTTCATGCTGCAGGCGCATCCCGGCACCTTCGTCGCCGGCGAGATGCTCGACTGGGAGGCCCCGACCGGCGGCTACCTGCTGCAGGCAGCCTTCGCCGGCGGACGCGCCGCCGCCGCCGGCATGATCGACTGGCTGCGCGAGACCGGCGGCTGAGCCGCCGTCATGGCCTGGTGCAGAAGGCCGCCATGCCCTCGCCGCCCGCCGGACAGGCGGCCGTCGCCGTGCCGCCCGCACTGGCACGGTAGGTCGGGGTGGCGCTGCCGAAGCAGTAGGCGGAAACTAGCACCTCACCGCTGTCGCAGGCGAGCTCGCAGCCTGTGTCGGGACACGTGCCGGACCGGAGGGCACGAAGGGACGCCGCCGCGGGTCCGGTCGGACCCTGCGCGCCTGCCTCACCGCTGGAACCGGCGTCACCCTTCGGTCCGAGATCGCCCTTCGCCCCAGCTTCACCTCTCGCGCCCGGCGCACCGGCCACCCCGGGCGCTCCCTCGACGCCCTGCGGACCGGGCGGCCCCTGAACACCGGCCACGCCCTGCGGACCGGTCGGCCCCGGCTCGCCCTTGGGGCCAGCCTCGCCCTCGGGCGCGCAATTGGCGATCACCGCCTCGCGCTCGTCCTCCCCGGCCTTCAGCGCGGCGACGCAGGTGCGGGGGCGGTAGGGCAGCTTGAACACGAAGCGGCCGCGGCTGTCGGCGGCCACCGAGATCTCGTCGTCGAGGATGACGACGAGGCCGCCCTTGCGCACGCTGCCGGAGATGCGCAGGTCCCCCGCTTCGATCCGGGCGTCGTAGACCATGATCGGCTGCGCGGGCTGCTGCGGCCGGCGCGCGCGGGACTTCGATGAGGCCGCGTCCGGCTGGGCCTGGGGCGCCGGTGCCGGGGGCTGCTGAGCGAGAGCGGGCGATGCCGCCGAGAGTATCAGCGCCAGGGCTGCAACCACGCGCTCGATCATGACATCGACTCCCTCTCCAGGATGGGTCCGCACCTGCGGCCCCGCTCGCGTCCGGGTCAAGCCTGCATCGCAGCGCCGGATCGGGCCGTGAAACGGCCTCGACTTCGGCCCGGCCCTGCGTAAAGAGTGCGCCCATGATCCGCACTGCCCTCGCCTGCCTCCTGCTCCTGTCGACCGCCGCGCGGGCCGACGAATGCGATACCCTCGTGGGACAGATCGCCCAGGCGACGGGTGCCAAGAAGGTCGGAAAGCGGGTCGGCCCCAGCGTCGACGTGAAGGCCGCGAGCGGGCTCAAGATCGACGTCACCTGCCGCGCCGAGCCGATCGTTCAGGTCGCCTCCTCGGAGCCGAGCCCTTCGGCCGCCTATTATCGCGACCTGTCGATCGCCGGCGGGCTCGCGATCGGCGTACCGCCCGCCACCGTCGAGGCCGCCCTGGTGCGGGCCTACGAGACGGCGCTCCGCGAGCGGCGCAAGTCCTTCATCCAGCAGAGCGGCTGGTCGGCGAGCTGCTATGCCGATCCGGGCTCGTCGTCGCTGCGCACGCTCTGCTCGGTCGGCCGCATCCCGCCCGGCTGAGGTTCTCCAAGGCTTGAACGCGGCGCAGAACCGCGCCAAGCCGGTCGGCGGGACCTGACACGCCGACGACACGCCCATGGCCAACCATCTCTTCGACCTCGTGCGGGCGCATCTGCCGCCGGAGCCGGCTGCAAAACCCGTCATCGAGACGCCGGACGGCACCCGCTACAGCTATGCCGACCTCATCGCGCGCTCGGGCGCCTATGCCTCGGCGTTGGTCGCCCAGGGCGTGAAGCCCGGCGACCGTGTCGCGGTACAGGGCGAGAAGAGCCCGGAGGTGGTGTTTCTTTTTCTCGGCGCCGTGCGGGCCGGGGCGGTCTTCCTGCCGCTGAACACGGCCTATACCGAGCGGGAGATCGCCTATTTCCTCGGCGATGCCGAGCCGGCGGTCTTCGTCTGCGAGCCGAGCCGCGCCGAGGCCCTCGGACCGGTCACGCGCGAGGCCGGTGTCGCGAAATTGCTGACGCTCGGCGCCGACGGCCGCGGCAGCCTGAGCGAGGCGGCCGATGCGGCCGCGGCCGACTTCGCCGACGTGGCGCGCGAGGCCGACGACCTCGCCGCGATCCTCTACACCTCCGGCACGACGGGGCGCTCCAAGGGCGCCATGCTGAGCCACGCCAACCTCGCCTCGAACGCGCTGACGCTCGCCGAGACCTGGCGCTTCACCGCCGACGATGTGCTGATCCACGCCCTGCCGGTGTTCCACACCCACGGCCTCTTCGTGGCGACCAATGTCGCGCTTGTCGCCGGTGCGACGATGCTCTGGCTGCCGCGGCTCGACGCGGGGCAGATCCTCTCGGTGATGCCGCGGGCCACCGCGATGATGGGGGTGCCGACCTTCTACACGCGGCTGCTGAAGGAGCCCGGCCTGACGCGGGAGGCGACCGCCCACATGCGTCTGTTCGTGTCGGGCTCGGCGCCGCTGCTCGCCGAGACGCATCGCGACTGGTCCGCGCGCACGGGCCACGCGATCCTCGAGCGCTACGGCATGACCGAGACCAACATGAACACCTCGAACCCCTATGACGGCGAGCGCATCGCCGGCACCGTGGGCTTCCCCCTGCCCGACGTGGCGCTCCGCGTCGTCGATCCCGAGACCGGCGCGGCCCTGCCCGACGGCGCGGTCGGCATGATCGAGGTGAAGGGCCCGAACGTCTTCAAGGGCTACTGGCGCATGCCCGAGAAGACGGCGGCCGAGTTCAGGGAAGACGGCTTCTTCGTCACCGGCGATCTCGGCAAGGTCGATGCCCGCGGCTACGTCCACATCGTCGGGCGCGGCAAGGACCTGATCATCACCGGCGGCTACAACGTCTACCCGAAGGAAATCGAGACCGAGATCGACGCGCTCCCCGGTGTCGTCGAGTCGGCGGTCATCGGCCTGCCCCATGCGGATTTCGGCGAGGGCGTCACCGCGATCGTCGTCGCCCGCCCGGAGGCGCGGGACGAGGCCGCGATCCTCAAGGCCCTCGAAGGCCGTCTCGCCCGGTTCAAGCAGCCCAAGCGCGTGCTCTTCGCCGACGACCTGCCGCGCAACGCCATGGGCAAGGTGCAGAAGAACGTTTTGCGGGAGACGCATGGGGCGTTGTACGGCGGTTCCAGCCGGTCGTGACGCCGTTCGGCATACCGGACGATCGGGACGGACGTCCCGCCCGTCCCAGGCCGTCCCACGGACCGGACTGCCCCGAACGGTTCCGCTCCGGCTCGCGCACGCCAGCCGTCGCGAGACGGTTGACGGCGTGACGGTTGTTTGCTATTATTCCTATAAATGCGGAAATTTGTCTTACGATCCGGTGTGATGGGCATGCGGATCGTGACGTCATTGACTATTGGGCTCGCTCGACCGGCTGCCTGCGATCCATGCCTGCCACACCGACAGCCGTCGGCGCTTCCCTGAAGCATCCATTCGTCAGCCATCCAGAGACTTCGGCTCGGGGTGGGGAGCAGGCTTCAGCGCGGCGACCGAAACCGGACCTTCCGCAACCGACCCCGTCGTTCCCGTCCCGAGACGCGATGCCCGGGAGCGGACGTCTCGCCATGCACCTCCTGCGGCCGCTGGGACGACGAGGCTTTCGGTAGCGGCGCGGAACCGGATCGCGCGACCCGGCCAATCGGCTTGGGCCGAGCAGCGGAGTTCGCGCATCGTTCGGCTTTCGGAGGAGGAACACGTCCTCGCTCCGGCGAAGGCTTGTCACGCTCGGCCGGTTCGACAGGGCCGGCGTCGGTGATTTGGGACTCGAACCTGTCTGCTGCGTCCGTGCGCCCTGTGGCTGCAATCAGCCCGAGGGTTTCCGAGGCGCCTCGTCGTCAGCGAAAGGCGTTCGTGGGCACCGGCGGGCTCGCATTGAGCAGCGTGATCGTCACCCGTCGGTTCGGCGCGATGTAGGGATTGTCGGGGAAGACCGGCATGGTGTCGGCGCGTCCCACCACGGAATCGAAGTTGTCGGCGGGAACCCCGGCACCCGACAGGATCTCGCGCACGGCGAGCGCACGCCCGGCGGTCAGGTTCCAGGGTTCGCCAGCCCGCGTCGAGCCTGGGCGGGCGGCGGCCGTGTGGCCGGTTATGGACAGGCGGTTGGGCAGCCGGCGCATGGCAGGCGCGAGCGCCTCCAATACGCGACGGGTGCGCTCGAAGGGGTCGACGGAGCCCTCGCGGAACATGGAGCGGCCGTCCTCGTCCACGAGGGAAACGTTCACACCCTCCTTGGTCTGCTCGATCACGATGTTGCGCGACAGCTCGGCAATGTCGGGCATCTTCTGGAGCGCCTGCCGGAGGCTGGCTATGGCGCTGTCGTTGGCCTGCACGCTGGCGTCCGAGCGGCTGGCATCGAGATCGCGGGCGCGCTTCTGACTGGCCGGGCGCGATCTGTCCTTCTGCTCGGCAGAGCCCGTCTCCACGTCGACGGGCGTGGACGGCTTGTTGCCTGACGTGTCCAGGGCGGTGCCGTACAGCATTCCGCCGGCGCCGCTGTTTGCAGGGCTGATATTCCCCGGCGCGAAATATTCCGCCAAGCCGACTTTCTGCTCCTGCGTCGTCATGCTGATCAGCCACATCAGCAGAAAGAACGCCATCATTGCGGTCACGAAGTCCGCATAGGCGATCTTCCAGGCCCCACCGTGGTGTGCATGTGCGGCCTTCTTGACCTTCTTGACAATGATCGTGGTCATCGGGTCCCCACTGGAGATTGGATTAAATCTAGAGCCGCATCCGGCCTGATCGCATCAGGCCGGATACGGCTCTAGGCCATTGTCATGACGCGCTTTCTTTCAACCGACCGGCATCCACTCGGTCGGAAAGCGCTTTAGGCGGGCAGAGCGGCGGTTGCTTCTTCCACTTCGCTGAAGCTGGGGCGGACGTCGCTCATCAGAGACTTGCGGGCAAATTCTATGGCCATCACCGGCGGCTGGCCGCCGATGTGAGCGAGGAGACCCGTCTTGAGCGAAAGGAAGTATTTGGATTCGGCCTCGAAGAGGCTCTTGAGCGACTGCGCCATGGGCCCGAAGAAGCCATAGGCGACGAAGACGCCGAAGAAGGTGCCGACGAGCGCACCGCCGATCAGATGTCCCAGCACCTCCGGCGGCTCTTTGATCGCCCCCATCGTCTTTATCACGCCGAGCACGGCGGCGACGATGCCGAGCGCCGGCGTTCCGTCGGCAAGCGACTGCATGGACGAAACGATACGCTCCTGCTCCTGGTGGTGCGTCTCCAGTTCCTCATCCATGAGCGCTTCGATCTGGTAGGGGTTGTCGACGCCCAGCGTCACCATACGCATGTAGTCGCAGACGAACTCGACCGCGTGATGGTTCGCTGCGAAGGTCGGGAAGGCGTTGAACAGCGTCGACTCGCCCGGATTTTCGATGTGCGGCTCGAGCGCCATCGAACCCTTCTGCTTCGCGAGTTTGTACAAAGTATACTGCATTCCCAGCAGTTCGACATAGCATTGCTGTGTGTATTTGGGGCCCTTCACCAACGTGAGCAGCATGGCGGGCACAGCCTTGAGCACAGGCCCGATGTTGCCGATGATGAAGGCGCCGATCGCTGCACCGAGGATGATGACGAACTCGAACGGCTGCCAGAGGACTTCCAGGTGGCCGCCCATCTGCGCGTAGCTGCCGAAGACGCAGGCGAAGACGATGAGTGTGCCGACGATCAGCCGCATAATTCGCCATCCTTGCGCGGCGGCAGATACAGCCCGCACGAAGTTACCAACGATCAGACAAGTCACTGATCTCGGTTAACGGCGAGTTTAAACGCGTGGGCTGAGCCCGGCGGCAACGTCCGCTGTCATCCATTCGCCCTCGTCAGCGGACCGGCCGAAATCGACCCGAACTGGATCGTCTGCCCCGATTTCCCCAACCGAGACACGCCAGACCCGGGGCCGGCGCGGAACATCGCCCTCGGGCTTGGTCCGATGCGCTCGCGTCGCGGCGGAAGAGTGCACCTCAATCGTGCGTCATCATCTCCCGGGCTAGCTCGGATGGCGTCAACGGCGCCGCCACGCGTTCGGCCGAGGGAGGATTGGCAACGCTCCGGTCGATGAAAGCATTCCGGCGGTCGATGGCGGCGGCGAAGACGGTCAGTGCGACGAACCCGGCAGCAGTGACAAGATGCCAGTCGCGTGCCGGCAGATGAGCATGCAAAGACATCGTGCGCATGGCTAAAATCCTTTTTCGTCGGCTCGTTCTCTATTGCGAGAGACTATGGAACGTGGGACCGAGCGCAATTCGAGACTCGTTTACCGAGCCTTCGCGGAAGGCGAAGGCGGCGGAGGCCGAGACCGCAGCGCGCTTTCCTCAGGCTTCCGCTTGTGCGCAAGGAACAGCCAAGCCTGATTGCCGGTTGAACCCGGTCGCTCGAACCCCTGGCGTCTCGATCCCACCATGCCGTCGTCCTCCCCTTCCCCGCCCGATCGCAACGGCGAGGCGACCTCCGTTTTGTGGACGCTGGCGCTCGGCGCAGCGCTGATCGCGGTGGCCGCAAGTCCGAGGCGGCTGCCGGCCCAATGCGGCTCCGACGAGACGCCGAAGCGTCGCGAGAAAAACGGCGGGGCGCATTCACACGAGGGTCGGACCGCGCGCTGGGTCGCGGCGACGCAGGCCGATCGCGGCCGGGGCGCCAAGGACCCTACCGAGATCCCGGCGTCGGGCTGGAAGGACATCGCCGTCCGCGTCTTCCAGGAGTTCAACAAGGACCGCGTACTCTCGGTGGCGGCCGGCGTCACCTTCTACACGCTGCTGTCGCTGTTCCCGGCCATCGCCGCGCTGGTGACCTGCTACGGCCTGTTCTCGGATGCCAACACCATCAACGAGCATCTCGCGGCCATGCAGGGCGTGCTGCCGGACAGTGCCATCGAGATCGTCGGGGGGCAGGTGAAGCGCATCGCGGCGAAGGGCGGCGGCACGCTGGGGCTGACCTTCTTCACCAGCCTCGTGCTCTCGGTGTGGAGCGCGAACGCGGCCATGAAGGCGATGTTCGATGCGCTGAACGTGGTCTACGAGGAGGAGGAGAAGCGCAACTTCTTCTGGCTGAACCTGCGCTCGCTCACCTTCACCATCGGCGCGCTGATCTTCGTGATCGTCGCGCTCTCCGCGATCGTCGTCCTGCCGCTGGTGTTCAACTTTGTCGGCCTCGGCGACGGCGCCTGGGCGATCGCCGCCCTGCGCTGGCCGGCGCTGCTGGTCGTCATCCTCGGCGCGCTCACCGTGCTCTATCGCTACGGCCCGAGCCGCGAGCCGGCGCGCTGGCGCTGGGTCGGCCTCGGGGGGGCGGTGGCGGGGGTGCTCTGGATCGCCGCCTCGATCCTCTTTTCCTGGTACGTCGCGAGCTTCGGCTCCTACAACGAGACCTACGGCTCGCTCGGCGCGGTGATCGCCTTCATGACCTGGATCTGGATCTCGGCGACGATCGTGCTGCTCGGCGGCGAGATCAACGCGGAGATCGAGCACCAGACCGGGCATGATTCCACCACCGGCCGCGAGCGGGCGCTCGGCGAGCGCGAGGCCCGCATGGCCGACACCGTCGGTGCGGCAGCCTGAAGCGCTCGCTGGATCGACTGCCCGACCCCATATCCCGACAACGAAAACCATGGAGGAACGGCATGGCCGAAACCGGCACGATCAGCCCGCCCGAGGCCCGAAGCGACGCCGAGTGGCGCGAGGCGCTCAGCCCCGAGCAGTACCGCGTCCTGCGCGAGCACGGCACGGAGCGAGCGGGCACCAGCTGCCTGAATGCCGAGAAGCGCAGGGGCACCTTCACCTGCGTCGGTTGCGGCGCGCCGCTGTTCGAGACCGGCACCAAATACGAATCCGGCAGCGGCTGGCCGAGCTTCTTCGCGCCCCTCGAAGGCGCCGTCGACACCACGGTAGATCGCAGCCACGGGATGGCGCGCACCGAGGTGCACTGCGCGCGCTGCCAGGGCCATCTCGGTCACGTCTTCGATGACGGTCCGGCGCCGACCGGCCTTCGCTACTGCATGAACGGCGTTGCCATGCACTTCGAGCCGGCGGATTGATCCAACCGACCCTCGCACGGCCGTTCGATGGGGACGGCAGGGTCGATGCCCCGGTAACGCAAAGTGAACCGTCTTGATTTCGACGGCGTTTCGCTTAGCGGTTAAGGGCATAGAGATGCCGAGCGGTTGCACGTCATCGGGTTCACATCGACGGCACGATGCCGGCGACGCGAACCTGATGAGCGGATCCGGGCCGGGCGGTTCGTCGCGGATGCGACGGCCAGCCCGGATCGGGATGTCGAACCGCTCGACATCGAACCCCGCGGGGAGGTTGAGCGTATGAGTGTCGTCCGGCGTTTTCTGATTGCTCCGTCGCTTGTGCGACTGATTCGCAAGGAGCGCGGCGGCGCCCGCATCACGGAAGGCTATTTCGCTCCACAGGCAGGCCGAACCTCCTACGTCAGGATCGACGGGCAGGATTGTCACCTCGTGCTCGTCACAACCGACGCCGAGGGCCGTTCGAAGGAGGAGCGCACGGAGGTGCCGCGTGCCCACGGCGATGCCCTCCTCGACGTCTGCTCCGGCAAGGCGGCCTATGAGCGTACGACCGTCCCGTTGGGCGGCCGCGACGTTCAGATCGACCGCTACGTCACGCCGGCCGGCCTCGATATCGCCAGCGTCACCTTCGACGACGAGGCGGCGTCGAAGGCCTTCCTCGCACCGGCCTGGTTCGGTACCGACGTCTCGGCGGAGGCAGGCTACGACCGCCATGCCGTCGCCATTCAGGGCGTGCCGCCGTCGCCCGAGATCGGTCTGAGCAATGCCGCCCTGAATGCCGTGCTTGACCTGATCGAGCCGCGTTTCGGTTTCGGGAACAAGCCGTTGCGGCGGCCTTCCACCACCGAGACCCCGGCGGCGGCCCCGCTGGCACCGGCACCCGCTCCGGTTGCGCCACCGCCCCCGGCGCCCGTCGCGGAGGCGTCCTCCCCGGAGCCGGCCGAGTCTCCGGCACCCATGGAGGTCAAGGCAGCCGAGCCGGCCGTCGAGACTCCGCCGCCTGTGGCACACGAGGCTCCCAAGCCGGGAGCGCCCCCGGCATCGGTCGAGATGAAGCCCGTCGCCGCAGCGTCGGAGGACAAGGGCGATGCGCGGATCGATGACGTGATCGAGAGCCTGTCGCAGGCTCTGAGCGCCGCGATCCAGCAGCCGAAGGAGCCGGCCAAGGACGACGCTCTCGGCGGCTCGTTCGAGCGTTGGACCGTTCGGCCCCGCCGCACCAACCAGCAGACCTGATCCGGTCGCACCGAAGGCGGCCTACGCGGCGCTTCGGCCGGGTTTGGTGGATATCGAAGCCGATACGGACAGAGGCCGCCGCTCGATGTCTCTTCCGTTCGGGCGGTTCGGCATCAGGACCTCCGCTTCGCCGACGGTGAGGATCGCAACGACCTCGCCGCCGGTACGGAAGAGTGGCCTCATCCGAAGAGGCCTGTCCCATGGAGGGGACACGGCTCGGATCGATGTGACCAGCCAAAAACGGATATCTGTTTCGCTTTATTGCGCGACGGATCGAACAGCATCCACACGCCCGGGTCGCAGGACGATCAACGGATGACCACCTGCGTTCCATACGCCCGGGTCAGCGCGTAGAGCGCCGCGGCATTGCCCGGCGCGAGCCGGATGCAGCCATGGCTCGCCTGACGGCCGAGATGTCCGACGGCATAGGTGCCGTGGATTGCGTAGCCGCCGCGAAAGAACATCGAATAGGGCATCGGCGAGTTGTGATACTTCTTCGAGTAGTGCATCCGCGCCATATGGCCGACGCGATAACTTCCGCTCGGCGTCACGTAACCTTGTCTGGCGGTGGAGATCGGCCAGTCATGCGCGAGCACGCCGTTCACGTAGACACGCATCCGCTGGCTCGACTTGCTGACCTGGGCCACGACACCGGCCTCCGCGGGAGCGGCCGAGACGAAGACGAGCGCACACAACGAGAGAACGGCCGGAACGGCCCGCTTGAAAAAGCTGGAGAAGGACACGGGGAACTCCGCGGTGAGCAGTCGCCGCCATCGAAGCTCTTGTATCGACGAGACAATACCCGTCCTACGCGAAAGCTCGGCGTCGCCGTTACTCGTGCCACCAAGTCGTGTGGCGGAAAAGAGGCAGCGCCACAGTCTCGACAACTTTCTCGCATGCGGAATGCGGTGGAACTACCGACATACCGTTGAGCGGAAACGGCAAACCCGCTAGCGTCGTCGACAGGCCCGCAAGAGGCCAACACCAACGAGTGTTAACGGCGAGGAAACATGGCCCAGTCGATGACGCATGCTCCGGGCGCGGCTGCCCCCGCCGGACAACACACACCTTGGTACAAGGTCCTGTATATCCAGGTACTGATCGCCATCGCGCTCGGCATCCTGCTCGGCTGGCTCTCCCCCGACTGGGGCAAGTCGATGAAGTGGATGGGCGACGGTTTCATCGCGCTCATCAAGATGATGATCGCGCCGATCATTTTCTGCACCATCGTCCACGGCATCGCCTCGATCGGCGACCTCAAGAAGGTCGGGCGCGTCGGCCTCAAGGCGCTGATCTACTTCGAGGTGGTCTCGAGCGTCGCGCTGCTCATCGGCATCGTCGTCGGCGAGGTCGTCCGGCCCGGCGCCGGCTTCGGCGCCGACATCAGCAAGCTCGATGCGAAGGCCGTCGAGGGTTACGCCAGCAAGGCCGCGGCGGATTCGACCATCGCCCACATCCTCGGCATCATCCCCAAGAGCTTCTTCGAGGCGCTGGCCGGCGGCGACCTGCTGCAAGTGCTGCTGATCTCGATCCTCACCGGCGTCGTGCTTACCGGCATGGGCGCCAAGGGCGAGAGCATCACCCACGGCATCGACGCCGCGGGACAGGTGTTCTTCCGCATCATCGGCATCGTCGTGAAGCTCGCGCCGATCGGCGCCTTCGGCGCGATGGCCTTCACGGTGGGCCAGTACGGCATCGGCAAGGTCATCGATCTCGCCTGGCTGGTCGGCACCTTCTACACCACCTCGCTGCTGTTCATCTTCGTGGTCCTCGGCGGGATCGCGGCCTTCGCCGGCTTCTCGATCTTCAAGTTCCTCGCCTTCATCAAGGACGAGTTGCTGATCGTGCTCGGCACCTCCTCATCCGAGACCGTGCTGCCGCACATGATGACGAAGATGAAGCGCCTCGGCGCCTCGGATTCGGTCGTCGGCCTCGTCATCCCGACGGGCTATTCGTTCAACCTCGACGGCACCAACATCTACATGACGCTCACCACGCTGTTCCTGGCGCAGGCGGTGGGCGCCGACCTGACGTTCGGGCAGTATGCGACGATCTTCCTGGTCGCGATGCTGACCTCGAAAGGCGCCTCGGGCGTTACCGGCGCGGGCTTCATCACCCTGGCCGCCACACTCGCCGCAATCCCCGGAAACCCGGTTCCGGTGGCAGCGATGACCCTGGTGCTCGGCGTCGACAAGTTCATGTCGGAGTGCCGCGCGCTGACCAACCTCATCGGCAACGGCGTCGCCACGGTGGTGGTGTCACGCTGGGAGGGCGAGCTCGACCGGGAGAAGCTGCGTCAGGTGATGGAGCATCCGATCGCCATCGGCACCGACATCTCCGATCACTCCCCGGACGCCCCTTCGCAGGTGGGCACGGAAGGACCGCGGATCGTGGCGGCACAGTAGCCGCTCCGTCTTGCAGCGGATGCGCATCGGCATCGATCTCGGCGGCACCAAGATCGCCGGGATCGCGCTGGCGGCGGATGGCAGGACGCTCGCCGCGCAGCGCCGTCCGACGCCGCGGGGCGACTATGCCGGGTCGCTCGCCGCCATTGCCGGGCTGGTCGCCGATCTCGAGAGGGAAGCGGGGGTTACCGCCGGCAGCGTCGGGATCGGCATGCCCGGCGCGGTCTCGCCGGCCACGGGCCTCATCAAGAACGCCAACTCGACGTGGCTGATCGGCAGGCCGTTCGAAGCCGACGTCGCGCAGGTGCTCGGCCGGCCGGTGCGCGTCGAGAACGACGCCAACTGCCTCGCGGTCTCCGAGGCCACCGACGGCGCCGGAGCCGGCGCGCATCTCGTCTGGGCCGTGATCCTCGGCACCGGCATCGGCTCGGGCATCGCCATCGACGGGCGCCCGCTCTCGGGTCGCGGCCGTGTCAGCGGCGAGTGGGGACACAATCCCCTGCCCTGGCCCCGCGACGACGAGCGCCCCGGCCAGGCCTGTTATTGCGGCCGGCGCGGCTGCATCGAGACATGGCTCTCCGGCCCGGCGCTCGCTGCCGACCACGCGCGCCGCACGGGGCAATCCCTCGGCGGCGAGGCGATCGTCGCGGCCATGCGCGCCGGCGATCCGAAGGCCCGCGACACCTTCGCCACCTACCTCGACCGCATGGGCCGCGCCGTCGCCCATGTCGTGAACATCCTCGACCCGGACGTGATCGTGCTCGGCGGCGGCCTCTCGAACGTGCCGGAACTGGTCGCCGGCCTGCCTGCGGCAATCAGGCCGCACGTCTTCTCCGACGTATTCGATACGCCGGTCCGGGCGAGCCTGCACGACGACGCCTCGGGTGTGCGCGGTGCGGCCTGGCTCTGGGATGCGCCCATCTGAGCGCTGCATGGGAGCGTTCCGTGACCGCTCCCTACACAGAGGCACCGGCCGCTTGTATGGGGAACCCGATCCCGCCCCTGCCCTCCGCGTTTGAGGTACCGATGACGACCCTCACCAGCCTGGATTCCGAAGCGCTGAATCGCCTGCACGACACGGTGCGGGCCGAGTACGAAGCCTTCAAGGCGCGCGGGCTGAAGCTCGACATGACCCGCGGCAAGCCCTCGCCCGAGCAGCTCGATCTCTCGAACCCGATGCTGACCCTGCCCGGCAACGGTGACTTCTTCGCCGAGGGCAACGTCGACGCGCGCAATTACGGCGGCCTGCAGGGCCTGCCCGAGACCCGCGCGCTGTTCTCGCAGATGGTCCAGGCCCCGGCCGATCAGATCGTCGTCGGCGACAATTCGAGCCTCGCGCTGATGCACGGCACCATCGCCGCCGCACTGCTGAAGGGCGTGCCCGGCTCGAAGGCGCCCTGGAGCGACGGCGCTCCGACCTTCCTCTGCCCGGTTCCCGGCTACGACCGTCACTTCGCGATCTGCGAGGAGTTCGGCATCCGCATGATCCCGGTGCCGATGACCGGCCAAGGCCCGGACATGGACGCGGTGGAGCGCCTCGTCGCCGACCCGGCCGTGAAGGGCATCTGGTGCGTGCCCAAGTACTCGAATCCCTCGGGCGAAACCTACTCCGAAGAGACCTCGCGCCGCCTCGCCGCGATGGAGACCGCCGCGCCGGACTTCCGGATCATGTGGGACAATGCCTACTCGGTCCATCACCTCACCCAGGACCACCACACCGTCCCCGACATCCTCGCGCTCTGCGCCGAGGCGGGGAACCCGGACCGGGCCTTCATCTTCGCCTCGACCTCGAAGGTGACCCTCGCCGGCGCCGGCCTCGCCTTCTTCGCGAGCTCGCCCGAGAACGTGCGCTGGTATCTCGAGCGCGCCTCCTTCCGCACGATCGGTCCGGACAAGCTCAACCAGCTCCGCCACGTCCGCTTCCTGAAGGACGATGCCGGGCTGGAGCGGCACATGGCGGCGCAGGCCGCGATCATCGCGCCGAAGTTCGAGGCGCTGCTCGAAACCCTGGAGGCGAAGCTCGGCGGCACGGGTGCTGCCGAATGGCTGCGGCCGGCCGGCGGCTATTTCGTCACCGTCGACACCGTCGAGGGCACCGCCAAACGGATCGTCACCCTCGCCAAGGAGGCCGGCATCGCCCTGACCCCGGCCGGCGCGACCTCGCCCTACGGCCGCGACCCGCACGATCGGACCCTGCGCCTCGCGCCGACCTTCCCGTCGCTGTCGGACGTCCGCGCCGCCTCCGAGGGCATCGCGCTCTGCATCCTGCTGGCGGCGATCGAGAAGCAGACCGGCGACGCACCCGGCCTGAGCGCCTGATCGCCCCCGGTGCAAGCGAGGCCCGGTTCGTGTGGCAACCAGGCCTCGCTTGCATCGCTTGCGTCACACCTTAAACGGGTATCGACGAGGCAATACGGGCGACGATTCCGCATGCGCAGCGGCCGGCTTGCGACGATCGCTGCGTTCGGCGCATTCCTGCTGGCGAACGCCATGCCGGCCTCCGCGCAGTGCGAACGGGCAGCGTTCCGGATCGTCCTCGACGTCGGCCACAGTCCCGAATCGCCCGGCGCCACGAGCGCACGCGGCATCGACGAATATCGCTTCAATCTAAGCCTCGCCGCAATCATCGAGGCGCATCTGGTCCGGCAGGGTTACGCCGAGACGAGGCAGATGCTGTCCGACGGCGGCCGGGCCGGGCTCGGGCTGCGCGCTGCAAAGGCGAATGCCCTCGAACCCAACCTATTCCTCTCGGTCCACCACGATTCCGTACAGAAGACCTACCTGAAGAGCTGGGTGGTCGATGGCGCCGAGCAGAAGTTCAGTGATCGCTTCGCGGGCTGGTCGCTGTTCGTGTCGCGGGCCAATGGACGTTTTCGCGAAAGTGCGGCCTTCGCAACGGTGCTGGCGGATCGGCTGCTCGATGCCGGGCTACCCTTCACCACCCATCACGCCGAAGCCATCCGCGGCGAGAACCGCCGCTTCCTCGACGCCGCGCGCGGCATCTATCGCTTCGACGAGCTCGCAGTGCTCAAGGCGACGGAAGCGCCGGCGGTCCTGATGGAAGCCGGACTCATCATCAACCGGGACGAGGAGCAGCGGCTCGCAGGCCCGGAACGGCAGAACCGTATCGCCCGGGCGGTGACGGGGGCCGTCGACGCCTTCTGCGCGTTGCAACCGCCTTTACGTTAGGCTCCGCGAAAAAACACGATCCGAAAGCGCTTGCCAACGGCTCGTGGCGAACATAAAGATATCTTTATGTCTAATACGAACCAGGATAGCGCGGCCTCGATCCCGTTCGCGGAAGCGGTCGGCATGCTGCGCGCCGTCGCCGAGGAGACGCGGCTGCGTATCCTGGCGCTGCTCGCCGACGGCGAACTCTCCGTCACCGACCTCACCGACATCCTGGGCCAGTCGCAGCCGCGCATCTCGCGCCACCTCAAGCTCCTCGTCGAGGCCGGGCTGGTGGAGCGTCACCGCGAAGGCGCTTGGGCGTTCTTCCGGTTGCGCGAAGGGCGGGCCGGCCTGATCGATCCGATGATCGCCGGTCTCGACCGCACGAACGCGCCGCTCTCCGAGGATCGCGCCCGGCTGGAGGCCGTTCGCGACCAGCGCGCCGAGTCGGCTCAGGCCTTCTTCGCGCGGCTGGCTCCGAAATGGGATCGCCTGCGCTCGCTTCATGTGCCGGAGGCGACGGTGGAGGCGGCCGTGTGCGATGCCCTCGGCGAGCGGCCGATCCGCAGCCTCGTCGATCTCGGCACCGGCACCGGCCGCATGCTCGGATTGCTCGCACCGCTGGCGGCCCGCGCGACCGGGCTCGATTCGAGCCACGCGATGCTCTCGGTGGCGCGGGCCAACCTGGAGCAGGCCGGCCTCGCCAGGGTCGATCTGCGCCAGGGCGACATCCACGCGCCGCCCTTCGGCCGCGGTGCATTCGACCTCGTCGTGGTGCATCAGGTGCTGCACTACCTCGACGATCCGGCGCGTGCCCTGCGCGAAGCCGTGCGCCTCGTCGCCCCGGGCGGCCGGCTGCTGGTGGTCGACTTCGCGCCGCACAGCCTCGAACATCTGCGCGAGACCCAGGCCCACCGCCGCCTCGGCTTCGCAGCCGATCAGGTCGCGAACTGGCTCGTCGAGTCCGGTCTCGACCGCGTCGAGCACCGCGACATCGCGCCGACCGATGGGACCGAACATCCGTTGACGGTGACCCTCTGGCTCGCCGAGGACATCGCCGTCACCGCCCTGAATTCCGAACGCGCCGTTGCCTGACGCTGCGACCGCGCGAAACCCTATCCCGGCTCGTCTGAACCGACCGACATAGAGGACGAAACGATGCCCAACGCCAATTCCCACCGCGCCAGCCGCGACGGCTTCCGCCCGATCCGCGTCTCGATCGAGTTCTTCCCGCCGAAGACCGACGAGATGGAGAAGATTCTGTGGTCGTCGATCGAGCGCCTTGCGCCGCTGCAGCCGAAATTCGTCTCGGTGACCTACGGGGCCGGCGGCTCGACCCGCGAGCGCACGCACAACACGGTCGCCCGCATGGTCAAGGAGACCAGCCTCAAGCCGGCCGCCCATCTCACCTGCGTCAACGCGACGAAGCCGGAGATCGACGAGGTCGTGCAGTCCTACTGGGATGCCGGCGTGCGCCACATCGTGGCGCTCCGCGGCGACCCGGCCGACGGTGTCGGCTCGACCTACAAGCCGCATCCGGGCGGCTACGCCCAGTCCTGCGATCTCGTCGCCGGCATCAAGAAGATCGGCGACTTCAAGGTCGCGGTCTCGGCCTATCCGGAAGTGCACCCCGAAGCCGCGTCGCTCGAAGCCGATATCGACGCGCTGAAGGCGAAGGTGGATGCCGGTGCGGATCAGGCGATCACGCAGTTCTTCTTCGATAACGACGTCTATTTCCGCTACCTCGACAAGGTGCGCGCGGCCGGGATCACCATCCCGATCATCCCCGGCATCCTGCCGGTGCAGAACTTCAAGCAGGCGGCGAATTTCGCCCGCCGCACCGGCGCCTCGGTGCCCTACTGGCTCGCGGCCCGCTTCGAGGGACTCGACAACGACGTGGACACGCGCCGCCTCGTCGCCGCCGCGGTCGCCGCCGAGCAGGTGATCGATCTCGTCGACCAGGGAGTCAACGATTTCCACTTCTACTCGATGAACCGCTCCGACCTCGTCTATGCGATCTGCCACATTCTGGGCCTGCGCTCGCAGGCGCCGAAGGTAGCGGAGCGGAAGGCGGCGGCTTGATCGCTTCGATCGCACCAGCACCCCAACCCTGAGGCGTGCCCGCGCCAGCGGGCCCCAAAGGGTCCTCAGGGATAGCGGTGGATAATGGAAAACCCTTCGAGGCCGCCGCTTCGCGCCGGCACCTCAGGGTAAGGTGGTTTGATGGGACCTCGCGTCCCCGAGGATACGAAATGACCGAACTCCGCCCCGTGGACGGCACCGAGATCGAAGCCGCACTGCGTCAGCGCGCCTCCGAAAAGATCCTCGTGCTCGACGGCGCGATGGGGACGGTGATCCAGCGGCTCGGCTATGGCGAGGCGGATTTTCGCGGCGCGCGGTTCATGGACCATTCCCATGACCAGAAGGGCAACAACGACCTCCTGATCCTGACTCAGCCCGACGCGATCCGTCAGATCCACCTCGACTACTTCCTCGCCGGCGCCGACGTCTGCGAGACGAACACCTTTTCCGGCACCACGATCGCTCAGGCCGATTACGGCATGGAATCGATCATCCACGAGCTGAACAGCGAGGGAGCGCGCCTCGCCCGCGAGGCCGCGAAGCTCGCCGAGGAACAGGACGGCCGCCGCCGCTTCGTCGCCGGCGCCATCGGCCCGACCAACCGCACGCTCTCGATCTCGCCGGACGTGAACAACCCCGGCTACCGGGCCGTGACCTTCGATCAGGTCAAGCAGGCCTATGCCGAGCAGGTCCGCGGCCTGATGGACGGCGGCGCCGAGCTGATCCTGATCGAGACGATCTTCGACACGCTCAACGCCAAGGCCGCCATCGCCGCGACGTGGCAGGTTTTCGATGAACGCGGCGTTCGGCTGCCGATCCAGATCTCCGGCACGATCACCGACCTCTCAGGCCGTACGCTCTCGGGCCAGACGCCGGAGGCGTTCTGGAATGCGCTGCGCCACTGCGCGCCGATGACCTTCGGCCTGAACTGCGCGCTCGGCGCGAAGGAGATGCGCGGCCATATCAGCGAGCTCTCGCGCATCTGCGACACGCTGGTCTGCGCTTATCCGAACGCCGGCCTGCCGAACGAGTTCGGCCTCTACGACGAGAGCCCCGAGGCGATGGGCAAGCTCGTCGGCGAGTTCGCGGCGTCGGGCATCGTCAACATGGTCGGCGGCTGCTGCGGCACCACGCCGGACCACATCCGCGCCATCGCGGAAGCCGTGGCCGACAAGAAGCCGCGGGCAATCCCCGAGGTGCCGCGCCTGATGCGCCTGTCGGGCCTCGAGCCCTTCACGCTCGCGAAGGAAATCCCCTTCGTGAATGTCGGCGAGCGCACGAACGTCACCGGCTCGGCCAAGTTTCGCAAGCTGATCAAGAATGGCGATTTCGCCGCGGCTCTCGACGTCGCCCGCGATCAGGTGGCTGCCGGCGCCCAGATCATCGACGTGAACATGGACGAGGGCCTGCTCGACTCGCAGAAGGCCATGGTCGAGTTCCTGAACCTCGTCGCCGCCGAGCCCGACATCGCCCGCGTGCCGGTGATGGTCGATTCCTCGAAGTTCGAGGTGATCGAGGCCGGCCTGAAGTGCATCCAGGGCAAGGCGATCGTGAACTCGATCTCCATGAAGGAGGGCGAGGCGAAGTTCGTTGAAGCCGCGAAGATCTGCCGGTCCTACGGCGCCGCCGTGGTCGTCATGGCCTTCGACGAACAGGGCCAGGCCGACACGCTGGAGCGCAAGGTCGAGATCTGCACCCGCGCCTACAAGATTCTGACCGAAGAGATCGGCTTCCCGCCGGAAGACATCATCTTCGATCCGAACGTGTTTGCCGTCGCCACCGGCATCGAGGAGCACAACGGCTACGGCGTCGCCTTCATCGAGGCGACCCGCATCATCCGCGAGACCCTGCCCCACACGCACGTCTCGGGCGGCATCTCGAACCTCAGCTTCGCCTTCCGCGGCAACGAGCCGGTGCGCGAGGCGATGCACGCGGTGTTCCTGTACCACGCGATCCAGGTCGGCATGGACATGGGTATCGTCAACGCGGGCCAGCTTGCGGTCTACGACGAGCTGCCGCCGGAGCTGCGCGAGCTCTGCGAGGACGTCGTCCTCAACCGGCGCGACGATTCCACCGAGCGCCTCCTCGACGCCGCCGAGCGCTTCAAGAGCGGCGGCGAGGCCAAGGCCAAGACCACCGACCTCAGGTGGCGCGAGGCCCCGGTCGAGAAGCGCATCGAACACGCGCTCGTCAACGGCATCACCGAGTACATCCTCGCCGATACGGAAGAAGCCCGCCAGGGCGTCGAGCGGCCGCTCCATGTCATCGAGGGCCCGCTGATGGCCGGCATGAACGTGGTCGGCGACCTGTTCGGCTCGGGCAAGATGTTCCTGCCGCAGGTGGTGAAGTCGGCCCGCGTGATGAAGCAGGCGGTGGCCTATCTCGAGCCGTACATGGAGGCCGAGAAGCTCGCCAACGGCGGCGATGGCAAGCGCCGCGCGGCCGGCAAGGTGCTGATGGCGACGGTGAAGGGCGACGTCCACGACATCGGCAAGAACATCGTCGGCGTGGTTCTGGCCTGCAACAACTACGAGATCATCGATCTCGGCGTGATGGTCCCGGCCGCCAAGATCCTCGACATCGCCAGGAAGGAGGGTGTCGACATCATCGGCCTCTCCGGCCTGATCACGCCGTCCCTCGACGAGATGGTGCATGTCGCCTCCGAGATGGAGCGCGAGGGTTTCGAGGTGCCGCTGCTGATCGGCGGGGCCACCACCAGCCGCGTCCACACGGCGGTGAAGATCGACCCGGCCTACAATCGCGGCCAGACGATCTACGTCACCGATGCCAGCCGCGCGGTCGGCGTCGTGTCGAGCCTGATCTCGAAGGAGACCCGCGGCGGCGTCATCGAGAAGATCCAGGCCGAATACCGCAAGGTCGCCGAGGCCCATGCCCGCTCGGAGATGGACAAGACGCGTCTGCCTTTGGCCAAGGCCCGCGCCAATCCCTTCAAGATCGACTGGTCGGGCTACGCCCCGAAGAAGCCCTCGTTCACCGACGCCCGGGTGTTCGGCTCCTACGAGGTCGCCGACCTCGTGCCCTACATCGACTGGACGCCGTTCCTGCAGACCTACGAATTCAAGGGCCGCTACCCGGCGATCTTCGAGGATCCCGAGCAGGGTCCGGCCGCCAAGGCCCTGTTCGACGACGCGCAGGCGATGCTGAAGCAGATCGTCGCGGAGCGCTGGTTCAACCCGAAGGGCATCATCGGCTTCTGGCCGGCCAACAGCGTCGGCGACGACATCCAACTCTACACGGGCGAGAGCCGGACGGATGTGCTCGCGACCTTCCATGGCCTGCGCCAGCAGCTGTCGAAGCGCGACGGACGGGCGAATACCTGCATTTCGGACTTCGTCGCGCCGAAGGACAGCGGGATCGGCGACTATGTCGGCGGCTTCGTCGTGACGGCCGGGCTGGAGGAGGTGCGCATCGCCGAGCGCTTCGAGCGGGCGAACGACGATTACCGCTCGATCCTGGTCAAGGCGCTCGCGGACCGCATCGCCGAGGCGTTTGCCGAGCGCATGCACGAGCGGGTGCGCCGCGAGTTCTGGGGTTATGCCCCGGATGAGAGCATCGCGACCGATGAGCTCGTCCACGAGAAGTACGACGGCATCCGCCCGGCCGCCGGCTACCCGGCCCAGCCCGACCACACCGAGAAGGTCACCCTGTTCGACCTGCTTAAGGCCGAGCGCCGCATCGGCGTGAAGCTCACCGAGTCCTACGCGATGTGGCCGGGTTCCTCGGTGTCCGGGCTCTACATCGCCCATCCGCAGTCGCACTATTTCGGCGTCGCCAAGGTCGAGCGCGATCAGGTCGAGGACTATGCCGGCCGCAAGGGCATGGACATCCGCGAGACCGAGCGCTGGCTCGGGCCGATCCTGAACTACGACCCGAAAAGCTACCTCGTCGCAGCGGAATAACCGCGAGGGCTGCGGGCCCTTCCGCCGTCATCGCGAGCGCATCGAAGCGATCCAGGCCACACCCTCGACGCTCGGGGAGTTGGCCCTGGAGCGCTTCGCTACGCTCGCGGTGACGGGAGGGAGTCTTGAAACCGTTCGTTCGGCGCCCCACTGCGTTAGCCAGCCTCGAACTTATATAAAGACATCTTTATGTCTTGATTGATTCCTATCCCGGCGCCTGCTAGAGACACCGTCGAGCACCGACACAGCGAGAGGACACCCATATGGCTGCCGCAAACGACTACATCGTCAAGGACATCGCGCTCGCCGAGTACGGCCGCAAGGAGATCTCGATCGCCGAGACCGAGATGCCCGGCCTGATGGCCACCCGCGAAGAGTACGGCCCGTCGCAGCCGCTCAAGGGCGCCAAAATCGCCGGTTCGCTGCACATGACGATCCAGACCGCGGTGCTGATCGAGACGCTCAAGGCTCTCGGCGCCGACATCCGCTGGGTCTCGTGCAACATCTACTCGACGCAGGACCACGCCGCCGCCGCGATCGCCGCCGCCGGCATCCCCGTCTTCGCCATCAAGGGCGAGACGCTGGAGGATTACTGGAACTACACGGCCCGCCTGTTCGATTGGCATGACGGCTCGATGCCGAACATGATCCTCGACGACGGCGGCGATGCCACCATGTTCGTCCACCTCGGCCTGCGCGCCGAGAACGGCGACACGGCGTTCCTCGACAAGCCGGAGTCGGAAGAGGAAGAGATCTTCTTCGCCCTCCTCAAGAAGAAGCTGCAGGAGAAGCCGAAGGGCTGGTTCGCCGGTCTCGCCGACTCCATCAAGGGTGTCTCGGAAGAGACCACCACCGGCGTCCACCGCCTGTACAACCTCGCCAAGGAGGGCAAGCTGCTCTTCCCGGCGATCAACGTGAACGACGCCGTCACCAAGTCGAAGTTCGACAACCTCTACGGCTGCCGCGAGTCCCTGGTCGACGGCATCCGCCGCGGCACCGACGTTATGATGGCCGGCAAGGTCGCCATGGTCGCGGGCTTCGGCGACGTCGGCAAGGGCTCGGCCTCGTCGCTGCGCCACGCCGGCTGCCGCGTTCTGGTCTCGGAGGTCGATCCGATCTGCGCACTCCAGGCGGCCATGGAAGGCTACGAGGTCGTGACGATGGAAGACGCGGCGCCCCGCGCCGACATCTTCGTCACCGCCACCGGCAACAAGGACATCATCACGATCGAGCACATGCGGGCCATGAAGGACCGCGCGATCGTCTGCAACATCGGCCACTTCGACAACGAGATCCAGGTCGCCGGCCTGAAGAACCTCCGCTGGTCGAACATCAAGCCGCAGGTCGACGAGATCACCTTCGCCGACGGCCACCGTATCATCCTGTTGTCGGAAGGCCGCCTGGTGAACCTCGGCAATGCGACCGGCCACCCGTCCTTCGTGATGTCTGCATCCTTCACCAACCAGACGCTTGCCCAGATCGAACTCTGGACGAACCCCGGCAAGTACGAGCGCCAAGTCTACACGTTGCCGAAGGCCCTCGACGAGAAGGTCGCGATGCTTCACCTTGAGAAGATCGGTGTGAAGTTGTCGAAACTCCGGCCCGATCAGGCAGCCTATATCGGCGTCGGCGAGAACGGACCGTTCAAGCCCGATCACTATCGTTACTGATACTTCGCAACCGGCGCCACGACGCCGGAGACTTCGGAACGATTGGAAAGCCCGGCCTAGCGCCGGGCTTTTCCTGTTTCGTTCTCAGTCCAAAAACGATCCACCGGCCTGAGCTGGAGTCAAGACCGGTTTTTCGAACTGTGGCTTTTCTGCGCATCATCAGGACGGCGTGCGGCGGGGCCCAATTTCCCCCTTCCGGCGCGATTCCGCGCCGCGATATGGTGAACTGATTCCTCAGGTGAGGTTGCTCCGAATCCGGCTTCTGCCGGGGGCGGGACCGGCAGATTTTGCCGGACGGGACCGCTCGCTTCGAGCGCCCCGGCGGCACCTCGTCGGCGGTGCGTCGGCGACTCTTGAAGGCGGTAGGGACATGGGGGTCGAAAGGGCGGTGCGTGGCCTGACGCACACCGGCGCGCTCTGCGTGATCTTCGCCTTCGCACCCGCTGCGGTGAGCGCGCAGGAGATCGGATCACCGGCCGGGCGGCCGTCGATGTACGCCATGCCCGCTCATAGCGCCGCCGTGCTCGCCGTCGTCATCGGGCTCATCGTCTTCGCGACGATCTTGTCGCTGCTGTACCTGCGCGAGCGCGCCGGCTGGACCCGCCGGGAGCGGGGCCTTCAGGCGGCCCTCGCGGCCCTGCAGGGCGCCGACGATCGGGCCGAGTTGCTGCTCCACGCCGACAGTCAGGTCATCGTCTCTTGGGCCGGGCGCGGCGAACCGGCCATCGAAGGCGACGCGGGCTTCGCCCTCGACGGCACCCCTCTCGGGACCGTCGCCGGCGTTCACGGCGGAGTCCGCCGGATCCTGGCCTTCGGCGCTTGGCTCGCCCCGCAGGACGCCACGGCCCTGGAGGACGAGATCGAGGCCCTGCGCCGCCGCGGCACCGGCTTCCGCCGCACGCTGCGGACGCTCTCGGGACGCTTCGTCGAGGCACAGGGTCAGGCGGTGAGCGGGCGCGTGATGCTGCGTCTGCGCGAGACCACCGGCGAGCACCGCGCGCTGATCGAGGCCCGCGCCGGCATCGAGGCCGCGGCCGACGAGATCCTCGCCCTGCACGGCCTGCTCGACGCGATCCCACAGCCGGTCTGGCAGCGCGACCGCACCGGCGCTCTGGCCTTCGTCAATACCGCCTATGTCTCGGCCGTCGAGGGCGGCAGCCGCGAAGCGGTCCTCCAGGCCGGCACAGAGCTGCTCGACCGGAGCGCCAGGGGTCGCGTGGCGCGCGAGGAGACCGGTCTCAACGGCTCGCCGCAGGCCCTGCGCCTGTCCGGCGTCGTCGCGGGCGCGCGCCGCATCCTCGACGTCAGCGAGAGCACGGCCGAGGGCGGCCGCGTCGGCATCGCCGTCGACGTCACCGACCTCGAGAGCGTGAAGGCCGACCACCAGCGCCAGATGGCCGCCCATGTCCGCACCCTCGACCAGCTGCCGACGGCGGTGGCGATGTTCGATCAAGGCCAGCGCCTGATCTTCCACAACGCCGCCTACCAAAAGCTCTGGGACCTCGACCCGGCCTTCCTCGACAGCCGGCCGCTCGACGGCGAGATCCTCGATCGGCTGCGCGTCATGCGCAAGCTGCCCGAGCAGGCCGACTTCCGCAGCTGGAAGGCCGAGGTGCTCGCCGGCTATCGCGCCGTCGAGGCCACCGACGTGCCGTGGTACCTGCCCGACGGCCGCACGCTCAGCGTCGTCGCCGACCCCAATCCGCAAGGCGGCCTGACCTACCTGTTCCAGGACCTCTCCGAAAACCTGAAGCTCGAATCCCGCTACTCGGCGGCCATGAAGGAGCAGGCCGAGACCCTCGACACCCTGAAGGAGCCGGTCGCCCTGTTCGGTGCCGACGGGCGCCTGCGGCTCGCCAACCAGGCTTTCCGCGCCGTGTGGCGGATCGCCGAGGCGGCGGTGATGGACCATCCGCGCATCGACGCGGTCATCGCGTCCTGCCGCACCCTGTCCCCCGATCCGGAACCGTGGATGGACATCCGCGGCATGGTCACCGGCCTGAGCGAGACCCGCTCCGACCTCTCCTGCCGCCTGGAAGTGCTGGACGGCAGCGTGCTCGACTGTACGGCCCGGCCTCTGAACGCCGGCGCGACCCTGCTGACCTTCATCGATGTCACCGCGAGCGTGAACGTCGAGCGCGCACTGACCGAGAAGAACGACGCCCTGGAGCGGGCCGCGCAGCTGCGCGACACCTTCGTCCACCACGTCTCCTACGAATTGCGTTCGCCGCTCACCAACATCATCGGCTTCACCGAGCTGTTGGGCGACGAGACCGTCGGCGCTCTCAACGCACGCCAGCGCGAGTACGCCGACCACATCCGTGGCTCGTCCTCGGCGCTGCTCGCCATCATCAACGACATCCTCGACCTCGCCTCGATCGACGCGCATTCGCTGGCGCTCCAGCGCGAGACCGTGGACGTGCGCTCGACCATCGAGGCGGCGGCGCGCGGCGTCGACGATCGGCTCAAGGAATTGAGCATCGCCCTCGACCTCGACGTACCGGGCGATGTCGGCAGCTTCCCCGCCGACGCCAAGCGCGTCCGGCAGATCCTGTTCAACCTGCTCTCGAATGCCGTGGGCTTCTCGACGGCCGGCCAGCGCGTGCGGGTCGAGGCGCGGCGCACCACCGACGACCTGGTGCTGAAGGTGGTCGACCAGGGCCGCGGCATCCCCCAGGAGGTCATCGCCCGGGTGTTCGACCGGTTCGAGAGCCACACGCTCGGCACCAAGCATCGCGGCGTCGGCCTCGGCCTCTCGATCGTGCGCTCCTTCGTCGAGCTGCATGGCGGCCGGGTCGCGATCGAATCGACGCCCGGCGCCGGTACCGTCGTCACCTGCAGCTTTCCGCTGGAAACGCCGGACGGCAACCGCGAGGCGGCCGAGTGAAGCATGCAGACCGGGGACGAGCCTGTGCGAACCCCGTCAAAGGCCTACGGAATCAGGCGGCTTTAATCTAAGGTTGGGCCTCACATGTTGACCTTCGCGCATGGCCGATCCACGCGGGGGTTCGGGGCGGAGGAGTCAGTGGTGAACGAGGATCGGGAGACCATCCCCGCGGCAGAGACTATCGACGCGGCCGCGGCCGACGCCGCGAGCGCCGCCGCGGAAAAGCCCTGGGAGATCGTGCTGCCGGAGGAAGGCGCCACCGAGGATCTCGGGGCCTTCCTCGCCGGCATGCTGGTGCCCGGCGACCTCGTCGCGCTCTCGGGCGGTCTCGGCGGCGGCAAGACCGTGCTCGCCCGGGCGATGGTCCGCGAACTGACCGGCGATCCCGATCTCGAGGTGCCGAGCCCGACCTTCACGCTGATGCAGCCCTATGACGGCCAGGCGCGCGGCGGTCAGCCCGGCCCGGCCATCGTCCATGCCGACCTCTACCGGCTGCGCGGGCCGGACGAGCTGATCGAACTCGGCTTCGACGAGTTGACCGAGACCGCGATCACCCTCGTCGAGTGGCCGGAGCGCATGGAGCCGCGCGCCACGCCGATCCTGACGGTCGAGCTGTCGTTGCGCCCCGAATTCGGCGAGGGCTCGCGCTTCGTGCGCATCGACGGCCTCAACGGCATGCGCGCCCGCCTCGACCGGGCCCGTGCCGTTCGCGCCCTGCTCGGCCGCAGCGGTTGGGACGAGGCCGAGCGCCATTTCATGCAGGGCGACGCCTCGGCGCGCGCCTACGAGCGCTTGGTGAAGCCCGACGGGACGAGCGCCGTGCTGATGATCTCACCGGCCCGGGCAGACGGTCCGCCGGTGCGCGACGGCAAGCCCTACAGCGCCATCGTCAAGCTCGCCGAGACCGTCGACGCCTTCGTCGCCATGGATCGCGGGCTCCGCGCGATCGGCTTCTCAGCCCCGAAGATCTATGCCGAAGACCGGGCGCAGGGCCTGCTCATCATCGAGGATCTCGGCCGCGAGCCGGTGACCGAGAACGGCGCGCCCCGTCCCGAGCGCTACACGGAGGCCGTGCGGCTGCTCGCCCGGCTCCACGCCACGGAGCTTCCAGGGGTGCTGCCGGTGGCTGACGGCGTCGACCACACGCTGCCGCCCTACGACCTCGAAGCCCTGCTGTTCGAGGCCGAGTTGCTGCCCGAGTGGTACACCGTTCACAAGGGCACGCATCTCGACGGCGCTGCCCGCGCCGAGTTTCTCGCCCTCTGGACCGAAGCCCTCGAGGACCTCCTCGCCGAGCCCACCACCTGGACCCTGCGCGACTATCACTCGCCGAACCTGATCTGGCTGCCCGAGCGCGACGGCCTGGAGCGGGTCGGCGTGATCGACTTCCAGGACGCGGTGCTCGGCCACCCGGCCTACGACCTCGCCTCGTTGCTGCAAGACGCCCGCGTCGACGCGAGCGCCGATTTCGAGCTGCGGCTGCTCGGCCTCTACATCCGCGAACGCCGGGCTCGCGACCAGAACTTCGACATGCAGGCCTTCGCCCGCGCCTATGCGGTGCTGGCCGCCCAGAGGGCGACGAAGATCCTCGGCATCTTCGCGCGCCTGGACAAGCGCGACGGCAAGCCGGGTTACCTCGCCCACCTGCCGCGGATCGAGGGCTATCTCGCCCGAAACCTGGCCCATCCCGGGCTCGACCGGCTGCGCGCCTGGCACGAGCGGCACCTGCCGAGCCTCGTCGCCAAGCCGTCCAACGGCTGAGCGAGCCGTGCAGCCGCGCCTGACCCTCGTCACCCTCGGCACCACCGACCTGCCCCGAGCGATCCGCTTCTACGAGGCGCTGGGCTGGACCCGCTCGTTGCAGGGCAGCGACGGCGTGGCCTTCTTCCAGGTCGGCGGCATGGTCCTCTCGTTGTTTCCCCGCGAAAGTCTCGCGGCAGATGCCGGCGTGCCGGCCGAAGGCTCGGGCTTTCGCGGCTTCTCGCTGGCCTACAACACCGCCAGCCGGGAGGAGACCGACGCCGTTCTCGCCCAGGCCGTTGAAGCCGGAGCGACGCTCGTGAAGCCGGCGCACGACGTGTTCTGGGGCGGCTATTCCGGCTACTTCGCCGATCCCGACGGCACGCTCTGGGAAGTCGCCTGGAACCCGAGCTTTTCGCTGTTGCCCGACGGCAGCATGGTGCTGCCGGACTGACCCGACACGTCCGTCCCCGCTTGACGGAAGAGCCGCCGTGAACACGATGCCGCGGCACGGCGGGTGCCGGTGCCCACGAGAAAGCCGGCCGGTATGAGCGACGCCCCCGACCAGACCGCGATCACGCGCGCCTTCGTCCTCGCCGCGGGCCTCGGAAAGCGCATGCGGCCGATTACCGCGACGGTGCCGAAACCCCTCGTCGAGGTGGCCGGCAAGGCGCTGATCGACCACGCCCTCGACCGAGCCGCAGAGGGCGGCATCACCGAGGCCGTCGTCAACATCCACTGGCTCGCCGACCAGATGGAAGGCCACCTGCTCCACCGGAGCGGCCGACCCGCGATCACCATCTCGGACGAGCGGGAGGCCCTGCTGGAGACCGGCGGCGGCGTGAAGAAGGCGCTGGCGCTGTTCGGCACGGAGCCCTTCGTGGTGTTCAACTCCGACTCGTTCTGGCTCGAAGGCCCCAAGCCCAACCTGTCGCGCCTCATCGCCGGCTGGGACCCGGAGGCGATGGACATCCTGCTCCTCGTAGCCCCCACCGCGACGAGCCTCGGCTACGACGGCGCCGGTGATTTCTTCATGGATTCCGACAGCCGCCTCGCTTGGCGCGGCGAGCGCGAGGTCGCGCCCTTCATCTACGCGGGCGTCGCCATCCTGAGGCCCGAGCTCTTCGCGGATACACCGGACGGCTCCTTCTCCCTCACCATGCTGTTCGCCCGCGCGATCGAGCGCGAACGCTGCTACGGCCTGCGCCTCGACGGCCAATGGCTCCATGTCGGCACGCCGGAGGCCATCGCCGCCGCCGAGACGCGGGTGAAGGAGAGCGCGAGCGCGTCGTGAGGCACGAGCCGGCGGATCGATGGTAGAAGGCGCGGATCATGGCCGCCTCCTCCATCTTCACCATCCCCCCCGGCGCGCCGTTCCTGCCGACGCTGGCCGATGAACTGATCTCCGGCCGGCTGGTCGGCGCCATCGGCGGAGATCCGTTCGCGCTCGCATCGGTCACGATCTACCTGCCGACGCAGCGGGCGGTGCCGGCGCTGTCTGCGATCCTATCCGAGCGGCTCGGCGGGGCGACCTTGCTGCCGCGGATGATCCCGCTCGGCGAGGCCGACGAGGCGGAGCTCGACCTTGCCGCGAGCCCGTTGCTGGAGACGGCGGCGCTGGCGCTGAACCCGCCGATGCCTCCGCTGGAAAGGCGGCTGATCCTGGCGCGGCTCGTGCAGCAATGGGGCAAGGCGGTCGACCGTGCCCTGCTGCGGATCGGCGACGACGTGCCGTTCCGCGTCCCCTCCTCGCCGGCCGATGCCGTCTGCCTCGCGGCCGATCTCGAACGGCTGATGGATGCGCTCACCGTCGAGGGTCTGCCCTGGGACGAGATCGGCGCAGCGGTCGAGGTCGAATACTCGCGCTATTTCGGGCTGACCCTCGACTTCCTGAAGATCGCCGCCGACAGCTGGCCGACCATTCTCGCGGAACGGGGCCTGAGCGATCCGGTCGTCCGCTCGCGCCTGCTGGTGCTCGCCGAAGCGGACCGGCTGTCCCGCGAAAAACCGTCGGACCCGGTGATCGTCGCCGGCTCGACCGGCTCGGTGCCGGCCACAGCAAAACTCATCGCCGCCGTCGCCGGGCTGCCGCGCGGCGCCGTGGTGCTGCCGGGCCTCGACCAAGACCTCGACGCGGAGGGCTGGGACGCGATCGAGACCGAGGCCGAGATCGCTCACGGCCACCCGCAGGCGATCCTGCATCGGCTGCTCGGACCGCTCAACCTGAACTGCGACCGCGCGGAGGTGGCTGCGCTGGGCTCGCCGACGCCCGAGGCGACGGCACGGCAGCGCATGCTGTCGCAGGCGCTGCGACCGGCCGAGACTACCGATGCCTGGTCGGAGATCCCAGCTGACGCGCGCATCGCGATGGCACGCCGCGGGCTCGACGGCATAGCCGTCGCCGAATGCCGCGACGAGCGCGAGGAGGCCCTGGTGATCGCCCTGGCGCTCCGTGAGACACTGGAGACGCCGGGCGCCACCGCGGCCCTCATCACGCCGGACCGGCTTCTCGCGATGCGCGTCTCGGCGGAGCTGGCGCGCTGGGGCGTCGCGGCGGAGGACTCGGCCGGAGCGAGCCTCGCCCGCGCCCCCGCTGGCCGTTTCGCCCGCCTCGTAGCGGAACTCGCGGTGGACGTCGCGCCAGCCCGCGTGATCGCGCTGCTGTCACATCCGTTCGTGCGGCTGGGACTGACGCGCAGCGACGTCGTGCGAGGAGCCGCAGCACTGGAAATCGGCGCATTGCGCGGCCCCGCACCGCGTGCGGGATTCGCGGGCCTCTGCGAAGCCGTGCGCTTCGCCCGCGCAGGCGAGGGCCGCGTGCCACGTGCGCGGCGCCGGCTCCGCACGATCGACTGGGGCCTCGCCGAAACCGTGATCTCGCGGCTGGAGACGGCCTTCGCCAGCTTCGCCGACATCGCGAACGACCCGACCAACCTCGTCGCCATTGCAGAGCGTCACAGAAAGACCTGCGACGACCTGATGCGGTGCCGGGCCGACGACGCAGCCGGTGCGCCGGAGGACTCCTCGCTCGACACGCTCGACGGCCTGTTCGACGACCTGGGTTCTGCAGACAGCGAAGAGCTGCCCGGTCAAGTTCGGGACTACCCGGCCTTCTTCACGGCGCTCGCCCGCGAGCGCACCATCGTCGCGACGCCCCGCGCCGCACATCCGCGCCTACGCATCTTTGGCCTGCTGGAGGCGCGTCTGCTCGGCGTCGACCGCATCGTGCTCGGCGGCCTCGACGAAGGCGTCTGGCCGATGCGGACCAAGACCGACGCCTTCCTCAACCGGCCGATGCGCATCCGCGTCGGCCTCAATCCGCCGGAGCGGCGCATTGGGCAGAGTGCGCACGACTTCGTTCAGGCGCTGGGCTGCCACGACGCCGTGATCACGCGCGCCGCCAAGCGCGAGGGCACGCCGACGGTGCCCTCGCGCTTCCTGCAACGGCTCGGGGCATTTGCGGGCGAAGCGGCCTGGCAGGGTGCGGTAGAGGCCGGGCAGCGCCTGCGCAGTTACGCCACCGTACTCGACAGTGGCCGCGGCATCCGCGTGCCGCGCCTGACCCGGCCGGCACCCAAGCCGGACCCGGCGCTGTTCCCACGCCAGTTGAGCGTCACCGAGATCGAGACCCTGGTCCGCGATCCCTACTCGATCTTCGCCAAGCACGTCCTCGGCCTCGAGGCCCTGGAGCCGATCGCGGTGAAGCCCGGACCGAGCGAACGCGGCACGCTGGTGCACGCGGTGATGGCAGAGTTCGCACAGGCCTATCCGGGGGCCATCCCCGATCGCTCGGAGGCGACGGCCCGTCTCGATGCCTTCGCGCAGGACGCGTTCGTCGCGATCAGGGCCGATTATCCAGAGCTCTATGCCGAGTGGTTTCCGCGCTTCCAGCGGATGGCCGCGAGCTTCCTCGACTGGGAGATCAAGCGCCGGCCCGACGTCACCGCAATCAGGCCGGAACTCTACGGCCGATGGGCGATACCGCTCGGTGCGGAGACCTTCACCCTCACCGGGCGTGCCGACCGGATCGAAGCGCGTGCCGACGGCGGTTTCTGCATCGTCGACTATAAGACCGGCACGCCGCCGAGCAACAAGACCGTCTTCGCCGGCTTCTCGCCGCAGTTGACCCTCGAGGCAGCGATGCTCATGAACGGCGCCTTCGACGGGCTGAAGGCCAAGTCGGTGCCGGACCTGCTCTACGTCCACGCCACGGGCGGGCGCGAGCCGTTCCGGCCGATCCCGGTCAAGCCGCCGCAGGGCGAGGCGCGGACCATCGAGGCGATCGTGCCGGAACACGTGGCGCGTCTGCGCGGCCTGCTCTCCCGGTACTTCACCGGCGAGGCGGCGTATCTCTCGCGGCCCTACGCGCAATATACGCGCGTCTACAGCGAGTACGACCACCTCGCGCGCGTGCTGGAATGGTCGCTCGCCGGCGAGGCGTGATCAGGCGCGCCGCAGCCTGACGCCGAAGGCCGCGAGCACCGCGACCAGCGTTCCGCCGTAAGCGATGGCGCCCGCCGTGCCGAGGACGGCGAGCACCGCGATTTCGCGGAGATGCGGGAGCGCCGGCACCACGGTGTCGGCAAAGGGCAGACCGTAGACCGCGAGGAACGCCAGCACGATGCAGGCTAGGGTCACACCGAGCACCGCCACACCGAGGGTTCGTCCCGGCGCCGTCCAGCCCCGGCGCAGCGCCAGACCATAGAGCAGGACAAGATTGATCCACTGTCCGACCGCAGTGGCGAGGGCGAGGCCGGTGACACCGTAGGGTCCTGTCAGGACGAGCTTCAGCAGCACGTTCACGGCGATGCCGGTGAGCGAGGCGACCAGCGGCGTCACTGTGTCCTGGCGCGCGTAGAAGCTGGCCACGGCGCTCCGCACCAGCACCACCGCCGGCAGCGCGATGCCGTAGGCGGCGAGCACCGAGGCCGAACGGGCGGCGTCCTCGGCCGAGAAGGCCCCGCGCTGGAAGAGCGCCGCCATGATCAGCCCCGGCAGCGTCAAAAAAGCCACCGTGAACGGCGCCGACAGCGCCAGCGAGAACCCGGCCGCCCGGTTCTGCGCCGCATGTGCGCCGGCCGCGTCGCCCGCCGCGAGCCGGCGGCTCATCTCGGGCAGCAGCACCGTGCCGGCCGCGATGGCGATGACGCCGAAGGGCAGCTGGTAGAGCCGATCCGCATAGTAGAGCGCCGAGACGGCGCCGACCGGCAGGAAGCTCGCGATGATGGTGTCAGCGAACGATGCGATCTGGAAGCCGGCCGAACCGATCACGGCCGGCCCAAGCACCTTGAAGAAGCGCCGCATGTCCGGATCGCGCAGGGTCGGCCGGGTCGGCCCGGGCGCGAAACCGCCGCGTCGAGATGCCCACCAGACGAGGACGAATTGCAATACGCCGGAGACCGTGACGCCCCAGGCGGCGGCATAGGCGGCATTCGGAAACAGGAAAGCCAGCGCCAGAGCCGCCAGCATCGCGAGGTTCAGGAGCACCGGCGCGCCGGCGGCCGCGGCGAAGCGGCGATGCGCGTTGAGCACGCCGGAAAACAGCGTCACCAGCGTCATGAACAGCAGGTAGGGGAAGGTGATCCGGGTCAGCGAGACCGCGAGCGAGAACCGCTCGGGATCTTCGGAAAAGCCCGGCGCCAGCCCTCGCACCACCCACGGCATCGACGGCCAAGCCAGCCCCAGCAGGATCACCTGTACGATCAGCATCAGCGTGAAGACGCGGTCGGCGAACCTCTTGGCGGCGCCCGCTTCGCCGGCCTCTTCCAGTCGCGCATAGGCCGGCACGAAGGCGGTGTTGAAGGCGCCTTCTCCGAAGATCGCGCGGAAGTGGTTCGGCAGGCGGAAGGCGACGACGAAGGCGTCGGCGATCGGGCCGGCGCCCATGACCGCCGCCATCACCACGTCGCGGGCAAACCCCGTCACCCGGGAGATCAACGTCCAGCCGCCGACGGAGAGAATCGAGCGGATCATCTTTTTTGGACGATGCAGGGCGGAAGGGAGTGTTCGGTGCGCACGTGCGTCTCGCCTTCTGCATCCCGTCAACCTACCTCGTTCTGAGGTGGGTTGGTGGGAAGCCCCTGCCGATCGGAGAGGGTCTAGGCTTGGCAGGACGCTGTGTGCAAGCCGCGCGATCCACCGCCGAAAACAGAAAAAGCCGCCCCTCGGGATGAGGAGCGGCTTCGAATTCGATCCGCCGGACGGGCGATCCTAATTCGGCTTACTTCGCCTCGCCGTAGAGCTTCTCGACGTATTCCCAGTTCACGAGGTTCTCGACGAAGGCCTTAAGGTAGTCGGGGCGGCGGTTGCGGTAGTCGATGTAGTAGGAATGCTCCCAGACATCGACGCCGAGGATCGGCTTGGCGCCGTGGACCAACGGGTTCTCGCCGTTCGGAGTCTTCTGGATGACGAGCTTGCCGTCCTTGACCGCGAGCCAAGCCCAGCCGGAGCCGAACTGGCCGATGCCGGCCTGGATGAAGTCGGCCTTGAACTTCTCGTAGCCGCCGAGGTCCTCGTCGATCTTCTTCGCGAGGTCGGCCGGGGGCTGGCCGCCGCCGTTCGGCTTCAGCCAGTTCCAGAAATGGAGGTGGTTGAAGTGCTGCGCGGCGTTGTTGAACAGCGGCTGGTTCGAGCCGTGCGAGGCCTTGACGATCTCCTCGAGGCTCTTGCCTTCGAGCTCGCTGCCTTCGAGCAGTTTGTTGGCGGTGTCGACATAGGTCTTGTGGTGCTTGTCGTGATGAAACTCGAGGGTTTCCTTCGACATGTAGGGGCCCAGCGCATCGTAGGCGTAGGGAAGCTCGGGAAGGGTCAGGGTCATTCAGATCACTCCGTGTCGGTTGGGCCCCGGGGCATAGAGCGGTCGGCGCGCATCGGATTTGCGCGCGGCCTCTCGGGGCGACGGATGGGTAGGTAAGTCACGCATCCGTCCCGGCAACGCCGCCCTGCGGCATAAGCGTCGCGTTTCGCTCTCTCGGCCGAATGGATGGCTGTGCGCAAGCGCACCGTCCGATTTTGAAAAAGCAGGTCAGGGCTTTATCGTCGTCCCAGTCATGCTGCGGTCGTCGCCGCGGCCGTACCCGAGTATCCCATGGTCATCGCGCTGTTCGCGCTCAGTCTCGTCATGATCGTCGGCGGCGCCGCGGCGGTGGTGCAAGGCTTCCCCTATGTCCGTCTCGAGAGCGGCCTCGCCATGGTCATCGGCGGTACGACCGCGGCCTCGGCGGGCGCGCTGCTGCTCGGGATCGCCGCGGCGATGCTGCAGGTGAAGAAGCTGGCCGAGGCCCTCGGGCAGCGCAGCACGAGCCGGGTTCACGAGCCGGCAACCGTATCGCCGCGCACGGAATCCGTTTCGGTGGCGTCCGATCAGGCGGCCCGGGCGCCGGCCTTCGTGGAGCCTGCGCCCATCGGCCCGGAGCGGGTGGCGGTAACGGCCGGTGCGGCAGGTCTCGCCGGCATCAGCCTCGGCGGCATGCGCGACCTTCTCGGCACCGGCGACTCCCGGCCGGCGGTCGATCATGCCGCGGAGCGCACCGTGGAGGTCGAGCCGCAGCTGCCGAATCTGCTCCCGCCAGCGCCCGACGAGCCGATCATCGCGGACGAAGACCTTTTCGCGACGCCCGACGACCGTCCCGGCCATGGGCCGAGAGCCGCCGCCGACGAGCCGCCCGAAGACGTGACCGAGCCGGACCCGGCTCAGGAGGAACTCGCGCTTCGTCCGTCCCTCGAGGAGACGCCGACGCCCTCCGTGCCCGAGTCCGTGCTTCCCGCCGCAGAAGACGGCGCAAACCCGGCCGAGCCGCCGGCCGCGAGGGACGACGATCGGAAGCCGGGAGGATTGCAGGTCGTCGGCACCTATGCCTCCGGCGCAAACACCTACGTGATGTTTGCCGACGGTACGATCCAGGCGGACACGCCGCGCGGGCAGTTCACCTTCCAGTCCCTCGACGAATTGAAGGAGTTCGTCGATTCCGGCGGCGAGGCGAACGCGCGCGGCGCGGCCTGAGCCGCAGCACGGCGCCCAGCGTCGAAACTCGCATTATACCAGGGGGTTGAGGGCCGCGTTCCGGTCCGGCAGCGGGGCCTGCATGACGAGGCGAAAGCCCTCGGGCGCATACTCGCTGTGAACGGTGGCCTGGACCTGGGTGGTCAGCACGCGCTGCAGCAGCCGCGAGCCGAACCCCTGGCGGGAGGGCACCGAGACCCGTGGGCCTTCGCTCTCGCGCCAAGCGAAATGCAGGATGCCGGCTTCGCCCCCCGGGACGATCGACCAGCTCACCGAGATGCGCCCCTGGCGCGTGGACAGCGCGCCGTATTTCGCGGCGTTGGTGGTGAGTTCGTGAATCGCCATGCCGATCGGCACGGCGACGTCCGAGGGCAGATCGACCTCGGGGCCGTCGAGGGTCACGCGGTCCTCAAGGCTGCCGTCCTCCTCGGTCTCGATGTAGGGCGTGAGCTCGTTCACCAGCAAACCATGCAGCTTCGCCGTCTGCCAAGTGTCCTCGGTGAGGACCGAGTGGGTGTGCGACAGGGATTTGATGCGGCCGACGAAGGCCTCGTAGAAACTGTCGATGCTGGTCGCGGTGCGTGCCGTGGAGCCGACGATCGCCTGCACCGTGGCGAGGGTGTTCTTCACGCGGTGGTGGAGCTCGCGGATCAGCAGGGTCTGGCGTTCCTGAGCCTGAAGGCGATCAGTGACGTCCGCGACCACGCCGATCAGGCGCGACGGTAGCCGTCCCGGCGCGTCGCGCTCAAAACGGCCGGCCATCTCGATGCTGCGCCAAGCGTCCGTTTCGAAATGCCGGATGCGGCCCGACACCTTGAGGATGCCGTCCTCGCGCAGGGCCTTAGTGATGGCCCGGCGGACATGGGGGCGATCCTCGGGGTGCAGGAAGCGGTTCAGGAACTCCCCCTTGCCGAGACCGCCCTCCGCCTGCGGACGGCCGAAGATCTCGAACATCCGTTCGTTCTCCCAGATCGCCGCGTCGTCGAGCAGATGCCACTCGAAGATGCCGAGCGACGCGAGCGAGGTGGCGACCCGCAGGCGCTGCTCGCGCTCGCGCAGAACCTTCTGCGCCTCGACGCGCCGGGTGACGTTGCGGACGATGCCGACCATGCCGGTGAGCGTGCCGTCGCTGCCGAAGACGGGCTCCCCCCTCACCCCGATGGCGACTTCCATGCCGTCGCTGCCGCGGGTGAAGCGGCTTTCGAACTCCCAGGGCTCGCGCTGGACCAGAGCCGTCGCGACGCTCTGGTGGATGCGGGCATAATCCTCGGCGAGGAAGCCCGTCTGCATCGCGGACCAACGCGCCGAGCGGCCGGCGGGGTAGCCGAGGATCTGACCGGCGCGGCGCGAGAGCGAAACCTGTCCGCTCTCCGCCTCCCAGCGCCATTCGCCGAGGCCGGCGGCAACGAGGGCATCGCGGTTCTGCTCGGCGCGGACGAGTTCGTCGGCATCCACGGGCTCGACGACGGCGACGAAGCCCGCCTCCGCTCCGCCCGCCTGCGGCGTCTGGGTGATCGTCAGGCGCAGGTCGATGCCGTTGCCGTCGGCGCGACGCCAGCGGCGAATGCCCGGTGTCAGAACTTGTGTGCGATCGGTGAGGAGCCTGGAGACCGGCGCACCGGCGAGGCTGCCGGGCGCATAGCCGAGCAGCCGGCAAAGACAAGGGTTGGCGTCGCACAGGATCTTGCCGTCCGCATCGATCAGCGCGAGGCCGATGGACGCCGCCGCGAAGATCGTCTCGTGCAGGCCGGTGGCGTGGGGCGCTGCCCGGCGGTCTTCCTCGCCCGTGTCTTCCAAGACGCAACCTCGTTCGGCGGGCTACCGGCCGGGCCGTGGCGCGGGTTCGGCATGCTCGCAAGCCCGGTCCAACGGGCCGCGCGCACCATGGACGCCGCAACCGGCGACGGCAAGGCTCCGCGGTCGCGGCTTCAGTGCCGAGACGCGACACCCAGCAGGCGCGGCGTCGCAGCCGCCAGCATGCGGGCGGCCCGCAGCACGGCGCCCGCTTCGGCCAGTGAGCGCTTGGCCAGCAGCGCATGCAGGATCCGGATCGGCATCTGCGCGAGGAAGGCACCGGCCAGCACGGCGTATGCGGCGGCACGCCCGTGGTGCTTTTCCGTGAACAGCGCTTGCGAGCGTAGGAAGTAGAACAACCTGCGGTCTCGCACCTGCGCGCTACTGCCCTGGCCACGATGCAGCACGACGGCGTCGGCCACATGGTTCACGCTGCGGCCGGCAGCGAGCACGCGGGCGCAGAGATCGGTATCCTCGAAATAGACGAAGAAGCGCTCGTCGAAGCCGTCGAGACTTTCGAAGAGCGGGCGTGGAATCATCAGGAAAGCGCCCATCACGGCATCGACCGGACGGCTGTCGGCATGGTCCCATTCCGTCATGAAATGCTGATGCGTGAGCCGCGGCAGCAGGCGGTCGAGGAGCATGACGTTCTCGACGAGGCCTCGCGCGGTCGGCGTGCGGGCGCAGGTGCGATGCGTCGTGCCATCCGCGTCGACGAGCCGGGCACCGACGATCCCCGCATCGCCACGCGCATCGAGAGCAGCGAGCGCGGCTGGGATGCCGTCTCGGGTCACCTCGGTATCGGGATTCAGGAACAGGATCGTCCCGGCTCGGCCCATCGCCACACCCTGATTGCAGGCTTTGCCGAAGCCGAGATTGTCAGGGTTCCGCCGAACAGTGAGAGCGAGCCCATCGCCATCGAGGCGGTCGGCCGAGCCGTCGGTGGAAGCGTTGTCGACGACGACGACATGTAGGTAGGCGGCGTCGGCGCTGGCAGCGAGGCTCTTCACGCAGGCGCGCAGCTGATCTCCGGAGTTCCAGTTCACGATGACGACGTCGATGCGCGCGGCATCGATTCCAGGCTCGGATCCGATCATGCCGCGCCGGCCGGCCGGCCGAGACGCCCGCGAAGGCCGTTCACGGCCGCGTGCAGCAGGCGCCCGAGAACGGCGGCCCTGTATCCGGATTCCGCCCAGTACAAGGCGATTTGCAGGGGAAGGTAGGCCATCTGGATCAGCTTCCAGCGTCGCGGGACATGCGCGAGGCGCCAGCCGTAGACCGTGTTTCGGATGTAGGTTTCCATCCGAAACAGCGGCTGTCGCGCGATCGTGACCGGCAGCCATCGGGCGCGGATCACGCCGCTGCCGACGCATTGCGCCATCGGCGTCTCGCGGTCGACCCAGCAGGACAATCCGACCGACCAGGCCCGGAAACACCATTCGAGATCGATCGCATCGATGAAGTAGTCGGCGCGGAATGGGCCGACGCTGTGGAAGGCGGCGAGGTCGAGGAGCGAACCCGAGGTGGCCATGAACTCCACCGGATCGAGGCCCTTGAGGGCCGCCACGTTCCGGCGGGGCGGATAAAGCGGTGTCTTGCGGCCTGCCACCGGTCTCTGGATCGGGCCGACCATTGCAGGTGGCACCAGCATCAGGGACAGCCGTGCCATCGCAGCCTTGAGGCCGAGAGCAAGCTCGAGCGAGGGCTCGCCATCCTGGTCGAGCAGCATCAGGTAGCGGGCACCCGAGGCCGAAGCCGCCTCGGCCAGACCGTTGAGCGCGGCCCCAACGCCGACATTGTCACCCTGCCCGATCACCCTGACGCCGGCGCTCCGGTCGAGCACAGACCTGATCTCGGCCGAAACGCCGCCATTGTCGTAGGCGAAGACGTGGCGGACGCTGCCGGCGAAGGCCGCGACCAGCACCGCGACGTGGTCGGGCTTGGGATGGAACAGCGTGACGCCAATCGCTACATCGGCGAGCACAGCGCTGGCGATGCGAGCTGCGGCGCGTGCGTCCGATCCATTGGATGAAGGCATCGCCATCTCGCCGTCGTCCGGTGCGGTCGGTGTTTCGCTCGGCTCGGTCATACGTGAGGTCTATAGCCGCGCTTTATCCGTTCACCCATCCCGCCATCTGCCCTCTGCAAAGCAGTGGTCTCAAGTGGGAAGATTACCCACAATAATGACAATATGAGTTGGGACCGGCAAGGCGCTCGAAGCGGTGAGCAGTCTTGATGCTGCGAGCCGGTTGCCGGCCTATTCACCGATGAGCTTGTACCCTTGCCCCGATTTGACGGCGCCGCCGCGATCCAAGCCGTTGAGTACGAGGAAGCGATCCAAGGCCCGGTCAGGCGCAACCATCCTGGTAGCGAGCTGCTCGGCGGTCTCGCCGGAAGAGGCCGTGACGACACGCAGGTGCAGGGGCTTCAATGCGCGCGCCTCGTCGGGGTCGAGGCTCGACAGGCTGTCGACCCAGCGCCGGAAGGCGGCATCCGGATCGGCCGAGCCCTTGGCGGCCATGATCATGCGGTAGGTATTCTCGCCGACCCGGATCGCAACGAGACGGAAGGTCCAATCCTTGCCCTTCGAGACGGCGAAGACGGCGGGGCGTCCGCCGACGATGCGGTTCTCGATGGTTCCGGCATCGATGCCGTCGTTCCAAGTCGCCTTGAGAACATCCTCCAGGCTGCGACCGGCACTGCTCTCCACCTGATCGAACAGCAGGCGCTTGGAGCCGTCGCGCGTCGTCCCGAGAACGGCGTTACGGGTGTTCTCGATGGCGATGCCATCCGGGACCTCGAAGGCGATGCCGAGGCTCGGATGTAGGAAGCGGCTGCCGCGTACCATGCCGTCGCCGGGGTTATCGCCATAGGCGATGCCGTCGATCGCCGCGAGGAAGCGCGCGCGCTCGTCGACGCCGAGGCCGGGCGCGCCGATGCGGCGGGCGGCGCGCGTCACCAGGGTGATACGCTCGACGGTGCCCGGATGGGTGGCAAGCATGTCGGGCTCGGCTCCCGATCCAGTGCCGGTCTTCAGCGCAAGGGTGCGGTTCAGCGCGGTGAGGAAGCGGGCGGCGCCGAACGGGTCGAAACCGGCTCCGGCCAGCGTCTTCACGCCGGCGGCGTCCGCCTCCAATTCCTGGTCGCGTGAGAACCGGGCAAGCGTGACCTTGGACTGGCTCTCCATCTGAGCGCCGGTGGCCGGATCGTTCAGCACGTCGGCGACGACGCGGCTGACGAGTTGCGAGCGAAGCGCCATCTCGGTGCGGGCGGTAGCGTGGCGCAGCGTCACGTGCGCGATCTCGTGGGCAAGCACCGCCGCGACTTCGGACGAATCCGAGGCCAGCGCGACAAGGCCGCGGGTCACGTAGAGGCGGCCGCTCGGCAGAGCGAAGGCGTTGACGACGGCAGAGTCGAGCAGGGTGACCGCGTAAGGCTCTTCCGGTCGCTCGCTGGCGCGCACCAGTCGGTCGGTGATCTCGGTGAGCAGGCGGAGCGTGGCGGGGGCGCGATACTCGCCGCCGAAGGAAGCGACGAGCTTGGCGTGATCGGCCTCGTCCGCGACGCGCCGGCCGGTGGTGAGGGGCGCCTGTGTAGGTACGGAGATCGCGGCGGGCGCGAGGATGGTGCCGGTCTGATCGCCGGCGCATCCTCCGAGCACGGCAGCAAGACCCGCCAGCGCCATCAGGCGCCGTGCGAATCGTATCCGTGCGTTATGACGCAGAGCCCCGGCCATCACCTGTCAGCGCGTCAGCGCCCGCTCCCCTTCTGGCACCTCGATCATGTCCGCACTGGCGATGTCGAGGGTCGGCCCGCGCCGGACCTCAACCCTACCGCGAACCCGCGCGAGGCGCCCCCTCAGCGTCAGGGCAGTCAAACCACGCGCCTGCATGATCCGCCAAGTGCGTTTCGTCACGGTTACGGTCAAGCCGTCGGCGGAGTTTCGGACGAAGTCGAGATAGGTGCGGTCCGAGCGTTCGCCGACGCCGACGATGCGCCCTTCCACGACGACGAAGCGGCCGGCCAGCGCAACGAGCGCCGGCCCGTCACGGGCATCGAGGACCGCCTCACGCCAGATTCCGCGCCTGGCCACGCGGGGCTCGGCCTCCAGAGCGATGAGATCGGTGCGGCAGACGAGGTCGCTCTCGCCGGCATCCGCCTGCGCCAGACCTGCGGCGACGAGGCCGGCGGCGAGATCCACGGGGTCGTCCGCATCGGCAATCGGCTCAGCCACCGCTTCGATCCGGGCGCGGCCCCAGCGGTCGTCCTCGCCACGTGCGCTCACGGTCAGCGTACGACCGCGAAAGCCAAGGAGGAAGGTCGCGGCCTCCATCGCTTGCGATTCGGCTTCGGGCCAGTGGATGTCGGCGAGGACCGCACGCGTGCCGGAGGCGAGGACGAGCTCACCGCGCGGCGCAAGCGAGTCGAGCCGGTCTTCGTGCAAGGCGGAGCCCCGGCAGGATTCGGCCCCGGTGCGTGGCGCAGCCCCCACCGGCACCGCGAGGACGAGGAGGGCACAGAGCAGGCAGCGGGTCGGCGCGGCGGACATTCGAGGCACGGGCGATCGGACCGATATCGGCGTGGCGCGGGGCTCCACATTCGCTCCGATGCAGGCAGGGCATCTGCGGCGGATCTTCGGCCGGAGCGGATGGCGATTCTCGCGAAAGGCTGCTTTTGCGGAGGATGAGGCCGTGGGGCCACAGCATTCACGAAGCCGGCCCTGTTGGCGGCTATCCGCCGCGATGCTATGGCAGCACCGGTTGTCTCCGTAGCTCAGCTGGACAGAGCACAGGTTTCCTAGGAAAATTGGGCGTCGCGACGGGAAACCACGCGGCGGATCCGCTCAAAGTCGGGGAAAGCTCCAGCGCTTGTCGAGCGCCTGCCGATCCCGAGCCAAGCCCGCCTCACGGCGGGAAGGTGTAGAGACTAGACGGGCGGCACCTAAAGGCTTTGCCTCGAAGCTCATGGTGAAGGGATAGTCCAGGCCACGAACACCCCAAGGACAACCTTTGGGATGGCGGCGAAAGCTGAAGTGGTATGAAACCTGGGGTCGCAGGTTCGAGCCCTGCCGGGGACGCCATCACTTTTTTGAATTCATAATTAGCTTTGGAATTATCATTTGTTGTGATTTTAGACCTTGCGCGGTATCGAGTTTCACCGGAATGATCCGGCGAAACGGCAACGCTGCGCGGGACGCGACATGGCGGGTCAGAAGACCGACGAGCGGGATATCCATCTGGGCCAGCGCATGGCCGAGGAGCGCAAGCGTTCGCAGTTGACGCAGCGCAGGGTGGCTCAGAGCTTCGGCATGTCGGCCGCACAGCTTCAGAAATACGAGAAGGGTGTGAACCGGATCAGCGCGGTCCACCTCGAAATCCTGAGCCGGATGACAGGCATTCCGATCGGTGATTTCTTTCAGGGCATCCCCCATCTCGACGACGTGCCGGACCGCGGGTTCTCAGACGACGAGCAGCAGGCCCTCGTGCCGGATGGGCCATGGGCGGGACTCGCCGTGGCCGTAGCCAAACATGTTGCAAAGACCTTCGACGAGCCGGCGCGTCGCGACTTCGCCACGGCCGTCGATACGCTCCAGCGTGAGTTGAACCGATAGAGCGAAATGACTGATGAGAGATCTGGCTTCTCAAGAACGGCGTGTGATTACAAGGAGCTAACAGAGGCTTCTGCTCCCGAACGAGATGCGGCACCCTCAAGCGATATACTGGCTAAGCCTGATCAGGATCGTTCGATATAACGGACGATTTCGTTCAATCGGGTTGACCGGTTGGGAGGTGGGTGCAAGAACCGCGTCTTTACGGGTCAAGCGCCGCGATACGTCTGGCGCGCCCGCAGCCGGGGGTGCCGCGAATGCCTCGTTCAGATTTCCTGTTCACGAGTGAGTCCGTCTCCGAGGGTCACCCCGACAAGGTGAGCGACCGGATCTCGGACACCGTGGTCGACGCCTACCTCGCCGCGATGCCGGAAGCCCGCCTCGGCGTCGAGACGCTGACCACGACGAACCGCGTCGTGATCGCCGGCGAGGTCCGCGGCCCCGATTCCGTGACCTTCAAGGACCTGGAGGAGCTCTCCCGCGAGGCCGTGAAGGACATCGGCTACGAGCAGGACGGCTTCCACTGGAAGAACAACGACGTCCAGATCTACCTGCACGCCCAGTCGGCCGACATCGCCCAGGGCGTGGATGCGGCGGGCAACAAGGACGAGGGCGCGGGCGACCAGGGCATCATGTTCGGCTACGCCGCCGACGAGACCCCGGACCTGATGCCGGCGCCGATCTACTACGCCCACAAGATCCTCAAGGACCTCGCCGACGCCCGCAAGGCGAAGCAGGGTGACGCCGCCAAGCTCGGCCCCGACGCCAAGAGCCAGGTCACCGTGCGCTACGTCAACGGCCGCCCGGTCGAGGCGACGCAGATCGTGCTCTCGACCCAGCATCTCGACGAATCCCTCGACTCCGCCGACGTGCGCGCCATCGTCGAGCCCTATATCCGCGCGGCCCTGCCGCAGGATTGGATCACCGAGGGCACCGTCTGGCACATCAACCCGACGGGCAAGTTCGTGATCGGCGGCCCCGACGGCGATGCCGGCCTCACCGGCCGCAAGATCATCGTCGACACCTACGGCGGCGCGGCGCCCCATGGCGGCGGCGCCTTCTCCGGCAAGGACCCGACCAAGGTCGACCGCTCGGCCGCCTACGCCGCGCGCTACCTCGCCAAGAACGTGGTCGCCGCCGGCCTCGCCTCCCGCGCCACGATCCAGCTCGCCTACGCCATCGGCGTGTCGAAGCCGCTCTCGATCTATGTCGACCTGCACGGCACCGGCAACGTCGACGAGGCCCGGCTCGAAGGCGTCCTGATGGATGCCCTCGACCTCTCGCCCCGCGGCATCCGCACGGCGCTGCAGCTCAACAAGCCGATCTACGCGCGCACCTCGGCCTACGGGCATTTCGGCCGCAAGCCCGATGCCGACGGCGGCTTCTCCTGGGAGAAGACCGACCTCGCCGACAAGCTGAAGTCGGCGCTGAGCTGACGTAACGACCCCTCCCTCCTCTGCGGGGGAGGGTGGCCCGCGAAGCGGGTCGGGAGAGGGGAGCACCCTCTCCGGAACCGGAGCTCCCTCTCCCGACCCTCGCCGACGCGAGGGCCACCCTCTCCCGCAGAGGGGAGAGGGTCTAGCGCGTTCAGCACGAGGCCACGTCCATTCAGCCCGAATCCCCAGAGCGCGCCTTCTTCGGCCGCCGCAAGGGCAAGCGCCTGCGCCCCGGCCAGGAAGATCGCCTCGCCGCGCTGCTCCCGTCGCTCCGCATCGTGCTGCCCGAGAACGGCGGCCGCCTCGACCCGTCCGCGCTGTTTCAAAGCCCCGTCGAGGAGGTCTGGCTCGAGATCGGCTTCGGCGGCGGCGAGCACCTCGCCGACAACGCCGAAAAACATCCCGGCACCGGCATCATCGGCTGCGAGCCGTTCGTGAACGGCGTCGTCAAGCTGCTCGGCGAGATCGACGAACGCGCCCTGAGCAACGTCCGCATCCGCGACGAGGACGCGACGCAACTCCTCGCCGCCCTGCCCGATGCCAGCCTCGCCCGGGTCTACCTGCTCTACCCGGACCCCTGGCCGAAGCGCCGCCAGCGCAAGCGCCGCTTCGTCTCCGACGCGTCGCTGGCCGAGATCGCCCGGGTGCTCAGGCCCGGCGGCCTGTTCCGCTTCGCCACCGACATCGACGACTATGCCGGCTGGACCCTGGTCCGCACCGCCCGCTGCCCCGGCTTACGCTGGACGGCCAACGGTGCGGACGACTGGACGACGCCGTTCCCGGGCTGGCCCGGCACCCGCTACGAAGCCAAGGCCAAGGCGGCCGGCCGGCGGCCAAGCTATCTGACGTTCGCGCGCGCGCCTTAGCCGGGCCGGTCCCCGATCGAGCGCCGCACGTCGCAGGGGCCAGATCGAGTCCGGCCACGTCGAAATCGGCCAAGTCGAAATCGGCCAAGCCGGGTCCGGCCAAGTCGCGTCCGATCACGTCGAATTTGCCCGTGCCGACTTCGATCGGATCGATCAAATCCCGGTCGAGGTGATCGGCCGGAAGCGATCTCAGGTCCGGCCAGCACCCAGGATCGTTCGACAGAGCGGAATTCGGGACGGTTGTCCCAACTGTCCCGGGCCGTCCCGCAGGGCCGATCCCATTGTCGCACCGTTCGCTCCGACGGATCCCGACGCGGGTCCCGTGCGCGATCGGGCCAGGGAGGGAACGCGAAAATCTTGACATCCGGCGCGGTCTGTGACATTATTCCTATATGTGGGGAAGCGTACTCAGATTGTCGGCGGCGCTCCCGGAGGAGCCGAGGCCCGAGCCCGTGGCGGGACGCCCGCACGCTCCGGCGGCGCTGGCCAAGGTGCGGCGGCTGATCGAGACGAGCGCCCTGTCCTACCGGGCCATCGCGAAAATCACCGGCGTGCCGCGCGCGACCATCTCGCGCCACGTGCTGGAGGGCGGCTGGATCCGGCCGACGGGCGCCGACGCCTCGCCCCTCAGTGCGGAGGGCGAGCGCCGGGCGCGGCGCGGTTTCCTGGCGGAGCGGGTGCTGCGCGCGGCCGAGCATCTGGTCGAACGGGTCGAACTGGACCCGTCCGCAACCCCCGCCGCCTTCGCCCGCGCCGTCCGGGTTCTTGCGCTCGCGCAGCGGCTGGATCGCCCTGGGCGGTCGCGCTCGCGGGTGTCGCGGGCGCAGAGGGTGAAGGCGGGATGAGCCCCCACCGCTATACCCTCTTACCTCCGAACCATACATCCGGATTGCGCAAACGAGTGAAGAGCGATCTGGCTGCTTTCGAAAACTCATGTAACGAAATCAGCCGTCTGCTCGCTCCGCAGTAGTCAACGGCTTTGCGCTGAGCTCGGTCATTCAGGCTATGTAGGGACGTACCTCGAAGCGAGCGCCCGCGGCAGATGCTCCTCAAATGGCAACGCACGGCAGCTCGCGGCATATGGTCGTAGCTGGCGATCACGCCCGACTCATTTGCATGTTACGACGCTACGGTAAGCCTCGACGCGTCCCTTCAACCTCACTCTTTCGGACGTTTCGGCGATTGATGTTGTGTAAATGAAGTCCCTTTTGAAGGTCACTGAAATAAAAAATGGAAAATGGCCAGTTAGCGATCTTATACAGCAGCTTGGTGAACACAACGCTGGTAAAAAAACGATCGGCAACACCCGATCCCCCTAGATGAGATTGTAAAAGCGGTCTATGTTGAGGCAGAAGACCTAACGATTTTCTAAGATTGACGGTGCAATAATGGCCAATAAAGAACTCAGTGATATTTTAGCATCAATTGATGAGCTTGCAAAAAGAGGTCAAATTACAAGGAGCAAGGCTTTCGCTTCGTGGTTCGCCATTAATTTTTTTAGTGTGGATGAAGATGAGGCCTTAGAAGCAGCGGCCGCAGATGGCGGAAACGATCAGGGAATAGATCTCATATTTTACGACGACACGTCAGAAGAGATCGTGGTTCTCCAAGCTCATTGCCCAGACAACACCAGCAAAAAAACTCCTAAAAATAAATGGGACGCCGTGGTCGCATCCATCCCATTTGTGAAAGATCCACAGGCTTTAATCTCCGCGGGAAGACCGGATTTAGCAGAATCTCTTCGAAACATGAAAGAGGCGTATCCAGAACACACAGTTATAGTCGGGCTTATATCTCTTGGCTTAAAATCTCAAGAGATCATTGACTCCGTAACGGCTCATCAAGCGGACTCAAAAGCAACTGAAGTAGATTATTTTTATCTCGGGCAGGAAGATATTGAGGCAAAGTATAGAGCTCTAGTTAATTCGGAAAGGGGCATCGCTGAGGATACTCTTAGCTTCTCTGGCGATTATATTGAAGATCATGGGGAGTATGGGCGTGCTTGGATTGGATCTGTGAGCGCCCAAGAACTACAGCGACTTCATAAAGAACATAATGACGAGCTTTTTGCTGGTAATATTCGGCTGTTTCTTGGGGCTCGCAAGGGTGGGATCAACGAGCAAATTATAAAAACAGCCAAAGAAGAGCCCGGGTCTTTCTGGGCACTCAATAACGGTATTACAATCGTTGCGGATACGGTAGATTTATTAGACAAACAACACGATGGATCTACGTTGAGATTAAAAAGATTCAGTATTGTAAACGGCTGCCAAACGACGTCAAGTCTGGTCCAAGCCAAGGCAACGCCAAAGGCAAAGGTTTTAGCACGTATAATCGCGGCAAAATCTTCGATAAAAACCGACATTGTCCGCTACAATAATTCTCAGAATGCAGTGAAAATTTGGAGCGTTAGGTCTGCGGACAACATACAGCAGACTTTACGTGAGCAATTTAAGTCGGTCGGAATAAATTATGCTCCAAAACTTGCGGGAGCCAGAAAGAAGAAAGACCAAAATATCATCGAACTTGATAGGTTGGCTCAATATCTTGCGGCTTCTCACCAAGAGTTTCTCGTACAAGCGGTCGGCAACAAGGGTGAGTTATTCGACCAGCCATATCAGAAAATATTCCATAAAGGCATTCAGGCACCCGAGGCATATCTCGGTTGGCTAATCGATACTATGTCAGATTTTGAGCGGCAACAGCTTCTCGAAGGCATTGGCAACGATCAAAACTCAGGTTTGTTGAGCGTTGCAAGCACCTATTGGATTTGTTATTGCACGCACAAGTTAATTAAAAAATTCTCAAAAATTGATTCGCCGCACATGAATCTAAGATCCATGTCTTCAACTGAGTTTCATAATGGCATAAAAAAATATACTTCTAAAGCAACGGCTATGTTTTATGATGCTGCCGTTGATGCATATGATCGCGATACATATGGATCATTTAAAAGCACACTTAGATCTTCGAAGTTTCTTCAAAAAATAGATAGCAAGATAAATCTTCGAGTTTCTCAGCTTGCCGCAAAAACGCTTCCCGACCTTGCCGTTGTTAGCAGGGGAGTAAAAACTTAACATGTGATCGGCGGGTTCGCTGTATGATGTTTAGTACGTGTGGTAGCTGCGGCATCGACAAGAAAGAATCTTTTTGTCGGCGAGCCTATGTGGCTATTTACTTATCGATTGAGCACGCGATACCGGATGACAGCAGCACACTTGCTACGGCATCCGGTGATGAAGTTTTGCTGAATGGAAGCCAGAAAATCGCTATCGGCCGATTGCAATCGTACAGAGCTGCCCAGTCGAACGCTTGCTTCCTCGCATCGCATTATGGTCCCAGAGCGATTGAGTAAGTTCGACAGCTGTTGAGTAAGTTTGCGTCCACCATCATTCGAGCACGACAAACCTTGCCGTTGTTTATCGTCGAAGGCCGGTGCGCGAAGACGATTACCGTGCGGCCCCTCCTCAGGCGCGCGAGCGCTGCGCGGATCGCCACCTCCGATACGGTTTCTGTTTCATCGCCTCGGATCGCTCATCGTCATTGCGAGCGCAGCGAAGCAATCCAGGGCCAACACGCCGACCTCAGAGCGTTGGCCCTGGATTGCTTCGGCTTCGCCTCGCAATGACGGCCCAGCGTCTGGCAAGGTATGGCCTGAACGCTTCGATAGCGATTGATATCGCTCAGCGTAACCGACATCTGGATAAACGGAGAAACGACCCCTCCCCTGCCTCACGGATGCCGCACAGTCGGTCCCATACGGGAAAAGCCGAGCGTGCAAACTGTGCTGCAGATCGGCCATCTCAACGTGGCAGGACACGCCAAGGGCCGTCCGCACGCGCGTCGAGCGCCGTAAAGGGGATCCCAGGGTCATGATGCGGGATGATGACATCGCGAGCAGCGGGGCCGCGGCGGCCGCTCTGGCCGAACGCCGGCGCTGGCTGCTAAACCGCCGGGCCTTCCTCGGCGGCACGGCCGCCGGTCTCGGGGCGCTCGGGCTCGCCGGGTGCTCGGGCACCGATACCCTGCTGCTCGCCGAGGCGCGGCAGGTCTACGGGCCGATGCCGGACGAGAAATTTCCGATTCCGGCCGCCGACATCAGCAGAATGGATCCGAAGTTCTATCGGCGGGTCGTGCAGTACGAGACCAAGGAAGCGCCCGGCACGATCGTGGTCGATCCGGGCAAGTTCCATGTCTACCGCATCGAGGGCGACGGCGCGGCCACGCGCTACGGCGCCAATGTCGGCCGGGACGGGTTCTTGTGGCACGGCGACGCCTATGTCGGCCGCAAGTCCGAATGGGCGACATGGACGCCGCCGAAGGAGATGATCAAGCGCCAGCCCGAGGCCGCCAAATACGCCCGAGGCATGCCGGGCGGGCTCGACAACCCGCTGGGCGCCCGCACACTGCACCTCTACCAGAACGGCGCCTACACGCTCTACACGATCTACGCCTCGAGCGACCCCGAGACGATCGGCAGCGGCATCACCAGCGGCTGCGTCGGCCTGCTGAGCCAGGACATGATCCACCTCTATGCCCGCACGCCGGTGAAGACGAAGGTGGTCGTGCTGCCGGCTTGAGGGTGGGCTGTCGCGAGCGACAACGCCGCGGCCCGGCATCGGTCTAGAATGCGTAGGCCGTGACCAGCACCATCAGTCGATCGTCCTCGATCAAACGCCAGACTGATCGGATCCTCGGCGCGCTGCCGTCGGGCATCGGCATCGGCCCTTCGTGGATGAGCTTGGTGACGTAGCTGTTGCGCTCGTACCGTACGAAGGTGTGCGGCTGCCCATAGTCCAGCAGCGCTTGGATGAATGGGCGCGGATCGTCCCGACTGAACCCACGCGACAGGAAGAACGCGGCTTTCGGGCCGCCTTCGGCGTGGGTCACGTCCAGAAGATAGCCACCGATCTTCGCGTCGGGAATGCAGGGTGCCGGCACCGGCCTGCCGGACGCGGACACGCTTCAGGCGGCAGCGAGCGCTTCGACGGGGAGGGTCATGTTGCCGATAATGGGGCGAGCGAACTCCACCTCATACGCCGCCCCCGCCGCGTAGACCGCCACCACGGTTCCGCGCGAGCCGGCCGGGACGGTCACGCCGTCGTCGGTCACGGCGTCACGCAGGGTCGCGACCACGCTCAACTCCGGAAAGAGCGGCGATGCGTCGGGCGCCTTGCGCAGGGTGTGCATGGTCTCGAACGACATGCCGGTAAAGGTACTGCTCGTTGCGGATTCCGCAAGCGCTGGGTGCCAACGTCTCGGCACGATCCCGCGGCCGGGCAGGATGCCGATCACGCCGCCGCGAGCGACATCGACATTGATTCCTTCTTCATCAGCTCGCGATAAAAGCCCTCCTTGTGGGTGAGCATCTCGGGCGAGCCGTCCTGGGCGATGCGGCCGTCGTCGAGGACGACGATGCGGTCGAAGTCCTTCAGGGTCGAGAGCCGGTGGGCGATGGCGATCACCGTACGGCCCTTCATCAGGTTGGCGAGCGCGTGGCGGATCGCCTCCTCGGATTCGGCGTCCAGCGCCGAGGTCGCCTCGTCGAGGAGCAGGATCGGCGAATCCTTGAGGATGGCGCGGGCGATGGCGATGCGCTGGCGCTGGCCGCCCGACAGCTTCACGCCACGGTCGCCGACGATGGTGTCGAAGCCCTCGGGCAGGGCCTGGATGAAGTCGGTGCAATGGGCGGCGTCGGCGGCCTTCCAGACGTCCTCGTCGCTGGCGTCGGGCCGTCCATACCGGATGTTCTCGCGAAGCGTGCGGTGGAACATCGAGACGTCCTGGGGGACGACGGTGATCGCCTCGCGCAAGGATTCCTGCGTCACCAGGGTGATGTCGTGGCCGTTGATCAGGATCTTGCCGGTGCCGACCTCGTAGAAGCGCTGGATCAGCGAGAACAGGGTGGACTTGCCGCCGCCTGAGCGGCCGACGAGGCCGACGCTCTGGCCCGGCTGGATCGTCAGGTTGAAATCCGAGAAGACCGAGCGGCCGTCGGGATACTTGAAGGCGACGTGGTCGAAGGTCATCTCGGCGCCGGTCTCGCCCTTCAGCGCCACGGCCTCGGGGTGGTCGACGAGGTCGTGCGGCTGCAGCAGGGTGTGCAGCGCCTCCGACAGGCGGGCCGTGTGCTGGGTCGCGTCCACCAGCGCCACGGCGAGGTCGCGGGTGGCGGCGAGGATGCGGATACCGAGCGTCGTGACCAGCACGACCTGACCGTTGGTGGCGGCCCCCGCCTCCCACATCTTGATCACCCAGTAGAGCAGGCCGAGGATCGAGACGACGGTGAGGAAGGCGTGGGTGATGCGCAGCTTCTCGAGATAGAGCAGCGAGGAGCGGCGCGAGCGCATCTCGGTGCCGATGGTGCCCTCGAAGCGGTGCTGCTCGCGGCGGAACGCCGAGAAGGCGCGGACCAGGCTCATGTTGCCGACGAGGTCGACCATCTCGCCGTCGACCGAGGCGGCCTTCGAGGCGAAGTCGTGGTGCAGCGGCTTGCCGGCCGAGGCCATCTTGAACATCAGCAGGACGACGGCGCCGAAGATGCCGGCCAGCACCAGCGCCATCGTGAGGTTCACGGTGCCGATGTAGAGGATCGACAGCGTGGCCGCGACGCAGGGCGGCATCACGTTGAAGGTCGCCATGTTCTCGACGGTGAAGATCGCGTTCGAGGTGGCGGTGATGCGCGAGGCCAGCGTGCCGGGCTGGCGGTCGGCGAAGAACGAGGGCGAGTGCCCGGTGAGGTGGCGGAACAGGTCGCGGCGGATGTCGCCGGTGACGCCGACGAAGGTGAAGGCCCCGACGAGGGCCGCGACGCGCCAGAGCAGGTTGTCGGCGGCGATGAAGGCGATCAGCACGATCAGCGCGGTCCAGACATGGCCGGAGGCCGGGCCCTTGCTCAGCGAATCGACCACGCCCTTCAGCGCCCAGTCGGTCGAGACCGAGAAGCTGACGGCGCCGAGCACCGAGAACAGGATCACGAGGTGCGGCAGGAGGCGCCGCCGCAGATAGCGTCCGACGAAGGCGAACGGCCTGTTCGCGTAGTGGTGGAGTTCTTCCATCGCGATCGTCAGTCCCGATTCGATCGATTGCGTCAGCGCTGGAGGAGAACGGCCCTGGACGCAAGGGGGCCCCCGAAACGCAACGCAAAGCGTCGCCTTATGTTTCGGCCCGTCGCGGCTTTTGCGCTCATAGCCTCCGGAACCTGAACGCGCGTTGAGCGGTCAGGCCTCCGGCCGGCGCGTCTCCGGCATCACCAGCGCGACGAGGACGGTGCCGAGCGCGCCGACGATGGCGAGGCCGAGGAAGGCGGTGTGGCTCCCGAGGCTGTCGGCCATGTAGCCGCCGAGCGAAGTCGAGAGCGCGGCTCCGAGCCCCATCGCCGTGCCGACGGCGCCGAGCGCGAGGTTGAAGCGGCCGGTCTTGCGGGTGACGTCGGAGACGATGAGCGGCACCATCACCCCGAGCACCGAGGCCGAGACGCCGTCGAAGACCTGGATCGCCACGAGCCAGTACGGGCTGTCGACATAGGCGAAGAGCAGGCCGCGGATCGGCAGCGCCGCGAAGCCGATCAGCAGCAGCGGCTTGCGGCCCCAGCTCTGCGCGAGGCGGCCGGCCAGCGGCGCGGTCAGCGCCAGCACGGCCTGCGGGACCATGATGCAGGCGGCGACGAGCGCGGTGGCGGTCTCGCTGGCCCGCAGCGTCAGCACGCTGCCGACCAGCGGCATCATCGCGGCGTTGGCCAGGAAGAACAGCACCATGCAGGCGGCGAAGCACAGCAGCGCCCGGTTGGTGAGCAGCGCCTTCACCGAGCCGGAGCCCTCGGCATCGGTCGCGCCGGCCTCGGGCTGCGAGACCTCGGCGACCGTGCGCGCCGGGATGAAGGACAGCGCGAACAGGGCCGGCACCACCAGCGCGCCGGCGAAGTAAAAGACCGCGTCGTTGGTGAGGTAATAGCCGATCGCCCCCATCGAGGCGGCGCCGAGCGCATTGCCGATGGCCGAGAAGCTCGCGTTGCGTCCGAGCCGCGTACCGGCCTTCGCGTGGCCGACCATGCCGATGCCGATGGCGGCGATGGCGGGCGTCAGCACGCAGCTCGCGGCCGAGTGGATCGCCATGGCGAGGAGCACCACGAGGTAGCTCGGGAAGGCAGCCAGCATCACCGCGCTGGCGCCGACGAAGATCGCGGAGAAGGCGGCGGCGAAGCGCTTGGAGCGCGAGGCGTCGACGAAGGCGCCGCCCGGCACTTGGCCCAACAGGCTGACGAGGCCGCCGACGGTCAGCGCGAGGCCGATATCGGACTGCGTCCATTTCTGCTGGGTGAAGTAGACCGCGAGGAACGGGCCGAAGCCGGTCTGCAGGTTGGCGATGAAGAAGGTGAAAGCGTCGAGCCCCCGGCCGCTGGCCTTCGAAGGTGCCGGCGCCTCCGGGCTCGGGCCGCCCACCGAAGCGTCGCGGCGCAGCACCGGGCGCCCGGCGCGTCCGCGCTGATCCGGCCGGGGCATGTCGCGCGTTCCGATGGCGCGTCTCTCCAGCGGGCGGTGAGCCATCACTTGTCCGGCGCCTTCTCCGGCTTCTCGGCGGCCTTGTCGGTTGTGGGCGGCTTCTCCTGAGCGGCGACGGCGGGCGGATCGCCTTCGGTCGCCGGCGCGCTCAAGCCCGAGGCGCCCAGTACGACGATCGGCTCGCCGGTCTTGTATTCGGGCGAGACCCGGACCTGGTTGCGGTTCAAGGCCAGCGTGATGCGCCCGACCTTGCCCTCGGTGGCGAACTTCAGGACGCGCCAGTCTACCGCGATCTTGCGCGAGCCGACGCCGAGGAAGCCGCCGAAATCGATGATGGCGGCGCGCGGACGGCCGTCCCGGTCGACGATCACGTCGATGATCCGGCCGAGGTCGTCGCCGTTCTGGGCGCGTACGCTCTTCCCGAGAAGGCCCTCGTAGTCGTCGGTGTCGAGAACCAGCGCGGGCGTACCCTTGCTCGGGGCGGTCGCCGTGCCGGCCGGGGGCGCCACCGGCGTCGCAGCCGGCGCGGAGCCCGTGGGCTGCGCGACGGGGGGCTGTGCAGGCGGCGGGGTCGCGGGTGCGCTGGGCGGCGTCTCGGGCTGGCCCGGGGAGCCGTTGTCCCCGGCGCGCGCCACCGTCGCCAGGGAGCCAAAAACGATCGTCAGCGACGCGATCGTCCGGATCAGTCTCAGCACCCGTCTACCTCGATCTAAGCCCCACCCGTACGAACGACGATACGCCATTCAGGTTCGGCCGGCTTCGTTAACGACCGGTTAATCATCCGGCAAAGTGCCGGCTGTCCGGGACGGCCGGTATCGCCGCCGACCTGGGCGAAGATGTGGACCCGGCACAGCCACAAGATGGCGAGCCGCCGCCCCGGCGCAGACGACTGTGACGCAACGGTGCAACGCCCGCCCAAAACCGTACGACGGCGGACGGATCGCTGCGGACAGCGCCGGAGATGCAGCTCGCATGCCGGGGCAATGTCTGTTTTTCGCCCAATCCTGGTCTTAGAGGTGCCCGGAACACGGTCTAGCCCGCCGGATCGCAAGTGGCTTGTTCGAGGATCCGCAGCCCATGTCCCTTCCGTCGAGACTCTGCGCCGTGGCGCTCCTCGCCGCCGCGCTCGGCGGCTGCAACGCCATCGGCGGCGCGCTCGGCGGCGGCGGCGGCGTGATGCCGGAAAGCGAAGTCGGTCCGCCGCCCTCCATGCGCGGTTCGATCAAGACGGCTCCGCAGCGCACCGCTGCGGTCGACGAAGACGGCAACGCCATACCGGCCGCACCGACCCGCCAGCTCGCCCTCCCCAAGACGGTGAAGGGCGATACCCGCAGCGCCGATGCCGGCCCGCGCCGCATCAACCGCGAAGACCTCGAAGGCGCCGACACCGGCGGTCGCCGCGGCAGCGGTGGCAGCATGGGTCCGGCCATGACGCCGGGAGGCGGTGTCGGCCTCGGCGGCAAGTTCTGATTTGTTGCGGATGCAGGCGGTGGCCGACCGGAAACCGTTCGCATCGAAACAAGGCGCCCCGTCGGGCTCGTGACGCGTCGCCTTAAGGCGAACGCACGACCCGATGCGGAACGCGATCCGGATCCCGGCGCAACACGCCGTGCGGCGTCTGAATACGATCGTCCGCGAAGCGCCGTGAGCCGCTTCGCGGCGCATCTTCGTACGACGCGGATTTCGGCAGAGGCGACGCGCGGCGGTTCAGTCGAAACCGACAGGACCCTGCGACGCTCGGCGGACGACGCAACGGCCTGCCGACGAGGGTCTGCCACGTGGTCGGACTCTTACGTTCGGTGCCCGCCGCGAACGTCAGAGTTGAGTGGCGACCGGACCTGAGCCCTTCAGCTCGGAGCGGACCTTCCGCACACGACCCGACCACGCCGTTCAAGCTTCCGTCCTCATAACCAGACGTTGAACAGACACCGCTGCCGGACGGACGCTCGCCGGCGAGGGAATACGCGCTTCCCAGCCTGTGCCCGCGTTCCGCGGCCGGCGCAGAGTGACAGCAATCGTCAGCCGCATCGACGAGGCCGCGGCTCCCGGCCTTCCGGCTCTTCGTTGAGCTCACCGCCTTGGCGGTCTATGCACCGGCCCCATGGACCTCCAAGTTTCCGCGAGTCGCTCCCCGGCTCCCCTCGCCTGCACGCTGTCGCGTCCCAGGGAAGCGGCGCCGTTCCTGCCCATGAGCCGCGCCGAGATGAATGCGCTCGGGTGGGATTCCTGCGACATCGTCCTGGTGACGGGTGACGCCTATGTCGATCACCCGAGCTTCGGCATGGCGATCATCGGCCGGCTGCTCGAAGCGCAGGGGTTCCGGGTCGGCATCATCGCGCAGCCCGACTGGCAATCGGCGGAGCCGTTCAAGGCCCTGGGCCGGCCGGCGCTGTTCTTCGGCGTCACCGGCGGCAACCTCGATTCGATGGTGAACCGCTACACGGCGGACCGTCGCCTGCGCAGCGACGACGCCTATACGGCGGGCGGGGAAGGCGGCGCGCGCCCGGACCGCTGCACCATCGTCTACACGCAGCGCTGCCGCGAGGCCTACAAGGACGTGCCGATCATCCTCGGCGGCATCGAGGCGTCGCTGCGCCGCATCGCGCACTACGATTACTGGTCCGACAAGGTGCGCCGCTCGATCCTGGCGGACGCGAAGGCCGACCTGCTCCTCTACGGTAATGCCGAGCGCGCCGTGGTCGAGGTGGCGAACCGCTTGGCGGCCGGCGCGTCGCCGCGCGACCTCGATTCCGTCCGGGGCGTCGCCCTGTTCCGCCGCGTGCCCGAGCACTACACCGAGCTGCCCGCCGACGATCTCGATTCGGCCGACGAGGCCGCCATGCGCCGCCCGGGCGAGACCGTGATCCGGCTCCCCGCCTACGACGAGGTCAAGGACGACAAGGAGGCCTATGCCCGCGCCTCGCGGGTGCTGCACCGGGAGGCCAACCCCGGCAACGCACGCCCCCTCGTCCAGCGCCACGGCGACCGCGACCTGTGGCTGAACCCACCGCCGATCCCGCTCACCAGCGAGGAGATGGATGCGGTCTACGACCTGCCCTATGCCCGCGCGCCCCATCCCTCCTACGGCGACGCGAAGATCCCCGCCTGGGACATGATCAAGTTCTCGGTGACGATCATGCGCGGCTGCTTCGGCGGCTGCACCTTCTGCTCCATCACCGAGCACGAGGGCCGCGTCATCCAGAACCGCTCGGAAGGCTCGATCCTGCGCGAGATCGAGCACATCCGCGACAAGACGCCGGGTTTCACGGGCGTGATCTCCGACGTCGGCGGACCGACGGCCAACATGTACCGGATGGCCTGCAAGGACCCGAAGATCGAAGCGGCGTGCCGCTTGCCGTCCTGCGTCTTTCCGGACATCTGCCCGAACCTGAACACCTCGCACGACGACCTGATCCGGCTCTATCGCAAGGTCCGCGAAGTGGAGGGCGTCAAGAAGGTGATGGTCGCCTCGGGCGTCCGCTACGACCTCGCGGTCCGAAGCCCCGAATATGTCGAGGAGCTCGTCACCCACCATGTCGGCGGCCGCCTGAAGATCGCGCCCGAGCACACCGAGCGCGGCCCCCTCGACCTGATGATGAAGCCGGGCATCGGCACCTACGACCGCTTCAAGGAGATGTTCGAGGCGGCGGCGAAGAAGGCCGGCAAGAAATACTACCTGATCCCGTATTTCATCGCGGCGCATCCGGGCACGACCGACGAGGACATGATGAACCTCGCCGTCTGGCTCAAGAAGAACGACTATCGCGCCGATCAGGTCCAGACGTTCCTGCCCTCGCCCATGGCGACCGCCACGACGATGTATCACACCGAGATCAACCCGTTGCAGGGCGTGCGGCGCGGCGGCAGCGAGCCCGTCGACGCGATCAAGGGGATGCGGCAGCGCCGGCTGCACAAAGCGTTCCTGCGCTACCACGACCCCGAAAACTGGCCGCTGCTGCGCGAGGCGCTACGGGCGATGGGCCGCGCGGATCTCATCGGGCCGAGGCCGGACCAGCTCATTCCGCTCTCGCAGCCGCCGGGAACGGGCACGGGTGCGGGCAAACCTGGAGGCCGGCCGCGGCCCATGCGCCACCCCGGCGCGCCGCGTTTCACCACGAAGGGCGTGCCGCTGGGGAAGTGACGGCCTCGCGCGCCCGGCAACTTGGTGCAGCTCTCTGGTGAGCCTCCGGCAATCAGCGAAACGTACTTTGCCTACCAAGTAGTAGGCAGCTTATCGGCGTATGGATTGCAACTCGCGGTTCTCCACGAGCGGACGTTCTGAGAGGCTGCAAACGGTCGAAGGCGGACCCAGCGCCTGGGTGCCACCTCTCAGATCGCGACCACGAGGCCAGGATCGCCATCCGCCGGCCGAGATGTGTCCGGCAGGACGCGAGTTCGCGTTCGGACCCGAGTGATGCGCCGCGATCTCACACCGCCGGCGCCTTCCGTCCCCCATAATGGCCCCTGAGACGCTCGCCGTAGGCCGGATCCGAGAACGGGTCCTCGCCCGGCCCGTGCGTCGGCGCTCCGTTCAGGGTCTCGCGGTCGATGTCGACGACGTAGCCGCCGAGTTCGACCGAATAGGTCAACGCATTCCACGGCAGCGGGTGATAGGCCTCGCCGATCCCGAGGAAGCCGCCGAAGGACAGGACGGCATAGGCGACCTGACCCGAAACCTTGTCGACCATGAAGTTGTAGACCGAGCCGAGCCGCGCGCCGGCCCCGTCGAAGACCGGCGTGCCCTCCACCTTGCTCGAGGCGATCAGGCGCCCGGTCTCGTCGACCGCGACGCCCTCACCGGACGACGGGTCGAGTTCCAGCGAGCCGGGCCGCTTCAGAATGCGCTCGTTCGGCAGATCGGTCGGCATCGGATGTTCCCGGGTGACGTATCGCGACGACAGGGCTGGCAAAGCGCAGGGACCGCGAAGGGTTCCGAAACAGGGAACATTCGGAGAGCTGGCTGCACCGGCCGGACCGAGAACTGTCGACTTGCAGACTGAAGTGCTAGGGCAAATGGATGGGGGACTCGCAGAGACTATGTTCGTCCTCGCGCCGCACCGACGGCATCGCTAGAGCACTCGATCGAGACGATCCATGACCGAGAACGCCGACGCTGCCGGTCCGGACGCCGCGGAACTGTGCGCGCAAGCACGGGAAGTGCTCGGAACGGAAGGATCGTTCCGCGTTCGCGTTCTTCTCGACATGGTCCTGATCGAGCTGGCGCGCGAAACCGTGGCCTCGGTCAGCCCTCCTCGATCTGACTCACCAGACGGATCTTGAGCGGCGTCGCGCCGGATTGGTCCCGGACCGTGAGGATGAGGGTCATTTCCTTCGCCTCGGCGGCTTCCGCGGCCAGCAGCTTGATGGCGACGCCGAGCGCTTCCTCGCGAACAGCGGCACGATCCGGCAGTTCGCGACCGACCTCGTCACAGATGTCGACGCCGTCATGCACGTCAAAGTAGAAACGCGGCACGTTGAACTCCCAGTGGCGACTGCGGGAGCAACAAGAACTCACCTTCGCAGAATCTGCAGCACGCCCGCCGCGATTGCGCACAATCTAATGGACATCAATCGAACCGCAAGGCTTCTTCATCCTTCGGACCGTCGCGCTTCCGCGGTTTCACCGCCTGTCCACGGCCGGGCAACGCGTTGTGCCGGGAGGCTTTCTCACCGCGCCGCGTCTCCCCGCGGGGATAGTCACGAGACGCGCGTCTACGGAATATCGGTAGTCCGCTCCGCCTGAGACTGCCGCAGGTCCAGACGCCGCCGCAGGCTCCGGCTCGCCAGCAGCATCTCGACGCCGAAGAGCGAGAGCGCGCACAGCGTGCAGAGGATGCCGAGACCGAACAAGGCGAACAGCACGTCGGCGACCGTCGCATCGCGCAACGCCCCCACGAACAGCGTCAGGACCGCGCCGCAGACCGCGACGCCCCCGAGCGTCGCCAGGATGACCGCCGCATCGAGGATGAGGGAGCGCAGGCGCAGCGAGGCGATCCGAACCAGCATGCGCTCGCGCTCGGCCTGGCTGGCGGACCCGATCCGGTCCGACAGGGCATGCGCCTGGTCGGCGACGCGGGCGAGCCGGCTACCGAACACGTTGAGCAGGGTCGCGATGCCGCCGAGCAGGAAGACCGGTGTCAGCGCGACCTGAATGACGTGGGCGACGGTATCGAGGGAGGTGGGGACGTCTGTCACGGACATGGCGAGGGAATAGACCCGGGGCCCTCCGTGCGGAAGACTTCGCGCGGACGACATGGGGCCTGTCGCAACTTCGTGGTGCGGCCGCGGACCACGATCGCCGGTCGGCAGCGGGATCGCGACCTGAGGCGGCGGTACGCAGCGTGAGGTTGCCAAAACCGCGGGAAATCCAACCGATCCAAGGGGAGACCGCCCATTTCGGCTTGACCTCGTCGCAAAGGACGGAGAACAGCTTTCGACCGGTGACTGCGTAGTCTCCCCGAGAGGGCTAAGACGATCTTCCGAATGGGTCGCACCTGTGGATGGCACGGGTACGGATGCATTCCGCTCTTGGAACGACGGCGTCACCGTCTAGTTGTTGCTGCTATGCGCCCGCGGGGCGGGCCCGTCAGGATGTCCGCGCTTCAGCGCCGAACGGAGGGAACCCATGGCTAAGACACCGACCAAGGCTGCTGCGCCGAAAGCTGAGACCGCGAAGAAGGTCGCCGCGCCGAAGGCCGCCGCAAAGCCGAACGCACTTCAGCAGCCGCTCAAGCCCTCGCCCGAGCTCGCCGCCATCGTCGGCGACAAGCCGCTTGCGCGCGGCGAAGTCGTCAGCAAGGTCTGGGAGCACATCAAGAAGCACAATCTCCAGAACCCGGAAAACAAGCGCGAGATCGTCGCCGACGAGAAGCTGAAGAAGGTCTTCGGCAAGGACAAGTGCTCGATGTTCGAGATGAACAAGCACCTCGCGGCGCATCTGAAGGCCTGATCCGGGCCGGTGAGACCCTCCTGCGGAGCGACGCCGGCCGGGATGCGGCCGGCGTCGCTCTTCATCGGTCGCGCTCAGGCGATCCCGCGCAGCACGCCGCCATCGACCCGCAGGGCGGCGCCTGTCGTGGCACTGGCAGCGGGGGTGCAGAGATAGGCGACCATGCTCGCCACCTCTTCGGGCCGGGCGAGCCGCTTGATGAGGGAGGTCGGCCGGTTCTCGGCGATGAAGTCGCGGCCGGTCTGTTCGAGATCCGCGCCGCTGCCGCCCATGGATTTCAGGAAATCCGCGACACCCTCGGTAAGGGTCGGGCCGGGCAACACGCTGTTCACGGTGACGCCGCTGCCGCCGACGGTCTCGGCGAGGCCGCGGGCGACCGCGAGCTGAGCCGTCTTGGTCATCCCGTAATGGACCATCTCGGCGGGGATGTTGATCCCCGACTCGCTGGCGATGAAGACCACGCGCCCCCAGCCGCGCTCGACCATGCCCGGCGCATAGGCCCGCGACAGCCGCACGCCGCTCATGACGTTGACGTCGAAGAAGCGCTGCCAGTCGCGATCCTCGATCTCGAAGAATGGTTTGGGCTCGAAGATGCCGGCATTGTTGATCAGGATGTCGACCCTGGGCAGCCCGGCCACGAGTTCGGCGACGCCCTCGGCCGAGCTGACGCTGCCCACCGCATCCAGGAACTGGCCGCCCTCGACCTCGCCCTTGAGCTGCTTGATCGCCGCATCGACGCGTTCTGCCGTGCGCCCGTTGACGGCGACGTAGGCGCCGAGCCGCGCCAGCTCCTTCGCCACCGCGTAGCCGATGCCGCCCGTCGAACCGGTGACGAGGGCGCTCTTGCCGGTCAGATCGATATCCATGGTCTCACTCGACGCCTGTTGGGATGATGCCCGCTCGTCGTTCCAACGCGTGAACCCGCGCTCGGGTGCATCGCAGCATCATCGACCTGCCGGTTCGCGCCATCGGCCGGGTCAGTGGCCACTCCGTTCGGAGCGGGTCTTTCGCAGCACGCTGGTGAGCGTTCCGGTCAACGACAGGGCGATCGCCAGGACGAGCGAGGCCAGCGTCGCGAGAGCCGGGTCGCCGCCCTCCTCCCCGCCCGCATGGGTGAGGCTGAAGATGACCGCCACGAGGGCCGCGCCGAGCGATTGCCCGGTCAGCCGGGAGGTGGATTGCATCCCGCTCGCCCCGCCGCTGCGCTCGCGCGGCGCGCTGGTGATGATCAGGCGGTTGTTCGGCGACTGGAACAGCCCGAAGCCGAGCCCGGTGAGGCTGAGCCTCCAGGCGATGTCGAGGGTCGACGGATCGGCCGGGAGCAGCGCCACCCCCGTGAGGCCCGCCGCCATCGTCGCCAGCCCGATCCCGCCGAGGAGGCCGGGCGGATAGCGGTCGGCGAGCCGGCCGGCGAACGGCGCGATCACGGCCACCGCGATCGGCCACGGCGTCATCAGCAGGCCGGTCTGCGTGGCCGAGCGGTGCAGCACGTCCTGGAGGTAGAAGGGTAATGCCACGAAGGCGATCATCTGTGCGGCGAAGGCGCAGATCGAGCTCGCCATCGAGAGGGCGAAGGCCGGGATCCGCAGCAGGTCGACCGGCAGAAGCGGCGCCGGCAGCGTGAGTTGGCGCCGCACGAAGACGATGCCGACGGCGACGGCCGCGCCGATCTCGGCGAGCGCCCACGGGCGGCTCTCGGCCGAGCCCAGGCCGTCGACGCCGATGATCAGCAGGCCGAAGGTCAGCGCGTTGAGAACGCTGCTGACGACGTCGAAGCGGCGCCCGCTCGCGGGGGTCCGCGGGAGCGTCTTCGCCCCGACGAGAAGCGCCGCCAGCCCCACCGGCAGATTGACCAGGAACAGCCAGTGCCACGTCGCCACCGATAGGATGGCGGCCGCCACCGTCGGCCCGGCGGCGGAGGCCACGGCGACGATCAGAGCGACGTTGCCGACGCCGGTGCCGATCAGCCGGGCCGGATAGATGAAGCGCACGAGCGCGATGTTCACGCTCATGATGCCCGCCGCGCCGAGGCCCTGCGCGATCCGCGCGACGATCAGGAGGTCGAGCGTCGGCGCATAGGCGCAGGCGAGCGACGCCAGCGTGAACACGCTCAAGCCCCCGAGATAGACGCGCCGGTAGCCGATGCCGTCGCCGAGGGCCGCCAGCGGCAGCAGCGCGGCGGTGACCGCGATCTGGTAGCCGTTGACCACGAAGATCGCCTCGGACGGCGGCACCGCAAGGTCCCGCGCCATCGCCGGCAGCGCCACGTTCACGATCGCCCCGTCGAGGACGGCCAGCGTCATCGCGAGGGCGATCGCCAGCAGGGCGAGCATCCGCTCGCGGACGGGCAGGCCGTCGCCATGCGTGTCCGTCATGTTTTCCCGGAAGGCCTCCGGCCGCGACCCGTACCCTGCAGCGCCCTATCTCCCTCGTCGCGGCCAGTGTCTCTCACAAAACGCCCGCTGCGCCGTCGTGGCCAGCTGGGGAACTCCCGGTCGTCGGGCGTTTTGTGAGGTGCACCGAGCCGCAGCGCCTCACGGAGTCCCGATGCGTCTCACCTCGACCCTTGCGCTCGCCGCCCTGCTCGTCCCCTCGCCGCTCATCGCGCAGGAGGGGCCTGCGGCCGCGACCGACGCGCCGCTCGGCATCGCGCTCGAAGGCTTCGCCTATCCGTATCCGGTCCGCTACCTCGCGGTGACCCGCGACGACGAGGCCCAGCGCCTCGCCTACATGGACGTGCCGCCCGCGGGCAATGCCAATGGCCGCGCCGTGCTGCTGCTCCACGGTCGCAACTTTCCGGCGAGCTACTGGCTCCCCGTGATCCAGGCCCTGACGAAGGGCGGCTACCGGGTGATCGTGCCCGACCAGCTCGGCTTCGGGAAATCCTCGAAACCCGTCGGCGCCTTCACCTTCGATGCCATGGCCGCCGACACGGTGGTCCTGCTCGACCGCCTCGGCCTGCCGCGGGTCGACGTGATCGGCCACTCCATGGGCGGCATGCTGGCGGTACGGATCGCCCGCAGCTACCCGGCCCGGGTCAACAGCCTCGTGCTGGAGGCGCCGATCGGGCTCGAGGATTATCGTATTCCCGTGCCGCCGGTCTCCGACGAGACCCTGCTCAAGCGTGAGGGCGACCTCACCGCCGACGCCTACCGGCAACAGCTCAAGACCAGCTACGCACTTTCCCTGCCGGATTCGGCGATCGAGCCGTTCGTCTCCACCCGCGAGCGGGTGAAGGGCTCGGGGGAGTATCCGCGCTGGCTTCAGTCCTTCGTGAATTCCTACCAGATGATCTGGGGCCAGCCGGTGGTGCACGAGATCCCCTACATCGCCGCGCCGACCCTCTTCATCATGGGCGCCAACGACCACAACGCCCCGGGCAAGCCCTTCGCCCCACCCGAACTCCGGGCTGCCATGGGCGAGAACGCGAAGCACGCGACGGAACTCGCGAAAAAAATGGGCAACGGCCGCGCCGAGGTGATCGAGGGCGTCGGCCACCTCGTCCACATGGAAGCGACCGAGCGCTTCAACGCGCTGGCACTGGACTTCCTCAACACCCACTGAGCCGGGAGGCGAACCGCATGGACGTCGGATTTCTCGGGCTCGGCCGCATGGGCCGCGCCATGGCCGCGAACCTCGTCAAGGCGGGCCATACGGTCCGCGTCTGGAACCGTTCGCCCGAGGCCGCCCGGGGCATCGACGGCGCGACGCCCGTCGCGACGCCGGCCGAAGCGTTCCGGGGCGACGCCGCCATCACCATGCTCGCCGACGACGCGGCCCTGCGGTCGGTGATCGTCGCGGGCGGCCTGCTCGATGCACCCGAGCGGCCGGCGGTGCATGTCAGCATGTCGACGATCGCCGTCGCCCTCGCGCAGGAACTGGCGCCGATCCATGCGCGCGCCGGGGTCGCCTACGTCGCGGCCCCCGTCTTCGGCCGCCCCGATGCCGCGGCCAACGCGGCCCTCAACATCGTCGCGGCCGGCGACGACGCGGCCATCGCCACGGTGCAGCCGCTCCTCGACGCCATGGGCACGAAGACCTGGTGCTTCGGCCCCGAGCCCTACCGCGCCAACGCCGTGAAGCTCGCGGGCAACTTCATGCTGATCTCGGCGATCGAGGCCATGGGCGAAGCCTCGGCCTTCGCGGAGGGGCACGGCGTCCCGGCCGCCTCGCTCCTCGACCTCCTGACGAACACCCTCTTCGCCTCGCCGGTCTACAAGGGCTACGGCGCGCTGATCGCCGAACGCCGCTACGAGCCGCCGGGCTTCTCCATGCGGCTCGGCGCCAAGGACATCCGCCTCGTCCTCGCGGCGGCGGAGACCGCCGGCGTGCCGATGCCTTTCGCCGGCATCCTGCGCGACAACTTCATCGACGCGATCAGCCACGGCGACGGCGACAAGGATTTTGCGGCGCTGGCCACCGTGGCCGCGCGGCGGAGCGGGCAATTATAGAAGATTGGGTCGGAAGGTCACGGACGACTTTCGACAATTTCGTGGCAAAACCGATACGCCAGAGCACCGTGGTGGCTGAAATATTATTGATGATTATTCAGTATATAAATCTCATACTTGGCGTCCATCCTAAACGTCACTGTTGGGCGGGAAGCCGACCCGTAGTTTGAGGGTGGTTACTGTGGGAACGCTGCCTTTCCCCTGATCAGCGAGATGCGGCAGGGAGGCGGTCTCATCTCAGTCATTTCAATGACTGAGCGTGATGACCAGAACTCGCCGGTTAGCTCAGCCAGAGATGACGAGCGGCATTGGGCGTTTGACACCGGCTGGCACAAGAGAGCGCCCAGGGTTGCAGTCTGCTGCTATACATTTCTGTTTATGCCGTATTCCTAAAAACAATATCGCTGGCCATTCCCGCGCCAAGGAAAGCAATCAACATGTTCGAATTGGTGAGATCCTCGTTCGTTAGCGCACCGATCGCCTGACCAACCACGACCTCCCAAGGTTTCTTGCACATGAGAATAGCACAGATCAGCTGCCGAATTTTTTTGATCTTCTTATGCTGCAGCCGATTGTCGGATCCGGCAAGTTCTTCGATCAGCTTTACGTCCCGGTGCTCCGGATTTTTACAGACCCATTCCATTGCCGCCGCGACAAAGTCCTCCCAAGTCCTACCCATCACGGCTAGGCAAGGATCAGTCAAAAGGGCATTTTCGATTGCATAGCATTGCAGTCGGTATCGCTTGATAGGTAGGCGATGTTCAAGTGGCTGATCAACCACGCCGTCGCCATCGCGGAGGGAAAAGGCGACTGGGTTGTCGTAGAGCGTGCCGAGCAGATCTACGCAGAAGACCTCTAACTCGCTCTGCTGGTCTACGCTGCCGGCCAGCACGGGAAAGAGCTTGATCCGACCCTGCGACGTCCGGGCAGCCTGCTGCCAAACGCGCTCATCGTCTTCGCCTTCGAGGATCATCGCCGCGTCTTCGCTCAACGAAAGTGACAGGGGGTGGCCGAAGAACGGGGCAACCTTGCGGAGCTCGGCGCTGGTCGGTTTCAGTTCAACCGTGTCAACCGCGAAGCTCTTAGTACCGATCGAAACGTATTGCGAAGCCGCAAGAGAACATACCAGCGGGCTGCTATGTGTGGAGAGGCATACAGCAATGCTGTCTGCTTGGCTCTTGAACTCATCGAGCATGGCGATGATCAGCTTAGCGAGCCGTGCTTGAAGATCGGGGTGAAGGTGCACGTCCGGCTCATCAAGAAGCAGTACGTTGAACTTCGTTGGGTCAATCGTGTCGAAGAAGTAGAGAATTTCGGTAGCCAAAGCCACGGCTTCCGATTCACCGCTGCTGATTTCGTCCGGGCTTATTGGCTGGCCGTCAGCGAGCGACCGGAACTCAAAATCGGCAGCGCCCATCTCCAGCGAAATATTGGTCAGCAGCTGATTGACCTTGCTCAGCCGGTCCGTCTCGAAGTTGCGATTCGAATCCATCCGGATTTCAGGCGTCCTGGCAAGCCGACGCAGGTAAAGTGTTTCGGCCTCGCGGAATAGCATCGCCGATGCTGCTTTGAAGTTGACGGCCTGATTTACTGCCCGCGTTTGTCGCAGCCAGTCGGTATTATTGCTCATATTTGTAAGAATGTTGCCATCGCGCTTAAACGACCCGGCCCGCTCCGGGCTGATGTACCGAACATAAAAAGTCTGCTTGCTCCGGCTAGTCAATTCTTCGATGTCACGAAGAAAGCGACTTTTCCCTGCGCCGTTACGGCCCATGATCACGTTAATATTGTTCAGGTTGGCGAGGTGGGCGGTTTGACCCCTAAGTTCGCTTATTTTCAATGTCTCCCCCATGTTTCACCACCTACATGATATCCGACGCGGGCACGAAACGGGGCGGCCCAGTCGGAGCGGGCGCGCCTGCCTCTTATGAGGTCGTTCCCGAATTAAGCATCTTTTCGAACGAAGGTACGCCAGCCTAGCTTGGTCATGTCAGGTTGCTAACGGCTCGAGTTTGGCCCGTAGAAAACCGAGCGAATGGCAAGTTTCGGGCTGCAATGGAAACACCCTGAATGGCGACGTTGGGTTGAAATCGGCCCATGCGAAGAGGACCCGAGCGTCAGATTTGCTCCACCAGCACCCAATTACGCGACCACCCGCGCTTGTCCCCGATCCGACACTAGCGACCCCGCCCACACCGCGAGCCCCCCGAGCGCCAGCGCCACGCCGACCCAGCCCGTCGCCGGCAAGCCATACCCGGCGGCGATGGCGAGGCCGGCGAGCCAGGGACCCAGCGCGTTGGCGACGTTGAAGGCCGAATGGTTGAGCGCGGCGGCCAGCGTCTGCGCGTCCTCCGCCACGTCCATCAGGCGGGTCTGCAGGATGGTGGCCAGGCCGCCGCCGCTGCCGATCAGGAAGACGACGGGCAGGAGCGTCCAGAGGCTCGCGGTCGCCGCGGGGTAGAGCGCCAGCATCACCGCGCTCCACACCAGCGTCGCGCCGGCCGAGGCCATCAGTGCGCCGGAGCGGTCGGCGATCCAGGCCCAGGCGAGGTTGCCGACGGTGAGGCCCAAGCCGAACACGGCGAGCGCCACGGGGATCAGGGCCGGCGAGGTCCTGGTCACCTCCAGCATGGTCGAGGCGAGGTAGGTATAGACGGAAAACATCCCGCCGAAGCCGATGGCGCCGATGGCGAGGGTGAGCCAGACCTGCCGGCTCTTGAGCGCATCGAGTTCACGCAAGGGGCTCGCCCCCGGGATCGGCGCGCCGAGCGGCGCATAGAGCCGCACGAGGGCCGCCGTCAGCAGCGCCAGCCCGGCGACGATGGCAAAGCTCCAGCGCCAGCCGAAGACCTGGCCGACGACGTTCGCGAACGGCACGCCGACCACCGTCGCGACGGTCAGCCCGGTCAGCACTTTCGCCGACGCCCCCGCGCGTTTGTCGCGAGGGACCAACGAGGAGGCGAGCAGCATCGCAACGCCGAAGTAGGCGCCGTGCGGCAGGCCGGCGAAGAAGCGGAAGGCGAGCATCGCGTGGTAGCTCGGGGCGAGCGCGGAGAGCAGGTTACCGCCTGCAAACATCACCATGAGCCCGACGAGCAGCGTGCGCCGCGCGATCCGCGCCGCCAGCACCGCGATGATCGGCGCGCCGACGACGACGCCCAGCGCATAGGCGCTGATGACGTGGCCGCCGGTAGGCACGTCGATGCCGAGCGCCGGTGCGAATTCCGGCAGCAGGCTCATCGAGGCGAACTCGGTCGTGCCGATGGCGAAGCCGCCGATGGCCAGCGCCAGGATGACGAGCGAGGGACTCACCGCGCGGCCGGCGGGCAGCGCCTGAGCCTCGTCGCAGCTGACGGTAGGCGTGTTCGTCATGGCCGATTCTTTTTGCGTCGCAACATGAAGACAACCTAGCGACGCAGGCGCGGTCGCGCAGGGCCACGACGCTCATGTCGGACCCGTGCCCGGTGCAGCCGGGGCGCGAACGCCCCGTGCGTCAGCGCACGGCGGGCTCGCCCTTCGGATCGAAAACCTCGACCGTCCCCGACTTGAAGCCGCCGGGCTTCGGGCTGCCGACGATCGTGTAGATCCGGCCGTCATAGGTCACCGCGCCGAAGCCGTGCCGGGCGCTCGGCAGCCGGGCGAGGCTGCGCCAGAAGTTCTTCGGCAGGTCGAAGGCCTCGACCTCGTCGTAGGTCTTCTCCTTCGATTCGCCGCCGATCACGTAGACGTCCTGGCCGAGCACGGCCGAGGCGGTGCCGCTGCGTGCGGTCGGCAGCGGCGCGGCCTCCGTCCAGGCATCCTTTCCGGGGTCGTAGACCTGGTTCGTGGTGAGGTTGGCTCCGGAATTCCCGTCGACCCGTCCGCCCACCGCGACGATCCGGCCGTCGATGGCCTGGACCGAGAGGTGGTCGCGGGGGGTGGTGAGCGATGCAGCCGTGCTCCAACTGTCCCGGGCCGGATCGTAGACCTCGTGGACGGGGGTGTTCTTGCGGCCGGAGACGCTGCCGCTGACGACATGGATCCTTTCGCCCAGGAGCGTCGCGCCGCCTGCGGCGCGGGCGGTGGGCAACGGCGCGCGCGGCTCCCAGGCGTTCGTCTTCGGATCGTAGGCCCAGACCTTGTCGGTGGCCTCCCAGCCGTTCACGTAGCCGCCGAACACGTAGATCCTGCCGCCCTGCCCCACCGCCATGGTGTGATGGACGGGATAGGGAAACGCCGCGCCACGGCTCCAGCTGTCCCTGGCGAGGTCGTAGATCAACAGTTCGGTGGCGCCGTTGTAGTCGCCGACGACGTAGGCCTTGCCGTCGATGGCGGCGACGGCGACCTCCGAGCGCTCGGCGGGCGCGCTGCTCGCGCCGGCCCAGGCGCCGACTTCGTGGGCGCTGGCCGGGCCCGCGAGCAGCAGGCTCCCGAGCAGCAGGGCGGCGGCGGATCTCGGCATGGTCGGCTCCGTTCTCGGATCGCGTTCGCCGGGTGAACGTGCGGGCCGGGAAAACGAGCCCGACAGCGGACATCACGTCGAAGCTCGTAGCGGCCACCCCGTCATTCCGGGGCCGCGGAGCGGAACCCGGAACCCATCCGTGATGCGCCGCTTCGGCATGGCGTCGAGGCCGGTCGTGGGTTCCGGGCGCTCGCCTTCGGCGAGCCCCGGAATGACGGAGCGGGATCGACTGATCTGGCGCCCGTTGCCGTGAACCCGAGTTCGGAGCCCTGGACATCCCCGCGCTGGTCTTGCGCGAATGCCGCGCTGCGGCGAGAACCCGACGCGACGCCGTCACGAGTCCGGATACGCCATGCTGATCTCCGCCGCCGCCGCGGCCCTGCGGCAGGTCTTTTCCCCGCCGATGCGGGCGATCCTGCTGAAGTCGCTGGGCCTGACGCTGGGCCTGCTGATCGTCGTCTGGTTCGGGCTGACGCGGCTGATCCAGTGGTTCCAGTCGAGCCACCACATCGCGGCGGATTACCCGATCCTCGACACGATCGCGTTCTTCCTCGCCGGCGCCGGGCTGTTCGTGGCGCTGGCCTACATCATGCCGGCGGTGTCGATCCTGGTGGCCGGCTTCTTCCTCGACGATGCGGCCGCGATCGTCGAGCAGACGGACTTTCCGAACGATCCGCCCGGTCGCCCGCTGCCCTGGGGACAGGCGCTGCTCTACGCCCTGCGCTTCGCCGGGCTGGCGCTCGCGGTCAACCTCGTGGCGCTGATCCTGATCTTCGTGCCCGGCGTGAACCTCGTCGCCTTCTTCGGCGCCAACACCTACCTGCTCGCCCGCGAGTATTTCGAAGCGGCCGCCAGCCGCTTCCGGCCGCTCGCCGAAGCGCAGGCGATGCGCCGGCACTTCAGCGTCAGGACGCTCGCCGGGGGCGCCATGCTCGCCGGCCTGATGGTGGTGCCGATCGTCAACCTGATCGTGCCGCTCTTCGGCATCGCGCTGATGGTCCACCTGCACAAGGGATTGAGTCGCAAGGCGCTGCTCGAAGCGCCGGCAGCGGAGCGGCTGCGGTAGGTGTGATCACCAACCGCTTCCGGCGGAACCGTTCGGCCTGCGCGCGAGGCGGCAGCCGAAGGTGAGGTGTCAATGCCGGGCGAGGCTCTTCCGGAGTCGCCCCCTCACCGTCGCTACGGCTTCGCCTCCGCTTCCTTCATGGACGACGAAGTCCATGAAGGCCTCTTCCCGCACGCGGGGAGAGGAATATGCGCACCATCGATCAGCCCAACCCGAAGCGTGTCAGGCGTCGTCCTCGCGCGAAAACACCTCGCCCTGCTCCGCGAGGCGGACATCGTCCGTGTCCGACCGCAGCCGCTCCCCGTCGCGGTATCGGACGAGCATCTTCTTCCAGCCGTCCGGCAGGATCGTGCCGTCCCGCTGAGCCTGCGCGGCCACCCGGTCGAGCACGCGCTGCCAGTCCTCGGGGCTGATGTCCTGCAAACGCTCCACCGAGCCCTTCGCGCGGGCCGCGGTCTCGGCCAGTTCGACGAGCCGGGCGAGGGCCGGATCGGAATCGGGATCGCTCGCCATCGCCGTCTCTTTCGCGCTCAGAGCATACTGGGAAGGATGCGGTCGGGCGGCCGGTGGCCGTCCATGAAGGTCTTGATGTTGATGATGACCTTCTCGCCCATGTCGGTGCGGCTCTCGTGCGTCGCCGAGCCCATATGCGGCAGCAGAACCACCTTGCCGGCACGGGCGAGCTTGACGAGACGCGGGCTGACGGCGGGTTCCTGCTCGAACACGTCGAGACCGGCGCCCGAGATCTCGCCCGCCTCGATCAGCCGCGCGAGAGCGTTCTCGTCGATGACCTCGCCGCGGGCGGTGTTCACGACGATGGCTTCGGGCTTCAGGAGCTTCAGCCGGCGCGCGGAGAGCAGGTGGTAGGTCGCCGGCGTGTGCGGGCAGTTCACCGAGACGACGTCCACGCGGGCGAGCATCTGGTCGAGGGATTCCCAGTAGGTCGCATCGAGGCCGGACTCGATGGCCGAGGGCACCCGGCGGCGGTTGTGGTAGTGGATCGACAGGCCGAAGGCCTTGGCGCGGCGGGCGAGCGCCTGCCCGATCCGGCCCATGCCGACGATGCCGAGGCGCTTGCCCGTGATGCGGCGGCCGAGCATCCAGGTCGGCGACCAGCCGGTGCTCCAGGCGTCGTCGGGAATGATGCGCGCGCCTTCGGCGACGCGGCGGGCCACGGCCAGGATCAGCGCCATGGTCATGTCGGCAGTGTCCTCGGTGAGGACGCCCGGCGTGTTGGTGACCGTGATGCCGCGCTCCAGCGCGGTGCCGACGTCGATGTGGTCGACGCCGTTGCCGAAATTCGCGATCAGCCTGAGGTTCGGCCCGGCCTGCGCGAGCAGCCCGGCATCGATCTCGTCGGTGACGGTGGGGACCAGGACGTCGGCCTCGCGCAAGGCGGCCACGAGGGCCTCCTGCTCCAGCGGCTTGTCGTCCGGGTTCAGGCGGCAATCGAAGAGTTCGCGCATCCGCGACTCCACCGCCTCCGGCAGGCGCCGCGTCACCACAACGAGCGGCTTGCGCTTCAACGACGACATGGATCCTCCCGCGAGGGACTGGCTTCGCGTTCGGCCGGCCCACCGGCGCTCCGGCTTACGCTCCGTTAACCGTGACACGGCCAGATGGAGCGATCGGCCGACGCGCCTCGGGGTTTGCCCCGCCGCACATCTTCCCCGTTTCTCTATCAGAGAGAGGTCGGAAGACAATGCGGGCGAGGCCCCCGCGGCTCCGGGCGACGAGCGGAGGACGATTGACGATGCGCGCTGCGATTCTCGGGATTTCCTTAGGCGCCCTGCTGGCGGCGGCCGGTCCGGCGCGCGCCGTCTCCAACGACGGCGGGCGGGCGACGAAGCTGCCGCTGCCGCGCTATGCCAGCCTCAAGACCGATCGCGTCAACCTGCGCGAGGGACCCTCGAAGGATCACCGCACGCTCTGGGTGTTCCGCCGGGCTGGCCTGCCCGTGGAGATCATCGCCGAATACGAGACCTGGCGCCGCATCCGTGACTCCGAGGGCACGGAGGGCTGGGTGCTGCACTCGCTGCTGTCGGGCCGCCGCACCGCTGTCGTCACCGCACCGACGGGCGACAAGGCCGCGCCGACGGTGCCGCTGCTCGCTCGCGCCGATGGCGGCTCGAGCGAAGAGGCCAAGCTCGAAGCCGGCGTCATCGGCAGCGTGAAGAACTGCAGCGGCAGCTGGTGCCGCATCGTCGTCGCGCTGCCGCAGACCCGCGGCGACGTCGACGGCTACATCCGCCAGGAGCGGCTCTGGGGCGTCTACCCGAACGAGTCGGTGGAATAGAAAAAGCCGGCGATCCTCTCGCCGGCTTCACAACGTCCGATAGCGGTTCGGGATCAGGCCCGGCCGGCGACCGCCCGTCGGCGCAGGCGCACGATCACCTCGACGCCGGCGATCTCCATGCCCTCGGGCGCGTCCGGCAGGGAATCCACCGAGATGCCGCATTCCGGCATGTCCAGCACCTCGCCCTCTTCCTCAAGGAAGAAGTGGTGATGCTCGCTCGGGTTGGTGTCGAAATAGGCCTTGGAGCCGTCCAGCGCGAGCTGGCGCAGCAGGCCGGCTTCCGTGAACTGGTGCAGCGTGTTGTAGACGGTGGCCAGCGAGACCGGCACCTTGGCCCGCATCGCCTCGTCGTACAGCATTTCCGCCGTCAGGTGGCGGTCGCCGCGGCCGAACAGGAGCCAGCCCAGCGACAGGCGCTGACGGGTCGGCCGCAGACCCGCCCGGCGCAGGCGATCGCGCAGGTCGGACAGAGGGCAACCGCGACGGCCCGGCAAACCGGACTCGCTCGGAACGGACGACGTCCGCGCGTTCAACGCGGCCTGTAGCTGCACGAAATCGGACATCGGCGGGACTGACGGCTCACTCTTCACCTGAGAATATAGCTCGGACTATATGAGGCTCGGCCGCCTGCGGCAAGCCGTCCGTCGCCGCGGAGCAGCGCGTCCCACGCGGGTCGAGGCTTTGCAGCCTGGACGGCGCGCTCCCATTCCGGTCGATCAGACCGGCGACGCGCGCTCTCCCTCTGCCCGTACGCGGGGAGAGGGCCGCATGGACCTCGTCGTCCATGCGGGAAGCGCAGGCGAAGCCGGAGCGACGGTGAGGAGGCGGCGCCGGACGAGGTTCTTACGTCGAAGCCCCCTCACCTTCGGCTGCCGCCTCGCCGCGCCGACAACGAGGTCGTCGCGGCCCTCTCCCCGCAAGCGGGGCGAGGGGATGCGCGCCACCGGTCCGACCGACCGGAAACGGTCTCAGGCGTGGGACTGGATGAAGTTGCGCACCAGCGGATAGGTCTGCGTCTCCCAGCGGCGGCCGGAGAAGACCCCGTAATGGCCGACGCCGGCCTGCAGGTGGTGGCTTCGCATGTGCGGGGGCAGGCTGCTGCAGAGATCGTGCGCCGCCATGGTCTGGCCGACGGCGCAGATGTCGTCGCGCTCGCCCTCGACCGTCATCAGCGCGGTCCGGCGGATCTCGCGCATGTCGATCGGGTTGCCACGGTAGCTCAGCTCGTTCTTGGCCAGGGTGTAGTCCTGGAACACCGTCCTGACCGTCTCGATGTAGAACTCGGCCGGGAGATCGAGGACGGCGAAATACTCGTCGTAGAACGACTCGACGGCGCGGGCCTTGTCGGCATCGCCCCGGACGTAGTGCCAGAACAGGTCCTGGTGGGCCTGGCTGTGACGCTGCGCATTCATCGCGATGAAGGCCGAGACCTGCATGAAGCCCGGATAGACCCGGCGGCCGGCGCCCTTGTGACGGGCGGTCACCGTGCTGAGAAGATTCTTCTCGAACCACGCGATCGGCTTCGACGTGGCGAGCTCGTTGACCGAAGTCGGGCTGATGCGGCAATCCACCGGCCCGGCCATCAGGGTCATGCTGCGCGGCTGCGCAGGGTTCTTGGCGTGGGCCATCACGGCCGTCGCCGCCAGGGCCTGCACGGCGGGCTGGCAGACGGCGAGAAGATGCGAGCCCTCGCCCATCGTCTCCAGGAAGCGCACGACGTGGTCGACGTAGTCGTCGAAGCCGAACGCGCCGTCCGCGAGCGGCACGTCGCGGGCATTGTGCCAATCGGTAATGTAGACGTCGTTGTCGGGCAGAAGGGTGCGGACGGTGCCGCGCAGCAGCGTCGAGAAGTGGCCCGAGAGGGGGGCGAGCACCAGCACTTTCGGCTGCGGCGTCTCGATGTCCTTGCGGAAGCGCAGCAGCGTGGCGAAGGGCGTCGCCGTCACCGCCTCCTCGACCACCGGCACCTCGCGGTTGCCGACGGTGACCGTGCCGATGCCGTAATCCGGCCGGGCGAAGGTGAGGCCGGAGCGCATCATCATGCGCGCGCCGGCCGACCACCAGTTCGCTTGCTCGCGGAACGGCGTGCCGGACCAGGGCGAGGCGGCGGCGTTGAGGAACTGCCCCCAACCCCGGGTCTGCCGGGCCAGATCCGTCTGGGCGTCGAACGCACGGTACATCATCGGGTCCGCAACTCCTGGCGCGTACCCGCCGGAAACTCCGGCGCGTCCACGAGGGACCGGAATGCCGCCACTCGATCGAGCGCAGCAGCGGGTTAAACAAAGATTAAGGCCGGCTCGGAACTCCGCAACCGGCAAAGGTTACGAATTCCCCTGTATTCGCCGGGGGTGCAGCAAAAATGCCTCACGCCCCGCATCACCCGCAAATATTTGTTCCGACTTCGAAATTGTCGATTGGGACGAACACGTACCCTCGAACGTTGGACGAAAGGCCATGATCGTTCATTTCGGGCGATCCCGGCCTCCAGCGCAGGCCACGTTGCGGATCACGGCACAGGCATGCGACGGCACGAGTCTTGGATGCCGGTCTCGGCGACGACTTCGGCACGGGGAGGACGGCCATGGCCGACGCGACGCTCACGATTTCCAGCCGGAACTACTCGTCCTGGTCCCTGCGCGGCTGGCTCGTCTGCCGGATGGCCGGGCTCGACTTCGACGTCGAGCTTCTCTCGGGCAAGGAGACCTCCACGCGCGCCGAACTCCTGCACCTGTCGCCGTCGTTCCTGGTGCCGCGGCTGACGCACGGCGCCGTGGTCGTCTGGGATGCGCTCGCCATCGCCGAATACCTGAACGAGGTCCGTCCCGCCGCCGGCCTGCTGCCGGAGGCACCGGCGGACCGGGCGCGCTGCCGCGCCGTCTCCGCCGAGATGCATGGCGGCTTCATCAACCTGCGCTCGGCGATGCCGATGAACCTGCGCGCGCAGATCCCCGGCTTCCCGATCTTCAACGGCGCCCGGGGCGACATCGAGCGCATCCTCGCGATCTTCGAGGAGTGCCTGTCGCGCTCGGGCGGCCCCTACCTGTTCGGGGCGCGCCCGACGCTGGCCGATGCGATGTACGCCCCCGTCTGCTCGCGCTTCCGCACCTACGACGTGCCGCTGCCCTTCATGGCGGAGACGTTCCGCGACACGATCCTCGCCTGGGACCTGATGGCCGAATGGACGCAGGACGCGCTGGCGGAACCCGACGAGATCGAAGAACTCGACATGGAGTTTTGAGAAGCCGGTCGCGCATCCCGACCGCCCTCACGGACTACGCCTTCGGGCATCGCCGCTCGATCTGATCGGTTGTGCGCATTGCCCCTCTCCCCGCTCGCGGGGAGAGGCCTTCATGGACCTTGTCGTCCATGAAGGAAGCGCAGGCGAAGCCGAAGCGGCGGTGAGGGGGCGGCACCGGACGAGGCCCTTTCGTCGAAGCCCCCTCACCTTCGGCTGCCGCCTCGCTTCGGCGACGACGAGGTCGCCGAAGCCCCCTCCCCGCACGCGGGGCGAGGTGATGCTCGCGGCCCGAACGGACCAGCGGGAAGCCGGATCAAATGCCCGATCGGATCACGCCTCGGCCAGCATCGCCAGCCAGTCCTCCTCCGAGATCACCTTGACCCCGTGCTTCTCGGCATCCTTGAGCTTCGAGCCGGCACCGGGCCCGGCGACGACGAGGTCGGTCTTGGCCGAGACCGAGCCCGAGACCTTGGCCCCGAGGCGTTCGGCGGTCGCCTTGGCCTCGCTGCGGGTCATCTTTTCGAGGGTGCCGGTGAAGACCACGGTCTTGCCGGCGAAAGCCGTCACTGTCGCGGCGGCAGCCATCGGCTCGGTCGTCACTTGGCTGAGCAAGGCCGCGACCGCGCCGGCATTGTGGGGCTCGGCGAAGAACTGGATCAGCGAGTCCGTCGCGACCGGGCCGATCTCGCCGTCGTCGGCGAGAAGGTGGTAGGCGTCCCCGGGCACCTGCGTCATCGCCCGTTCGAGGGCCGCGTCCGCGGCGTCGGTGGTCTCGTAGTGCGTGAGCAGCGCCTCGCCCTGCGCCGAGGTCAGGCGCGCGCGCAGGCGGGCGCCCGTCGAAAGCCCCTTCAGCGCCTCGCCCGGCAACGGCTCGGCCTCGGCGAAGAGCTTATCGCGCGTGCCCGGCCCGATGCGCGGGATCGCCGAGAGTTCGAGCCAGTCCGGCCCGGCCTGCGCCTCGGCGGCGGCGGCGAGCGCGGCCTGGAGCGCCGGCATGTCCGGAAAGCGCTTGGCGAGGGCCTTCGCCGTCGACTCGCCGATATGTCGGATGCCGAGGGCGAACAGCAGGCGGTTGAGGGGGATGGTCCGGCGCGCGTCGAGGGAGGCGAGCAGATTCGTGATCGCCTTGTCCTCGTCCTCGCCCTTCTTCTTCGTCGGCTTCTTCGGGGCGGTCTCGCCCTCGGCCCGGCGCTGGGCCGAAAGTTCTTCACGACGCGCGACGATCGCGGCCTTCAGCGGCTCGAATTGCAGGCGGAACAGGTCGGCCGGCTGCTTCACCAGGCCGGCCTCGAACAGCACCTCGATATAGGTCTGCCCGAACCCCTCCAGGTCGAAGCCGTTGCGCGAGACGAAGTGCTTGAGCCGCTCGACGCCCTGCGCCGGACAGATCAGGCCGCCGGTGCAGCGCCGGATCGCGTCCAGCTTCTTCGTCCGCGGGTTGATCTCGCGCACCGCCCGGCTGCCGCAGGCCGGACAGTGGTCGGGAAACACGAACGGCTTGGCGGCGGCGGGGCGCTTGTCGAGCACCACGTCCATCACCTTCGGGATGACGTCGCCCGCCCGCACGACGATGACCGTGTCGCCGATGCGGATGTCGCGGCCCTCGCGAATGGGCTCGCCGTCGCCGCCGACGCCCTGGACGTAGCCCTCGTTGTGGAGCGTGGCGTTCGAGACGACCACGCCGCCGACCGTGACCGGCTTCAGCCGCGCCAGCGGATTCAGCGACCCCGTTCGCCCGACCTGGATGTCGATCCCCTCCAGCGTCGTGAAGGCCTCCTGCGCCGCGAACTTGTGCGCGAGCGCCCAGCGCGGGCTGCGCGAGACGAAGCCGAGGCGCTTCTGCAGGGCTAGGTCGTCGACCTTGTAGACGACGCCGTCGATGTCGTAGCCGAGGTCCGCCCGCTGCCGCCCGATTTTTTCGTAATGGGCGATCAGGTCGGCGGCGCTCGTGCAGCGGACCGTCAGCGGGTTCACCGACAGGCCCCAGTCGCGAAATTTCTCCAGCGTCGCGAACTGCGTCGGCGCCACCGGCTCCGACACCTCGCCCCAGGCATAGGCGAAGAAGTGCAGCGGCCGCGACGCGGTGATCGCCGCATCCTTCTGGCGCAGCGACCCGGCGGCGGCGTTGCGCGGATTGGCGAAGGCCGGCTTGCCGTCCGCCTCCTGGCGGGCGTTGATGCCCGCAAAATCCGCGTGCGACAGGTAGACCTCGCCGCGCACCTCCAGCACGTCGGGCCAGCCCTTGCCGGACAACGTCTCGGGAATGTCGTCGACGGTGCGCGCGTTGGCGGTGACGTTCTCGCCGACTTCGCCGTCGCCGCGCGTCGCCGCGGTGACGAGCCGGCCCCGCTCGTAGCGCAGCGACAACGACAGGCCGTCGATCTTCGGCTCGGCGGTGAAGGCGAGCGGCTCCCCATCGGGCTGGTTCAGGAAGCGGCGCACCCGCGCCACGAAGTCTTCGACCTCCTCGTCGGCGAAGGCGTTGCCGAGCGAGAGCATCGGCACGGCGTGCCGGACCTTCTCGAATCGGCTCGAGGGTTTCGCACCGACGGAGGCGCTGACCTCACCCGTTCCCGCGAGATCGGGAAATCGCGCCTCGATCTCTTCGAGTTCACGGCGCAGCGCGTCGTAGTCCGCGTCCGTGATCTCGGGCGCGTCCTCGCCGTGATAGAGCCGGTCGGCCTCGGCGATCTCGGCTGAGAGGGCGGCATGGCGCGCCTTCGCGCTCGCCTCGGTCAGGCTGTCGATTTCGGCGTTGGAACGAGCGGGCATGGACGGTTTCTAAGCGAAGATTCGACGGCGGCAGGTTAACACCCGAATCCTGCCACACATGCCGCATCCTAACGCGGGCGAGACGGCCGGAGAGGATATTGGCGATGCGGAGAAGCGTGATCGGAGCGGGGCTTCTGCTCTCATTGGCGTGGTCCGCTGCAGGGCACGCGGCCTGCACGGCGCCGGTGCCCCCGCCCTCCGACGGCAAGCCCGAAAAGCCCAAGCTCCCCGAAAAACCCGCCTGCCTCGACGCCAAGGGCGGCTGCCCCGGCTGGGAGGCCTACAGCTACAACGACGCGATCAAGGCCTACAATGCGCAGGCCCAGGTCTTCCGGCCGCTGGCGGAAGCCTATGCCCAGAAGCTCAACGCCTACGTCAAGGCGAGCGGCGAATACGCGCAGTGCGAGATGAAGAGCCTGCAGCAGTAGAGGTTCGGCCGCTTCGCCGCGTCCGCAACCCATGGTACGTTCCGTAACATGGGCGTGCAGCCGAAACCTCGCATGACGGTCGACGCGTTCCTGGCCTGGGCCGACGGCCGGGACGGGAAGTACGAACTCGTCGACGGCGAGGTGGTGGCGATGGCGCCGGAGCGCGTGCGGCACGCCGAGACGAAAGCGGCGGTCTTCGATGCGCTGCGGGCGGCGATCCGGGAGGGTCGGCGCCCCTGCCGCGCGCTCATCGACGGCGTGGCCGTCAGGGTCGACGCGCAGACCAGCTACGTGCCCGATGTGCTCGTCTATTGCGGTGAGCGTGCCGACCGCGACGCCATGGAGGTGGCGCCCGTGATCGTCGTCGAGGTGGTCTCGCCGTCCTCGCGCTCGATCGATACGAACCGCAAGCTCAACGGCTATTTCCGCATCCCCAGCGTGATGCACTACCTGGTCGTCGACCCGAGCGGTCCGCTCATGATCCATCACAGCCGCGACGGCGCGGGCGGCATCGCGGCACGCATCCTGTCTGCCGGCAGCCTCGATCTCACGCCGCCCGGCCTGACCGTCGCCGTGGCGGACCTGTTCGGACACGCCTGAGCGGGAGCGCAGCACCGCTTCGCCTTGACGCTCGCCGGTGCGGCTGCCACAGGCCCGAAGCATCGCTGACCAGACCGGACACCCGATGCCCGAATCCCTCGATCTCCTCGTCCTCGGCAACGCCATCGTCGACCTGATCGCGCGCACCGACGAGACCTTTTTGGCCGCCCAGGGCGTGCCGAAGGGCGCGATGCAGCTGATCGACGAGGCACGCGCCGAAGAGCTCTTCGCGGCGATGGGGCAGACCACGGTCGTCTCGGGCGGCTCGGGCTCGAACACGGCGGCGGGTGCGGCGATCCTCGGCGCGAAGACCGGCTTCGTCGGCAAGGTTCGGAACGACGAACTCGGCGGCCTGTTCGCGCACGATCTCCGGGCCACCGGCGTGCGCTTCGACGTCGCCGCCGCGACCGACGGGCCGGCCACCGCCCGCTGCTTCATCCTGGTGACGCCGGACGGCGAGCGTACCATGAACACCTATCTCGGCGCCTGCCAGGGGCTGTCGCCGGCCGATGTCGACGAGGCCACCGCCGCGAGCGCCCGCACGATCTACCTCGAAGGCTACCTGTGGGATCCGCTGGAGGCCAAGGAAGCGTTCCGCAAGGCGGTGAAGATCGCGCACGGCGCCGGCAACGCTGTGGCGCTGACGCTCTCGGACGCCTTCTGCGTCGGCCGCTACCGCGACGAATTCCTGGGCCTGATCCGCGACGGCAGCGTCGACATCCTGTTCGCCAATCTCGGCGAGCTGAAGAGCCTCTACCAGACCGACGACGGCGAGGCCGCGATCAAGGCCCTGCGCGACGAGCGCGACGCAAGGGGCCGGCATCTCCTCGGACTCGTCACCCGCTCGGCCGAAGGCGCCCTCGTGGTGAAGGGCGGCGAAGTCCGCGCCGTCGAGGCGTTCCCCGTGCGGGAAGTCGTCGACACCACCGGTGCGGGCGATCTGTTCGCCGCCGGCTTCCTCGCCGGCCATGCCCGCGGGCTCGACAACGTCGCGAGCGCACGTCTCGGAGCGCTCGCCGCCGCCGAGGTGATCGAGCATATCGGCGCCCGCCCCCAGCGGGACCTCGTCGCCCTGGCCAAGGCGCAGAACCTGCTTTGATCGTCGTCTGACCCGGCGGCAGCCTCGGGACCGGCACGGACAAGGGCCGGCCCTGCCGGTGTCCGGGTGGGGCCGACCGCCCGCGCGACTCAGGCTTCGAAGTTCAGGAGCAGGGCGCTGGCGGATCGGCTTCCGCCGGAGGTGGCGTTCGCACCGTAACCGCTCGGCTGGTTCTGCGCGCTCTGCAGCTGCTTCATGAAACTCGCCAGGATGTCACCGGCGCTCTGGCCCGTCGTGCTGCCGGAAGCCGATGTGCTCGGGTCGGCGAACGGGTCGCTCGGGGCGGTGTCGTCGGCGGGGGGCGGCCCTGGCGGAGGGCCGCCCGAACGGCCGACCTCGCCGTGTCCACCTTTTCCGCCGTGACCCTCGGATCCTTGGGCGAAGACCTGCTTGAGGGTCTCGGCCTGGTCGCTGGTGAGAGTGCCGCTGCCGACCTGCTGGGAAATCAGGTCGTCGATCCGGCTCTTCATGTCCGAGGGGCCGAGCTTCGCCGAGGCGGAAGAACGGCCGCTGCCGCTCGACAGGGCGCTGTCGATGGACTCGACGGCGCTGTCGAGCGCGGTCTCGTCGGTGCTGCTGATCTTGCCGGCGCTGACCTGGCTCGTGATGCTGTCGAGGAGGCGCTGCTTCGGCGAGGTGAACGCCATGGCGCTGGCGGAGGAGACCGTACTCATCGTCGCGATTCCGATAGAGTGGGCAAAATTCCCACCGGCTGGAACCTGGGCCCGGACCGTTAAGATTCGGTCACCCGGTCCCGGAAAACGCTCGCGTGCGAGCTGGAGCGTTCAGACCTGCCGGCATCACCGACGGGGCGATGTCCACGACGCCCGCCGAGGGAATCGCCGCCGAGCGAGCGTAGCGGGTCAGTGCAGACCCTCCAGCGCCTCGAACGCGGTCACCGCTTTGGCGCAGGCGGCCTCGGACGGGCTCGGCAGGCTGGTCTCGAAAGCGATCGCCCGATCGAGCTCGGGCAGGTAGCGATCCTCGGTGAAGGCCGAGCCGACCGCCGCCAGCATCCGCGCCCGGTTCGCCGTGACCACGGCGCCCGTCCGGCCCTTCGCCACGCCGCAGGCCATGGCGCGGCCGATCACGCGACCCTGCTTCGCACCCTCGACCTGCGGGATGACGAGGGGCCTGTCCTGAGCCACCGCAGCGCTGCCGGTCAACACGACGACCAGCGACAGAGTTCGAACCTTCATCCCGGCCCCTCGAAGCGCCTGTCCGACGCCATGGTTATCGTCATCCGCCCGGCGAATGCGAATCACCCGCGTCGTCGCGACCTTCAATCCGACACGCGGGTGCCACGCCGCAGGACGGCTTCGTTGATCCGCAGGAGGATCTCGTCGGGCACGTGCAGGCTGAACCCGGCATCGCGCGCGTCGGACGTGAACCGGGCGACGAGGGCCTCGGCGGCCCGCGACGTTGTCCTGTGACCGGCCAGAGGCGAGCGGAACGCAAGGCGGCCCTCCGCCCGGCCGTGCCGGATGTAATGCATGAGCGGCTCGATGCCGGCCGCGGCGACATCCGGATTGGCCGCAAGATATTCGCCCGCGCCGAAGTCCGGACCGGGATCGCGCCGCTCGCGCCGGCCGATGCGGGCGTAATGGAACAGCGCTGGCTGCGACCCGAGATCCTTATAGAACCGGGCATACCATTCGGGATCGATGAAGCGGTTCGGCAGCCGGCCCTCGTCGGCCCCGTGATCGCGGAAATGGCCCAGGGGGTCGACGCCGGCAGCGGTCACGTCCGGGTAGCGCTCCAGATACCATGCGACATCGAAGCTCTCGGCGAGCGCGGCGATGGCCGCCGCCTGAGGCCGCATCGACCGGCGAAGGCGGCGGATTCGGTGCAGCTTGCCGCGAAGATAGCGCTTCATGACGACGCTCCGATCCGACGCTGGCGGCCAGCCGGCTGCTCGTCGGGGTCCAGCGTGCGATAGACCCGCTCGCCGCGCACGATGGCCAGGAGCTGCGCGGTCGCCTCGGCCCAGCTTAGGCGGGCCATCGGTACCGGCGCTACGACGCGTCCTGATTGTCTGGCGGCGAGCCAGGACCGGATGGCGGCGGCAAGGCCGCCGGGCCGGTCGTCGAAGTAATCCGCACCTGCCCCCCCGACCTCCCGGAAGACCGGCAGATCCCGCGCGATGATCGGCGTGCCCCGCGCAGCCCCCTCGACGAGCGGCAACCCGAAGCCCTCGCCGTGCGAGGCGACGACAACCGCCGTGGCCGCGCCATAGAGCGTGTCGAGGTATTCGTCGCTGACCTTCGGCAGCCAGACGAGACGCGCCCCGTGTTCTGCGTGGCCCCGGATGCGGTCGGCGAGCTCCTGGACCATCCAGCCCTCCTTGCCGACCACGACGAGGGCCACGTTGCGGCCCTCCGCCCAGAGTGCCTCGAAGGCATCGAGCGCATCGACGTGACCCTTCCGGGGTTCCACCGTGCCGACGATCAGGAAGGTCGGCCGCCGGACCATCGCCGCCAGCACAGCCTCGCCGTCGTCGGGGACTCCCGTCGTCGGCATGCCCACCGCGAGGTCGTGGCCGAGATGGAACCAGCCGATCTCGAGCGCGTCGGCGCGACCGGCGATCGTCGCCGGGTCGGCGAGCCGTGCGACGCTGTCGGCGGTCGCGGCGGAGATGCAGGCGAGGTGATCGGCGCAGGTTGTGATGGTGTCGAGCCAGCGCCGATCCAGCGCTTCGAGCCAGTCCGGAAAGAACCGGGGCATCTCGAGCGGCAGCAGATCGTAGACGACGAAGGTAATACCGCCGCCTGCCCGCCGGAAGCGGCCGAGCCAGGGCGCCGCGTCCGGAATCCGGTCCGGCACCCAGTCCAGGCCGAGGTAGCGATCGCCCGGGCCGAAGGCGACGGGCGTGTCGTCGAGCGGGCCGGTCGGCAGGCCGAGCCGGTCGCGGAGAAACGCACGCGCGTAATGCGGGACACCGTCCCGGATCACGACCGGCTCGATGCGAAAACCGTCCGGCGGCGCAGCGATCAACCGTTCCAGGACGGCGCGCACCACCCGCTCGATACCGGTGCGCAGGTCCTCTCGGGCTATTCCCGAGACGTCGCAGAGTAACTGGCGAAGGCGCGGCGGCGGATAGAGCGCCTGCAGGTGGCCGGCGAGGCGCGCGAGATCGTTCGAAGTCGGGCGTGTCTCGGCGGCGATATCGGCAACGGCTTCGACCAGCACACGCTCGCTGACACGCGGGGAGGTTGCTGCAAAACCTTCGACGAGTTCAGAGAGGCGGCGACCGATGGCCCGCGGCTCGAGCGCGCCGGCGATATAGGCACGCGCGGCCTCGCCGAGCCGGCGGCAGTCCTCGGGATCCCGGCGAAGCCGAAGCAGGATCGCCGCGACATCCTCGGCGCTCGCATCCGGTTCGAGCTTGACGAGGCAACCGTCGGGGAGTTCTGCGACGGGACCGAGGTCGGTCGCGAGGGTCGGCAACCCGTAGGCCATGGCCCCGAGCGTGGCACCCGAGGTCTCACCGCGGGACTCGGTCCGAAGCTGGACCGCGATATCCGCCGCTTCCATGTACTGCCCGTACTCGGTGTCGGACAGGCGTCCGGCGAACACCACGCCGGCATCGGGATGGTCTGCCGTCGCGGCAGCCAGAACTTCGCCCGCATAGGGCTCCTGATGGGGGCCAACGAAGACGAGGCGGTTTTCGGGGTCCGCAGCGAGGCCGCTCGACGAAAACGCTTCCGCCGTCAGGAGATTGAGCTTGCGCGGATCGACGATGCCGAAACTCGCGACGACGAAGGCATCCGGCGGAATCCCGAGCGCCTTCCGCGCGGCTTTCCGCCCGCCGCGCTTCGGCAGGGAGCGCAGATGCGGCACCACGGCGATCATGGACCGCACCGTCGGCCCGAAGGCCGCTTCGGCGATCCCGGCCGCGAAGTCTGAATGCACGATGACGCCGTGGGCGTTTCGGAAGACGCCGCCGCTCATGGTTAGGTCGCGGGCGACGCCGTCGTAGCCCTCCTCCGTCAGTAGGCGCAGTCCGGTCACGCCGTGGGACGCGTAGATCTCCTCGGCGATCGCGTCTGCCGGCTTGCCGGCGACATGCAGCAGGTGGATGGCGAGGTTCGAGAGGAAGGCGTCGTGCAGGATGACCGTGCCCGGAAAGCGCGCGAGCAGCCGGAACATGTGGGTGTGGAAGGTCGAATTGCCGAAGGAATAGACGATGCGGTCGTATTCGCCCGCATGCCGTTCGAAATGGACGATGTCCCGCACCGCGCAATTGCCGGCGAGCCAGGCATCGTCCGTCGTGCCGTCCGGATGCACGAGGTCGATCTCGTAATGGTCGAGCAGTTCGCGAAGGAGTTCGGCGCTGTAGTCGGCGATGCCGGAATGGTCGGGTGGCAGGGGCGAGACGAAGGCCATGCGGGGCCGGCGCACCGGTGCGGGCAGCGGCATCCGTTCCGGCAGTCGCACCGCTTCACGCTCGCGCAGTCGGCGGGCGTGAAGCGTCTCGAAGGCGTCGAGGGCGCGTCGGGCCGCCGCCCGCCACGTGAACAGCTTGGCCCGTTGCGGCCCGTAGGCGCGCATCGCCTCGCGCCACTCCCGATCGCCGAGGGCGAACAGCAGGCGCTCGCGCAAGGACTCGACGTCGAAGGGATCGAACATGCAGTCCTGCCGCCCGACCACCTCGGGCAGGCTGGTGTTGTCGGCGACCAGCACCGGCGCGCCGCAGGCCATCGCTTCCAGCGGGGGCAGACCGAAGCCCTCGTGGGTCGAGGGGAAGACGAGGACGTCGCAGAGGCCGTACAGCGCGATCAGGTCGGCATCCGCGATATAGCCCGTGAAGATCACGTGATACGGCGGCACGCCGTTACGCCGGGCGGCGGCGATGATCGCGTCCTTCTCGTGCGCCACGAGTTTGCCCGCGAAGACGAGATCGAGGTCCGACCGCAGTCCCGCGGGCAACTTCATGTAGGCCCGGATCAAGAGTTCGAGATTCTTGCGCGGATCGGCGGCGCCGACGAAGAGGACGAAGCGCCGGGTCAAGCCGAATCGGCGCAGCAGCGCATCCTTCTCAGGCGCCGACAGGCGGGCGGGGCGGAAATGATCGCCGACGCCGGCGAACATCACGGCGATCCGTTCCTCCGGCAGATGCAGCAGGTCGATCGCTTCGCGTTTCGAATAGTCCGAGATCGAGAGGAGCAGATCGGCGCGCTTCAGGTCCTGCACGTTGCGCAGATAATGCCGTTTGTAGGCGGGGGAGCCGAGGTAGCGGTCCGGGTCGGCGAGTGGGATCAGATCGTACAATGTCACCGCGGTCGCATGGTCGGCCGGAAGCCGCCCGACGGAGGTGATGAAGTCTTCGGTGAACCCTTCGAACAGCGAACCGACATGGACGATGTCGGGTGCGATCTCGGCGATACGCGCTTCGCGCAGCAGTGCCGCGGCACGGGCGCGCCAGACATTCTGCTCATGCACGCAGGCCGTCGGCCCATAGGGCCCGAAGCTGTGGACCCGGCCCGGCGGCAGAAGCCGCCGGAACTCGGTCTCGACGGCGTCGATCTCGTGCGAGAGATCCTCGCCGAGGAGCACGTGGAACTCGTGGCCCCCTTCCGCGATCATCGCCAGGGCCAGTTGCCGGGTCAGACGCCCGATGCCGCGCTCGCGGCTCGACGACTGGAGCCCCTGCAGGTCGAGGAGGATCTTCAACGGAAGCGCGCCTCTCGCTTGGACTGCTCCATCGTTGGGCTGGCCTTTTGCAACGCACCATCTCGAACGGCCCGGCTCACATAAGCGGCGGGGCCGCCCTTGTCATCCAATGATCGTCTGGAAGCGGAACGGACCAACAAAGCTGCCGTTTCCGGCAGCTTCCGACAAAGTGCAAATCATCGCTCACGAGGAGAGCGCAGAAACCTTGCCCCCGGAATACGCCATTGTTTCCGATGCCGTGATTGGCTCAGGCAGTACGAGGTTGGCTGCGCCGAGAGGCCGCTACTAGCAGCCACGAAGGGTGACACTTGCCGACGCGCCAACTCGAGGCCATAGCGCTTGCCATCCGACCGCCATCTGTTACTTTGAGAGTCATCCGGATGGACGAAAATAGAGATCAATAATGAGTGACGGATTTCTCCATAAATACTTCCTTTCCAACGGCCATAAGCCTCTACTTAAGTGGATACACTACTTCGATATCTATGAACGCCACTTCGAGCGCTTTCGCAACAAGAGCCCGGTCATGCTCGAAATCGGCGTTGCTCATGGCGGTTCGGTTCAGATGTGGAAAGAGTACTTTGGCCCAGGATGTAAAATAGTCGGCGTCGACATCAATCCAGACTTCAAGCGCCACGAGTCAGAAAACGTCGAGATTTTCATCGGCAGCCAGGACGAACCGAACGTTATCGACGCCATTCTCCAGAAATATCCTCGCATCGACATCGTGCTCGATGATGGAAGTCACATGATGGAGCACATGACCAATACTTTCAATCTTCTGTTTCATCGCATATCGCCGACGGGCGTGTATATGGTAGAAGATACGCATACATGCTACTGGCCTGAATTTGGCGGCGGCCTTGACGATCCGAAGTCCTTTCTTGAAATCTGCAAGCACAAGATCGACGACATGAACGCCTCGTATACCAGGAACGCACTGCCGATCTCGGATTTTACGAAATCCATTCACTCCATGTCGTTCTATGACAGCATCATCGTATTCGAGAAGAAGCCCCAGGGCGCGAGACAGATGCCCATCACGGGGCCGTTGGGCGCCTGATGATCTCGGACACCTTCCAGGCATCGGCCAAGACATCAGCCTGCTCGTCAGAGCGAAACAGTCCGGGAGTGAATCTTAGCGCCAGATACTGATTATCGTTTTAGGCTTGTCCAAATACCACACCTCACAATGCTGTATTGCGGCCGTAATAGCCTGAAAAGCATCTATAAGAGACGCTTCAGGTCTCTAAAACCGTCTGACGAAGAGAAGCACTGCGCCTGGAGTGTCGTGCTAAATCGTAGTCGGGCTAATTACTAGCGGGCCGATATACGCCAAGCCTTCTATATCTCTTTCAAAAACTTCTGCCGGCCAATCGTTCCAGTGAATGACAAATTTGCCATCAACTATGTCGAATCGATTCGCGGTTTTGCTCAATGGATTCACAACAATATTACCAGTGTAATCAAAATATAAATCGGCCACCCAAGCGGAATGTGATGTTTTTAGGGTCTCAGAATTCCTCCAATCTGGCACGTAGCCGTTTTGAACTTGGATTTGTATGGCTTCGAAAACTGCTTGATTTCGATAAAACTGCGGCCAGTCGACCTGCCGATCTTCTTGTGTGTGATACAGGTGAATAATATGCGTTCCGCAACGCCCAGGAACAAATCCTTTGGCTTGCACGCGAACCGAAAACTCGAGATCTTCCCAACCATAGCCAAAAATCTGCTCGTTAAAATCCAGAGCATCGAAGACGTTCCGATGAAGAACGAACCAAGAATTCCCCTCTGAAAAGGCGGCCGCTCCGATGCTTTCGATTTCTTTCAAGGATTGATTGATAGTTTCTTTTTCGGTTTTTTGCCAATAAACATATGGTATAGTGTAATATTCACCAGGTCTAGGCAAGATAATTTTTGCTAAAACCGTGTCAGCATCGCAGAAAAACATCCATGATGCTTTTGATGCTCTAGCGGTTTTAATAGCTGAGTTTCGCAGTTTTGAAAAAGAAAATGATCGATTTCCACTATCGTCTAGAACGTAGGGATCCTCTGCGACTATGCGATCACCAAAAAAATCGACAATGGTCTTCGGCATGCTGGCCGGACGACAATCCGTAATCAAGTAACTTTGACGCGCGATTCCAATGCCGATCTTTATCTGTTCAATCAGCGAATTTTTGAGTCGATCAAACCTATTTGCTGTAACAAAATAGGCAAACATCAGATCATCTTGCAACATCACAGCTCGCAGTTCTGCGCTTCGATCACCCGCATCCTCTTATGGATGACTTGAGTCAGCATGGCTGAAGTTTGCGTTTCAGGCATATGCGCAAGATTCTCAATCTACTCGATGACAGCGGTTGAAAAACAAGGCACTTCCTGCTTCCATCCATGTGGCGGCAACCGCGGTTGCGCGAGCAAAGCGGTTGGTCAAGCGGCGTCCTTCGGTCGATCGCCTATCCTCTGAACGTCTTGGAGCCTGGGCGTCAAGGCTAGCATCCTGCTGTCATCAGGTTGCACCGGTTTTGCGGACGATCTCCTACCGGCCGGTCGAGGAAGGCATCAAACTATGAGCATCGCCCCGGGGATGGCCGCCTGAGATGATCCAGGAAGACTTCGGCCGAAGCAGTGCAAGCTGGAGAGCCGAAGTCGTCCCGCATCGTGTCATGAAACATCAGGCTCTGCATCGACTCAGATGATCGTCGATAGAGTCTGATCGAGCAGGTCGACGTCGATGACGTAGCCGCATTCGGACCCCTCGCGATCGAACGCAGAAAATGATTCGCCGAACAGATAGGAGATCCGATGGCGCCGGATCGCCGCGATGGAGGTCTGCAGGAAGTTGCGGCTGTGATTGGGCTGAAGGACGAGGACGTGGCCACGTTCCCCCGTGTAGACGGTGTTGTGAAGCCCCGAGCCGGACTGCCCGACGACGGCGGACGCCTGCGCGAAGATCGCAATCTGCTCCCACCACGGAACGGCCCCCGGATCGACGGTCACGAAGCCGTGCCGTCGTGCTACCACCTCCACATCGGCGAGGTTGAACAGCGGCCGGGGATCTCGTTTGCGCGAGCTTCGGGTCACCAGAATCCGGTCATGGGCTCGCCCGTGTCCGGCGCGGGCGATACAGTCGGTAATCAGCGCATCGTAGGTTTCGCAGGCGAAGTCGTGGACGACGTTGCTGCTCCAGTGTGCAAGGCTCGGAACGATGAGCCTGTCGCAGTGGACCGCGATACCGGGATTGAGCGGAAACAGGCGACTTCGGGCGATGCCGAGCTGTTCCAGCATCTCGATCTGATACTCGGCGATCGACGCGCTCACGATGAAGGCCGCCTGATCGCTGCACAGGCGTTGCGCGAGCCGAACACGCGGAAGCGTCTCGAGCAGCCAATGGCCGTAGACGAAGTCGCTGCGGCGGGCGAGGAGCACGGCCTCGCCGAGCCGGTGCGGATGCTCCGACCAGTTATCGATGCGGCGCTTGCCATCGTGCAGGGGGCCGACATCGCGGAAGAAACCCCAGGCACCGATATCGATCGGCGATGCCGTCACCGACGAATCGAGCAGGAGATGGTCGTCGACGAAGGCCAGACCGTCGCCGTAAGCGTAGGCATCGGTCAGCACGGCGCAGCCATGGGCCGGCATCGTCATCGGCCGTCCGGCGAAGCGCGTGAGGAGTTCCAGGCCGCCGGCCCCCCCGAGAAACGAAGGCGACGGCATCTCGATCGATTTGGCAGAGCCGAACTCATACCACCCCGCTCGGTTCGACGGCAGCAGGCCGAGGTGCCCTAGTGGCAGTTCGCTGACGAGCCGAGATGTCATGGGTGGCAATGGCCGGGGCGTGTCCGAGAGTGTGTCACAGGCGCGGCCAGAGCCATGCGACCGTCCCGCCCATACCGAGATCCACGCCCGTCGCTATCTCATTCGAGGGAACCGGAAGCCGAGAGGTGATCGAGCGGGTCGCATCGTCGTCCAAGACGGGCGCGAGGACGATTCCCTTCACCGCATGCGCGTTGTCGACATACCCGGACAGCTCCCGCAACGGCAGTCCCAGAGCAAGCAGCGTGTGATCGGCGGCGAGAGGAGCCTGGCTCTCGCTCCCAGGTAGGAGCCGAACCTCGAGCTCGTGCGATGCGCCGTAGGCGGCCACCCATGGGGCGTCCCGCCCAGCAAGAACGAGGCGTACATCATCGGTCAAGGTCATCATGTCGAGGAGTGCCAGGACCGAGAGCAGAACGATATCCCGTGCACCGGCGGTCGGACCGGACTGCGATGTCAGGAATGCGTCCACGCGTCGCCGGATCTCTCCTGCGACACGCGGTAGATCGATCCCCAAGGCAGCCGATGCCTCACTCAATCCAAGGCGTGTCTCGCCCGTCACGCCGAATGCGTCACGGCCGCTCCGGACGGTCCGCGACTGCGGGGCCAGGAGATCCGGAAGAAGTCTCATGGCCTGAGCTGCGATCATTCGGGTTGTCTACGACCGCCCGCCCGGAGTGCCAATCCCAATCGGCCGACGGCAGAGCGACCACCCGTGCCATGCTGTGCAGGCAGGAGCACCCGGGGCAGCCCGCCCCTCACGCAGCCCGCGCGCGCCACTCCAGCAACCCAGGCAGCGCCTTGAGATCGAGGGGCTTGGGCAGGAAGGCGTCGAAGCCGGCTTGGCGGGCGGCGCGTTCGTCCTCGCCGGCGGCATTGGCGGTGAGGGCGACGAGTCGATGCGGCACGGGGGCGCCCTCGGCTTCGCGGGTCCGGATGCGGCGGACCGTCTCGAGACCGTCGAGGCCGGGCATCCGGATGTCGATCAGGGCGAGGTCGAAGGGGGTCGGAGAGGCCTCGATCGCGGCGAGCGCCTCGATGCCGTCGCGGGCCAGCGTCACCGTGGCCCCGAGGCGTTCGAGGGCTTTGGTGGCCAGCAGCGCGTTGATCGGATTGTCCTCGGCGAGCAGCACGCGCCGGCCGCGGCCGGGCATCGGACGCCCCTGGGCGCGCGGGGCCTCCGCCGAACCGGCGGGGTCCGGGCGCGGCGTGGCCGCGACCGCCGGCGGTTCCGCGGCGGCGGGGCCGGTGCCCGGCTCCAGGAGGCGATCGAACAGCGAGCGGGCGCGCACGGGCTTGATCAGGTAGCTGTCGAAGCCCGCGGCGCCCGGTGCGCCGAATTCGCGCCGGTCGAAGGGCGAGAGCAGGATCAGGCTGCAGCGCACCCCCCCGCGCCGGGCCTCGGCCGCGAGGCGGCGCACGCCCGCGTCACCCAGCGCGCGGTCGGCGATGAGCGCGTCGAAGCCGGCTCCGGAGAGCGCATCGAGCGCTGCCTCGACGCTCGGGACGATCACGGCCGCGGCCCCAGACCGGGAGAGGCGCCGGGCGAGGTAGGGCGCCTGGAACGCCGATTCCGCCACGATCAGGATCTTTCGCGCACGCAATGACGGCGGGCGGGAAGCCGTCTCGTCGCTTGCCGGCGGCAACGGCAGGAACACCCGAAACACGCTGCCGCGACCCGGCTTGGAGACGACCTCGATGCGCCCGCTCATGCGCTCCACCAGCCGCTGCGTGATGGCGAGCCCGAGGCCGGTGCCCTCGTGGTGCCGGCTGGCGCTGCCGTCGCCCTGCTCGAACTCTTCGAACAGCGCCGGTATCCGCTCTTCGGGGATACCCGGGCCGGTGTCCTCGATCGACAGCACGACGGCGTCGGCCGTCTGCGACAGCACGACCCCGACGCCGCCGGTCTGCGTGAACTTGATCGCGTTGCCGGCGAGGTTGAGCAGGATCTGCCGGACCCGGTCGGCATCGCCGACGCGCTGCGCCAGGAAGTCGTCGGCGACGTCGAGGGCGATCTCCAACCCCTTGTCCTGGGCGCGCGGCGCCAGCAGCTCGATCACGCCTTCGACCGTCGCCGCGACGTCGAACGGCTCGGCCGCGAGGTCGAGCTTTCCCGCCTCGATCCGCGAAAAATCGAGGATGCCGTCGACCAGGGAGAGCAGCGCCTTGCCGCTGGTGCGGACGGCCTCGACATAGGTGCGCTGCTCGGCATCGAGCCCGGTTTCGAGCACGAGGTCGGCCATGCCGAGGATGCCGTTGAGCGGCGTGCGGAATTCGTGGCTGACGGTGGCGAGGAAGCGGGATTTCGCGATGTTGGCGCTCTCCGCCCGGCTCTTGGCTTCATCGAGCGAACGCGCCGCCTCGATCCGGGCGGTGACGTCGCAGCCGGCCCGAAGCCAGTGCGGCGCGCCGCCGCTGCCCTGAACCGGCATCTCGATGAAGGAGAACCAGCGCGGGCGCCCGTCCACCGGAAGCACCCGCTCCTCGACCTGCCGGACGCCGTCCGCACGCTGCACGGTCTCGCCGGGCTCCAGGATCTGGAGCTGCACCATCGAGCCGATCAGATCGAGGGGGCTGGCGCCGAGCATCGCCGCGAATCCCGCGTTGGCGAAGGTGATGCGGCCCTGGCCGTCGCGCTGGACGATGCATTCGGTGGTCGCCTCGATCAGCGTGCGGTAGCGCTCCTCGCTCTCCGAGAGCAGCCAGAGCCGGTCCTGCAACGCCTCGGCATCGTCCGGGTCCTGCGTGGCGGAGCCGTCCCGGCGGATGGCGGCGACCAGCAGGGCCGCAAGCCCGATCACGGTCAGGCCCAGGACCAGCAGCGCGATCCCCTGCAACGACATCGACACGCTCCACGCACGGCCCCGCGGCCAGAGGCGAGGACCGTGACAGCGGCACGTGAAGGGGGGCTTGAGAAAGAGACCTAAGGAAGAGTCACCGGATCGTCGCGAATCCGGTCGGCGCAGCCAAGATGCGCGTTCTCAATCGGATTTTTTGCCGGATAGGGCTACAAGCTCCCGGCCAAGATCCAGCAGCAGCATGTCGAGCAGCACACGCGTGGTAAAGGAGCCGTCCGACCCGAGCCGCCTGCGCGCTTCGAGGAAGAGTTCGATGACCTCTTCCATCTTGGCGCGCTCACGACTGCTCACGTCGACCTCGGGGGAAAAATCGACGTCTTCGAACGCCAAGGTCTTTCACTATAGAGCGCTACAAAGAAATTTCAACAAAGCCACCAAGCTGAACAATAAACTCTTTTTACTGCCAAACAATATAAAACATGATAATTTATTCAGTTATTACTGTGATTTATACTGAGACACACTCGGATCTCATGGCAGAGACCCCGACTTGCGCCATGACGCCGCATCAGGCGGTTTTGGGCGATCGGCCTGCCTTGCACGACCCGGCATCCCCTCACGCTTCACGCGTCGATGGCGATGGTGTAGGCGCGACCGCTTCGAGACCCAGCGTTCCTTCCCGGATTTCGGCCATGACCGCCCGCATCGACGCCACCTTCGCCCGCTGCCGCGCGGAAGGCCGCGCCGCCCTCGTCACCTATGTGATGGCGGGAGACCCCGATCCCGAGACCTCGCTCGCCCTGCTGAAGGCGCTCCCCGAGGCCGGGGCGGACATCGTCGAGTTCGGCCTGCCCTTCACCGACCCGATGGCCGACGGCCCGGCGATCCAGGCGGCGGGCCTGCGGGCGCTCGCCGCCGGGCAGGACCTGCGCAAGACCCTGGCCTTGGTGAGCCGCTTCCGTGAGTCGAACCGCGACACGCCGGTCGTGCTGATGGGCTATTACAACCCGATCTACGTCTACGGCGTCCCGCGCTTCCTCGACGACGCGCTCGCTGCCGGCATCGACGGCCTCATCGTGGTCGATCTGCCGCCGGAGGAGGACGAGGAGCTGTGCCTGCCGGCCCTGGCCAAGGGCCTCGCCTTCATCCGTCTGGCCACGCCGACCACCGACGCGAACCGGCTGCCGGCCGTGCTGAAGAACACCGCCGGCTTCGTCTATTACGTCTCGATCACCGGCATCACCGGCACGGCGACCCCGGATTTCGGCCGCGTCGCGGAAGCCGTCGGCCGCATCCGGCCCCATACCGAGCTGCCCGTGGTCGTGGGCTTCGGCGTCAGGACGCGTGCCGACGCGGCCGCCATCGCCCGCGGTGCGGACGGCGTCGTCGTCGGCTCGGCCCTGGTCGCCGCCCTCGCCGACAGCCTCGGCGGCGAGAACCGTGCGGGTGCCGGCACTGTCGAAGCCGTGACGACGCTGGTGCGGGAACTCGCGGCCGGCGTGCGGGAGACGAAGCGGGGCGATTGATCTCGTCTCCGGTCGATCGGATCGGCCTACGCGCCCCCCTCTCCCCGCAAGCGGGGCGAGGGAGGCGCGCACCGCCGATCCGCTCAACCGGACACGCTCTCCTCCGCCGCCGCCACGGCGTGCGCGATGAGGCGCTCCCGGGCGGCCGCGTCCGTCGGGCAGCCCTCCGCGAGCCAGAGCGCCCGTGCCGCCGCGAGGCCGCGGCCGACGGCGCGGCCGGGGGGGACGCCGCGGGCGACGAGGTCGCCGCCGCCGAGGGGAAGCGCCGGCCGGTCGCGGGACGCCACCAGACCGGCCAGGACAGCGCGGGCCTCGTCGTCGACCCGCGGGCGCGGCTCGCCGTCGAGGGCGCGCAGCACCTCGGCGAGCATGGCCGGCCCGTGGGTCGCGGCGAGACCTCGGACCTCCCGCCCCTCGATCGCCGCGCGGCCGTGCAGATCCGTCGAGGCCACGGCATAGCCTGCGAGATGCGCGTGTTCGGCCTTCGAGAGCCGCAGGCTCTCGCGCAGGCGCTCGGCATCCTCGACGATCCGGACACCGAGCGCTGCGAGCCGCGCGACCGCGGAGGCGCCCGGGTCCGAGGCGGCTCGGGCAAGCCGCCCCAGATCGCCGACCCCGCCGAGGAGGCGGGCCAGGAGCCCGGTCTCGCTCATGACGGTGATGGCCGCCACGGCGCGCGGGGCGAGCAGCAGCTTCAGGGTTTCCGCCCGTACCCGCTCGCGCGAGAGACGGTCGAGGGTGGAACGAGCGGCGACGACCGCGCGAAGGCCCGCCGGGTTCGGTTCGCCGCGCCCGAAGCGAGCATGGAAGCGGAAGAAGCGCAGCGCGCGGAGCGCATCCTCACGAAGGCGCGTGGCGGGATCGCCGATGAACCGGACCCGGCCGGCGTCGAGATCGGCGAGGCCGTCGGTGAGATCGTGGAGCCGGCCGTCCGCGTCGAGCGAGAGCGCGTTGATGGTGAAGTCGCGCCGCTCGGCATCGCGGCCGAAATCGCGGCCGAAGCGCACGACGGCATGGCGCCCGTCGGTCTCGATGTCTTCGCGCAAGGTCGTAACCTCGACGGGCGCGCCATCGACGACGAGGGTGACGGTGCCGTGGTCGAAGCCCGTCGGCACCGCCTTGAGCCCGGCGGCCCTGGCGAGCGCCATGGTACGCGCGGGCCTGTGCGTCGTGGCGAGGTCGATGTCGGCCGCGTCCTGACCGAGCAGGGCATCGCGCACGCAGCCCCCGACGAGGCGCGTCTCCTCGCCTTCCGCGCGGAGTGCGGCAAGACAGGCCACGACGCTGGGGCGCGTGAGGAGGCGTTGCAATCCGTCCGCGTCGAGACCGTCCGGGATCATGCGAAATCCGATCGATCGCTTCGGGATGCGGCGCAACCCTCTCCCACCGTCGGCGGAGATGGCCGCGAAGCGGACGAAGGGGCCGGCGGCGACATTCCCGGTATCTGGCTCGGGTGCCGCCCGCTCCACCGCGCTGCGTGCGGTCCCCTTCGCCCGAGGGGCGACAGGAAGCGCGACGGCCGCTTCATTGGAATTGCCCCGGCACGAGCCGGCCGTTCTCCATGTGCGGCGGCACGTAGCCGTCGGGGTGGCGGACGGCGGTGAGGCCGGTCATCAGCAGCGAGGCGACGACCACGAAGAGCCCGGCCAGCACGAGGCGCAGCCATTGCGCTTCCCAATGCCCGGCCTGCAGCGGGTTTCGGCGCAGGAGCAGGAGAACGCCGGCGAAGGCGAGGAATGGCAGCGCGAAGAGGACGAGCTCTTCCAGGATCCAGCGAAGCATATGGGCGGTCTACGCGAAACCGGGATGGCGCGCCTCGTCCGATTGCCGCGCTTTCCGACGACGCACACGGATCCGCTTCGTCGAAAGGCGCTCTACCGAAACAGGCGCTCATAGAGGTTATGCACGATCCCGGCCGTGAGGCCCCAGATCAGGCGGTCTCCGAACGGGATGGCGTAATAGATCCGCATCCGCCCCTGCCAGCTGCGCGTCTTGATGAGGTGGCGGCCCGGATCCATCAGGTGGCCGAGGGGCACCTCGAACACGTCGGCGACCTCGTCCGGATTGATGGTGAGGCGCGGGTTCGGCTCCACGAGGCCGACCACGGGCGTGACCAGGAACCCGGTCGCCGAGAGGTAGGGGTCGAGATAGCCGAGGGGACGCACGGCGGCCGGCGACAGACCGATCTCCTCCTCGGCCTCGCGCAACGCCGTGGCGACCGGCGACGGGTCGCCGGGATCCATCTTGCCGCCGGGAAAGGCGATCTGTCCGGAATGGTCGCGCAGATGCGCGGCGCGCTGCGTCAGCACGACCGCGAGGCCGCCCGGCACCGGCAGGATCGGCACCAGTACCGCCGCCGGCCGATGCGGCTGCCGCGGCGCGACGGCGATGCCGTCCGGGTCGAGATCGTGGTCGCCGCGCGGGTTGCAGGTCGGGTCGCCGGGGCCCGGCGGCTCGCGCACGAGGCCGCGCTCCGCCCGGCGCAGGAAATCCGAAAGGTCGTCGGCCCAGATCGCGGGACCGAGACCGGGAGCGAGGGCGCCGTCGGGAGCCCTCATACGGCGATCTCGAGATCGGCGCTGCGCGCGATCGGGTGGAAGCCACCGGCGGCCGCGAGCCCGAGCCAGGGCCGGCCGTCGATCTCACGCTCCTCGGCCAGTTCGACGAGGTCGTAGGTCAGCGACCGGGTCAGCAGCGCCCAGAGGCCGCCACGCACTTTCACGTAGGGCTTGAGGCCGCCCGAGCCGTCCTGCTCGAACCGGATCGGATGCGCGTCGTCGAGGGGCACGAGGTCGTCGACGTTGGTGCGGAAGCCGATGCGCCGGCCGGCGCCCTCCCCCTCCACCGCCATCTCGACGGCGACGAAGGGCGCGTCGTCGACCGTGATGGTCATGCGCTCGGCCGGGGTCACGAGCACGGTCGAGCCGTCGGCCTCCCTGCGCAGGATGGTGGAAAACAGTCTGACCAGCGCCGGCCTGCGGATCGGCGTGCCCTCGTGAAACCAAGTGCCGTCGGCGGCGATTCGAATGTCGATCCTGCCGCAATGCTCGGGATGCCAGTTCTCGACCGGCGGCGCCCCACGCTTCGGCAGATCGCCGAGCGCGGCGCTCAGGCGGCCGAGCGCGGGATCTTCGATCGGGGGCGTCGGATCTGGCGTCATCGGGAACTCCAACGCGCGTGAACGGCGCCTGTTGCGTCGTCCGGGCAGAAGCCCGCAACCCCTGCGATCCGCGTCGCCCGCCGCCGTATGGCGGCTTCGTTCTCTCGAACGGCGGTTAAGTAGAAAACTGTTCCCCGACGTAGAGTTCCGGCTTCCGTAAACACCCATACGCAGGCCCGACCTGCTCACAGGGTTAATGCCGGATTAACCATATAAGAGATTGCAAAGACTACGATCGGCGCCAACCAAGACGCATTTTGAGGCGGGATGACAGCAAATGCCTAATAGATTCTCATCGTCGGCTCGCCGCGGATTTGCTAGGGTTCACCATCGGTTAACGGGATCGCACAGCGATGGCCAATTCTCCAAGTCCGGCGAAACGTTACCTGCCGTTCGGAGGAATGCTCAGCAATCCCGACTGGGGCATCGGCCGCACCAAAGCCTATCGCGGCCGGCCCGGCCGGGTCGATACCGTCAAGCCGGACGAGCGCCTGTTCGCGCTGCGCCAGCTCGAAGTGGTCTACGACAAGGGCCGGGAAACGCTCTGGACCTACATGCGGCCGGACGGGCGTCCGAGCTACAATCCCGACATGCTGAGCGATTTCCGGTCCTGGCAGGACGGGATCGAGGCCAAGTTCTCCGGTGAGGAGGCGAGCCTGCGCTATCTCGTCCTCGGCTCGCGCTATCCCGGCGTGTTCAGCTTCGGCGGCGACCTCCGGCTCTTCGCCCAGAAGATCCGCCAGCGCGATCGGGAAGCGCTCGTCGGCTACGGCAATGCCTGCGTCGAGATCCTGCATCGCAACATGAACGCCCTCGACCTGCCGATCGTGACGATCGGGCTGGTGCAGGGGGATGCGCTCGGCGGCGGGTTCGAGTCGCTGCTCTCCTTCGACGTGGTCGTCGCGGAGAAAGGCGCCAAGTTCGGCTTCCCCGAGATCCTGTTCGGGCTCTTCCCCGGCATGGGCGCGTTCAGCTTCCTCGCCCGCCGCATCGGCGCCAACAAGGCGCAGGAGCTCATCCTGAGCGGCAAGACCTACTCGGCCGAGGAGATGCATGCGATGGGCATCGTCCACGTGCTGGCCGAGCCCGGCAAGGGCGAGGAGGCGGTGCAGGACTACATCGGCCGCAGCGGCCGACGCCACAACGGCCACCGCGCGATCTACAAGGCCGCCCGCGAGGTCAACCGGATCTCGCTGCTCGAGCTGAAGAAGATCGTCGCGATCTGGGCCGATGCCGCCCTGAAGCTGCGCGAACAGGACCTGAAGGTCATGGAGCGCCTCGTGGCGGCCCAGGACAGGCTCGGCGTGCAGACGGCAGCAGCCTGAGAATTCGGCATCCGGCGGATCGCTGGGTAGGGCGTCCGGCCGATCGGATCAGGCGGCGCTGCGGATCATGCCCGAACCGTCGGCCATAACGGTGCGGATGGCGCCAGCCGAGATCGGGCGGCTGAACAGGTAGCCCTGGCCGAGGTCGCAGCCTTCCGCCTTCAGGATCGCGAGCTGTTCCTCGGTCTCGACGCCCTCGACGACGATGGTCATGCCGAGGCTCTTGCCCATGCCGACCACCGCACGAATGATCGCCACCGAATCCGCCGCCGCGTTCAGCTCGTTCACGAAGGAGCGGTCGATCTTGAGTGTGTCGAACGGATATTTCTTGAGGTAGCTCAGCGACGAATAGCCGGTGCCGAAATCGTCCAGCGACAGGTGAATGCCGAGCGACTGGAGCTGGTCGATGGTGGTGAGCGTGTGCTCGTTGCCGTCGAGGGTCACGCTCTCCGTGACTTCGAGTTCGAGCCGGTTCGCCGGCAGGCCCGAACGCTGCAGGGCGTTCACGACCTGCAGCGACAGGGACGGGTTGTTGAACTGCACCGGCGAGAGGTTGACGGCGACCCCGACCTCGACCGGCCAGTTCCGCGCCTCGCGGCAGGCCTCGTTGAGGACCCAGTCACCGATCGGCAGGATCAGGCCGGTTTCCTCCGCGACGTGGATGAACTCGAGCGGCGAGACATAGCCGCGGGTCGGATGCCGCCAGCGCAGCAGCGCTTCGCAGCGGGCGACCCGGCCGGTGCCGAGATCGATCAGCGGCTGGTAGAGCAGCTCGAACTCGTCGTTCGCCAGGGCGGTGCGGAGCCCCATCTCGATGGCGTGCCGCGCCTGGGTCTCGGCCTCCATCTCCTGCTGGAAGATGCGGTAGGTGCTGCGGCCGTCGGCCTTGGCGGCATAGAGCGCGATGTCGGCGCATTTGAGCAGCCGGTCGCCGTCGTCGGCATGCTCGGGCGCGAGGGCGGTGCCGACGGAGGCCCCGATCCGGACCGGCGAGCCGTCGATCTCGAAGGGCTCCTCCAGCAGGCGGACGATGCCATGGGCGAGCGCACCGGCCTCGTCGGGGCTGCCGACCCCGTTCTGGATGATCACGAACTCGTCGCCGCCGATCCGCGAGGCACTGTTGGCGCCGTTGACGACCGTGCGCAGGCGGTCGGCCACCAGCTGCAGCAGCCGGTCGCCGGCGGGATGGCCCTTGGTGTCGTTGATCGCCTTGAAGCGGTCGAGGTCGAGCAGGTGGATGGCGAAATGGCCCGAGCGGCGACGGGCCAACTCGAGGGCCTCGTCGATCTGCTGGCGGAAGCTGCTTCGGTTGTAGAGGCCGGTCAGCTCGTCGTAGCGCGCCATCCGGTTGATGCGCGCCTCGTCGCGCTTCCGCTCGGTGATGTCCTCGTAGATCACGACCGCTTCGGCCTCGGCCGTGCGACGCTGCACGAGCGAGATGAAGCGGTCCTCGGGAAGCCGAACGACGAGCGAGCCTTCGGCCAGGGCGGCGTTGGCCTGCTCGAAGGCGCCCAGGAGCGGGCGGCGCTGACCGCTGGCCGTCTCGATCTCGGCCTGACTCTCGCCGAACAGGCCACGGGCCGAGGCGCCGACGACGACGCGGGACGGATCGAGACCCGAGATTTCGAGGAAGCGCCGGTTCCAGACCTTCAACCGGCCGCGGGTGTCGAACATGCACAGCCCGTGGGACATGTTGTTCAGGGCGATGTCGAACAGATCGGCCTGCGCCTTGAAGCTTTCGGCCAGCGCCGCCTTCTCGCGGGTCGTCACGAGGGCGGTGACGACGATTTCGCGAATGCTGAGCGTGATGTCGATCATGCCGTAGGCGAACAGGATGATCACGGTCCCCAGCGCCATGTGCGACCCGTCGCCTGCCACGAACATGCCGAGGCTGAGCGGGAGCGAGGAAAGCAGCAACTGGCCGATGGCGAGGAAGGGACGGCCGGCGTTGCGGCCGGAAATGCCGGCGCCGTAGCCGATCGCCGTACTTGCCGTGATCACCTGCAGCGCGACGTCGTCGGAGCGCGTGATCGCGAGAAAGGCGCACAGACCCAGCAGCGCCGCGAAGGCGAAACCGCCCGCGGCGTAGAAGAACTCCCACGTCTCGTGGTTGCGCGAAACAGCCGGGCGGTTTCGGATGTAGATCCGGGCGACGGCGATGCGGCCCGCGCCGACGATCACGATGGCGGCCGCAACGAAGGCGAAGCTCGGATCGCCCGACCGCAACGCCGCAGCGCCCGAGATGATCGCCCCCGAGACGGCACCCACGACGAGGGACTTGAAGGGCGTGTAGAGACCGTCGACGAGTGCACGCTTGACGTCGATGGCGAGAGCCCGGTCTTCGGCCTTGATGGCTGTGACTTGTCTGAGAAGGCTCAAGAGCTCGATTCCGGGAACCGCTCGATCCCTCCCGGTTACCAAGAGAACTTAAAGAACACCTGAATGGCCGAGATCTCTTTACCAAGGCAGGAAGAGTTATTTCCAACAGCGTCAGGTTGTTGGAAACTCCGCAGCCGCCTCGACCGCGCAGATCATCCGCCGGGCTCGACCGCACACTGTTTGCGACCTGCGCCGACCCCCAACGACGTTGGGGATCGGCGCAGGTCGCCACTCGCGCGCTGGTTGAGATAGAGGAAGGCGGGAGACTCAACTCCGGCGTGCGCGCGGATCTCGACCAGCCTTTCGGATTCGAAGAAGTTTCGTGCCTCGGCGAGCGACCGCCACTGGGAGAAGTGCACCACCCTGTTCGGATCCGTGTCGTCGCAGAGGACCTGATAGGATAGCTCGCCCGCATCCCTGCGCAGCGACGCCGCGTCGTCGAACACCGCTTTCCAGGCGTCGTAATCGGCGACGTCATGGATGATCAGGACGAACTGCACGGCCGTCATTCTCCGGAATGGTTCTACCGTCGCCGACGACGGAGAGTCAGGATCGCTCCTGCAGGACCTTCCAGATCCCCGAGATCGACACGAGTGGTTTGCCGCCGCTCGTCAGGGTCCCGCGCACGAAGACCAGCGAAGATGTCGTGCGCACGATTTCGGGCGTGGTCTCGATCACGTCTCCGATCTTGGCCGCGCCGACGAACTGCACGTTCATCTCGACGGTGACGCATTTGGCATCGGCCGCATCCATGACGGCGATGCTGAGCGCCCGGTCGGCGAAGGTCACCAGCATGCCGCCATGGACGATGCCGACGAGGTTGCCGTGTTTCTCCTCGGCTCGGAAGGCGAAGCGCTTCGTCCCCTCGGCGGTGCGGTGGTAGACCGGGCCGGTCAGTTCGATGAAGCCGGGATCCTCGAAGGCCGTCCAGCCCGCGGGAAACGCCGTATCGTCCGGTCCCTGGCCCATCCTGATCCCACTCCCGTGCGGCGAAACGTCGGCCCGTCCCCGCGTAATGTCGCGGTCATGCTGCCGTAAGGCAGTTTTCGCCCATATAGCGTCCGTCACGCGCGCCGAAACCGCAGTGCTTGCGTTCGCTGCGTTTTCGGCGGCAGACTCGTCCGGTATTGGCCACGCCGAGCGACGTTGCGGCCAAACTTCATTCGGAGCATCCCCCTCGATGGCACAGGGCGCCAATCCGGCAGCGACGAGCCTCGACGACGGTATCGTCGCGACGGCGGAAGCCTGCCTCGCTGCGGTGGGCCGGGCACGCGAGTCGATCCATTCCGTGATCTTCGGCCAGGAGAAGGTGGTCGACCTCGCCCTCGTCACCATCCTGGCGGGCGGCCACGGCCTGCTCGTCGGCCTGCCGGGGCTCGCCAAGACCAAGCTCGTCGAGACGCTGGGCACCGTGCTCGGGCTCGATGCGCGCCGCGTGCAGTTCACGCCCGACCTGATGCCCTCCGACATCCTCGGCACCGAGATCCTCGACGAGGACGCCGAGCGCCGCCGCTCCTTCCGCTTCGTGAAGGGGCCGGTCTTCACGCAGCTTCTGATGGCCGACGAGATCAACCGGGCGTCGCCCCGCACGCAGTCGGCGCTGCTGCAGGCGATGCAGGAGCACCACGTCTCTGTCGCCGGCGAGCGCCACGACCTACCCCGGCCCTTCCACGTCCTCGCGACCCAGAACCCGATCGAGCAGGAGGGCACCTATCCGCTGCCCGAGGCGCAGCTCGACCGGTTCCTGCTCGAGATCGACGTCGGCTACCCCGACCGCGCCGCCGAGCGCCGCATCCTGATCGAGACCACCGGCGTCGAGGACCAGACGGCCCGGGCCGTGATGACCACCGACGAACTCCTCACCGCACAGCGCCTCGTGCGCCGTCTGCCGGTGGGCGAGGCCGTGGTCGACGCGATCCTCGACCTAGTCCGCTCCGCCCGGCCCGAAGGCGGCGATGCTGCCGTCGGCAAGAAGCTGCTCTGGGGGCCCGGCCCCCGCGCCAGCCAGGCGCTGACCTTGGCGGTACGCGCCCGCGCGCTGATCGAGGGCCGCGTCGCGCCCTCCGTCGCCGACGTGAAGGCGCTGGCCGAGCCGGTGCTGAAGCACCGCATGGCGCTGAACTTCGCCGCCCGCGCCGATGGCGAGACCATTCCGGGGCTGATCGCCCAGCTCGCCGGGAAGCTCTAAGGCCCTCTCACGCTTCGGTCGTCGGAGCGATCGCACGCCAATCACCGTCATTCCGGGGCTTGCCGAAGGCAAGAACCCGGAATCCAGAAACGCTGGTGGATCAGAACGATGCAGACCGTATCCGCCTTTCCGACGAGCGTCGGCGGCTCTGGATCCCGGGTTCCGCTGCGCGGCCCCGAGATGACCGTGGTGAGTTCCACGCCGGCCATCTTGATCCCAAGCGAGACATAACCCGGTGGTCGCGACACGCCTGATCGATGCCGAAAGGCGCGCGCCTGGCCGGGGCGAGACCGAGTCCGCACTCTCGCTCGCCAGCCGGATGCCGCGCCTGATTCTCGAGGCCCGGCGCGTGTCGAGCATGCTCGCCCACGGCCTGCACGGACGCCGCCGGGCGGGGCCGGGCGAGACCTTCTGGCAGTTTCGGCCCTTCGTCAGCGGCGAGGCTGCAGCGCGGATCGACTGGCGGCGCTCGGCCCATGACGACCGGCTCTACGTCCGCGAGCGCGAGTGGGAGGCCGCCCACACCATCTGGTTCTGGATCGACCGCTCCGCCTCCATGGGTTTTTCGTCCGACCTCGCGCTGGCGCCGAAGATCGAGCGGGCGCTGGTGCTCGGGCTGGCTTTGGCCGACACCTTCGTCGAAGGCGGCGAGCGCGTCGGGCTGCTCGGCCTGACGCGGCCGGTGTCGTCGCGCGGCATCGTCGAGAGCATGGCGCAGACCCTGGCGCACGACACGCCCGGCCTGAGTCAGGATCTGCCGCCGACGGCGACGCCCGGCCGCTTCGACGAGGCGATCCTCGTCAGCGACTTCCTGACGCCCCTCGACCGGGTGCGGGAGTCCGTGCAGGCGATCTCGGCGCGCGGTACGCACGGCCACCTCGTGGTCATCGTCGACCCCATCGAGGAGACCTTCCCCTTTTCCGGCCAGACCGTGCTGCACGAGCCCGAGGGCGGGCAGAGCCTCGACATCGGCGATGCCGGGGCCTGGGGCGAGGCCTATCGCGCGCGGATCGCGCAGCACCGCGACGGCCTGTCCGAGATCACGCGGGCCCAGGGCTGGACGCTGACGATCCACCGCACCGATCGCCCGGCGAGCGAGGCGGCGCTTCGCCTGCTGACGCTCGTCGCCGCCGCGCGCGGAAGCGGCTGAGGAGCAACGCGTGTTCGGAGTCCCCCTCACCTTCGCCGCACCACTCGCGCTGGCAGCCCTCGCCGCGCTGCCGGCCCTGTGGTTCCTGCTGCGGGTGACGCCGCCGCGGCCGCGCCGCATCGAATTCCCGCCGCTGAAGCTCGTCGCCGACCTGATGCCGAAGCGCGAGACGCCGGCCCGCACGCCGCCCTGGCTGCTGCTGCTGCGCATCCTCGCCGCCGCCTGCCTGATCCTCGCCGTCTCCGGCCCGGTCTGGAATCCGGCCGGCATCGGCGCCGCCTCGGGCCGCACGCCGCTGCTGGTGATGCTCGACAACGGGTTCAGTGCCGCCCACGACTGGCGCGACCGCCTGCGCGCCGCCACCGACGAGATTGAGGGCGCCGCCCGCGAGGGCCGCCCGGTGGCCCTGCTCCCCACCGCCGACCCGGCCGCCGCGATCGAAGCCAAGGCGCCGGCCGCCGCGCTGGAGCGTCTGCGCGCCGTGCAGCCGCGTCCGATCGTCATCGACCGCGCCGCGCATCTCCCGCAGATCGCCGCCTTCCTCGACAGGACGCCGAACGCCGCGATCGTCTGGATCAGCGACGGCGTCGAGGATGCCGGCGCGGCCGGCTTCCCCAAGGCATTTTCGGAACTGGTTGCGAAGCACGGCACCGCGCTTACCGTCCTGAAGGCAGACCAGCCCCCGGCACTGGCGCTGGCCGGGGGCGAGGCCGGCGGCCGGCTGACTGCCCGCGTGCTGCGCGCCGCCCCGAACGGCCGCGATGCCGGCGCGGTGCGCGCCCTTGACCTGAAGGGCCTGCCGCTCGCCGAGATTCCCTTCACCTTCGAGCCGGCCGCCACAGAGGCCGAGGTCGGCTTCGACCTGCCGGTGGAGATCCGCAACACCATCGCCCGGCTCGAACTGGCCGGCGAGCGGTCGGCCGGCGCCGTGGTGCTGATGGACGAACGCGGCAAGCGCCGCCGCGTCGGCCTCGTCTTCGGCGGCACCGCCGATCAGGCCCAGCCGCTGCTGGCGCCGACCTACTACCTATCCCGGGCGCTGACCCCCTTCGCCGACGTGCAGCAGCCGCGCGGCGGCCAGGGCACGGCCGAGGCGATCGGGCAGATGCTCGACAATCAGGTCACCGTGCTCGTGCTCGCCGATGTCGGCGCGCTCGACGACAAGACCCTCGCGCGCGTTGAAAAATTCGTCGACGAGGGCGGCCTGCTACTGCGCTTCGCCGGCCCGCGTCTCGCCGCCGGCAACGATCCGCTCGTGCCGGTGCGCCTGCGCCGCGGCGGGCGCAACCTCGGCGGCACCCTCTCCTGGGACAACCCGAAGACGGTGGCCGCCTTCGCCCCCGAGAGCCCCTTCGCCGGCCTCAAGCCGCCAGCCGACATCGGTGTGCGCCGCCAGATCCTGGCCGAGCCCGATGGCGACCTGCCCGGCAAGACCTGGGCCTCGCTGCAGGACGGCACGCCCGTCGTCACCGCCGAGAAGCGCGGACAGGGCCTGCTCGTGCTGTTTCACGTCACTGCCGACACCACGTGGTCGAACCTGCCGCTCTCCGGCCTGTTCGTCGACATGCTGCGACGGGTCGTCGGCATGGCCGGTTCGGGCGTGAAGCCCACGGCGGGCGACGGCACGCAGGCCAAGGCCGCCGTGCTCGCCCCGCGCCTGACCCTCGACGGCTTCGGCGCCTTGGGCAGCCCGCCGGCCTCCGCCACCGCCGTCTCGGCCGATTACGGCGACCGCGCCACGCACGACCACCCGCCGGGCTTCTACGGCCCGGCCGAGGGCGGCATCGCCGTCAACGCGCTGAAGGCCGACGACCGCCTCAGGCCGCTCGACATCTCCGGCATCGCGGGTGCGCGCCTCGGTGGCCTCGGCGGCGCCGAGACGCTGGACCTGCGCGCCTTCCTGTTCAGCCTCGCCCTGGCGCTGCTGATCCTCGACACCCTCGCCGGCCTCTGGCTCGGCGGGTTCCTGGGCCGTGGCCGCGGCGGATCCGGCAACGGCCTGATCGGCCGCCTGCGCAGCCGCCCGGCGTTGATCGCCTGCTTCGCGGTCGGGCTCGTCGCCCTCGTGCCGGTCGTCGGGCCGGCGCGGGCGGAGACCGGGTCTGCGGCCCGTGCCGGCAACACCGAATCTGCCCTCATCACCCGCCTCGCCTTCGTGACGACCGGCGACGAGGCCGTCGACACTGCGAGCCGCAGCGGCCTCTCCGGCCTGACCCAGGTCCTCGCCGCGCGCACGGCCCTGGAGCCCGGCGATCCGGCCGCAATCGATCCGGCCAAGGACGAGCTCGCCTTCTACCCGCTGATCTACTGGCCGATCGTCGCCGGCCGGCCCCAGCCGAGCGAGGCCGCGATCCGCAAGATCGACGCCTTCATGAGGAACGGCGGCACGGTGATCTTCGACACCCGCGACGCCCAAGTCGCCCGCCCCGGCGGCCCGCCGACGCCCGAGGGCGCCTACCTTCGCAAGATGCTGGCGACGCTGGAAGTGCCCGAGCTCGAGCCGATCCCGAACGACCACGTGCTCACCAAGGCCTTCTACCTCGTCGACAACTTCCCCGGCCGCTACACCACGGGTCAGACTTGGGTCGAAGCCCTGCCCCCCGCTCCGACCGACGGCGCCGAGCGCCGGCCGGCGCGTGCCGGCGACGGCGTCACACCGATCATCATCACCGGCAACGACCTCGCCGCCGCCTGGGCCTTCAGCAAGGAGGGCGCACCCCTCTACCCGATGTCCGGCGGCGACCAGCGCCAGCGCGAGATGGCGTTTCGCGGTGGCGTGAACATCGTGATCTATACGCTGACGGGGAACTACAAGGCCGACCAAGTCCACGTGCCGGCGCTGCTGGAGCGGCTGGGGCAGTGAGTTTTTGTGAGATCAGGCTCGCGCCAGCCCCTCCCCCCTCTGCGGGGGAGGGTGCCCCGCGAATGCGGGGTGGGAGAGGGGCCGGCTCAGGTCCATTCGGAGAGGGCGCTCCCCTCTCCCGACCCCTGCTGACGCAGGGGCCACCCTCCCCCGCAGAGGGGGGAGGGTTTCCCGAGATTCATTCTGAAGGCCCCGCCCCATGCTGAGCCTCAGCTTCACGCCGCTGATCCCGTGGCCGGTGCTCGCCGGCTTCGGCGTCGTCGTCGCGGTCTTCGCCGTGCTGGCGATCGTCGCGCGGGGGCGGACCGCGCTGCTGCGTGCCGTGGCGCTCGCTCTGGTGCTCGCGGCGCTCGCCAACCCGTCGCTGGTGCGCGAGGACCGCGAGCCGGTGAAGGACGTCGCGGCGATCATCGTCGACCGGTCGGGTTCCCAGACCCTCGGCGACCGGCCGCAGATGACCGATCAGGTGAAGGCCGAGCTGGAGCGCCGCTTCGGCGGCCTCAACAACATCGAGCCGCGCTTCATCGACGTGCAGGACGCCAAGGACGGCGACGACGGCACCAAGCTGTTCACCGCGCTCTCGCAATCGCTCGCCGACGTGCCGCCGGAGCGGCTCGCCGGCGTCGTGATGCTCACCGACGGCGTCGTGCACGACATCCCCGCCTCCCTCGAGGCGCTGGGCATCAAGGCGCCGCTGCACGTCCTCGTCACCGGGCACCCGGACGAGCGCGACCGGCAGATCAAGATGCTGGAGGCCCCCCGCTTCGGCATCGTCGGCAAGGACCTGACGATCCGCGCCGAGGTGCAGGAGCGAGGTGGCACCGGCAACGCGGTCGTCACCGTGCGCCGCGACGGCGAGGAACTCGGCCGCAAGACGTTCCCCACCGGCCAGCCCTTCTCGCTCACCACCAAGATCGAGCATGGCGGCCCGAACGTCGTGGAGATCGAGGTCGAGCCGCTGCCGGGCGAGCTGACCACGGTCAACAACCGCGCCGTCCTGCCGATCGAGGGCATCCGGGAAAAGCTGCGCGTGCTGCTGGTCTCCGGCGAGCCGCACCAGGGCGAGCGCACCTGGCGCAACCTGCTGAAATCCGACGCCAATGTCGACCTCGTGCACTTCACCATCCTGCGCCCGCCGGAGAAGCAGGACGGCACGCCGATCTCCGAGCTGTCGCTGATCGCCTTCCCGACCCGCGAGCTGTTCGTCCAGAAGATCAAGGACTTCGACCTGATCATCTTCGACCGCTATGCCAACCAGAGCGTGCTGCCGTCGGCCTATTTCGACAACATCGTGCGCTACGTCCGCGAGGGCGGCGCGCTGCTGGTGGCGGCAGGCCCCGAATTCGCTTCGCCGATGAGCCTCGCTCGCACCCGGCTCGCCTCGGTTCTGCCGGGCGAGCCGAACGGCAAGGTCGTCGAGCAGGCCTTCAAGGCGGCGATCACCGAGACCGGCGCGCGCCATCCGGTGACGCGGGCGCTGCCGGGCTCCGAGGCCAAGCCGCCGGCCTGGGGCGACTGGCTGCGCATCGTCTCGTCGCAGTCGCGGCCCGGCGTGCAGCCGATCCTGTCCGGCGCCAACAACCTGCCGCTGCTCGATCTCGCCCGTGAAGAGAAGGGGCGCGTCGCCCTGATGCTGTCGGACCAGTCCTGGCTCTGGGCCCGCGGCTACCAGGAGGGCGGCCCCTATCTCGACCTGCTGCGCCGCCTCGCCCACTGGCTGATGAAGGAGCCGGGTCTCGAGGAGGAGGCGCTGCGCGCCCAGACCACCGGCCGCGGCCGCGAGGTCCGCGTCGAGCGCCAGACCATGAAGGAGACGGCCGAGCCCGTCACCGTCACCGGCCCCACCGGCAACGCCCGCACCCTCGACCTGACGCAGGCGGAGCCCGGCCTGTTCACCGCGACCTTCGAGGCGGAGCAGCTCGGCCTGCACACCCTGCGCTCGGGCAACCTCGTCGCCTTCGTCAGCGTCGGCCCGGCCAACCCGCGCGAACTCGCCGACGTCTTCAGCGATACCGAGCGGTTGAAGGCCGTCGCCGAAGCCAGCGGCGGCACCATCCGCCGCCTCGCCGACACGAACGGCGCGACCACGGTGCCGCGCCTCCAGGCCGTGCGTAGCGGCCGCCTCGGCGGCGCCGACTGGATTGGTTTCCGCCCGAGCGACAGCGCCAATATCTTGGGTGTGGAGGTCTATCCGCTAGCGTTGGGGCTGTGGGCGCTCGCGGCGCTGGCGCTGGCGGTGCTGGCGATGTGGCTGGTCGAGGGGCGGCGTGGCAGCCGGGCGGCGTAACCGCCTACCCTACCCCGCAGAGGGAGAAGGGTTGACGCGCGCTGCAATGACCGCTCCCACCATACCTTCGCAAGCACCGTCAGCCAATTGCAGCCACAGGAACCGCGCCGGATCGACCGGCCCCGGCAGGACGATGCGTCCCATCGGAACAGGGGAGAAGCCGAAGCGCCGATAGTAAGGCAGGTCGCCGACGAGGACGACGAGGCCATGCCCGCCGGCCCGCGCCGCGTCGAGGCCGGCCTGCATCAGGGCGCAGCCGATGCCGCGATTGGCAAAGCTCGGATCGACGGTGATCGGACCGAGCGCCAGCAGCGGCCGGCCGCCGGCCTCCGCCGGACCGATGCGCAGCGAACCGACGAGATAAGTGCCGACGAGCGCGGTGAAGCAGAGCTCCGGCAGCGCGGCTGCGCCCTCGCGCAAGCGATAGGCCGTACGGGCGAAGCGGCCGGGGCCGAAGGCGCGGGCATGCAGGCGCTCGATGGCTTGCACATCGTCCGGGTGCTCGGGCCGGATGACGAGGGGTAAAGCCGTCACGGCGAGGGCTGCCGATCGATGCCGGCTCCGCTTGCCGATCTCGAACCCCGGCGTGCCAAGCTTTCCGCCGTCATTGCGAGGCGAAGCCGAAGCAATCCGGGGCCACACACGCGACGGCCGTGCGTTGGCCCTGGATTGCTTCGCTGCGCTCGCAATGACGGGAGGAGTTCGGCTATGCCGCCAGCCGGGTTCACGCCGCGCGGGCCGAGAAGTCGATGCGCGGATCGATCCACGTATAGATCAAATCTGACAGCAGGTTCACCGCGAGCCCCATCAGCGAGAAGATGTAGAGCGTCGCGAACACGATCGGGTAGTCGCGCCCGATGATCGCGGTGAAGGACAGGAGCCCGAGCCCGTCGAGCGAGAACATCGTCTCGATCAGGAGCGAACCCGTGAAGAAGGCGGTGATGAAGGCGCCCGGGAACCCGGAGATCACGATCAGCATCGCGTTGCGGAAGACATGGCCGTAGAGCACCCGCGTCTCGGTGAGGCCCTTCATCCGCGCCGTCATCACGTATTGCTTGCGGATCTCGTCGAGGAACGAGTTCTTCGTCAGCAGCGTCGAGGTGGCGAAGGCGCCGAGCACCAGGGCCGAGAGCGGCAGCACGAGGTGCCAAGCATAGTCGGCGGCCTTGCCGAGGAGGCTGAGCTGGTCGAAGTTTTCGGACGTGAGCCCCCGGATCGGAAAGATCTGGAAGAACGAGCCGCCGGCAAACACGATGATCAGCAGCAGGCCGAACAAAAAGCTCGGGATCGCGTAGCCGATGATGACGACGCTCGACGTCCAGATGTCGAAGCTCGAGCCGTCCTTCACCGCCTTGCGGATGCCGAGCGGGATCGAGATCGCGTAGGAGATCAGCGTCATCCAGAGCCCGAGCGAGATCGAGACCGGCAGCTTCTCCTTGATCAGCTGCAGCACCGACACATCGCGAAAGTAGCTCTTGCCGAAATCGAAGCGGACATAGTCCCAGAGCATTTTCGCGAAGCGCTCCGGGGCCGGCTTATCGAAGCCGTACTGCACCTCGAGCTTCTTGATGAAGGCCGGATCGAGCCCCTGCGCGCCGCGATACTTGGAGTTCGATTCGCCGCTTCCGCCGCGGGTCACGCCGCCGCCCATGTCGCCCTGGCCGCCGGTGATGCGCGAGAGCGAGCCTTCCTGCTGGCCCTGCATCTGCGCGAGAACGCGCTCCACCGGGCCACCGGGGGCGAACTGGATGATCGCGAAGGTGATCAGCATGATCCCGAAGATCGTCGGGATCATCAGGGCGATGCGGCGGGCGATGTAGCCGAGCATGGATCAGGTCTCGTTCGATGCGCGCCGGAGCCGAGGGCTCTCCTCCCGCTCGCGGAGGGCTACACGGATCCGATCCGCCATCCCACCTGCGACCTCACCCTGAGGCGCCGGAGCGCAGCGGAGGCCTCGAAGGGTCCTCCAGATCCCGCCGCGATCCCTGGAGGACCCTTCGAGGCCCGCTGGCGCGGGCACCTCAGGGTGAGGGGGTTTGGTGGGACGACTGAAGAGAATGGCTTCGACCCGGATCCGTACAGGTCTTAGCCCTCCCGGGAAGGGCTATCGCACATGAGCCGAGATGTCGAAACGCCAGCTGTTGCCGCGGCGGGCGGGCGTCGCCGTTGAGCCCCGGAAGCGGTGACGGAAGGGGCTCGGGGGGCGGCGCGAGCCGCCCCGGCCTGTCGTCAGATCCGTGCCGCTTCGAGGGCGTGCCGATTGCCGTTCAGGCCGGCACAGAGATCGTCGATCTCGGCCACGTCGAGGGCATCGCCGGCGGTCTCGGCGATGATGTCGATGAGGTGGTCCTGCTGCGGGTCGAACGGATGCCCCTGCATCCGGTAGAACTGGTAGTAGCGCAACGCCGCCAAGAGGGTGTCGCGTTCACGGGCCGTCACGGTGATGTTCTGCGTGGTCAATGGGCATCCCCTTGGCTTGCAACGAACGTCGTTCGGGGCGCCGGGCGAGATCGTGAGCCGACTCGCCAAGCTCGGCCATTCTAATGCCCGAAGCGCGGAAGCGTCCACAGCTTGGCCTTACGGCAGGGCTGGCGGTGCGGCATCGTCGGACCGCTGGACCGCCGGCCGCGCGCGAGGAATGCCGGGCTCATCGAGGCGAACAGGGGAGGCTGGCGGGCGATGTCCCGCCGTTCAGGCGGCAGCGTTTCGAACGCAGATCAGGTCGATGTCCGACACCCTCTACGGTCGATCGGAAAGGTCGTCCATTCGGGAAGCGCAGGCGAAGCCGGAGCGACGGTAAGGGGGCGCCGGAAGAGTCTCATCCGGTGCGGCCCCCTCACCTTCGGCTGCCGCCTCGCCGCGCCGACGACGAGGTCGTCGCGGCCCTCTCCCCGCACGCGGGGAGAGGGGATGCGCGCAGCCCGAGCGGATCACTGGGAAACGCTATGATGGGTCCTTGTCCCTCCTCGTGAAACTGGAGCGTGTTGCCCCGAGCTCGGAATCCGGGGTTCAGGCCACCGCCCCGCCGATCGTCGCCAGCGCCGCCGCGACCGCTGCCGGATCGAGCCGGCGCAGGATCGGCCCCGAGGTCCAGACCAGCATCGGCACGATCGGGCGATCGGGATAGATCGTCTGCAGGAGCGTCGCGTAGAGAGCGATCTGGGCCGCTTCCGCCGCCGGCAGCGGGGCGTCCTCCGCCAGCGGACGGCCGGTCTTGAAGTCGCAGACCAGCACGCGGCCGCCGTCGAGCGCGAGGCGGTCGACCCGGCCGAACACCCGCCGCTCCTGGCCGCCAAGCATGACGCTGCCGGACAACGCGACTTCGGCACGGGCTTCGGGTGCGAAGAGGGGCGCGAGGTCCGGCTCGTCGAACAGGCGCAGGCAGGCCGCGACGAGGCTGTCGCGCTTCGGCTTCGGCATCGACGGGGCGCGGGCCGCGACGAAACGGGCGGCGGCCTCCGCCCGCTTCTCCGGTGCGAGACGCGGCAGGTGCTCCACCAGGGCGTGGATCAGCTTGCCCCGCTTGCGCAGTTCCGCGACCGCCTGCCGGCGGCCAGGGTCCGGCCGGCCGTCGGCGGCGGAGAGCGCGCCGGAGGGGCTGACCGGAGGCGCTGCCTCATGCTCCGGCGCGGCCGGGCGGTGCAGCCACGACGGCACCGACGCGTCGCCGGCTTCCGTCGTCCCCGCTTCGTGAGCCCGGGCCCCGCCGGCCGTGCCCTCGCGCCAGAGCGTGACCGGTCCCTGGGGCGTTTCCAAGGCCTCGCCCGGCCCGAGGCCGCGCTCCAGGCCGATCCGCACCATCTCGCACCACGAGGCCGGCGATTCGAGGGTCGCGCCGCGATAGGGGGCGATCACGAGATGGTCGGCGGCGCGGGTCATCGCGACGTAGAGGAGGCGGTTGTGCTCCTCGCGCGAGCGTGCGTGCAGCATCTCGCGGGCCTCGGCGGTCGCGGACGAGTCCTGCGTGCGGCCCATGGCCCAGACCGGCGGGAGCAGATCCCTGCCGGCGGGCGCGGCCAGCGAGAGCAGCGGCGGGTCGTTGCGCCCCAGCGGCTCGCAGCCGTCGATCACCACCACCACCGGCGCCTCGAGCCCCTTGGCGCCGTGGACGGTCATCACCCGGACCTCGTTGCGATGGGCCTCCATGTCGCGCTTGACGGTGTGGCCGGATTCGCCCCGTCCGGGCCGTGCGACGTAGCGGGCGAGGAAGCTGTCGAGGCTCGGCGCGTCGCTGCCGCCCTCGAAGGCCTGGGCGGCGGCGAGGAACACGTCGATGGCGTCGCCCGCCTCGCCGCCGAGCCGGGCCACCAGCTGCCTGCGGCCGCCGAGCGGCCCGAGCAGGGCGGCGTAGAAGCCGAACGGCCCCTCCGTCGCCGCGAGCCCGATCCAGACCGCGAGCGCGGCCTGCCCGCGCAGGGCCGCCGGATCGCCGGCCTTCGCGAGCCGGGAGAGCGCGTCCTCCAGCGTTTCCTCCTCCGGGCGGCGGGCAGCGATGCGCACGAGGTCGTCGTCGGTGAGCCCGACCAGCGGCGTCTTGAGGGCGGTAGCCAGCGTCAGGTCGTCGGCGGGCAGCAAACCGGACCGGCCCGCCGCGACGAGATCGAGCACGGCGATGTGGCCGGCGACTTCGAGCCGGTCCTGACCGGCGACGGGCACGCCGAAGCCCTTGAGCGCGCGGATCACCTCCTCGAACGCCGCCGAGCGCTTGCGCACCAGGATCAGCACGTCGCCGGGCCGCCAGACCCGCCCGCAGACGTCGCCCGTGGTGGTCCAGTCCCGCACCGCGGCGGCGATGCGCCGGGCCACCACGATGGCCGGGGCGTTGGCCTCCGGCGCGTCGACGGGCGCGGCCCAGGCATCGGGCTCCGGCTCGTCGGCCGGTTCGGCGATCGGCCAGATCTCGACCGAGCCGGGTGCGGTGCCGCGGGCCGAGCCGTGGACGGTGCCGGTGGCCGCGTCGTCGAAGGACAGGCCCTCGTAATGCTCCGGCACGGCGAACACCGCATCCACCGCCCGCAGCACGCCGGCAGCGGAGCGGAACGAGAGCGTCAGCCCGACATCGGCGAAGGGGAGCGCGGCCTCGTCGGCGGCCCGGCGCCAGTCCCGGCGCGTCTCCTCGAACTCGCGCGGCTCGGCCCCCTGGAAGCTGTAGATCGACTGCTTGGGATCGCCGACCGCGAAGCGGGTGCGCAGGATCTCGCGGGACCCCTCTCCGGCCGCGAACTCGGCGGTGATGCGGCGCAGGATCTCCCACTGCTCGGGATTGGTGTCCTGCGCCTCGTCGACGAGGACGTGATCGATGCCGCGGTCGAGCTTGTACAGCACCCAGGTCGCGTCGACCCGCCGCAGCAGGTCGACGGTCTTGTGGATCAGGTCGTCGAAATCGAGGGCACCGAGCCGTGCCTTCCGAGCCTCGACGCGGTGGTGGATCTCGGCGGCGAGCGTGAAGAGCGCGCTTGTGCGGGCATGGGTCCGGGCCGCCCGGAGACGATCGAACAGCGGAATCAGGCGGTCCTGCTCGTCGGCCAGCGTCTGGCGCGCGTCCTCCGGAACGCCCTTCGTGCCAAGGCTCTTGCGAGGCTTGTCGTCGTCGGTGAAGAACACCGCGCGATAGGCTTCCAGCGCCTGTGCCGGGTCCGGCGCATTCGCCGCGGCGATCAGACCGGCGGCGATCCTGTCGTCCGTCGCCTTGCCCGTGCGCAGCCGGCCCGCGAGGTCCGCGTCCCCGACGAGACCGCCCGAGAGGATGCGATCCTCGATCGTGGCCACGGTCTCACCGGCCGCCAGCCCGAGAGCCCGCGAAAGGTCGGCGAGGCCGGCGTCCAGGGTGCGCCCCCCGTCCGCGAAGAAGGCGCGCTTCCGCATCGCACCGCGCAGGGCCTCGCGAAGCGCATCGCCGGCCGCCTCCGGCCCGACCACGTCAAGGGCCGTGCGCAGGTCCGGGTGCCCGCCGAGCACCGCATCGGCCAGCACCCCGTCGGTCTCGGCCGCGAAGGCCTCGCGGGTCTGGTCCTCGTCGAGCACCTCGAACCGGGCCGGCACGTTGGCTTCGAACGGAAACATGTGCAGCAGCCGCTCGCAGAGGGCGTGCAGCGTCTCGATCTTGAGGCCGCCGGGCGTCTCCACCGCGCGGGCGAAGAGGCGTCGAGCGAGGCTCAGGTTTTTTCGCGACGGGCGCTCGCCGGTGAGTTCGACGAGCTCGGCGGTGAGGGCGTCGTCGTCGAGCGTCACCCAGCGGCCGAGGCGCTGGAACACGCGGATCGACATGTTGGCCGCCGCCGCCTTGGTGAAGGTGAGGCAGAGGATGCGCCCGGGGGGCGCCCCGTCGAGCAGCAGGCGCAGCACCCGGTCGGTGAGCACCTTGGTCTTGCCGGCTCCGGCATTGGCCGAGACCCAGGCCGACACGCGCGGATCGGCCGCCCGGCGCTGGGCGGCCTGGGTCTGGGGGTCGACGACGAAGGGGGCGTTCACCGGGCGGCTTTCCGTGACGCGGATCCGCGCCGATCGTTCCGGCGGTCCGGCAGCTTGGTGTGGGACATGGTCGCGGCTCTCTCGCTATTCCTGACGACCGCCGATCGTCGGAGCATCATAGGTCCCTAGCCTCAATCCGTCAGCGGAATGGCCGTGACGAAGTGTGCAGCGTCTTCGTCGTCGACCCACCAGACCGAACGCACGCGCGGCGACCGCCCGTCGGGCGCCGAGATCGGCCATTGGAAGACGATCCGCGGCGCGTGGCCCGGCTCGTCCATCTGCAGCAGATAGGAATCTCGACCGACATGCCGTCAGGGTATGGGCCGTCCATGATGAGCAAGCCGGCGTTTTTGTCCGCGAGCCAAGTCGATCGGCGGCAGCACGGCGCCCCCGACGATTGCACCAAGCGCCACCTCCACAGGCGCCGCGCGCCGGGCTAGGCTGCTGCATCGCTGCGCAAACAAAAAACCAAGGGGTCGCGCCGCGGCACTTCCATCGCGTCTCAGCGAGGCCAGCCCCATGAAGGTCGACAAGCACGATCCGTTCGATTTCGCAGCCCGCCGGCATATCGGCCCGAAGCTCTCGGAGATCGCCGAGATGCTGGAGGTGGTGGGGGCGAAGACCCTGCACGCGCTGATCGACGAGACGCTGCCGCCGGACATCCGGCAGGCGGAGTACATCGATTTCGGGCGCTCGCTGACGGAGCGGCGGGCGATCGAGCGGATGCGGGCGACGGCGAACAAGAACCGGCTGCTCGTCTCGCTGATCGGCCAGGGCTACCACGGCACCACGATGCCGCCGGCGATCCAGCGCAACATCTTCGAGAACCCGGCCTGGTACACGGCCTATTCGCCCTACCAGCCGGAGATCAGTCAGGGCCGGCTCGAGGCGCTGATCAACTTCCAGACGCTGGTCTGCGACCTGACGGCGCTCGACGTGGCCAACGCCTCGCTCCTCGATGAGGCCACCGCCGCAGCCGAGGCGATGGGCACGGCCAAGCGCATCGCGACGAACGGCCAGAACACCTTCTTCGTGGATCGCGAGTGCCTGCCCCAGACGATCGCGGTCCTCAAAACACGCGCGACGCCGTTCGGTTGGCTGATCCAGGTCGGCGACCCGTTTTCGGATCTCGACCCGGCCGCGGTGTTCGGCGCGATCTTCCAGTATCCGGGCGTCTGCGGCGCGATCCACGATTTTTCGGACGTCATCGCAGGGCTCCATGAGGCCGGCGCCGTCGCGGTGATGGCGGCCGACCCGCTGGCGCTGACCGTGCTCAAGGCGCCGGGCGAGATGGGGGCCGACATCGCCATCGGCTCGATGCAGCGCTACGGCGTGCCGATGGGCTATGGCGGCCCGCACGCCGCCTACATGGCGACCCGCGACGCGCACAAGCGCGGACTGCCCGGCCGACTCGTCGGCGTCTCGGTGGATGCGCGCGGCAACCGCGCCTACCGCCTCGCCCTGCAGACCCGCGAACAACATATCCGCCGGGAGAAGGCGACCTCGAACATCTGCACCTCCCAGGTGCTGCTCGCCGTGATCGCCTCGATGTACGCGGTCTATCACGGGCCGCTCGGGCTGAAGGCGATCGCGCTGCGTGTCCACCGCGACGCCGTGCGCCTCGCCGAGGGCCTCGAAGCCCTCGGCTTCGCGGTGGAGCCGAAGGAGTTTTTCGACACGATCACGGTGGAGGTCGGGGCGTTCCAGGGCGTCATCCTGCGCAGCGCCGTGGAGAACGGCGTGAACCTGCGCAAGATCGGCACGGACCGCATCGGCATCTCGGTCGACCAGCGCACCCGGCCCGACATCGTTCAGGCGGTCTGGCGCGCCTTTGGCGGCGCGGCGCTCGACTACGACGAGAGCTATCCCGAGCAGCGGCTGCCGAAGGCGCTGGAGCGGACGTCCGAGTATCTCACGCACCCGATCTTCCACATGAACCGGGCCGAGAGCGAGATGACGCGCTACATGCGCCGCCTCGCCGACCGCGACCTCGCCCTCGACCGGGCGATGATCCCGCTCGGCTCCTGCACGATGAAGCTCAACGCCACCGCCGAGATGCTGCCGATCTCCTGGCCGGAGTTTTCCGAGATCCATCCCTTCGTGCCGGAGGACCAGGCGCTCGGCTACAAGGAGCTGATCGACGACCTTTCCCAGAAACTCTGCGACATCACCGGCTACGACGCGATCTCGATGCAGCCGAACTCGGGCGCGCAGGGGGAGTATGCCGGACTGCTCGCGATCCGCCGCTACCACCTCTCCCGCGGCGAGGGCCATCGCACCGTCTGCCTGATCCCGTCCTCGGCGCACGGCACCAACCCCGCTTCGGCGCAGATGTGCGGGATGGGTGTCGTGGTGGTGGGCGCCGACGCGCACGGCAACATCGACGTCGACGATTTTTCGCGGAAGGCCGAGCAGCACTCCGCGAACCTCGCGGCCTGCATGATCACCTATCCCTCGACGCACGGGGTGTTCGAGACCCGCGTGCGCGAGATCTGCGACATCGTCCACGGCCACGGCGGACAGGTCTATCTCGACGGGGCGAACCTCAACGCGATGGTCGGGCTCGCCCGGCCCGGCGACATCGGCGCCGACGTCAGCCACCTCAACCTGCACAAGACCTTCTGCATTCCCCACGGCGGCGGCGGGCCGGGCATGGGGCCGATCGGCGTCAAGGCGCACCTGATCCCGTTCCTGCCGAGCGACCCGCGCTCGGGCCAGGAGGGCGCGGTCTCGGCCGCCCCCTTCGGCTCCGCCTCGATCCTCCCGATCTCGTGGAGCTACTGCCTGATGATGGGCGGCCGCGGCCTGACCCAGGCAACGCGCGTCGCCATCCTCAACGCCAACTACATCGCGAAGCGGCTCGAGGGCGCCTACCCAATCCTCTATTCGGGCAAGACCGGACGCGTGGCGCACGAATGCATCGTCGACGTTCGGCCCTTCCAGAAGAGCGCCGGAATCAGCGTCGACGACGTCGCTAAGCGCCTGATCGATGCCGGCTTCCACCCGCCGACCATGAGCTGGCCAGTGGCCGGCACCCTGATGATCGAGCCGACGGAATCCGAGACCAAGGGCGAGATCGACCGCTTCTGCGACGCGATGCTGTCGATCCGCGAGGAAATCCGGGCGATCGAGGACGGGCGCATGGACCGGACGGACAACCCGCTCAAGAACGCGCCGCATACGGTGCAGGACCTGATCGGCCCCTGGGAGCGGCCCTATTCGCGGGAAGCCGGCTGTTTCCCGGGCGGGTCCTTGCGCATGGACAAGTACTGGCCGCCGGTGAACCGCGTCGACAACGCCTACGGCGATCGAAACCTCGTCTGCTCGTGCCCGCCGGTGGAGGCTTATACCGAGGCTGCCGAGTGATGCTCGGGACGTGCCCTCCCCCCATTGCGGGCTACGCCACTACGGATCCGATCGGCCCTCCCACCCACATCCTCACCCTGAGGTGCCGCAGCGCAGCGGAGGCCTGGATGGGTCCTCCAGATGCCGCCGCGATCTCTGGAGGACCCTTCGAGGCCCGCTGGCGCGGACACCTCAGGGTGAGTGGGGTTGGTGGGACGATAGAAGAGAATGGCTTCGACCCGAAGCCCTACGGGCAGTAGCCGCAAGGGCGAGAGATATTCCAATCAGTCGTCCAACTCGTCCGCGCTCGGCTTGACCGTCTCCAGAATCCGCTCGGCGACGAGGCCCGAATTCTGGCGGATCGAGGCTTCGATCTTGTCGGCGATGGCCGGGTTGTCGCGCAGGAAGCCCTTCGAGTTCTCGCGGCCCTGGCCGAGGCGCTGGCTGTCGTAGGAGAACCAGGCGCCGGACTTCTCCACGATGCCGGCCTTCACGCCGAGGTCGATGAGTTCGCCGACCTTCGACACGCCCTCGCCGAACATGATGTCGAACTCGACCTGCTTGAAGGGCGGCGCGACCTTGTTCTTGACGACCTTGACGCGGACCTGGTTGCCGATCGCCTCGTCGCGATCCTTCAGGGTCGAGATGCGGCGGATGTCGAGGCGGACGGAGGCGTAGAACTTGAGCGCATTGCCGCCGGTGGTGGTCTCCGGCGAACCATACATGACACCGATCTTCATGCGGATCTGGTTGATGAAGATGACCATGCACTTCGACCGCGAGATCGAGCCGGTGAGCTTGCGCAGGGCCTGGCTCATCAGGCGGGCCTGAAGTCCCGGCTGGCTGTCGCCCATCTCGCCCTCGATCTCGGCGCGCGGCGTGAGCGCGGCGACCGAGTCGACCACGAGGACGTCGATGGCGCCCGAGCGCACCAGCGTGTCGGTGATCTCCAACGCCTGCTCGCCGGTATCGGGCTGCGAGATCAGCAGGTCGTCGAGCTGTACGCCGAGCTTGCGCGCGTAGATCGGGTCGAGGGCGTGCTCGGCGTCGACGAAGGCGCAGACGCCGCCCGTCTTCTGGGCCTCGGCGATGGTATGGAGCGCCAGCGTGGTCTTGCCCGAGGATTCCGGGCCGTAAATCTCGATGACACGGCCGCGCGGCAGGCCGCCGACGCCGAGCGCGATGTCGAGGCCGAGCGACCCGGTCGATACGGTCTCGACTTCCGCAATCTTGTCGTTCTTGCCGAGCCGCATGATCGAGCCCTTACCGAAGGCACGCTCGATCTGGGACAAAGCGGCGTCGATCGCCTTCGACTTGTCCTTGTCCACTGCCATCGTCGAGGGTTCCACCATCTTCAGCGCAGGCTGGGCCATGAGTCGGGCTTCCTTATGCATGGGGCGGGCAGCGTTCTCAATGCGGCGCCGCAGCCCATTTTGTACCTCTTTTGTTCTCACGCCGCAAGCCGCTCATCGGCAGAAGTTCCATCTTCGTTCCGGGTCGATGTCCCGGCTCAGGGCACCGGCACCTGGAGCGGCTTGTCCTTGTCGACGACGTAGACCGACAGGATCTTCAAGGGCACGGCGCCGACATTGGTGTAGCCGGCGTGGGGCACTTCGCGCAGGTTGATGCCGTTCTCGCCGGCGGGGCGGGTCTTCGGTTCCTTACCGGGCGATTGCGCCGTACCGCCTTGGAGGACGTAGAACGCCTCCTCGCCATTGTGGAAATGCCGCTTGGAGGTCGCGCCCGGCGGGATCTCGACGAGCTGGACCACGATCTCCTTGCCCTCGACCCCGGAGACGGGCGTGCGGCCGAGCTCGGTGCGCTTCACCTCCTGCGCCGCGGCGCTTCCGAGAAGGAGCGTGGCGGCAAGACCGGCGATCACGGACGGCAGACGATGATGGAGCATGGGCGTTCCTCGATGCGCGGCGAGGATGGCACAGGCGGAGAGCGGCCGCGAGAGCGGCGGCAGACACGAAAACACCCGCCGGAAGGGGCTCCCGGCGGGCGTTTTCGTCTGTGGGAGCCGCCGATACGGACTGCCGAAAATTCAGTTGGCGCCGAGGACGTGCTTGGCTTCGCGCAACTGCACGATCTGGCCGTTGAGCTGCTCGCGCTTCTCGAGATCCTCGGTGGCGTCGCGGGCGAGCTCGGCGGCCTCGATCTCCTTATCGATCATGGCCGGATTGACCTCCTCGATCGGCGCGGCGCGCTCGGCGAGCACGGTCACGGCGTTCGGGCCGATATCGGCGAAGCCGCCCTGCACGTAGATGCGCTTGCCGCTGCCGGCCTTCTCGGTGACGGTGATCACCCCGACTTTGAGGGTCGTGAGTACGGGCGCGTGGCCCGGCAGCACCGTCATCTCGCCCTCCGTACCGGGGATCTGAACGGCCTCGACCTCGCCGGAATACAGCGTCCGCTCGGGGCCGACGAAATCGAAGTGGAAGGTGGCCATCGTTTGAGCGTTTCCGTCGTCCGGTTGGCATGTGCCTCGCCCCAGCGGGGAAAGGCTGACGATTCGCGAAGGACCTTGGACCAGCCGGTCCTCCGTCAGTCGTCATTGCGAGGGGAACCCGAAGCAATCCAGAGCGCATCCCAGACGATCGGCGCTTTGGCCCTGGATTGCTTCGCTACGCTCGCAACGACGGCAGCAGGAGGCCGCTTACGCGGCGTCCTTCGCCAGCTTCTTGGCCTTCTCCTTGGCGTCCTCGATGGTGCCGACCATGTAGAACGCCGCCTCGGGCAGGTCGTCGTAGTCGCCGTTCACGAGGCCCTTGAAGCCCTTGATGGTGTCTTCCAGCGGCACCTGGATGCCCGGCGAGCCGGTGAACACCTCGGCGACCGAGAAGGGCTGCGAGAAGAAACGCTCGATCTTGCGGGCGCGGGCCACCGTCAGCTTGTCCTCTTCCGAGAGCTCGTCCATCCCGAGGATCGCGATGATGTCCTGGAGCGCCTTGTAGCGCTGCAGGGTCTGCTGCACGCGGCGGGCGACGTCGTAGTGCTCCTCGCCGAGGATGGCGGGGGAGAGCATGCGCGAGGTCGAGTCGAGCGGGTCCACCGCCGGGTAGATGCCCTTTTCGGCGATCGAGCGCGACAGCGTCGTGGTCGCGTCCAAGTGGGCGAAGGAGGCGGCGGGCGCCGGGTCGGTCAAGTCGTCGGCCGGCACGTAGATCGCCTGCACCGAGGTGATCGAGCCCTTGGTGGTGGTGGTGATGCGCTCTTGCAGGGCGCCCATGTCGGTCGACAGGGTCGGCTGGTAGCCCACCGCCGAGGGGATGCGGCCGAGAAGCGCCGAGACCTCGGAACCGGCCTGCGTGAAGCGGAAGATGTTGTCGACGAAGAACAGCACGTCCTGGCCCTGGTCGCGGAAATCTTCCGCGATGGTCAGGCCGGTCAGCGCGACGCGCGAGCGGGCGCCCGGGGACTCGTTCATCTGGCCGTAGACCAGCGCGCACTTGGAGCCTTCGGCGGAGCCGCCGTTCTCCTTGGGATCCTTGTTGACCTTGGATTCGATCATCTCGTGGTAGAGATCGTTGCCCTCGCGGGTGCGCTCGCCCACGCCGGCGAAGACCGAGTAGCCCGAGTGCACCTTGGCGATGTTGTTGATCAGCTCCATGATCAGCACGGTCTTGCCGACGCCGGCGCCGCCGAACAGGCCGATCTTGCCGCCCTTGGCGTAGGGGGCGAGGAGATCCACCACCTTGATGCCGGTGACGAGGATCTGCGACTCGGTCGACTGCTCGGTATAGGCCGGGGCCGGCTGGTGGATGGCGCGGAGCGTGTCCGAGTGGATCGGTCCGGCCTCGTCGATCGGCTCGCCGATGACGTTCATGATGCGGCCGAGGGTGTTGTGGCCGACCGGCACCTTGATCGGCGCGCCGGTGTCGGAGACCTCCTGGCCGCGCACGAGGCCTTCCGAGGTGTCCATGGCGACGCAGCGGACCGTGCTCTCGCCGAGCTGCTGGGCCACTTCGAGGACGAGGCGGTTGCCCTGGTTGGTGGTCTCCAGTGCGTTCAGGATCTCCGGCAGGTGGCCGTCGAACTGCACGTCGATCACCGGGCCGATGACCTGGGTGATGCGGCCCTTGGAGTTGGTGGCGGGGGAAGCGGTGTTCGCCATGGAGAGCGTGTCCTTCAGATGATCTGTTGCGTCGCGCTCCCTGGCGACGAACCGGCATCCGGTCCGTCGGAGAGCGCCCTGTGGGTCAGAGCGCTTCCGCGCCCGAAATGATCTCGATGAGTTCCTTGGTGATCATGGCCTGACGCGTGCGGTTGTAGATCTGCGTCTGCTTCTTGATCATCTCGCCCGCGTTGCGCGTGGCGGAATCCATGGCGCTCATGCGCGAGCCCTGCTCGGAGGCGGCGTTCTCGAGGAGCGCCTTGTAGACCTGCACCGTGAGGTTCTTCGGCAGCAGCGTCGTGAGGATCGCCTCCTCGCTCGGCTCGAACTCCATGGCGGCATCCGCCGAGGCGCCGGTCGAGGTCTTGCCGTCGGTGCTCGGCAGCTCGGCCGGGATCAGCTTCTGCGCCGTCGGCACCTGCGATATCACCGACTTGAACTGCGAGTAGAACAGGGTCGCGACGTCGAACTCGCCGGCGTCGAAGCGACCGAGGATCTTGTCCGCGATCTCGCTGGCGAAGGCGTAGTCCACCGGCTTAGTGCCGCGGATGTCGATGTTCTCGATGATCTCCGACCGGAACTGCCGGCGGAGCATGTCGTAGCCCTTCTTGCCGACGGTGAAGATCTTGACCGTCTTGCCCTCGCCCTGGAGCTTGCGGGCGTGCCGGGCGGCAAGCCGCGCGATCGACGAGTTGAAGGCGCCGCACAGGCCGCGATCGGCCGTGCAGACCACGAGCAGATGGGTCTTGTCTTCACCGGTGCCCGAGAGCAGCTTCGGGGCGCCGACGCCGCCCACGAGGTTCGCGGCGAGATTGCCGAGCGTCGCGGACATCTTCTCGGCGTAGGGCCGTCCGCTCTCGGCGGCGTTCTGGGCGCGCCGCAGCTTGGCGGCGGCGACCATCTGCATGGCCTTGGTGATCTTCTGCGTCGACTTCACCGAAGTGATGCGATTCCGCAGATCCTTCAAACTCGGCATCGAGAAGCTTTCGTAATCCTTGCCGCTTCCATGTCACCGTCATTCCGGGGCGCCGCAGGCGAACCCGGAAACCACGACTGGGAGCGACGATACCGAAACTCGGAGCTTGTGAGTGGATCCCGGGTTCCGCTTCGCGGCCCCGGGATGACGTGGTGTGTGCGAGATCAGTTGAACGACTTGGAGACGCTCTCGACCACGCTCTTGAGCTTGCCGGCGCTGTCGTCCGACAGGTCCTTCGAGTCGCGGATCGCGCCGAGCAGGTCCGAATGCTTGGAGCGAAGGGTCTCGAGCAGCTTGTCCTCGAAGGGACGCACTTTGCTGACGGGCATCTTATCGAGATAGCCGTTCACGCCGGCATAGATCACCGCGACCTGCTCTTCCATCTTCAGCGGGGCGAACTGCGCCTGCTTCAGGAGCTCGGTGAGACGCGAGCCGCGGTTCAGGAGCTTTTGCGTCGAGGCGTCGAGGTCCGAGCCGAACTGCGCGAAGGCTGCCATCTCGCGGTACTGCGCGAGCTCGCCCTTGATCTTGCCGGCGACCTTTTTCATCGCCTTGGTCTGGGCCGAGGAGCCGACGCGCGAGACCGAGAGGCCGACGTTCACCGCCGGGCGGACGCCCTGGTAGAACAGGTCGGTCTCGAGGAAGATCTGGCCGTCGGTGATCGAGATCACGTTGGTGGGGATATAGGCCGAGACGTCGTTGGCCTGGGTCTCGATGACGGGGAGCGCAGTGAGCGAACCCTTGCCGGCGGCGTCGCCCATCTTGGCGGCGCGCTCGAGCAGGCGCGAGTGGAGGTAAAACACGTCGCCGGGATAGGCCTCGCGGCCCGGCGGGCGGCGCAGCAGCAGCGACATCTGGCGGTAGGCGACGGCCTGCTTGGAGAGGTCGTCGTAGACGATCACGGCGTGCATGCCGTTATCGCGGAAGTACTCGCCCATGGCGCAGCCGGCGAAGGGCGCGATGAACTGCATCGGGGCCGGGTCGGAAGCGGTGGCCGCGACGATGATGGAGTATTCCAGGGCGCCCTGGTCCTCGAGGACCTTCACGAACTGGGCGACGGTGGAGCGCTTCTGGCCGATGGCGACGTAGACGCAGTAGAGCTTCTGGCTCTCGTCGTCGCCCTGGTTCAGCGGCTTCTGGTTGAGGATGGTGTCGAGCGCGATCGCGGTCTTGCCGGTCTGGCGGTCGCCGATGATCAGCTCGCGCTGACCGCGGCCGATCGGGATCAGCGCGTCGACGGCCTTGAGGCCGGTCGCCATCGGCTCGTGAACGGACTTGCGCGGGATGATGCCGGGCGCCTTCACGTCGACGCGGCGGCGCTCGGTCGACTGGATCGGGCCCTTGCCGTCGATCGGGTTGCCGAGGCCATCGACTACACGGCCGAGCAGGCCCTTGCCGACCGGAACGTCCACGATGGCGCCGGTGCGCTTGACGGTCTGGCCTTCCTTGATCTCGCGGTCCGAGCCGAAGATCACGACGCCGACGTTGTCGTTCTCGAGGTTCAGGGTCATGCCCTGCACGCCCGATTCGAATTCGACCAGCTCGCCGGCCTGGACCTTGTCGAGGCCGTAGACGCGGGCGATGCCGTCACCGACGGCGAGCACCTGCCCGACCTCGGAGACTTCGGCGGCTTCGCCGAAGTTCTTGATCTGCTCTTTGAGGATCGCGGAGATCTCGGCGGGGCGGATGTCCATCGTCGGGCCTTCTTATGAGTGTCGGACGTCTGTCGCGTGTTCGGATGAGCCGTGCGGCGCGTGCCCGTTCAGGCGGCGCGCATGGCGAGGCGGATACCGTTGAGCTTGGTCCGCAGGGATGCGTCGACCATGCGGGAGCCGATCTTGACGACGATGCCGCCGATCAGGCTCGGATCGACCTTGAGGTCGAGCTCGATCTCGGAGCCGGCGACTTCGCGGAGCGTCGCCTCGATCTCCTGGATCAGGGCGTCGGAGGGCTTCTCCGCGACGCGCACCTCGGCGCGCACGATGCCCTTCGATTCCCGCACCTTCTCGCGATAACCGCGGATCATGTCGGGGAGAGCGAAGAGGCGGCGGTTGGCGGCCGTGAGCTTGATGAAGTTGGCGGCGATGCCACCGATGCCGACCTTGGCCAGGATCGCCTCGATCGCGGGCTTCTGCTGCTCGGCGGTATAGGCCGGGCTCCTCACGAGGCGGCGCAGGTCGTCGCTCTCATTGTAGATGGCGTCGAACTGATCGAGGTTCTTGGAGACCTCGTCGATCTGCTTTTCGTCACGCGCCAGCTCGAACAGGGCGAGCGCGTAGCGGCCCGCCACACCGGAGACCAGGGTACCGTCGGAACCGCTCTGCGCCACCTGCCCGCTCTCTTTTGTTTCGTGCCCGCCGGTTCCGCGGACCGTGCCCGCCGAGGATCGGGGCGGCGGCTCGGCGAACCGTGGAAAAATGGGAATGCGCCGGGCATTCGGGCGGGTGGCGACACCCCCCCTCCAGCGCGGGGTGGCCGTAGCATGGCACCGTCGCTCCGCGCAAGGCGACGGTTCCCCCGATTCGAACACCCGGCCAGGGAATCGGCGGAAGGGTTTAGCACCGCCGCTCACGCACCCCGCAACAGGCGCAGCGGCCAGCCGATCCGCACCAGCGTCTCGTCGGGATCGGACAGCGAGAATTCACGCATGCCCCAGGGCTTGTCCTCGACGCCGCCCGGCTCGAGGGTTTCGCCGGCAAAACGCTCGGCCAGCGCGTCGACCTCCGCCGCGTAGAGATAGAGCCCGAATGGATTGCGGCCTCGCACCAGCCAGCCTTCGACCGCGGCCGTGAGGTGCAACATGGCGCCAGTCGGATGGGTCAGGATGCGATAGCCGGCTGCGCCGTCGTCGCAACGGAAACCGAGCCGGGTGTAGAAGGCCTGGGAGGCGTCGAGGTCGTTCGCGGGCAGGACCGCGACGAGGGCGGGTTTGATGTCCATGCGCTCCTCCTCGGTCGAGCGGTGCGAATCGCGTCCGCCATTCACGCCCGTCGAGAGGCCGCCAGCAAGATGGCTTCCGCGAGCACCCGGCGGCCGATCGTGAAGGCCTCGGCCACGAGGCCGGCGGACGACGGTGTCGGGACGATGCTCTGCGCCAGCGCTTCTGTCCCGCGCGCGGCCTGCAGTTCCAGGGCTTCACAGGTCCGCTGGAGCGCGTCGGAGACCTCTTGGGCGAGCAGCTTTGCGAGACCGGGCCTGACGTTCGCGACGGCTGCGAGATCGAAGACGTCGCGCGCCGTGAATCGCGCGGCGCGAAAGCGGATTTTCTTGACGACGACCTCTTCCGGCGTCTCGACCGGGATCCGGCGAGCGCCGTAATCCCGCCAGCCATAGCCCGGCTCCGTCTGCAGGACCGGCGAGAGGAAATCGATTTCACCTTCGGCCCGCTCGAACTTCAGGGAATGGCCTGGCCATTGGAAATTCGGCGAGATGCGAGCCGCGGCCGGATTTCTGGCAGGCGTGAACAGCTTCAACGGAACCGTCGGAACGAAGAGGTCGACGTCGTAGCTGACGCGGTGATCGATCGAGAGCGCGATGGCGGTGCCACCGCCGAGCGTCCAAGGAGCAGGCTTCGTCTCGTCGGCTTCGGCTCCGAAAACATGATCGAGGGCCGGCAGCGCGAGATCGAGAAGCTCCCGCCAGCGCGTCTCAGGCGCGCTCATCGAGCCACTGCCGCGTTTCGTGCCCGGGCGCGAGGCAGCGCCGGGCGCCGCGGGCGAGGATCGGATAAGTGACGGCCCCGCTGCGCACGAGATCGCCGATCGTCTCGATCTCGACTTCGTCGAAGAAGGCGCGGACATGATGCGTAAAGGCGGCCGGCACGGTCTCCGCCATCAGCGCGGCGAGGAGCGTCGGCGCATCGATCGGATCGCGTGCGGACGCGTTGATGTGGCGGACGGCGAAGGCCAGCGGGCGCTCCGCGGCCGGGTTCGGCAGTGAGGCCATGGCTCGGACTCGGGCGACGCGGGCCTCAGATCCAGCCCTGCAGCTCCCGTCTTACCACGTTCTCGATCACCCGCATGCCGAGATCGGAATCGTTGAGGCAGGGGATGAAGGCGTAGTGCTCGCCGCCGTTTTCTTCGAAATAGTGGCGGTTCTCGCCGTCGAGTTCTTCCAGCGTCTCCAGGCAGTCGGCGGTGAACCCGGGGGCGACGATCGCCATGCGCTTCACGCCGGACTTGGCCAAAGCCATCACCGTCTCGTCGGTGTAGGGCTTGAGCCATTCCTCGTTGCCGAAACGGGACTGGAAGGTGACGCGCATCTTCTCCGTCGAATAGCCCAGCTTCTCGCGGATCAGCCGGCCGGTCTTGAGGCACTGACAATGGTAGGGATCACCCTTGAGCAGGTAGCTCTTGGGCACCCCATGGAACGAGGTCAGAATCACCTCGGGCTCGAAATCGAGCTTCGCGAGGCCCTCGCGAATCGAATCGGCCATCGCTTCGATGTAGACCGGGTCGTCGTGATACGGCGGCGAGACCCGCACCGTCGGCTGCCAGCGCATCTGCATCAGCGCCTTGAAGGCCTGGTCGCAGGCGGTGGCCGAGGTGGCGGCGGCGTATTGCGGGTAGAGCGGCACCAGCAGGATGCGGTCGCAGCCCTCGTCCAGCATCGCCTGGATGCGCACCGAGACCTCCGGCTTGCCGTAGCGCATGGCCCAGTCGACCAGCACCGTGTCGCCCATCGCCGCCTGCAGCTTTTCGGACTGGCCGCGGGTGATGGTCTTCAGCGGACCCTCGTCACGCTCCTTGTTCCAGACGCTGTCGTAATCCTTGCCCTTGGGGCCGGGGCGCTTCGTCAGGATGATGAGGTTCAGGAGCGGCCACCAGATCAGGCGCGGCACCTCGATCACGCGGCGGTCCGACAAGAACTCCTTGAGATAGCGGCGCATCGGCCAGTAGCTGGTGCCCTCGGGCGTGCCGAGATTCATGAGCAGCACGCCGACGCGGCCGCACGTCACCCGCGGGTGATCGCCCGGCATGGTGGGGATCGCGACCGGCAGAGGCACGGGCTCGTGCGAATGCACGGTCTCGGGCTGCAAGGTCTTGGGCTCGACGCGTTCGTTCATCACGCTTCCGGTCACGGCAGGGCGTCTCCCCGCGGACGATCAACGCCGATAGAGGGAACGCGGTCCGGTTGTCTGCAGGCTAATCTTGCGCCAAAGCGCGCAGTCTGCCGGTCTCGAGTTGCCATCGGACGATCCTCGAGCCGTCCTCAATCGTGTTTTCGCCACACGACCCGATCACACATCGCCCGAAATTGCCCCGGAGGCCAGCGCGGCATGCCGTCCCCCCACTACTTCCTGAAGCATTTCGTGCCGTTCACGGGCTACCCGTACAAGGGGGCACCGGCCGCCTGCAACCTGTGCGGCGCGCATGAGGCGATCACCGTCGCGGAGACCGACCGGCGGCTCAAGACGCTGAAATCCATCGCCTGCGTCCAGTGCGGCCTGATCCGCACCGACCCGATGCCGACACCGGACGAGCTCGCCGAGTACTACACCACCTCCTACCGCGCCGATTACCAGCTCGCCTTCTCCGGCGGCCCGCCGCGCCACCACCTCAACCGCTCGGCCCGCGAGGCGGTGTTTCGCGCCGACCTCCTGTCGGCCAAGCTCGTGCCCGGCGCGCGGCTGCTGGATTTCGGCTCCGGCTCGGGCGAGTTCCTGGCCGAAGCGCGCCGGCGCGGCTGCGAGGCGATCGGCGTCGAGCCGGGCCGCGACTACGCCAATTACGCCCGCGAGCATCACGGCGTCGAAGTCCTGGACGAGGCGGAAGACGCGGGCCGCTTCCCCGCCGGGCATTTCGACGTGATCTCGACGCACCACGTGCTGGAGCACCTGCGCAACCCGGCCGAGGCCGTGGAGCGGCTGGCCGGCTGGCTGAAGCCCGACGGGGTGCTCTACGCGGCCGTGCCGAACATGGCCGCCACCGGCAAGCCGCCGCACGAGCGTTTCCACTTCGCCCACGTCCACGGCTACGTCCGCGAGACCTTCGACCTCCTCGCCCGCCGCGCCGGCCTGGTGCCGCACACCGATTACTGGCGCGAGGACACCACGGTGGTCTATCGCAAGACCGACGCCCCCATCGGCCGCCTCGCCAATCCGGGCTTGGCCGAACGCCTCGCCGTCGACCTCAAGCCGATGCCCGCGGGCGTCTACCTCGCCTCCGGTGCCTGGATCTGGCCGGCGATCCGCCGCAACGCCAAGGCCGTGCGCGACGGGCTGGCCAAGCGCTAGGGCATCTGCGATTCGGCGGCGATGTCTCACGGACCCGTCGCCGACTCCCTGAAAGCATTTCGCGCCAGCGGCTCGCCCTGGCTCACGCTGCCGTTCTTTTCCGACGGGGGCGCCGAGGCTGTGGCCGAGCGGATCGACTCTCGCGCCGCGGCGGGTGCCGAGCTCCTGCCGAGTCCCGAGAACATCTTCCGGGCGCTCTCGCTGACGCCCCTCGATCGCGTCAAGGCGGTGATCCTCGGGCAGGACCCCTACCCGACACCGGGCGACGCCAACGGGCTCGCCTTCTCCTATGTCGGCCCGCGTCGCCTTCCGGCCTCGCTCAAGGTCATCCTGTTCGAAGTGGTCGAAGCGGCACACGGCGAGAAGCCCGTCTTCCGGACCGGCGACCTGACGCCGTGGGCCAAACAGGGCGTGCTCCTGCTCAACGCGGCGCTGACGGTGGAGGCCGGCAAGGCCGGGGCGCACCTGCGGCTCGGCTGGTCGCGGCTGGCGGACGAGGCGGTGGGGGCAGTTTCCGCTCGGACCTCGCCCTCGGTCTTCCTGCTCTGGGGCGCCCAGGCCCGCGCGCGCGCGCCGCTGATCGACGCCGCCCGCCACGGCATCATCGCCTCGGGCCACCCCTCCCCGCTCAACCGCGCCCGCGATTTTCCGGGCTCGCGGCCTTTTGCGCGGGCGAATGCCTGGCTGGTGGAGCGTGGACTGGCTCCGATCGACTGGCGCCTCGAATAGCGGTCTTGCCCGCGCGTCAGTCGATGACTAATCTGCAGTCATTGACTGACGAGAGCGGCCAATGGCGGTCATGACGATCCGCAACATCGACGACGCCATCAAGACGCGGCTGCGCGTCCGCGCCGCCATGAACGGTCGCTCGATGGAAGAGGAGGCGCGCGACATCCTCCGGTCCGCTCTGTCGACGGAGAACCCGGTCCCACAGCATCTCGGTCGGGCAATCCACGGACGATTCTCGACGCTCGGCGGTGTCGATCTCCCGGACGTTTCACGTGAAGCCGCGCGGGAGCCGCCGGACTTCTCGGCGTGATCGTTCTGGATACCAACGTCATCGCCGAGTTGATGCGCGGGATACCGAACGAGCGGGTTCTTGCCTGGATCGGAGATCAGCCGAGCACGGGCCTGTTCACCACGACCCTGACCCAGGCGGAGGTATTCTACGGCTTGAGCCTCTTGCCGACAGGCCGACGCCGGACCGATCTGGTGCAATTCGCACGTCCGATCTTCGAAACCGACTTCGCAGGACGGGTGCTTCCGTTCGATTCCGATGCGGCGCTGGCTTATGCCGAGATCGCAGCCGAGCGCCGCCGTGCCGGGCGGCCGATCAGCCAGATCGACGGTCAGATTGCGGCCATCGTCCGATCACGCGGCGCCCGTCTGGCGACGCGAAGCACGCGCGACTTTTTGGCGTGCGGGATCACGCTCGTCGATCCATGGGCGGCAGGTTAGGCGGCTCGAGTCACGGCGCCGCTGGTTTTCCCGCCGCCAGTGCCGCGGCTTTCCCTGCAGCCGCATAGAGATCGAGCCGCGAATACAGCCCGAACGCCGACCCATCGTCCAGAAATCCGCCGCCCGGCCCGAGGGTCGCCGTCAGGATCGCGTTCGCTTCGTCGAGCGTCAGGGACGGGAAGGCGGCGGTCAGCAGATAGCCGGCTTCGGGTGCCGTCTGGCCGACATCCACCGCACGCCCGGCGGTTGCCGGATACACCACCGGCAGGCCGTAGGTCTGGGTGGTCTCGTAGAAGGCCCGGTTGGCGAATGCATCCTTGAACCGGCCGAGATCCGTCGCGGCGCAGGCGGCGACAGGGCCGCCGCAGGAGGCCGTCAGGAAAGCCGTGAGGTCCGCGCGTGCCACCTTCAGAGCGGCCGGGTAGTCGGCGATGACGACGCCCTCGCCTTCGGTCTGCCCCATCGCGTTGATGACGGCCGGATTCTTCCGGGCCTGACCGACATAGTCCGGGTGGTTGGCCAGGAGATGCGCCACGGCGTGCAGCGCCACGGTGCGCCCGCCGAGCACGTCCATCGCGTAATGCGCGCCGATCACGATACGGTTGTTGCCGTATTCGGCCGCCCGCGTGATCATCTGCTGATAGCGCTCCGGCACCAGGATCGCGAGGAGCACGGACTCGGTGTAGCCGTAGGTGGTGTGGCCGCTGGGGTAGGACGGGCTATCCGTCAGGTTCTGGCTCGGCCCCCGCAGCCAGTCGAGGCTGTGCGACGGCATTCCGAAATAGTCCGCGCCGCGGTAGGCGAGGAGGATCGGATCGGTCTGGAACGGCCGCGAATTTCCGAAAGCGTCGGCGCCGACGCTGCCGGCGAGACGGCCATAGGCCTTGCCGAAGACGTCGGTTGTACCGCCATTGGCGGTGAGGATGGCGGAGGCGGCCAGCGAGACCGGCTCCTTGCCGTGCGTGGTGGCGTTGGCGAAGAAATACTTGCCGGCGTTCGAATCGGACTTGGTGACGTTGTTCGTGTAGCCGATCAGGTCGGCGACGGATTTCGAGACGCTCGAAAAATCCTTGAAGGTCTCGTAGCGCGCCTTGGCCTGATAGGCGCCGCCGAGGGTACTCCCCAGACCATCGGCGAGTTCGGTGGCGTTGCCGTCGGTGATGAAGGCGTCGCGCAGGGCGAGCTGCTGCTGCTCGGCGAAAGGCAGAAGCAGCGGCTGCGTGAGCGCGCCGGTCTGGATACCGCCGGTGACGCTCAGGTTCGCGCGCAGCGCCGCCTGCCCTTCGGGTGTGTTCAGCAGGATGCTGACCGGAGCGAGACCCTTGAGTGCGGCGACGTTCGCCGCCGATTGCGCCCGGGCCTGGAGCGGAACCAGCGCCGTCAGGAGTGCGAGCCCGATTGCCGTGCGATGGCCCATGGTCGTCTCCCGTCGTCCTGCCGGCCGCAATGGAGCGAGCCGGCCGGTCCCGCCGTCTCTCTCACCATCGCTGGTGAAAGGGATATGACAGGACGGGTGCGATTCGAAACGAAGTCGCCGAATCAGGCTGCCGTCAGCGCCGCGACGATCGCCTCCAGCGCTGCGTTGGCACCGGCCCCGTCCGGGCCGCCGGCCTGGGCCATGTCGCGGCGACCGCCGCCGCCCTTGCCGCCGAGATGGCCGGCGCCGGCACGGACGAGAGCCACGGCGTCGTAGCGCTCGGCGAGATCTTCGGTGACGCCGACGACCAATCCGGCCTTGCCGTCGGCCGCGACGCCGACGATGGCGACGATGCCGGAGCCGAGCCGGGTCTTGCCTTCGTCGGCGAGGCTCTTGAGATCCCGCATCTCGACGCCCTCGACGACGCGGGCCATCACCTTGACCCCGGCGATCTCGCGGGTGCCGTCGTCGCTCCCGCCGGCTGCGTTGCCGCCGCCGCTCATCGCGAGCTTCTTCCGAGCGTCGGTGAGCTCGCGCTCCAGCCGGCGGCGATCCTCGACCAGGGCGGCGATGCGATCGGTGACGTCGGCGACGGGCGCCTTGAGCAGGCCGGCGAGCTGGCTCAGCGTCCGGCTCTCGTCGGCGCGGTGGCGGCGGGCGCCATGGCCCGTCATCGCCTCGATGCGGCGAACGCCGGCGCCGACCGCGCTCTCACCGAGCACGGTGATCTGGCCGATATCGCCGGTGCGGCCGACATGGGTGCCGCCGCAGAGCTCGATCGAGAAGTCGGCGAGCCGGCCGCCCTCGACCTCGGTGCCCGCGTCGTCGACCGGCTTGCCCATGGAGACGACGCGCACCTCGTCGCCGTACTTCTCGCCGAACAGCGCACGCGCGCCGGATTCGATCGCCTCGTCCACCGCCATCAGGCGCGTGATGACGCTTTGATTTTGGAGAAGCACCGCGTTGGCGATCTCCTCGACCTTGCGCAGCTCGTCCGCCTCGATGGGCTTCGGGTGGCTGATATCGAAGCGCAGGCGATCCGGGGAAACGAGCGACCCCTTCTGCGCGACGTGGTCGCCGAGCACCTGACGCAGGGCCTCGTGCAGCAGGTGGGTCGCCGAGTGGTTGGCGCGGATCGCCGAGCGGCGGCCATGATCGACCTTCAGCTCCACCGCCGCGCCGAGGGCGAGTTTTCCCTCGACGACCTCGACATGGTGGACGAACAGGTCTCCGAGTTTCTTCTCGGTCGCGGTCACGCGGGCACTGAGACCGGGGCCGGTGAGGCTGCCGGTATCGCCGACCTGACCGCCGGACTCGGCGTAGAACGGCGTCTGGTTCAGAACCGCGAGCCCGCTCTCGCCGGCCGAAAGGGCCTCGACCTCGGCGCCGTCGCGCAGCAGGGCGCCGACGACGGCCTCCGCCTGCTCGCTGTCGTAGCCCAAGAATTCGGTGGCGCCGGTGCGCTCGCGGACGGCGTACCAGACCGTCTCGGTCGCCGCCTCGCCCGAGCCCTGCCATGCGGCCCGTGCCGCCTGCTTCTGGCGCAGCATCGCCGCGTCGAAGGCGGCCGTGTCGACGCCGATGCCACGGGCCTTGAGGGCGTCCTGCGTCAGGTCGAGGGGGAAGCCGTAGGTGTCGTAGAGCGTGAAGGCGGTCTCGCCAGACAGGTTCTGGCCGGACTGCAGATCACGCGTCTCGGTATCGAGGATGGTCAGGCCGCGTTCGAGCGTCCGGCGAAAGCGGGTCTCCTCGAGGCGCAGCGTCTCCGAGATAAGCGGCTCGGCCCGGGTCAACTCCGTAAAGGCCTGCCCCATCTCGCGGACCAGCGTCGGCACGAGGCGGAACATGGTCGGCTCGCGGGCGCCGAGCAGCTCCAAGTGGCGCATGGCGCGGCGCATGATCCGGCGCAGGACGTAGCCGCGGCCCTCGTTCGAGGGCAGCACGCCGTCGGCGATCAGGAACGAGACCGAGCGCAGGTGGTCGGCGACGACCTTGTAGGAGGCGACCGTGGCCGGCTCGGGCGGCCGACCGACGACATGCGCCACCGAATCGATCAGAGCCTTGAACAGGTCGGTCTCGTAGATCGTCGGCACGCCCTGGAGGATCGCGGCCATGCGCTCGAGGCCCATGCCGGTATCGATCGAGGGGCGCGGCAGGTCACGCCGGTCGCCGGGCGCGACTTGGTCGTACTGCATGAAGACGAGGTTCCAGAACTCCAGGAAGCGGTCGCCGTCCTCGTCGGCCGAGCCGGGCGGGCCGCCGGCGAAGGCATCGCCCCGGTCTATGAAGATCTCCGAGCATGGACCGCAGGGGCCGGTATCGCCCATCTGCCAGAAATTGTCGGAGGTCCCGATCCGGATGATCTTGTCGTCGCGGAAGCCCGCGATCTTTTTCCAGAGACCGGCGGCTTCGTCGTCATCCGCGTAGACGGTGACCAGCAGGTTGTCGGGCTTCAGCCCGAACTCCTTGGTGATCAGCGTCCAGGCCATCTCGATCGCCTGCGGCTTGAAGTAGTCGCCGAAGGAGAAGTTGCCGAGCATCTCGAAGAAGGTCAGGTGGCGCGCGGTGTAGCCGACATTGTCGAGGTCGTTGTGCTTGCCGCCGGCGCGCACGCACTTCTGCGACGAGGTCGCCTTGACGTAGGGGCGCTTCTCGATCCCGGTGAAGACGTTCTTGAACTGCACCATGCCGGCGTTGGTGAACATCAGCGTCGGGTCGTTCTTCGGCACCAGCGACGAGGACGGCACCACGGCGTGGCCCGCATCGCGGAAGTAGTCGAGGAAGGTCGACCGGATCTCGTTGACGCCGCTCATCGTGGATCGCTCGGGGGTGTGGAAATGCGTCCTGGGTCGGCCGGGCGCGCGTCACGCCCCGGCCATGCTCGCGTCCTCATAAGGAGGCGCGGACCCCGAGTCACGGGTGGTGTGCGGCCGAGACTGCTTGCCGTCGCCGGCGGGCGCATCTACCCCGCGAGCCGCGCATCAGAGGGCGAGATCGGACCGCATGCCTGCCGAAGGGAATCCAGCCGGCCCGGTGCCCGTCGATTCCGGCCTGAGCTCCGAGGTCTTCCTGCACGGCACCGACCGGGTGCTGAAGCTCTACCGGGAGCCCTCCGAACCCGCCGCGATCGAGAATGAATTCCGCGCCAGTGCCCTGGCGCATGCGCGCGGCCTGCCCGTGGCGCGACCCATCGCGCTGCTGAAAAGGGACGGGCGCACCGGCATCCTGTTCGAGCGCCTGCACGGCCCGACCATGCTGAAGCGCTATGCGAAGAATCCGCTCGGGATGATGCTGGCCCTGCGCCGGCTCGCCGCGATCCAGCACGCGATCCACGCCCTGCCCGCCCAAGATCTGCCCCTGCAACGCGCCCGCTTGGCGCACGATATCGGCTGGGCCCGCGTCTCCGAGGCGACGCGCGAGGCGGCTTTGGCCGCGCTCGATCGCCTGCCCGGAGGCGACGCGTTCTGTCACAACGACATCCATCCGGGAAACGTGCTGTGCACCCCGGCCGGCCTCGCCGTCATCGACTGGCAGAAGGCGGGTGCCGGCTGCCCGGCCGCCGATGTCGCCCGCACGGAACTGATGATCCGCTACGGCCGCCTGCCGAAGGACCGGTCGGGAAAGGCCGACAAGCTCCGGGGCGTCGCAGCCGATTGGTACGTCCGCTGCTATCGCCGCTTGAGTGGTCTCAACCGCGAAGAGATCCGGGCTTGGCACCTGCCGCTGATGGTCGCCCGTCTCTGCGCCCAGCGCATCGACAAGGACGTTCAGATCCTGGAAGTCGTCGACCGGCTGCTGAGCGCCCGGCGCGCGGCCTGAGGCGGCGGCCGATCGATCCGACCGGCCGGAACGCCATGGCCCGATCCAGGAGAACCTCCAGGACGCGTGATCGCCACATGCCTTCACGAGGAAGGCGCTCCCAGTGCTTCCCACAACATTCCCGCGGGGACTCCTTGGGCCGGGGGAGAACTCCCGGGGAACGGGCGTGTTGCGAGAGACCCTACGCCGTCGCCAGCCGGGTCTTGCGCATCAGCGCCTCCTCGACGGTGCCGTCACCGTCGAGATAGCCGTGGCGCTTGGGGTTCGGCATGATCAGCGAGGCGACGAAGGAGATCGCGAGCATCACGGCGACGTACCAGAAGAAGGTGCTCTCCATGCCTTCGTTCTTGAACCACAGCGCCACATATTCGGCTGTGCCGCCGAACATCGAATTCGCGATGGCGTAGGACAGTCCGACGCCGAGCGCGCGGACGTGGGTCGGGAACAGCTCGGCTTTCACGATGCCGCTGATACCCGTGTAGAAGCTGATCGCGACGAGCCCGGTCATGATCAGGCCGAAGGCGAGGACCGGATCGGTGTTGCCGCCGATCGCCGTCATCAGCGGCACGATCAGCAGCATGGTCAGGCCGGAGAACAGCAGCATGTTGGTCTTGCGGCCGATCCGGTCGGAGAGCCAGCCGAAGAACGGCTGGATGATCATGTAGGTGAACAAGGCCGCCGTCATCGTGCGTGAGGCGACGATGGGATTGATGTGCGCCGTATTGACCAGATACTTCTGCATGTAGGTCGTGAGCGTATAGAAGCTCAGCGAGCCGCCGGCCGTATAGGCGAGCACCACGCAGAACGCGCGCCAGTGCTTGAACAGGGCCGAGAAAGTGCCCGACTCCTTGGACTCGAGGTTGTCCTTCGTCGCCGTCTCGGCGAGCGAGCTGCGCAGGAACAGCGCGACCACCGCGGCGAGGGCGCCGATCACGAACGGGATGCGCCAGCCGCCGCCGACAAGCTGCTCCTTGGTCATCACCGTTTGCAGCGTGACCAGCACCAGCGAGGCCAGGAGCTGTCCGCCGATCAGCGTGACGTACTGGAACGAGGCGTAGAACCCGCGCTGCCCCTTGCTCGCGACCTCGCTCATGTACGTGGCGCTGGTGCCGTATTCGCCGCCGACCGAGAGGCCCTGGATCATCCGCGCGAGAAGCAGGAAGACCGGCGCCAGCGTGCCGACGGTTTCGTAGGTCGGGAGCACCGCGATCAGCAGCGAGCCGGCGCACATCATCAGCACCGAGATCATCATCGAGGTCTTGCGCCCGAGCCGGTCGGCGATGCGGCCGAACAGCCAGCCGCCGACGGGGCGCATGAAGAACCCGACCGCGAAAATGCCCGCCGTCTGCAGCAGCTGGCTGGTGCTGTCGCCGGAGGGGAAGAAGACGGGCGCGAAGTACAGCGCGAAGAAGGCGTAGCAGTAGAAGTCGTACCACTCGACGAGATTGCCGGAGGACGAGCCGACGATCGCCAGGATGCGGCGACGGCGATCGTCCGGATCGTCGGGCGCCGCGGGGGCGATCGCGAGGGCGTCGGTCATGGTACCTCCCGCGGCACCGGGCTTTGCGCCGGTTGCCTGTTGAGCCGGACGGTCGCGCAAAGCGCCGGACGGCACAAGCCCTTCGCGAATGCTGTCCGCATCTTGCATACAGGTGGACGGCGCATCGCCTGCCCGGTCTAAGCCAGCGACCTGCTCCCAATCCGGCGCGACAGCACGTTGGCGTCAGCGACGCCGCCGGGCGGCCCGTACCGCAACAGGACGGCTCGGTCCCGCACCAATGTGCCATGCCCAAGCTTTGGGAGACGTCACGAGCGGCGGAAATCCGATGATCGAATATCTCGGCTACTCGACAGGTGAGGCCGATACTCGACAAACGAGGAGCCGTGTGTCGCGCGATTGCGGAACGTCACGGAACGGTTTCCTGCATCTCCTCGTTGCGGGGCTGGATACGGCGCCGTGAGGGTTGCCGGTAAAACCAACAGACGGGAAACGACGCCATGAACAAGCTCTTTCGGAGCACGATGACGGCTGCCCTGGTTGTGGTCGGAGCGACGACGGCCTTCGCGCAGGGCGGTGGCGCCGGCGGCGCGGGCGGTGGAGCAGGCGGGGGCGCTGGTGGTGGTGCTGGCGTCGGCGCAGGGGGAGCCGGTGGTGGTGTGGGCGGTGGCGCCGGCGGCGCTGCGGGCGGAGCCGGCGGTGGAGCTCGCGGCGGCGGCGGCGGTGAAATGGGCGGTGCGGCCGGCGGTGGAGCCCGCGGCGGCGAGGCCGGTGGAGCCGAGGGCGGTGCCCGCGGTGGCGCAGGTGCGCGCGGCGCCGGCGAGGACGGTTCGGCCGGCGGTGCCCGCGGCGGAGCGGCCGGCCGCGAAGACGGCAAGGCCGGTGCGGCCGGCGGCGAGAAGAGCGGCAAGCCGGGCGCAGCCGGCGAGAAGGGAGCGGCCGGCGAGAAGGGAGCGGCCGGCGAGAAGGGCGGCCGCGATGCGCAAGGCGAGCGCGGTGGCCGTGACGGCAAGGCCGACCGCGGGGACCGCGACGGCAAGAGTGAAGCCGGCGAGCGCGGCGGTCGCGGCGAGGCGGGCGGACGTGGTGGCCGCAGTAATGCGGCTGGCGCCTCGCGCAGCCTGAGTTCGACCCAGCGCACCGAGTTCCGCTCCACCATCACCCGCTCGGGCGTCCGGCCGCTCACAAACGTGAACTTCAACGTCAGCGTCGGCACGGCCATCCCGCGCTCGGTCCGGCTCAACCCGCTCCCGGCGGCGATCCTGACCCTGGTGCCGGCCTATCGCGGCTACGATTACGTCCTCGTGGGCGACGACATCGTCATCATCGATCCGGACACCTACGAGATCATCGACGTGATCCCGGCCTGATTATCCGGCCGATCCGACGGCACGAGAGGGCGGGGCTTCGGCTCCGCCCTTTTTCGTGGGCTCAGCGCTGGCGTTCGAGCAAACCCGAAACCACGCGCGCGGTATAATCCACCATCGGCACGATCCGCGCGTAGTTCAGCCGCGTCGGCCCGATCACGCCGACGACCCCGACAATCTTCTGGTCGCCATCGCGGAACGGCGCGGCGATCAGCGAGGAGCCGGAGAGCGAAAACAGCTTGTTCTCCGAGCCGATGAAGATCCGCACGCCGTCGCCGCCCTCGGCGCGCGAGAGCAGCTCGATCACGTCCTTCTGGGTCTCCAGGTCGTTGAACAGCAGGCGGATGCGCTCGAGATCCTCCACCGCGCGCAGGTCGTCGAGCAGGTTCGCCTGCCCGCGCACGATCAGCTGGCGCGCCTCGGACGGCCCCACCGAGGTGGCGAGACCGGCATCGACCAGCCGTTCGGTGAGCGCGTCGATCTCGCGCTTCATCGCCTGCCGCCCGGCCTCGATGTCGAGACGCAACGTGTCGAGGGTTCGGCCTTGCAGGCGGGCGTTGAGATAGTTCGAGGCCTCCTGCAGCGCGCCGGCCGGCAGCCCCGGAGGCAGGTCGACGAGACGATTCTCGACGCTGCCATCGACCGAGACCAACACCACCAGAGCGCGGGCCGGATCGAGGCGCACGAACTCGATGTGCTTGAGTTGCACGTTGGCCTTGGTCGTCAGGACGACGCCAGCGCCGCGCGAGATGCCCGAGAGGAGACTGGAAGCCTCGGCGAGCGCGCTGTCAAAGGTGTGCCGGGAGGCGGCGGCGCGCATCTGAGCCTCGATGCGGGTCTTTTCCTCCTGGCCGACATCACCGAGTTCCATCATCGCATCGACGAAGAAGCGCAGGCCCTGCTCGGTGGGCAGCCGGCCGGCGGAGGTATGGGGGGCGAAGATCAGCCCGGAATGCTCCAGATCCGACATCACGTTGCGGATCGAGGCGGGTGAGAGTGCCATCGGCAGGATCCGCGCGAGATTGCGCGAACCGAGCGGCTCCCCCGTGGTTAGGTAGCTCTCGACGATCTGCCGAAAGATCTCGCGCGAACGCTCGTTCAGCGTCGCGAGCGCCAGAGCCTGCTGGTGGGAGGAGAGGAAGGGGCTGTTCTCGGTCACGCAATCGATCCTGACCGGAGATTGTGTCCGCCCGCGGGTCCGGGGGCAATCCATTCGTGCAAGACCAGCAACGAAGAGCGCCGCCCGTCCCGGGAGGACGGACGGCGCCGGATGTCAGATCGAGCTGATCGATTAGGCGGCGAGGCTGCGCGGCTCGTGCCGGCCTTCCTTCACCTCCTCGATGATCTTGGCGCAAAACGCGTCGAGATCGTCCGGCTTGCGGCTGGTGATGATGCCGCCGTCGGTCACGACCGGCTCGTCGACCCAGTGGCCGCCGGCATTGGTCACATCGGTCCTGATCGACCCGAACGAGGTGAGCTTGCGACCCTTCACCGCGCCGGTCTCGATCAGCAGCCACGGCGCATGGCAGATCGCGGCGACGACCTTGCCCGACGTCAGAAAGCTCTTGATGATCTCTAAGGCCTTCGGCTCGAGGCGCAGCTTATCCGGATTGATCTGGCCGCCGGGAAGCACAAGGGCGTCGTAGTCGTCCGGATTCACGCCCTCGAGATCCTGGTCGACCGCCACGCTCTTGCCCCAGTCGGTCTTGTCCCAACCGCGGATGGCGTCCTTCAACTGGCGCGACGTAGGCGCGGCGACATGGACGGTGGCGCCCGCCTCGGACAGCTTTGCCTGTGGGACGGTCAGCTCACTCTCCTCGAATCCGTCGGTCGCGACGATGAGGATTTTGGATTGTTTGATATCTGGCACCGGCAATACTCCATCAATGCTGGATGTTGCCGGGCCAACCATGCGCCGCGAGCCATGTTCCCGCGGCAATTGGCAACGAGATCCATGTGGAACCGGAGCATCGCGGCGAGATTGCCATGCATCCCCACAATCGATCCAGGAGACGTGCCATGGCCAATCCCGGCATGCCGACCCCCGAACCGTTTCCCGGCGGCAACATCCCCGGAGATCTTCCGCCGCCTGTCGAGCCGGACGAGTTGCCGGATGTCGGACCCACCGGTCCGCGCACGCCGTACCCGATGAACGATCCCGATGTCGGCGAACCGAAGGAACCGGGCTCGGAGCCGGATTACCTGCCCGGTGGCCCGACCGACCCGGGTATTCGAATCTGACGGATCTGTACTGCGACCTCGCCATCGTCATTTGGATCCGCTTCGCGCCGAAGCCCAGTGCGAAGCGTTTTCCTGGGAGATCAGTGGCCGCCGTGAGAGGTGCGCACGTCGCGCGGCGCGGCCAGGATCTCGGCGAGGCTGGTCGCCACGTGCCGGGCCTCCTCGTCGGTGAGCCGGAGTTGGAACGGCGGCAGGGCGCCGGCTTGCAGCGCGACCACGGGCTGACCCTGCTCGTCGGTACCGACCTCGATCGCCGAGGAGGTCACGTCGAGCATCGCAATGTCGTCCTCGTTCAGCTCCTCGAGCATTTCGGGCTCGTCGCCGTCGTCGATCGCGGTCAGCAACTGGCCCACGGCGCGCACGAGGGCACGGGCGGCCCGGGCATCCATCACGACGGCGGTCGACTGCTCGTCTTTCTGAAAAGACAATTGGATGTTCGCGCCTTCGAGGGAAACCGAGATGCCCGCCATGGAATGCCTAACTGCTTGGAGCCGAACCGTATATGGACCGGCGCTCGCCAAAACGACAGGGCTGGACGCGCGCGCTGCCCTCGCCGCCAACGGGTTTCGCGGCTCAGAAAGCGCCCGCGCCGCCTTGTTGTGGCCGCTTCGATCGTCTATGTGACATGCAGCGGGTCTTAACGGATTCGAGCGCGCAGCTCTCAAGTCGCCTCGACACCCGCTCATCCGACATACCGACGGACACGAACCTCGTCGCTCGCGCCGAGCAGGCGCTCGCCCGTGGTTCGTCAGACATACGACAAGGAACGATTACGTGAGTACCGGTACTGTTAAGTGGTTCAACGAGACCAAGGGCTACGGCTTCATCCAGCCTGACGATGGTGGCAACGACGTCTTCGTGCACATCTCGGCCGTGGAGCGGGCAGGGTTCCGCAGCCTCGCGGAAGGCCAGAAGGTCTCCTACGAGGTGATCACCGACAAGCGCAGCGGCAAGGACGCCGCCGGCAACCTCCAGGCGGCCTGACGCCTTTTCCGGTGCCGGCTTTTTCAGCCGGCATCGGACCCGGACGCGGCAAGCGTCCGACCTCCGAAGTGGATACCGATACGGCCCATACGGCCATCGGATCGACGGCCACCACGGTGCCTCGGCCATTGCCGCCGAGCCAGACGACCGTGCGGCAGGCTGCCGTTCATCACGACGTCATTACAAACAACCAGAAACGAGGTCGATCTCGATAAAGTTCGAGAAACACGACCCTGAGAAAGCCAAGACAGACACAATGCAGTTCGAGTACACACCCCGCCGTTCCGGCCGTTCGCCCGTAACCGACGCGACGACGTTCCGGGTCGAGCGGCTGAGCCGCGGCGCTTTCGACAACGCCTCCCCGGCCGACATCACCCACCTGATCGACCGCTCCTACCGATACCACTCGCCGCGCGAATTGCGCTGGCACCTCGCCGAACGCCTCGGCGTCACCCCCGCGGCCGTCCGCCTCAGCGAGACGAACGCGCACAGGGCGTGAAGCCTTGGCGCATGGTCCCGGGTCATCGATCCGGCACGATGCGCAGCGTTTTCGCGAGGCATCGGCTTTCCCGAATGCCCACGGTCACTTTTCGGGCGATGCCTAACCCGCGGCCCTGAGGGCCGCGAGGGCCGGCTCGCACAGGCTCCTGGGAGCTGAGATCAGTTCCCCATGCCGCGGCTCGGGCCGGTTGTAGCGGGCAGCCTCGCCGTCCAGGTCGCAGATCATCCCGCCGGCTTCGCGCAGGATCAGGTCAGCCGCGGCGAGATCCCAGTCCCGCGAATCCTTCGAGATCAGTCCGAGATCGATCGCGCCTTCGGCGACGCGCGCCACGCGCAGGGCCAGGGACGGGATGCGGTCGACCCGCGTCAGGGCCGGGGGCGCACCGTGACGTGCCGCACCGCGCTCCAGCCGATCCTGAAGCGGCTTCGGCCCGGTGACCCGGATGCCGTCGAGCGCCGTGACGCCGGAGACGCGGATCGGCGTGCCGTTCAGGCTTGCGCCGCCACCGGCGCTGGCCTCGTAGAGTGCGCCGAGCACCGGACCGAAGACGAATCCGATCACCGGCTCGCCATGCGCGAGCAATGCCACCGCGATCGACCAGTCGGGATGCCCCGACAGGAAGGCGCGGGTGCCGTCGATCGGGTCGACGATCCAGACGAGGTCGCTGTCGAGCCGGGCGGGATCGTCGGTGGTTTCCTCGGAGAGCCAGGCAGCGCGCGGCTCGATCTCGCTCAGGCGGACCTTGAGAAAGGTATCGACCGCGACGTCGGCTTCGGTGACCGGCGAGCCGCCGGCCTTCGACCAGACGTTCGCGCTGGTCTGGCCGCCCATGCGAAAATGCGGCGTCGCGAGTGCGGCCGCCTCGCGGACGGCGTCGCGGGCACGCGGCAGCAGGGAGGCGACAAGCGCCTGCGTCTCGGCGGGGAGAACGGTGTCGGCCATGCGGTCCGGATGCTGTCGCTGCGGGGAACCGAGCGAGGCTTCGTTGTAGGCGCCATTCGCCGGCCTCCACAAGGATTCCGACGATGCCGGGAAGCCGGCACACAGCCGCGCGCCCGTCGGGAACACCGGAAGCGACCGAGCCGGTCGATCTCGACACGGAGGCATCTTGCGAACCGCCCGCTGAGACGCCGCGACAGAGGAGCAACGCCGTCAGGAGGATTTACAGAGGCGCGTAGGCGTCGACGATCCCGCCGGAACGGTTGACGACGCAGATCAGGGTCGCTTCGCGCACCTCATAGCTGAAGGGCAGGGCATAGGTCAGCCGCATCATACAGCGACGTCGGATCGCGGCGCGTATTCGTTCAGTCAACGGACGGAACGTCGGCCGCACGGTTGCACCGAAGGCTATATCTTGCCGCACGGCCGCAAGCAGGACTGCACAACCTGCACATGATTTTGGGCGGATCCAGTTGCAAAAGCGACCTCGCCAATCTTAACGAATAGGCTTCGGCGCAAAATACCGGAAATAAAGCGCGCCTTCGACAAATTTACTATGAGATCTTTTACAGAGTTAACGCACGTTATAAAACTTGATCAAAGAATTCGAACGATGGCAATCAATGCGTCGGTTCAATCGGAGACGCGCCATGATTCCTTCCGTTGCAGATGTCGCTCCAGCCCAGCCGCCGTTGACGACCGGCGACACGATCGAAGCCGGACTTTTCCAGATCGTCCGCAAGTACCTCAAGACCCAGGACGCGGACTGGACCACCGCGACGACCATGGCCGAGGCGCAGATCGACTCGCTCGATCTGGTCGAGGTGATTTTCGAGATCGAGGATCAGTTCGGCGTCGAGATCACGTTCAACGCGAACGCCAAGTCCGCCGACGAGACGACGTTCGGCGACGTGGTCGACCTGATCCGATCCGCTCTGGCCGCCAAGGCCCGGAAGGCATGAGCACCGTCGTCGTCTCCGGTCTCGGCGTCACATCCCCGAGCGGGCTCGATCTCGACACGTTCTGGGCGAACCTGGCCGCAGGCCGGTCGAGCTTCACGCCGGCCCGTGCGCTGCCGGACTCGGGCGTGATCGCCGCGGAGATCGACGAAGCGGCGGATTTCTCGGGCCTCCCGATCCCGGTGCCGGCCGCCTGCGATCGCAACGCCGTGCTGGCGGTCTCGGCGGCCATGCAGGCACTCGCGGATGCCGGCCTGACACAGGGCTCGGTGGCGCCCGAGCGGATCGCCGTGATCCTCGGCAACGGCGGCGGCGGCCTGACGAGCCTCGACACGCAATACGAGCGGCTCTTCGTAGAGAACAAGCGGCCTCACCCCTTCTCGGTGGTGCGGGCGATGGGCAGCTCCTCGGCGAGCTGGGTCTCGATCGCCTGCGGCGCGCAGGGACCCTGTTTCGTCATCGCCAGCGCCTGCGCTTCGGCGACCCACGCCATCGGCGTGGCGGCGCAGCTCGTCCGCAGCGGCATCGTCGACGTGGCGATCACCGGGGGGACGGAGGCACCGCTTTCGCGGGGCACCCTGATGGCCTGGAACGGGATGAAGATCATGAGCCGCACGGGCTGCCGCCCGTTCTCGCGCGACCGCGACGGGCTCGTCGTCGGCGAGGGGGCGGGCATCCTCGTGCTGGAGCGCGAGGATCATGCGCGGGCGCGCGGACGCCACCCGAAGATCGCGGTGGCGGGCTTCGGCTGCGGCGCCGACGCCGGGGACATCGTGGCGCCGACCGTGGACGGCATGGCCAGGGCGATGCGGGCGGCTCTCGCGGATGCCGGCCTGTCCTCGCGGGACATCGACTACGTCAACGCACACGGGACCGGGACGCGCGCCAACGACATGACGGAGGTCAAGGCCCTGCGGGAGGTTTACGGGCCGGGGGCGATCCCGCCGGTCTCGTCGACCAAGGGCACGACCGGCCACGCGCTCGGCGCCGCGGGTGCGCTCGAGGCGGTGGCCACGGTCCTCGCGATGACGCATTCGGTCGCCCCACCGACGGCCAACCTCACCGAGCAGGATCCCGAGCTCGACATCGACGCGATCCCGCTCCGGTCGCGAGCGATGCCGATCCGGGCCGCCATGTCGAACTCCTTCGCGTTCGGCGGGCTCAATGCCAGTCTGATCCTGCGGCACGTGAGCTGAGCCGCGGGCTCTGGCTCGCTGCCCGGCGACGGAGACGCGAGGTCGCGCCGGAAAAGCCGCGAGAGGGTTCGGCCGTCTCTCAGGGCACCGTCCGCGACGGACAATCAGATCTGAGGATCAGCGATGACGGCGGCTCATGAATCGATCGCGACCGCAGGTGCTCCCGACGGGACCGGTCCGATGTCCATAGGACAGACGGCATTCCTGGCGGCCCTGCGGCTGCGCGTCGGTTCGCAGATCGGCGCTTCCGACTGGGCGATGGTCGACCAGGAACGGATCGATCGGTTCGCGGCGGCGACCGGCGATCACCAGTTCGTCCATGTCGACCCGGTCCGCGCGGCGGCCGAGACGCCGTATGGCGGGACGGTGGCGCATGGCTACCTTACCCTCGCGATGCTCGGGGGAGCCTTAGGCGAGGTTCTGCCCGTTCATCCGTGCGTGCGGGCCGTGCTGAATCTCGGCGCGGACAAGGTGCGGTTCCTCGCGCCCGTGCGCGCGGGCGCACGGATCCGCGGGGTCTTCATCCTCAACGGCGTCGGCGCGCTGCCGGAGAACAAGGCTGCCTTGCGGCTCGCGGCCACGGTGGAGGTGACGGAGGCCGGGGCCGAGGCGGCGCGGCCGGCGCTCAGCGCCGAACTCACCCTGATGCTGGTCTTCTCGGGGGACGCCGATGCCGCAGAAGCGGCCGCCCGTGGAGACCCGCAGACCGCGCACGTGCAACTCTGACCATCGGCCGACGACCGGTGTGCGCTCGACACCCGGGAGCGCAAGCCGGGCGCGAGACGCCCCTGCCGCCGACACATGAAGGCCGGTCCGCCGCCATGCAGCCGGCCTCAAGACAGCCGATCGTTGAACCGAACCAGGCACGCCACTTGTGGTGTAAAAGTCGAGGCTTCACGCGAACTTAACCACGTCGGCGCATGGCTGGGGAGAATTTTCGCGCGGTTCGAACCGGCCGGACAATCTGGATGGGTACTGCATCGTCGGGCGCAAAGACTGGCGCCGGGAGCGCCGGCGCCGTCGAGCGGATCGCACGGGTCGTGCTCGGCATCTTGGTCGGCGCCGGCACGCTCTGCGGCCCTGGGGCGCGCGCCGAGTCCATCGGCGAGGCCATGAACTGGGCCCTGCGATCGAGCTTCGACCGGCGGGCGGACGACGAGCGGCAGGCCGCCGCCGAAGCGCGGCTCATGGGCGGCTACGAGGCCTTCCTGCCGACCATGGGCTTCGCGATCAGCCGCCGCCTCGACAGCCGGATCAAGTATTCGCCCGACTTCACGTCCGATCCGACCATACCGGGGGCGAGCGACACCTTGCAGCGTTGGCAGCCCAATACGTCGGGATTCCAGCTGACCATGCCGCTGTTCGACGGGTTCAGGCGCTACCATGAGCTCCAGGCGGCCCGGAACGCGGTGGCCGCCGGCCGCGGCCTTCAGGATGTGAAGATCCAGCAGATCCTGCTCGACACCGCGAGTGCCTACCTCGCCGTCCTGCGCGATCGGTCCGTCGTACGACTGCGCGAGGCCGCGATCGCCGACGTCTCGAAGGTCGCCCGCAGCGTCGCCCTGCGGCGCGAGGTCCACGACGCCACCAACGCCGAAGCGGCGCTGGCCGAGTCGCGCGTGCTCGCCGCCACGACCAACCTCGAACAGGCGAAGGCCGATCTCGCCGCCTCCGAGACCGAGCTGGCCCGTCTCGCAGGCCCCACCGCGAACCCGACCGCACTGCCGCTCGTCCCCAACGGCCTGCTGCCGAATTCTCTCGAAGAGCTTCGCGCCGTCCTGCTCGGCGCCAACCCGAAGCTCATCGCCGCGCGCTTCGACGCGGAGGCGGCGGGCTCCCTGGCGAAGGCGGCCTATGCCCAGTTCCTGCCGCAGCTCAATCTGGCGGTCACGCACGGCGATCGCGGACCGGCCTCCCTCACGCCCTACAAGGTTGTCGAAACCTCGACGATGCTGCAGGCCCTGATTCCGATCTACCAGCCCGGCGAATTCGGCAACCTCGCCCGCGAGCACGCGATCGCGCGCCAGAAGCGCTACGAGTCTCAGGATCTCGAACTCGTTCTGGTCGCCCAAGCGACCGCCGCCTTCATCCAGCGCCGGTCTACCATCGTCCAGGTCGGCCAGGCCGAGCAGCGCGTGCGCAAGATCACCCGCGCGGTGCAGGGCCGCCAGATGGAGCTGCAGGTCGGCTCGATGACCGTCGTGGACGTCCTCAACACCGTCGCCGAGTTGGCGGAGGCCCGCATCGCCAAGATCAATCTCGAATTCGCCCGCGACAGGGCGACCTATGCGCTCGCCGCCGTGATGAATCGACTCCGCGGTTAGAGCACTTTGCGACCAAGTGGATACCGGTCGGTCGAAGGGACGGTCCCTTCCCTCTCGAGGTTCGGTGGACCCGGCCCTCGTGCGATCCGGCGAAACCACAAGGCTCAATAGTCCCACAATACAATTTCTAGGATGCATTTTCCTTTTTGGACGAAGAGCCGAAATACGATTGAAAAATCGATCCGACTGCCTAGGTAATCATCGGTGTTAGTATTAATTATCTCATTTTGTTGTAATAGAACGCGGCATGTTAGATTGATGCGTTGCCGGCCAGACAACAGAGCCGGGAACGACGGAGATCAGACATGACCGAGATCAAGCTCGACAAGATGAAGACCCTCGCCGGCGGCGGCGGCCCGTGCGGCCGCGACAAGGGCGGCAGCGCCCCGGCTCCGACCCCGGCTCCGACCCCCTCGAAGGGCGGCAAGTGCAGCTGATCTCGACTCGACCGTAGTCGAACGTCACTGAGACCATGCGGGCGAGATCGACCACGGTCCGATCCGGCCCGCATGCAGGACGGGAGTGCTGAGCCGGACGATTCCGATCCGGCGCAGCCTTCGCCGCGTCCCGATCGACCCGCGAACCAGAGGTGATCGCATGCTGGACATCACGCCGATGCCGGCCACCGACGTGGCCGCCGCCGATCTCGCCCATCACCTCCATCCCTTCGCGGACATGAAGGAGCTCGTGGATGGGGGCGTACGCGTGATGACGCGCGGCGAAGGGTGCTACGTCTACGACAGCGACGGCAAACGGTATCTCGATGCCTTCGCCGGGCTCTGGTGCGTGAATGTCGGTTACGGCCGCCGCGAGATCGCGGACGCCGTCTTCGCGCAGATGAACGCGCTTCCCTACTACAACACCTATTTCGCGACGACGACGACGGCCACGGCGCGCTTGGCGGAAAAGATCTGCTCGTATGCCGGACCAGCGATCAACCGGGTCTTCTTCACCAATTCTGGGTCCGAGGCCAACGATACTTGGCTCCGGATGGCACGTGTCTACTGGGCGACGCTCGGCAAATCCGAAAAGTCGGTCGTGATCGCCCGGCAGAACGCCTATCACGGCTCGACGGTGGCCGGTGCGAGCCTCGGCGGCATGAAGCACATGCACGAGCAGGGCAATCTGCCGATCCCGGGCATCGTCCATATCGGCCAGCCCTATTGGTACGGCGAGGGCGGCGATCTCGCCCCGGCCGAGTTCGGCCTGGCGAGAGCGCGCGAACTGGAAGACAAGATCCTGGAACTCGGCCCCGAGCGCGTCGCAGCCTTCGTCGCCGAACCGATCCAGGGGGTCGGCGGCGTGATCGTTCCGCCCGAGACCTACTGGCCCGAGATCCAGCGCATCTGCCGGAAATACGACATCCTGCTGGCCGTCGACGAGGTCATCACCGGCTTCGGCCGGCTCGGATCCTGGTTCGGCTATCAGCATTACGGGCTGGAGCCGGATTTCTGCGCGATCGCGAAGGGCCTGTCGTCGGGCTATCTGCCGATCGCGGGCGTGATGGTCTCCGACCGCGTTGCCGACGTCCTCGTCAACCAGGCCGGTCCGTTCCACCACGGTTTCACGTATTCGGGTCACCCGGTCGCCGCCGCAGCCGCGCTCGCCAACCTGCGTATCCTCGAGGAGGAGCGGCTCGTCGAACGCGTGCGGGACGATATCGGCCCCTATTTCGCGCAGGCTTGGCGCGGCCTCTCCGACCACGTCATGGTCGGCGAAGCGGTCTCCGTCGGACTGCTCGGCGCCGTCCAGCTCGTGCTCGACAAGGCGACGCGCCGGCGCTTCTCGCGGCCCGGCGACATCGGGATGGTTATCCGCAACTTCTGCATCATGCGCGGCGTCATCGTCCGGGCGAGCGCCGACCGGATCCTGGTGTCGCCGCCGTTCACGATCAGCCGGAGCGAGGTCGACGACATCGTCTCGACGTTGCGCGACGTCATGGACTTCGTGTCGGCGGAGTTGTCGTCGGATTGAACGCCTGCAGCCGGACGCGCTTCGTCAGAACGCGGACCGCAGCAAAGGACGGAACCGCGTTCAGTTTATCTTAAAGTTATTTTTCGATGATCGCACGGCCACCGATACCGCGATCCTCGCATTCTCTCGGCTACGGCATCGGCCCGGCACCGCCGCTCGGCCGGGTGCGTCGACGATCATGTTTGCAAGAACTGGCCGTCCTTCAATCGCTCGCATGAGATCTCCGGAACTCATGCCCTCGTCACCGGAATCTCTTGCGCAAAGAGGTCGACAACCGAGGCCATGGTCGGCGCATGACGGCTGTGCTGCAGATCATCAAGCTTCTCGGGCGGTTGCCCCTCGCGGCGCGGCGGCGTGCCCTGCGCCTGCTGTGGCGGGGGACGCTGCCGTTCCGCTCCGAGGTCGGGTTCGGGCTTCAACCCGTGGTCGAGCATTACCTCAAGGTCGGCCGGAAGGCGGCGCAGCGCATCGCGGTCGAGCACGATTACCACGACACTTTGCTGATCATGGAATGGCACGCCAACATCCATAGGAGCCGGCGGCAGCTGATCGGCGACTCCGCCAGGACGCGCGTGAACGATCCGGCGCTCATCGAACGCATCGCGGCGAGCGGCGATACCGTGATCCTCGCTCCGATCCACATGGGCGTCTTCCCGTCCGGGATCACCCACGTCGTCTGGAAGTACTTTGCGGGGCGTCGATTGCTCGTCCTCCGGGCGCGGGACGATCTGGCCGAGAACAACGCGGCGATGGATCGCCTGCGCGACGTGGCCAGCGAATTCCGGATCCTCAATACGCGCAACGAGGCGGATTTCGTCGATGCGATGCGCTTCGCCCGCAAGGGAGGCGTCGTGGTGTCGCTTCTCGACCTGCCCGAAACCTACGGCATTCCGGCCGACACCACCCTGTTCGGAGAACCGGCCGCGATCGCCCTCGGACTCGACGCAATGGCGCGCATGCTCAAGGCCGTCGTCGTGCCGATGACCGTCCGATCGCTGCAATCGCGGGACGAGATCGTCTTCGGACAGCCGTTCGAGGTGTCGGCCACTTCGCCGGAGGCCCGGCAGGAGCTCGCGCGGGCGATCGCGCGTCAGATCGAGGTCTTCGTGAAGATCGCGCCGCCGCAATGGCACATGTGGACGCGCCTTCCCGAGTTCTATCCCGAACGCGTCCGGCGCAGAACGCCGGATGCTTCGCCCGACGCCGGAAAGGTCGAAGCCCATGTCGGTCTCTGACCTCGTCGGGCGTTTCCTCGGACGCAGGCAGCCCAAGCCGGCCGGCATGATGAGCCGGTTCGAGGTGACCGGGCTTCACGAGCTGTCGTCCTCGATCGAATTCCGGCGCGATACCGCCTCGAATCTCCTGGTCCTGTTCTTCGTGACCCTCGCGGCATTTCTGATGGTGTCGATGTGGGTCGGGACGTTCTCCAAGCAGGAGACGATGCGCGGCATCGTGCTCGGCTCGAAGGGCAGCCAGCGGCTCGCCGCCACCGTCGACGGCACCGTGACGAAGGTCTGGGTCGCGCAGGGGGACGAGGTCAAAGTCGGCCAGCGGCTGCTGACCATCGTGCCTCAGCAGAGCTCCGCCGGCGCCAAGCCGCTCTCGGAGGCCGAACTGCAGTCGCTGACCGAGCAGCGCCAGAACATCGGCAAGCAGATCGCCGACCTCGAAGCCCTGATGTCGAACGACGCCGCCGATCTCGGTGCGCTGGAGGGCAACGTCGTCAAGATCAACGAGAACCTGCGCAAGCAGGAAGCCGAACTGACGATGGCGTTGACCGCCCAGGACAGCCTGGTCCGGAAACTCCAGGCCTACCTCAAGCTCGGAGACGTGACGCGCGACGTCGTCATCGCGCAGGAGCGCATCAAGCAGGACTACACGCGACAGCTTCTCGATATCCGCCTGCAGGGATCGCAGCTCGCCTCGACCCAGATCGAACGCCGCCGGACCGTGCAGCAGAGCAAGTCGGCCAACGCCAACGAGCGGGCTCAGCTCACGCGCGGGCTGGCCGATCTCGATTCCCGGATCGAGCGCGCGAAATCCGCGATCGCCACGGACGTAATCTCCGGCACCGCCGGCCGGATCGCGGCGCTCAACGTGCGCGAAGGCTCGGACGTGAAGCTCGGCGACACCATCGCCGCCATCGGCGATCCGGACGCCACGTTCACGATCGGCCTGCAGGCGCCCTCGAAGACCATGGGCCTGCTCGCGCTCGGCCAGCGGGTCGTGCTGAAATACGATGCGTTCCCCTACAAGACCTTCGGCATCAAACACGGCCGGATCATCGCCATCGGCCGGCAGCCCCTGAGCCTGCCGAAGGACGACGACAGCTCCGCGATGGCCGATCTGGCGCTCGCCAAGGCCGGGCCGCGACCGCCGAAGGAGTCGAAGTTCCTGATCGAGGTCGAACCAGAGGACCGGACCATCATGGCCTACGGGGCGGAGCGGCCGGTGCTGATCGGCTCGACGCTGAGCGCCGACATCGTCGTCGAACGACGCCGCCTGATCGACTGGGTGCTCGATCCGATCTTCGCGATGAGGGGCCGGACATGAGCATGCCGTTCGTCTCGAACAAGCCGCGGGTCCGGACCCTGCTGCAGAGCGAGCAGCAGGAATGCGGCCTCGCCTGCATGGCGATGATCGCCAATGCCTACGGCCACAACATCGACCTTCCCTACATGCGCTCGGTCCACCAGATCTTCAAAGGTGGCATGACGGTCGCCGAGCTCTACGGGCTCGCCGGCGTGTTCGGATTCGATGCCCGCGCCCTCGGCGTCGAGAACATCGACGATCTCGTCGGCCTGAAGCTGCCGGCGATCCTTCACTGGGAGGGACGGCACTACGTCGTGCTCGACCGGATCTCGCGCGGAACCTACTACATCCACGATCCGGCGGTCGGCCGCCGGGCGTTCAGCCGTGCGGACTTCGCGAAGCATTTCTCGGGCGTCGCGCTTGAGTTCCAGCCGCGCGTGTCGCTCGAGAAGATCGTCTCCAAGGACGGACTGTCGCTCTGGGCCATCGTCAAGTCGACCGGCGGTTTCCGGGCGACGTTCTGGAAGATCCTGTCGGTCTCGATCGCCGTCGGCCTGCTCGCCCTCGCCTCGCCGATCCTGCTGCAGGTCTCCCTCGATTTCGTTCTGCCGCAGGCCGATCTCGACCTGCTCGCGATCATCGCCATCGGTCTCGCGGCGATGCTGCTCTTCGAAGCCGTGGGAAACTGGCTGCGGGACATGCTCATCCTGCGCGCCTCGATCGGCATGCAGCTGCAGTTCTCCCGCTCGGTCGTCGGCCACGGCCTGCGACTGCCGCTGCGCTATTTCGAGGCCCGTCATCCAGGCGACTTCGTCACCCGGCTGAGCTCGGTCGATCAGGTCAAGGCCTTCGCCGCCGACGGCATGGTCCGGTCGCTCGCCGACACCGGGGTGTCGGTAATCTCGGTCGCCTTGATGCTCTACTACTCGGTCAACATGACCCTGATGGTGCTGGCCACCCTGGCGCTGGCGATCGGCATGCGCACGCTGTTCCTGCAGCGGACGCGCGAGGCGACGACGGAGGCCCTGACCGCGAAGACCGAGGAGGTCTCGACGCTCCTCGACGGCCTCGACCGGATCCAGATCATCAAGGCGCACAACGTCGCCAGCCGGATCGAGCAGCGCTGGTTCGAGAAGCTGTCGCGCTATGCCGGCCGCGACTTCATCTCGCGGCGACTCCAGATCGACACCCAGCTCGCCGTTCACATGATCGTCACCCTCGGCACGGTGGGCACACTCTACGCGGGCGTCGTCTCGGTGCTGCTCAACCAGATGACGATCGGCATGCTCTACGCGTTCTTCGCCTTGCGCGGCAGCTTCTTCACGATGGTCGACACCCTGACGACCAACCTGATGCACCTGACCGTCATCCGATCGCATGTCCGCCGTCTCGAGGACGTGATCCAGAACGAGCCGGAGGCACCGGCGAAGTCGGCGGTGATCCGCAAGGCGATCCGCCGGGACGTGGAACTGACGGACATCGCGATCTCGTTCGGCCGCGAGGAGCGGCCGGTGGTCCGGGCGGCGAACCTGCGGATCGATATCGAGGGCGGCGAACACATTGCGATCGTCGGCGAATCGGGCTCGGGCAAGTCGTCGCTCCTGAAGGTCATCGCCAGCGTGGCGCAGCCGACGAGCGGTTCGGTCCTCGTCGACGGGCAATCGTTGGGACGGTTCGGCACGATGGAGTACCGCTCCAACATCGGCGTCGTCTTCGCGGAGGACGGCCTCTTCACGGCGACCATCGCCGAGAACGTCAGCCTGTTCGATCCGGACATGCCGGTCGAGCGCATCCGGCAGGCGCTCTCGATCGTGGGTCTCGACGCGGAGATGGAGGCGCTGCCCCAAGGCATCGCCACGATCGTCGCGAACAACAACTCGCTCCTCTCCACCGGCCAGCGCCGGAGAGTGCTCGCCGCCCGTGCGATCTGCCGCCAGCCGCGATTGATGTTGTTCGACGAGATCACGGCCAATCTCGACGCGGCTACCGAGAAGGATCTGCTCGAGAGCCTGTGCCGGTTGCCCGGCGGCAAGATCTTCGTCACGCATAGCGATCGGGTGCTGGCCTACGTCGACCGCGCATATCGTCTGGAGGACGGCGTGCTCAAGCCGATGGATCTGTCGGCCGGGCCGAACGAACTGAAGATCGCCTGATCCTCGCTCCGCCCGCGCAGGTTCCGTACCGAACCTCGGATCGACCCGCCGGAGACGCGGCATGCGGACCTCCCCCTCGGAACTGACGGCTGCGTTGCCGGTTTGACCGCAATCGCAGGGTCTAGGTGGAGCAAATCCCGTCGTGATCTCTCCGGACGAACGCCTCGCCCTGCGGGCCCCTCTGCCGTTTTCACGACCGCGTGATCGGCGGACCATCGGTCTCATGACCGAGAAAGGCGAATCGTGATGATGAAATACGCGCAGATGGCCGCTCTGGCCGGCATTCTCACCGGCGGAAGCGTGCTGGCCTGTCAGGCCGCCGACACGTCAGGCGGGAGCGGGACGATCCGCTACGCCCAAATGAACAGCCCCGGCGATGGCCTCGACAAGGAGGCCGCGTCCGAAGGCAACGCCCGCCCGAGCAAGCGCGCCGTGCCCCAGCGGAAGAAGTCCGGCAAGCGTATGCGCTGAGGCTGGAAAGTTCGGGTTCGACGGTCGTTCGAACCCGGATAGGTGGAGCGTCAGCGCCACCGGGGCCGGCGCGAAGCCGTACGAGCGCCATGCCGCTGATATGCAGTCGTCACAGGCGGCTTCGCTGATACCTTGCCCAGCTCACAGGCAGGCGTTCCGACAATCTCCATCCGTCATCCGGATCGTCGACCGAGCAGGATCAGACCCCCTTCAAGCCAGCCAGATCGAGCGGTAGCGAGCGCAGCCGCTGGCCCGTCGCGGAAAAGATCGCGTTCGAGATCGCCGGGGCGATCACCGGGACGCCGGGCTCGCCGATTCCGGTAGGCGCGACGGTCGAGGGCACGATGTGGACCTCGACGCGGGGCATTTCCGTCATCCGGGTCGGCTGGTAGCTGTCGAAGTTCTTTTCCTGCACGACGCCGTCCTTCAGCGTGATGCGGTTGCGCAGCACCGAGGACAAGGCGAAACCGACTGCGCCCTCGACTTGAGCGCGGATCACGTCCGGGTTCACGGCCACGCCGACATCGACGGCGGCGACGATGCGGTTGACCTTCACGGACGAGTCGCCGGCCGTCACGTCCGCCACCATGGCGACGTAGGATCCGAAGGATTCGTGGACGGCGACGCCGTAGCCCCTCCCCTTCTCCGTCGGCTTCCGGTCCCAGCCGGCTTCCTTGGCGGCCAGGGTGAGCACGGCTGAAAGCCGCGGCGCCCGGCCAAGCAGGCTGAGGCGGTACGCGACCGGATCGACGCCGGCAGAATGCGCCAGTTCGTCGATGAACACCTCCATCACATGCGCCGTGTGGGTGTGGCCCACGGAGCGCCACCACAACACCGGCACGCCCTCCCGGCCGTTATGCACGTCGAAGCGGTAGGCCGGGATCTGGTAGGGCGTGTCCGAGGCGCCCTCGACGGTGGTGGCGTCGATGCCGTTCTTGACGATCATCGCCTCGAAGGGCGAGCCGATCATGATCGACTTGCCGACGATGACGTGCCGCCAGCCGGTGATCGCACCCTTGTCGTCGAGGCCGGCCCGGACCTTGTGAAACACCGTCGGCCGGTAATAGCCGCCGGCCATGTCGTCCTCGCGGGTCCAAACGAGGTGGACCGGCGCCTTGCCGTCCCAGGCGGCGACGATGCTGGCGGCCTCCGCGAAATAATCGGCGCCCGGCGTCGCGCGCCGGCCGAACGAGCCGCCGGCCCATTGCGTGTGCAGCCGGACCTTGTTCGGCGTCACGCCGAGAGTGGCCGCCACCACGGCCTGCTCGACGGTCTGGAGCTGGCAGCCGGCATAGACGTCGAACGATCCGTCCGCTGCCCGCTCGATGGTGCAGTTGAGAGGCTCCATCGCGGCATGCGCGAGGTAGGGAAAGCTGAACTCGCCCTCCAGCACCTTGGCCGACGCCGCGATCGCCTTGTCCGGGTCGCCAGCCTGCGAGGCGACGAGGCCAGGGCGCGTGGCGATCTCACGATACTCGGCCAGGATCTTTTCGGACGACCGGCTCTCGGCGGCCGAATCGTCCCACTCGACCTTGAGGGCTTCGCGGCCCTTCATTGCCGTCCAGGTGTCGCGGGCGACCACCGCGACGCCAGACGGAATTTTGACGATTGCAACGACGCCCGGCATCGCCCTGGCCGCCGTGTCGTCGACGCGCTTCACCGTACCACCGAACCTGGGCGGATGGGCGACGACCGCCGTCACCTGGCCGGGGCGGCGGATGTCGAGGGAGTAGATCGCGCTGCCGTCGGTCTTGGCCGTCGAGTCCACGCGGTGGGCCTGCTTGCCGATCAGCGTCCAGGCCGACGGGTCCTTCAGCTTGGGCTCCTGCGGCACGGGCAGGCTGGCGGCGGATTCGGCGAGTTGGCCGAACCGGGCCTCGCGGTTCGAGGCGGCGTGGCGCACCACGCCCTTCGACACCGTGATCTCGGCGACCGGGACCTTCCACTGGAAGGCGGCCGCGGCCACCAGCATCTCGCGGGCGGCAGCGCCCGCCTTGCGCAGCTGGAACCAGGAATTGGCGATGGCAGTCGAGCCGCCGGTGCCCTGCACCGGCCCCATCAGCAGATTGTTGTAGAGCGCGGCATCGGCCGGCGCGAAGCTCGTGCGCACCTGCGCCCAGTCCGCGTCGAGCTCGTCGGCGAGGATGGTGGCGAGGCCGGTGGTGTTCCCCTGCCCCATGTCGAGATGCTTGATCATCACCGTGACGGTGTCGTCGGCGGCGATGCGCACGAATGCGTTGGGCTGGGCCGCGACCTTCGAGAGGTCGGGACCGCCTGCGGCGCGGGCGGGGCTGCGCAGATCGAGCCGGAAGCCGATCAGGATGGCGCCGGCAGCGGCGCCGCCCAGGAAGGCGCGGCGGGACGGCGTGGTGTGAGGCCGGGCAGTCTTGAGCATGACGGGCTCCGCTTCGGCAAAAGGACTTGGGACGAACAGCGAAAGGATCAGCCGAGGGTGCGGGCGGCCTCGTGGATGGCGGCGCGGATGCGCTGGTAGGTGCCGCAGCGGCAGATGTTGCCCTCCATGGCGCCGTCGATGTCGGCGTCCGTCGGCTTAGGATTGTCGGAGAGCAGGCCGATCGCCGACATGATCTGCCCCGACTGGCAGTATCCGCACTGCACGACGTCGAGGCTGCGCCACGCTCCCTGCACCGCCTCGGCGACCCGGCCGTCGATGCCCTCGATGGTGGTGATCTTGCCCTCGCCGACATCGCCGAGCTTGGTCTGACAGGAGCGCACCGGCTGGCCGTCCATATGCACGGTGCAGGCGCCGCATTGGGCGATGCCGCAGCCATACTTGGTGCCGGTCATGTCGAGGCGGTCGCGGATCACCCAGAGCAGCGGCATCTCGGGATCGGCATCGACCTCATGCACGACGCCGTTGACGGTGAGCTTGAGCATCGCGATCTCCGCGTTCAAAATCTTCCGAGGACATGGGCCGGTGGGCGACAGGCCGATGTGCGCCGCCGCACATGGAATTGGAATTGTTCGTGGAAGCGGATTTTCATCGGCGCAAGCGGAAGCGCCGGTCCTGCCCTCACTACGACGGCAGCGGATTCAAGAGATCCAACCGGCGATGGTCACAGAGAACCGACCCGTGCCACGCCATCGCAGCGTAGGGTCGGAGGTGCGGCTGACTCAACTCACGAAAATGCCGCCGATCCCGGCAGCCGCTTTTTAATACATCCCGCGCAAACTCGGGCTCCCCATTCCGGGTGCCGCACCAGCGGACCCGACCGGCGTACCCGATCATCGCATGCCCGACCTGACCGCGGAGATGGTTCAGCGCGGCCGCGGTCCGTCCTCCGAGGAGGTCGCCCGGCGCCGCAGCATGTCGCGCGACCTGCGCTCGGCGCGCGAACGGCTGACCTCGACCAGCGGGTTGGAACGGGCGTTCGATTTCGAGCTGATGCGGCTCTACGCGCAGTATCGCGCCGACGCCGCGATCCCGCTGGTACTGTTCGCACTGACGCTGGCGGCCGCCTCGACCATCTGGATCGATCCCGTCAACGCAGCGCTCGGCTGTGCGTGCGTTCTGGGAGCGCTGGCCGTAACCACAGCGGCATGCCGTCGTTTCCTGCGACGGGAGGCATCGAGTCTCTCGCTCAAGCGCTGGCGCCGCGTCTTCGTGCTCGGCGAGATCCTGCAGAGCACGACATGGGCGCTGATGATCCCGCTCGCGGTCGAGGACGCGCGCACCTTCGCGCTGTTCGGACTCGTCGTGGTGGCGGCGGTGGTGACGATGCTCGCCGCGACCGTGCCGCTCGCCGCGATCTGCGCGCTGGTCCCGCTCACCCTGGCCGCGCTCTCGCTGCTCGCCGATGCCCATGGCACGCACACGATCCCGCTGGTGGTCATGGCGGTGGGCAGCCAGGTCTTCTTCGCCGGGCTCGGCCGGCGGCTCTATGCCTCCGCGGTCGGTGCGCTGCAATCGCGCGCGGAGAAGGATGCGATCTTCGCCGAACTCGAACAGGCCAAGGCGAACTCGGACGAGGCGCGGCGGCGGGCCGAGGAGGCGAACCTCGCCAAGTCGAGCTTCCTCGCCACCATGAGCCACGAGCTGCGCACGCCGCTCAACGCCATCCTCGGCTTCTCCGAGGTGATGAAGAACGAGATCTTCGGGGTCCACGCCGCGCCGGCCTACCAGGAATATTCCACCGACATCCACGACAGCGGGATGCATCTGCTGAACCTCATCAACGAGATTCTCGACCTCTCTCGCGTCGAGGCCGGCCGCTACGATCTCAACGAGGAGGCCGTGACGCTGGCCTCGGCCGTCGAGGAGGCGCAGCACATGATGGCGCTGCGGGCGCGGGGGAAGAGCCAGACCATCCATGTCCATGTCGACGGCACCATGCCCCGGCTCTGGGCCGACGAGCGGGCGCTGCGCCAGATCGTGCTGAACGTCCTCTCCAACGCCGTGAAGTTCACGCCTCAGGGCGGCGAGATCACCGTCAAGGTCGGTTGGACCTCGTCGGGCGGACAGTATCTCAGCGTCAAGGATTCCGGGCCCGGTATCCCGGAGGACGAGATCGGCACCGTGTTGACCTCGTTCGGCCGCGGCTCGCTGGCCATCAAGACCGCCGAGCAGGGCTCGGGCCTCGGCCTGCCGATCGTGAAGGGGCTGGTCGACCTGCACGGCGGCGGCTTCCAGCTGAAGTCGAAGCCGCGCGAGGGCACCGAGGTGATCGTCACCTTCCCGGCCGCCCGCGTGATGGAAACCCTGCCGGCGGTGGATCTCAACCCCGCCAAGGCCATGCCTGAGGCCAAGCCCGACAAGAAGCGCGAGCGGCGCGAGGCGGCCTGATCGCCGTTCGACAGTCATGCCGCCGCATCTGAATGCAGCGCTGCAGTGGCCTATCCCGGAGCTCTGAGCGTCATCGCGCCGCGACCCGTCCCGATCGCCCATGGGTCGCGCGGAGGCCGGCTCGCCCGCCTCGCATCGAAAGCTCGATTCCGGCCGGTGCGTGATATGAAGTCTCGGATCGACGGCAACGGTCGAGGAGACCCGCTATGGATGATCGCGGGATACGGGAAGCATTGGATCGCCATTGGAAGGCATCCGATGCGAACGATTTCGAGGCGGAGCACGCGATCTACCACGAGGACGCGGTTCTGGAATATCCGCAATCCGGCGAGCGTATCCATGGGCGGCATCGAATTCAGTCGTCTCGTGCGGCGCAGCCCGATCGGAAACATTTCGAGGTCCGACGGATCAGCGGCAGCGGCGACCTCTGGGTCACGGAATACGTCCTGACTTACGACGGGCGGCCGTCCTACACCGTGAGCATCATGGAATTCCGCGACGGACGGGTGTCCCGCGAGACCCAATATTTCGGCGACCCATTCGCGCCGGGTTCCTCACGCGCGCAGTGGGTCGAGCGCATGACGTGAAACCGTGCAGTCGTCGCGGATGGCCACCGTCACTGTTTGCGGACCTCTGATGCGGGCATCGGCGACCGGCCTCAAACGACGAGCGGGGTGGCCTCCCGGCCACCCCGCTCGTCGTCGATCGTATCGGCTTCAGATCTTGCTCTTGACCTTGTCGGCCAGGTTCGAGGCGCCGTCCTTGGCGTCGCCGACGGTCTTCTGGGCTTCGCCCTTCAGCTCCTGCGCCTTGCCTTCGGCCTGCAGCTTCTCGTTGTCGGTGGCCTTGCCGATGCCCTGCTTGACGTTGCCGGCGGCTTCGTTGGCGAGACCCTTGATCTTGTCGGTGGTGCTGCTCATCGGATGATCTCCTTGGGTGAGGGGTGGGTCGTGATGGAAGAGTCGACCAGCAACGGTCGGCCCCACAAAAAGGTTCAGGCGCGGCGAGCCGTTTCGTAGGCAACGACGGGACGGACCTTGCCGAGCAGACCGCCGAGGAAGCCGGCAAGCGCTCCGAAGAGAAGGGCGATCGCACCGTAGAAGGCACCCTGGGTTGCCGCCGACTTGGTGGCGATGGCCGCGGCCTCGGCCTTCTGCTTGGCGGTGGTCACGGCCTCCTGGTGCTGCTTGGAGCGTGCGGTTGAGCAGGGCTTCGCCGTGGCCCTCACGGCCGGGATGGCGCAGGTTGGCCAACTTCTCGATCAGGCCGCGGCTGAACCAGAAGGTGTCGGCCATCACCGTCTCGATGGCCGAGAACAGTTCGCGCTCGTTGCGCTTCCGATCGGTGATGTCCTGCAGCACGGCGAGGACGAAAGCCTCGTCGCCGATCTCAACCCGCTCCGCCGAGACGAGGCAATCGAGGTGGCCGCGACCTCGACGATCAGTTCGTCGAAGCTCGCGCCGGCAGCGCCTGCTCGATCGCGTAGCGCTCGGGAGCGCGGTTGGTGCGGCAGCGCAGGCCGAAATGCCGGCGGTACTCGCCGACGGTGCCGCCGAGCCGGTCGAGCGCCTCGGTCACGAAACTCACTCCCGTCGCCGACGATGCGGCAGGCAAGGGACCCGCGTCGCGCGGTTCCGCCCGCGACATGGGCCGTGTGTATCGATCCCCTGGTGCGTGCACTGGTATGGCCATAGCCGTCGCGCCTCAGGACGGTCCGGCCACCCCCGCCTGCGCGAAGGTCGCCATGTCCCGGTGGCAGGCCAAAGCCCCCTTGATCACACCCAGCGCGAGCGCGGCGCCGGAAGCCTCGCCCAGGCGCATGCCGAGCGACAGGATCGGTTCGAGGCCGAGCCTCTCCAGCACCTCCGCATGCGCGCCCTCCACGGACAGGTGCCCGGCGACGCAATGGTCGAGGGCGTGGGGGTCGAGGGCGTACAGCACGGCCGCGGCGGCGGTGGAGACATAGCCGTCGAGCACCACCGGGATGCGCTGTAGCCGCGCGGCGAGGATGGCGCCGGCCATCGCCGCGATCTCGCGGCCGCCGAGCCGGGCGAGTACGCCGAGCGGATCGTCGAGATGCCCGGCATGGGTCTTCAGCGCCAGCGCGATCGCCTCGGCCTTGCGCGCCAGCCCGGCCGCGTCGACGCCGGTGCCGCGGCCGACCCAGTGGGCGGGCTCGCCGCCCCAGAGCGCGCAGTAGATCGCGGCGGCAATGGTGGTGTTGCCGATGCCCATCTCGCCGATGGCGAGGCAATCGGTGCCGGCGGCGACCGCCTCCATGCCGAAGGCCATGGTCGCGACGGTGGCCTTCTCGTCGAGCGCCGGGCCTTCGCAGATGTCGCCGGTGGGCAGGTCGATGGCGAGGTCGAACACCTTGAAGCCGAGGCCGTAGGCCGCGCAGAGCTGGTTGATCGCCGCGCCCCCGGCGGAAAAGTTGTCGAGCATCTGCCGGTTGACCGCATCGGGAAACGCCGAGACGCCCCGCGCGGTGACGCCATGGCTGCCGGCGAAGACGCAGACCAGCGGCCGGTCGAGGGTCGGCGTGGCCTTGCCCTGCCAGACCGCGAGCCATTCGACGAGGGTTTCGAGCCGCCCGAGAGCGCCTGCCGGCTTCGTCAGCACGGCGTCGCGGGCACGCACGGCCGCAAGGGCGTCCTCGTCGGGCCCCGGCATCTCAGCAACGAGGCGGCGGATGTCGGCGAACGGAGCGGAATCGGCTGTCATCGCGGGGCGCTCGAAGAAACTGAAGGGCCAGCTTCGCCCTGACATGGCGAGAGGCTTGCCTGGGAGGCTATAGAAGTCGCGAGGCCTGCGGTGAAGGCGGCCGGACGATCCGACGCGGCGCGATGGGCGGACGATGAGCGACGACGACAGGGTTCACCCGACCCCGTTCTTCCCCGGCGCGGGCGTGCTCTACGACATCGCCGTCTGCCTCCGCTTCTTTTCGCGCGTCAGCGTGCCGGCGCTGCCTGACGAGCCGGCACCCCATGCCGCGCCGGATTTCACCACCGTGCCCCGCGTCCTGCCGCTGGCCGGGCTGCTGCTGGCGCTGCCGGCGGCGCTGGTGCTGGTCGCCGGCTGGGAGTTGCGGCTCGGCCCCTTCGTCGCTTCGGCGCTGGCGCTGGCGGTGCTGGCGCTGATCACCGGGGCGATGCACGAGGACGGGCTCGCCGACGTCGCCGACGGGTTCGGCGGCGGCAGCACCTGGATGCGCCGGCTCGAGATCATGCGCGACAGCCGCATCGGCGCCTATGGCGGCACGGCCCTGGTGCTCTCGTATTCGCTGCGGCTCGGCGCGCTCGCGACGCTGCTCGACCGCTCGGGCGCCCATGCGGCCCTGGCGTTGCTGCTGGCGGCGGCCGTCTCGCGCACCGCCGCCCTGGCGCCGCTGGTCCTGCTCGAACCCGCCCGCCCCGGTGGCGCCGGCGCCTCGGTCGGCCGGCCGACCGGCACGACCCTCGCCATCGCGGTGGCGCTCTGCCTCGTGCTGGGCCTGATCGCGTGGGCCCTCGGCTTGCCTCTGCTCGGCGTCGTGCTGATGCTCCTGCTCGCGCCCGCAGCCGCCTACGGCCTGACGATGCTGGCCGAGCGCCGGATCGGCGGCCAGACAGGGGACGTCATCGGGGCCTGCCAGCAGGTCGCTGAGATCGCCGCGCTGATCGGGCTGCTCGCGGCGACGCCGGTGTGAGTGGACGGTCGATTCTCACGTGGGCAGATCCACCCTTGATTCCGCCCCACGCCCTGGCTCATCTGCGCCTCAGATGATCACCGTGCCCTCCCCCAAAAAACCGTCGAGCCCCTGCACCAAGGTCTGCATCCTCGATGCCGCGTCTGGCCTGTGCGAGGGCTGCGGGCGCTCGCGGGACGAGATCGCGCTGTGGGGCTCGATGAGCGAGCCGCAACGGCTCGCCGTGATGGCCGTGCTCGGGGAGCGCCTGAGCAGGGCTTTCCCGAACGGAGGAGCGCGGACGGCATGAGGCTCTGGATCGGTCTCGGCATCGTCGGCGTCGCGCTGATCGCGCTTCTCGTGGCCGGCGACGACGGGTCGATCGCCGGGTTCGAACCCGACCGTTTCGGCAACCTCGCCTATCTGAGCGCCCTGATCGTGCTCTTGAGCGCCGGCTTCTGGCACCGGTTTCGCGATCGCATGGGCGAGAACCTGCGGGCTCTCCTGATCTGGGTCGGGATCGGGGCCGTGGTGGTCGCGGGATACGCCTACAGGGAACAGGCCCGGGAGATCGGCGGGGGCCTGCTCGGCGCCCTGCGGCCCGGGACTGCGGTGGTCGGCCCCGGCGGCGAGGTCACCATCACCCGCCGCGCCGACGGCGATTTCTCGGTGTTCGCCGAGATCAACGGGCGCACCGAGCAGCGCTTCGCCTTCGATACGGGAGCGAGTTCGGTGGTGCTGACGATGGAGAGCGCCGCCGCGCTCGGCATCAAGCCCGCCGAGAGCGCGTTCCGGACGAAGGTCTCCACCGCCAACGGCACGGCCATGACCGCACCGATCCGGCTCGACTCGATCACCATCGGCCCGATCACCGAGCGCAACGTCGACGCCATGGTCAGCCAACCCGGCGCACTCTCGACGAACCTGCTCGGCCAGAGCTTTCTGACCCGCCTGCCCTCCTACGAGGTGCGCGGAGACCGGCTGATCCTGCGCAGCCGTTGAGGCCGCCTCAGGCCGCCTGCCCCGACGGCGGCGCGAACTGCCATTCGCGCGAGACCTTCGCAACCGCCTCGTGCAGCGTCGCGAGCCCAGCGTCGGGGGCGACACCGGCGGTGGCGAGGTGACGGCGGAAGGCGCGGGCGCCGGGGCGGCCGTTGAACAGGCCGAGCATGTGCCGGGTGAAGGCGTGCAGCCGCAAGCCCCCTTCGAGGCCCGCGGCGATGGTCGGGGCAAACACTTCGATCGCTGCGAACGGGTCGGCGGCCGGGGCCGGCTCGCCGAAGAGCAGCGGATCGACGTCGAGCAGGATCGCCGGATCGCTGTAGGCCGCCCGCCCGACCATCACGCCGTCGACCTGCTCGAGCAGGCCGAGGGCTTGCGCCACGTCGGCCACGCCGCCGTTCAGGGCGACCGGCAGGTCGGGGTGCCCTGCCTTCAGCCGGGCGACGCGCCCGTAATCGAGGGGCGGAACGTCGCGATTCTCCTTCGGCGACAGGCCCTTCAGCCAGGCCTTGCGCGCATGAACAACGAGACCGTCGACGCCGGCTCGGCGAACGGCAGAGACGAGGGCATCGAGCGCTGCCTCCGGGTCCTGGTCGTCGACGCCGATGCGGCACTTCACGGTGACCGGCACCGACACCGCCGCCTTCATCGCCGCCACGCAATCGCCGACGAGGGCCGGCTCGCGCATCAGGCAGGCGCCGAAGCGGCCCTCCTGCACCCGGTCGGAGGGGCAGCCGACGTTCAGATTGATCTCGTCGTAGCCGAAATCCGCGCCGATCCGCGCCGAAGCCGCCAGCGCCGCCGGGTCCGACCCGCCGAGTTGCAGCGCCACCGGATGCTCCGCGGCCGAGAATCCGAGCAGGCGCTCGCGGTCGCCGTGCAGCACGGCGCCGGTGGTGACCATCTCGCTGTAGAGCCGGGCGCGGGCCGAGAGCACACGGTGGAAGGACCGGCAGTTCCGATCGGTCCAGTCCATCATGGGAGCGACGGAGAAGCGCCACCCGCTGAGAGCGCCACCCGTCGAGAGGCTGTCGATCACGTCGGTCATGGATCCGTGTTGAGCCGCCTGCGGTCGTGGGCGCGTCGTCGAGAAGGGGCGGTCGATACCATGCGCAAGCGAGCGTCAAAAGGGACGGGCCGACCGTCTTTCCGGCCGCGAGCAGGCGGTTCAGGGCATCGCCGCAATCTCGGCGAGGCGCTCCGCCATGCGCCGGCCGCTGGCGCGACAGCTCATCCGCGTCGCGAGATCGGCGCGGGCCGCGCTGCCCAGCTCCTCTCCGAAGGCGCGATCCGCGTAGAGCCGGCGCATCTGCGCCGCGGCATGGTCGAGGGACGGCTCGGCCCAGCGCAAGCCGCGCTGATAGGGCGGCAGATCCCGGTCGAGCGTCACGAGACGGAAGTCGACGAGAAGGCTGTTGCCGTCGTCCATGAAGTCGAGGTTGCCGGAATAGCGCGTCGCGATCACGGGTTTGCCGAGCAGCATCGCCTCCGCCATCGACAGTCCGAGCCCCTCGCTGCGATGCAGGGACACGTAGGCGTCGCAGGCCGCCATCAGGCCGAGCGTCTCGTGCCACGTCAGGGTCGCGTCGATCAGGATGACACCCGCCTCCCCCGCGGCCTGCTGCAGCTGGGCGAACGCCTCCGGGTGCTCCCGGCCGAACGCGGTCTTGATGACGAGCTTCGCCCGATTGTCGGGCCGGAACGCCTGCCGGAAGGCCTCGATCAGGCCGAGCGGGTTCTTGCGTTCCATGACGCTCGTCATGTGGAACGCGAACAGGAACAGGTAGTCGTGCTCCGGCAGGTCGAAATGCGCGCGGGGCAAGGGATCGAAACGCGGGAGCTCGACGCCCGGGGGCAGCACCCTCACCGGCTGGCGGAAGGCCCGCCTCAAGCCCTCGGCGACGAACTCCGTCGCGGTCCAGAACTCGTCGCAGTCGAGAGCCGCGCGGTTCCAATCCGGGGGCAGCTGGTCGAACTCCCAGTACCAGTACCCGATCCGGTAGGTCCGCTCGTCGCGTGGCCGGAGCCCCGAACGCGCATAGGCCTCGTTGAACAGAGGCTGCGGCTGCACGTGGATGATCGTGGTGTCGAAGACCTCCGACCCGGTGAGCCGGGGCGCGATCGGCTCGTCCGTGGCGAAGCGGATCGGCACGTCCCGCAGACTCAGCGGCACGCCGGCCATGCGCAGGCCCTCAACCATGCTCTCGGCCGAGATCCGCAATCCGGACGGGTAGGAGAAATGTCCGAGAATGTTGACGCCGCCCGTCCGAAGCTCCGACGCCAGCGCCGGGACGTCCCGCGTCCGCGCCCATTCGCGCGCGACGAACGGGAGCTCAGACCGGCGCGCCGACAGGTACCGCAGCAGCTCTCGCGTCCGGGATTCGTCGGTCAGCGCATCGGGAAAGGCGTCACGCCATGCCGGATGCGCGGCGAAGCCCGAGCGCACCTGCTGTGCATCGGTTGCACCCGAGGGTGCATAGGGTGCGAACAGCCAGTCCGATGCGATGCCGTAGGTCTCGCTCACCCATCTGACGAGGGCGACGATACCGAAGACGCTGCCGCCATCCGGGACGGCCTCCTGCCAGGCCGGCGTGATGGCCCAGGTCGCGCAGAGTTCGTCGAGCGGGGCCTCGGCGCAGGCGAGCAGGAACCACCAGACCTCCTCCAGCGCGAGAATTCCGACCGCGACGGCCTCGAAGAGCCGGCGGCAGGTGGCCCTCCGTCCGTTCGGCAGCAGGAACAGCGGCTGCCCGCTACGAAACGCGGTGTCGTAGGTCAGATACTGGCGGGCGCGGGCACCGGGATCCGTCGCGAAGGCGGCCGCGATGCCGGCGGCCTGGGCCTCCGACAGGCGCAGGATTCCGATCCCCTCCGTCCCTGCCCATTCCGCGAACCGACCTGCCCTCCCCTCGCTGAGCGCGCGCGGGAAGCGGGTACGGAGATCCGGCCGCCGCCGCAGCAGGTCGATGAGGAGTCCCGCGGGGCTTGCGCTTCGGTGCGCACGTCGCCCGGGCTCGGAGCGCCACGTCACCGCGTTCCAGGGCAGGCCGGCGGCGGCGGCCACGGCACCGTCATCGAACAGGTCGAGGGGCTGCGAGGCGTCGAGCGGATGCGCCAGATGCTCGATGGTACGGCGGAGGGCGATGGTTCCGTATTCCGGCCAGTGCTCGCGTAGGCGAGGCTCGGCGCTCCGGGCATCCAGGGCGGGGTGCAGGAAGGAATCGTCCTCGATCCCGAGGGCGCGCAGGCGTTCCGCCAGCAGAACGCGGTCGGTCGATGCATCCGTGGAATCCGGCGTCACGTGCGCCTGGGTGAGGACGGCGCCGGCGGCATAGACGGTTCGGAGGCCGGCACGCGCCGCGTCGAGACAGAACGCGATCGCAGCGCAGCCGGTCCGATACCGTTCGTCGTATCCGCCGATGCGCTCGAACACCGACCGGGCGACGAGCTGGCAGGCTCCGGACACCGCCGCCACGTTGCGCTGGACGTCGGGAGAGCCGAAGACACCCCAGTCGTCCGCCGCGGCTCCCTCGAACACGCGCGCGTAGAAGTCCCGCAAACCGAGACCGATACCGGCCTCCCGGATCCGGCCATCGGGGGCAAGCAGCTTCGGGCCGACCACGCCGACACCGTCGCCGATGCTCGGCCCCACCAGCGCGTCCAGCCAGCCGCCCTCGACGATCGTCAGATCGGGGTCGAGGAACAGGAGAAGCTCCCCCCGCGCCACGGATGCGCCGAGATTGTACGCCCGAGCGCGCGTCAGGCTTCCGTCGAGCGGGACGAACCTGATCGGCCGCTCGCCCAGTCGCGCACAGAACACCTCGGTCTCCGCTGTCGTCGATCGATGCCCGACGACGACGATGTCGATGTCCGGATAATCGGTGCGGTGCAGGAGCCCATCGAGGCAACGCCTCAAGCCATCGGCGTCGCCGGCCTGCGGAATCACGACGGAGACGCGCGGACGGACGGGGAGCGGCCACGCGACGTGGAACGTGCCGTCGCTGCGGGCTTCGATCCTCGGATCCTTCGTCCGATCCGCCCAGAGTCCTTGGAGAACGCCCTCGTAATCGGCGCGATGGGTCAGGGCACGGACACGATCGCACGCGGCCGGCTCGGTGCGCCGGCAGAGGATCACGGGCAGCCGGTCGATCCGGCCGGCACCGGCCGAGGCGCCGAGGTTGAGGCTCCATTCCGAAGCGGCGCCCGCCGACGGATCGGGGCATGCCGCGAGGGCGATCCCGCGGCGGATGGCTGTCAGGCGCCCGAAGTAGTTGTAGGCATCGAGCAGCTCGGGCGACCAGCCCGGCTTCAGCACCGGTGCGGCCCCCTGATGCTCGTCGCTGTAGACGATGTCGCTGTCCGCGCCTGCGAGATGATCCGCCAGCGCCGTCAACGCACCGTCCAGCACGATGTCGCCCGGATCGAGGAGGACGACGTAGTCGTTGACCGCCGCGTCGAGGGCGGCGCCGAGGAACGACCCGCCGGGCGATGCTTGCACCGCGCGGATCGCCGGCATCCGCGGATCGGTCCGAGCGGCGATGACCTCGACGATGGCGTCGTTCTGGCCTCTCAGGCTCTCCAGGGTTCTGTCGCTTGCGCGCGGCGGGCCGTCGAGCAGGATTATGCTGAAGCTGATGGCTCTGGGCCCTATCGCCCCGCCGCCGTGCGGGTCGGCGGCGCGCCGCGTCGCCGTGTTGGAGGCCGGCCCCGTGCTTGCAGCCCGTTCCAGGTAGTGCAGCAGGGCGTTGACCGAGCCGTCGGCGAGCTCCGGATAAGCGGCCAGATAGAGCCGCGTGTCGAAATCCGGGCCGGCCGGACGTCCTTCGCGGGCGCCGTGTCTCAGAAAATGGTCGAGCGGGTCCTGCCCCGAGGCGGCGACATCCGGATTGCGGCTCAGATACCAGCCGGCATTGAACAAGCCCGATTGCGCGACGAGACGCCGCTCCCGCAGCCGCTCACGACGCTCCCGCCGCTTGGCACCGAACGGAAGCAGCCTGCCGATCATCCTGATGCGCCATCTCCTGCTTCGCGCACTCGAACCCCGCTCGATCGGGACGAACCGAGATGGCGGAGTCGCGTAGACGAACCGGACCGGCCTGCATAGCCGGAGGCGGCAGGCGCTTGGCTAACCAGGTTCCTTGACCAATGCATCGAGGGCCTGGGGCAGACCGCGCCAGGACAGGGGGATGGCGACGTCCTGTCCGCCGGCGTTCTTGAAGACGATGCGGCCGGGCTCGCCGGCGGCGCGCCAGCGCTTGAGGGCGTCGTCCTTGGCGGGGGCATCGGCGACGCAGGCGCCGGGCAAGCAGCGGCGCCAGGTCAGGTCGTAGCCGGTGCTGTCCTTCTCGTCGGAGAGCAGACGGACGCCGCTCGGGAAGATCACGTTCGGCGGCAGCAGCACGGTCACCTGCAGCGGCTCGCCCACGCCGGCGCGGCCGATGGCGATCTGGGCGATGGGCTGGTTCTGCCCCTGCACCTGCATGGACTGGGCGACCTCGCAGACGCGCACCGGCTTCTCGGCTGTACCGCCGCGCTGGCAGCGCAGCACCCAGTCGCCGAAGCTCGCGGTGGTGGCGCCGGGCTCGTTCGGCACGGGCTTGGCCGGCGGCGCCGCGGCAGGCTGCGCGACGGCCTTGTTCGCCTGCGCGCCGACCGGCCCGGCCAGGATTGCGGCGATCAGCGCGGCCGTGACCGGCAGAGCGAGCGCGAGGACAGCCGTCCGATGGATCGGGGCGAGACGGAACATGACGGCGGACCTGCTGACGGGAATCGTGAATTTCGGAGCGTTCTTATCGGACGGCGAGGCGCCGCAGGCAGGAGTCATGGTCCCGCCTGCGGCGCCTCGCTTCGATATCAGAACCGGTAGGTGAAGTTGCCCTTCACGCCGTGGTCCTGGGCGCGCTGGCCGACCTGGCCGGTGTAGTTCACGCCGAGCGTGGTGCTCGGGGCGAACTGCCAGTCGATACCGGCCTGCGCCACCAGTGCATCGCGGTCGATCGGGATGCCGGCCGAGACGAACTGCTGACCGCCCGCGAAGGCGAGCAGCGCCGACGGCACCACGTCGCCGTAGGCGCGGCGATAGCCGACCAGCGCCCTGACCATGATCGGCAGATCGCTGGCGAACACCTCGGAGAGACGGCCCTCGGCGCGCAGGCCGATGGTCGAGGTGGCGAGGTCGTAGTCGCGGCCACGGGCCGTCAGCGCGGAGGCACCGCCGGTTTCGCTGAAGCCATCGCGGCCCAGGCGGATCGCGGCGGCTCCGACGAACGGCTCGACATAGCTCGTCCCGGTTCCGACGCGGTAGCCGACCTCGGCGAAGCCCTGGCCGGTCGTGCCGCCGTAGCGGGCGCCCGCGCTCTCGGAGAAGCCGGCGAAGGTGACCGCACGGCGCGTGGTCAGGCTGTTGCCGCCGAAGGTCGCGCCGAGGCGCAGCTGCAGTGGGCTCTGGTCCCCGAGCGGTCCACCGGCATAGAGCGCACCGTAGCCGCTCTCCACCGTGCCGGACGAGAGCCGCCCGGTGACGTCGAGATTGGTGAAGCTGTAGCCGCCGGCCGCGCCGATCCGCCAGTCGTTGCCCACCCGTGCGTCGCCGCCGAGCACGAAGCCCGAGGTCTGGCGGGCGAGACGGGCGGCGTTGCCGTCGGTCGCCGTCGAGCCGAACGAACCGAAGCCCTGGCCCCACACCGCGATCGGCTGCGGATCGACGAGACGCGTCGGGATCGCGGCGAGCGTCGGAGCCCGACCCGGCAGGTCGGCCGTGTAGGCCCCCGGCAGGGTGGTGCCCGGCGCGAAGCGCTGGCCGATGCCCTGGCCGCCGATCCCGCCGCCGAAGCCGCCGGCATCGCCCCAGCGCAGCCGGTCGAGCACCGCCTCGCGGACGAGGAAGGCGTTCTCGAACTGCGCCGAGACCGCGCTCGCATGGATCTCGCCCGAGAGCGCATCGAAGGCCACCCGCGATTGCGGCGCGGAGAGCACGGCAATGGCGTCGTAGAGCCGCGAACCGACCCCCGTCGCCTGGGCCGCGCCGGCGACGTTGCCCTGATTGCGCGTCTGCGCGGTCGTGGCGAACTGCAGATCGTTGCGGGCGAGGCGGAGATAGGCGTCGTTGGCGTCGTAGGTCAGGAACGGCGTCAGGTAGGCGAAGTTCGAGGTCACGCCCGCGAACCGCCCGGTGACGCCGCCGGCCGCGCTGAGGATCGTGTAGCTCGTGGTCGGGTTGTAGAGGCCGGCCTGGGCCGTGACCTGCACCGTGCCGCCCTGGAGCGTGGCGGTGCCGGTCGCCGCGATCCGGTCGGACTGGCCGGATGCGGTGGCGTCCACCTGGTAGAGCGACTGGCTGGCGAACAGCACGTTGCCCGCGACCCGCAGGGTCCCGACCGCGCCGGGGCTGGCGCCCGGAGCGACGGCGCCGCCGGCAGCCGCCACGACCCCGCCGACCGTGCCGGCACCGCCGAGCGTCGCAGCATTCGCCACGGTGACGACGGAGTTCGCGAGGCCCCCGTTGACGCTGAGGCGCCCGGCCTCGACCGTGGTGGCGCCCGAGAGGGTGCCGGTTCCGGTATAGGTCAGGGCGCCGGCACCGCGCTTCACGAAGCGGCCGGTGCCGTTGATGGCGCTGCCGAGGGTGGCATCGCCGGGCTGGTCGATGATCAGGTCGCTGTTGCTGGTCACCGGCCCACTGCCGAGGCTGGCCGCGGTGGCGACGAGCCTGCCGGCGTTGACGATGGTGCCGCCGGTATAGGTGTTGGTGCCGGTCAGCGTCAGGCTGCCGGTGCCGTTCTTGGTGAGCGAGGTCGCGGCCGCGCCGTCGACGATCGTGCCGGCATAGGCGGTCGAGCTGTTGTCGCCGTTGGTGGTCAGCGCGCCGTTCCGCAGGGTCGCCGCAGCGCTGGTGCCCGAGAGCGAGCCGACGGTGAAGGCGGTCCCGCCGAGATCGAGCGTGCCGTTGTTGGCGAAGGTCGTCACGCCGGTGAGCGCACCGGTGAGGGCGAAGCTCGCGCCGGCGCCGTTCGAGACCGCGCCGTTGATCTGGCCGGAGGCCTGGACGCTGCCGGTGTTGGCGACGCCGCCGTTGAGCACGCCGGAGGTGGCGAGCGTCCCGGCATTGGCGAACGGACCGGTGGCCGTCGTCCAGGTGCCCGTGTTGGTCAAGCTGCCGCCGGCATCGTTGCGGCCGTCTCCGCTCCATTGGCCGGCATTGCCGACGGTGCCCGCGTTGGCGGTGAGGTTGCCGGTCCAGACGCCGGTGGCGCGGTTGGCGATGGTGCCGGACGCGGTGTTGCTCACATCTGCATTGTAGGCGCCGTCGTTGACCACGCTGCCGGTGTTGGCCAGCGCGTCGGTGATGGTGCCGCCCTGGGCCACGGCGATCGAGCCGGAGTTGCTGATCCCGGCCGGAGCCGTGAGGCTGCCGCCGGAGGCCACGGTAAGGCTGCCGGCGTTCGTGAGCAGGCCGCTGAGCCCGTAGGCCCCGCCGCCAGCAACGGCGAGGGTCGCGCCGCTGGCGTTGGTGAGCGTGCCGTTGCTCGCCACCTGACCGCTGACCGTGACGCTGCCGGCGTTGTTGGCGATGGCGCCGTCGATCCGTCCGGCCGAGGCCGTCACCGTGCCGGTGTTGGTGAGGCCGCCGCCGATCGTGCCGGAGGTGGCGAGACTGCCGCTGTTCGTGACAGCGCCGCCAACCGTGCCAGTGTTGGTGGCGCTTCCGCTGTTGGTCAGGCTGCCGGCGACGCTGCCGGCATTCGTGAAGCCCGCCGCGTTGTTGACCGAGCCCGCCAGGCTGCCGCCGGCGGCGACGGTCAGCGTGCCGGCCTGGATCGCGGTCAGGCCAGTGAAGCCGTTGGCGCCCGACAGGGTGAAGCCGCCGGTGCCGGTCTTCACCAGACCGCCCGTGCCGGAGATCGTGCCGGCATAGGCCGTGGTGGCGTTGCTGCCGCCGGTGGTGAGGGTGGCCGAACCGAGCGTGACGCTGCCGGCACCCGCCAGCGAAGCCACGGTCTCGTTGAAGCTGTTCAGGTCCATCCGGCCAGCGGTCGCGATCGTCACCGCCGAGGCCGCGGAGAGGGCGTTCACCGCCCCCGCCTGCAGCGTGCCGGCCGAGACCGTGGTCGCGCCGGTGTAGGTGTTCGCACCCGACAGCGTCAGGGTGCCCGTGCCGGCCTTGGTGAGGCCGGTCGCGCCGGCAATCGTGCCGGCATAGGCCGAGGAGGTGTTGTCCGAGCCGGCCGAGAGCGTACCGCCGCCTGCGATGGTGGCCGCGGCCGTGGTGCCCGAGAGCGAACCGACGCCGAGGTTGTTGCCGCCGAGGTCGACCGCGCCGTCGTTGGTCAGACGACCGATGCCGGTGAGCTCGCCGACGACGTTGAGCGTCGCGCTGGTCTGGTTGGTGACATCGCCGTTGATCTGGCCCTGCGCGTTGACGGTGCCGGCATTCACCAGCGCGCCGTTGACGACGCTGGTCGCAGCATTGGTGTTGAAGGTCCCGGCGAGGATCGTCGCGCCGCCGTTGATGGTGCCGGTGTTGGTGCTCGTGCCGGCATTGTTGGTCAGACCGCCGCCGACCGTGCCCGCGTTGGTGAAGATCGCCGCGTTGACGACCGCGGAGGCGACGGAACCACCGGCCGCGATGGCGAGCGTGCCGGATTCCACTGTAGTGCTGCCGGCATAGGTGCTCGCCCCGGTCAGGGTGAGCGTGCCGTCGCCGAGCTTGCGCAGGCCGATCGTGCCGCCGGTGGCGGTCAGCGCGTTGGCGATCGTGACGCCGACGCCCTGGTCGACGTTGACGAAGCTCTGCGTCGCGGAGGTGACCGGATCGCCGATGAGGTTGAGCGTGCCCGTACCAGCGAGCTGGTACCCGGTTGTGACGAACTGCAGGCCCTGCACGCTCTGCGCTCCGGCCACGGTCACCGTACCGGCCGTGCCGCCGAAGATGCCGACGCCGGATCGCCAGACATCGTTGACCTGACCGCCGGGCAGCGTGGTCCAGTTGGTGTTGGCGGCGCTCCAGGTGCCGGTACCGCCCTGGCCGCCGGCCGTGGCGCCGGTCATGTCGGCGCCGTCGAAGTATTGCACGGACTGGTTGCCGTTGGTGAGCAGCACGTTCACCTGGTTCGGGATGTTCGTGTAGACCAAAGCCGTGGAGGCGGCGCTCGGCGTCGTCACCGTGTCGAAGGCACCGCTGAGCGCGCCGCCGTAATTGTAGATCCGGTAGGCGCCCGAGACCGGGGCGCTGGCGGCGCTGGTCGCGGAGACGAGGCTGAGCGTACCGCCGAGTTGCAGGTTGCCGCCCACGGCGATCAGGTCGTTGCTGGTCCCACCGACGACGCCCGACGCACCGAGCTCGAACAGCGAGGTCGAGCCGGCATTGAGCGTGTAGTCGCGGTTGACCGTCAACGTGCCAGGCGAATTGCCGGCGGAGACCGTGCCGCCGCTGGCGACGACGACCGAGCCGGCGATGGTGCCCGAGCCGTGCAGGGTGCCGCCGGTGTTGACGTTGACCGTCGCGTCGTTGGCCGTCGTGTCGCCGAACACGCCGTTGATGGCGAGGGTGCCGCCGCCGATGTTGGCGGTCATGCCGGCGAGCGGGGCGGCCGTCTGGCCGGTGAGGGTCCAGGTGCCGGCATCCACCTTGTTGAACGTCCCGGCCCCACTGACGGAGCCGAGGGCGAGCGTGCCGGCGACACCGTTGGCCGCCGTGCCGTCGCCCGCGCCGCGCAGGGTCAGCGTGTTGATGCCGCCGCCGAGGTCGATGGTGCCGAAGGCGGCCGCCGAGAGGGTGCCGGCGTTCTGGAGACGCACGCCGTCACTGGTCACGACGCCTGCACCGGCGGTGCCCGAGCCGGTATTGAGGGCGACGGTGTCGTTGCCGCCGCCGAGCGTGATCGCGCCGGTGGTCGAGCCGGCGTAGAGGTTGGCCGTGACCGTGGCGAGGTCGGCTCCGCTGCGGTCGTAGGCATAGATGCCGCCGGAGCCGCCATTCGTGGTGCGGGTCGAGTTCAGCGTTCCATAGTTCTCGACGGTGCCGGAGCCGCCGGCGAACTGCACGCCGTAGCCGAACTGCGCGCTCGAGCCGCCGGTGAAGGCGCCCCCCGTCGCGTTGACGATCGTGCCGCTGCCGCTCACGGCGGCGAGGCCCGAATTGACGCTGCTGGAGATCGTGCCGGCGTTGCGGATATCGATCGTCGACGACGTCAGGATGCCGTCGCTGCTCGGCGAGGTGATCGTCCCGGCGTTGCGTAGGACGAGCGCTCCGGCGGAGAGCAGGGCGTTGCCGCCGCCCTGGATCAGGCCGCCGGCCTGGTTGATGACGGTGCCGCCCTGCCGCAGATCGACGCCTGCGACGCCGCCCGGTGCGACGCTCCCGTCTCCGTTGAGGGTGCCGGAGGCGATCGTGCCCGCATTGGTGACCTGGTCGCCGGCGTTCGAGCCGACGACCCCGTACCGGCCGACGATCCGGCCGCCAGCGGCGTTCGTAAGGGTCAACGCGCCGCCGCCATCGCTGCCGACGCCGTAGCCGTTGCCGGACATCGTGCCGTTCTGCCCGTAGATAACGCCGGTGCCGTTATTCGTGACGGTGAGCGCACCCGTGCCGTGCTGGGTCACGCCATCGTAGCCGTTGCCGCGGATCAGGCCGGAATTGGTGACGGCGAGCGCCGCCGGGACGGCGGACTGGATCTGTATGACGCCGCTGAACCCGCCCACGATCTGCGCGCCGGCCTCGTTGATGACCGTGGTGCCAGCGGTCTGGCTGGTCAGGATCGCGTCGCTGGAGGCGTTCACGGAGCCCTGGTTGGTGAACGTGCCGCCGCCCGCGAGCGAGACCGAAGGGGCCGCGGAATAGCTGCCGGTCAGCGTGACGTTCGAGGCGTCCGCGACGGTGAAGCCGCCGGTCTGGCGCAGCGCGCCGAACAGCGTGATGCTGTCGTTGGCGCCGGTCGCGCCGCGCACGGTGAGCGAACCCGCGCCGGAGACGGCGTTGCCGAAGGCCAGCGTACCGGAGCGGTTCAGCGCCAGGGTGGCGCCGCCCGCGATGGTGACGGCCGAGCCTGCGGCGAGCGAGCCCGACGTGCCGCCGCCGCCGACCTGCAGCGTGCCGGCCCCGATCGTGGTGGCGCCGGCATAGGTGCTCGCGCCCGTCAGGGTCAGCATGCCGGCGCCGAGCTTGGCGAGGCTGCCGCCCGACGAGGTCAGGCCGGTGGCGTAGGTGACGTCCCGGCCGTTGGTGTCGACGCGGTAGGTCTGGTTGGCAGCCGTCGAGAAGCGGCCGGAATAGTCGGTGGCGTTGGCGGCGCTGTATTGCAGCGTGCCGCCCGTGAAGCTGAGCGTGCCCGTGGTGCCCAGCGCATTGGCGCTGCCGGCGTTGAGGATGCCGGCGGCGAAGGTGGTGCCGCCGCTGTAGCCGTTGTTGCCCGTCAGCGTCATCGTGCCGGCGCCGAGCTTCGTCAGGCCTACCGTCGCCGAACCGACCACCGCGCTGCTGATCGTCGTGGCGACGTTGGCATCGACGTTGATGAAGCTGCTGGTGTCGGTGTTGAAGGGATTGCCGCTCAGGTTGAGCGATCCGCCGGTGACCGTGTAGCCGGTCGTGGCGAACTGCAGGCCCTGCACGTCCTGCGTGCCGACCACCGTCACCGTGCCGGCCGTGCCGCCGAAGATGCCGACGCCCGAGCGCCACACGTCGTTGACCTCGCCGCCGGGCAGCGTGGTCCAGTTGGTGTTGGCCGCGCTCCAGGTGCCGGTACCGCCCTGGCCGCCGGCCGTGGCGCCGGTCATGTCGGCGCCGTCGAAGTACTGCACCGACTGGTTGCCGTTGGTGAGCAGCACGTTCACCTGGTTCGGGATGTTCGTGTAGACCAACGCCGTTGAGGCGGCGCTCGGCGTCGTCACCGTGCCGAAGGTACCGGCGAGGGCGCCGCCGTAATTGTAGAGCCGGTAGGCGCCCGAGACCGGGGCGCTGGCGGCGTTCGTCGCGGAGACCAGGCTGAGCGTACCGCCGAGCGTCAGACTGCCGCCGACGTTGATCAGGTCGTTGCTGGTGCCGCCGACGACGCCCGCCGAGCCCAGCTCGAACAGCGAGGTCGAACCGGCCTGGAGCGTGTGGTTGCCGGCGATCGTCATCGTGCCCGGCGAGTTGCCGGCCGAGACCGTGCCGCCGCTGCCGACGACGACCGAGCCCGCGATCGTACCCGAGCCGTGCAGGGTACCGGCGGTGTTGACGTTGACGGTGGCGGTCCGGCCTGCGGTGTCGCCGAAGGTGCCGTTCACTGCGAGCGTGCCCGCCGTGACGTTCGCCGTGCCGGTGAACTGGTTTCCGGTGCCGTTCACGCCGGTCAGCGTGGTCGTGCCTGCGCCCGCCTTGTTGAGCGCACCCGCCCCGGTGATCGTGTTGGCCAACGTCAGGGCGGCCGTCCGGTCGACGGTGAGGGTGCTGCCGGCTGTGGCGATCGCGAGATTGCCGCTCAGCGTGCCGGCCTGCTCGCCGATCACCAGCGTACCGCGGTCGATCTGCACGGCGTTGGCGCCGACACCGGTGGCGCTGCTGGCGATGGTGCCGTAGTTGGCGAGCGTGGCGACGCCGGTGCCCGACGCACCGCCGTCGATGCGCAGGCCTATCGCGCCCCGCACGGTCGGCTCGATCGGAGCCCCGCTCGCCCCCACCGTGACCGTGTTGCCGGTGCCGGTGCCCGTCAGGAAGATGCCGGCATTGGTCGCAACGCCGGTGCTCCCGGATGTGATGGCACCGTTCGCCGTCACAGCGACCACGCCCGACGTGCCGGTGGCGACGACGCCGGAACCGTTCGTCGTGGTGATCGGGCCGGCTGAGACCGTCACCGTGCCCGCACCGAGCGTCGTGGCGTTGACGCCGGTGGTCGCGGCGGTGACGGTCCCCGAGCGCGTCACCAGCATGTTGCCGGCGTTGCCGGCATTGAGGATCGCGGCGTCGATGCCGATGCCGGTCGTGCCGGTGGTCGCGCCCGTGCCGGAGATCGTCACGGCGGCGTTGCCCGCGCCCGGTCCCGTCCCGGCATGGGTGGCCCGGATGCCCGTGCCGCCCGAGATCGCGCCCGCGCCGCGGACCGTGACCGTGCTGCCCGCACCGGAGGAGCTGTTCTGGGCTTGCGCGATGACGCCCCGCGTCGCCGCACTGACGTTGGCATCGGCCTGGACCGTCACCCCACCAACCGACGAAGACGCCACGATGCCGTTCGAGGTCGGGAGCAGGGCGGCCCCGATGACGCCCGCCCCCGACGTGGTGACGGTGACGCTGCCGTAGGTCGACGCGGCGTTGATGCCGTTACTGAAGGCTCCGAACCCGGCAGCCCCGCCGATCGCCCCCGTGTTGGTGATCGTGACGCCGCCGGACCCGAAATCCGTCACGCCGATCGCGTCGACGGAGGGCGCGCCAGCGGCACGCTGAAGCGTCGCTGCGTTGCTGATGGTAACCGCGCCCGTCGCGTCATTCGAGTCGTTCTGCGCCGCGATCACCGCGGTACCGGCGCCGCTCTGGATCGTGCCGGCCGCGGTGTTCACGCTCACCCCGCCAAGTTTGGAGTAGGCACTGATGCCGAAGCCGCCGGTTGTGATGCTGCCGATCGCGGTCGTGCCGCCGACGACGACGTTGCCGGTCCCCGAGGTGGTGGCGAAGATGCCGCCGCCGGTTGCAGTGATCGAGCCGCCCGAGACGCCGTCGACCTTGATGTTGCCCGTGCCGGTGCCGCCGTTCGACGCGAGCACGCCGGTGCCGGTCGAGAAGATCGTGCCGGCCGTGACCGTGATGTCGCCGGCCGTGGCGCGCGTCGCGTTGATGCCGATGCCGCCGACGCGGGTGGTCGCATCGGTGCCGATCCGGCCGCCGGACTGGTTCACGACGATCGCGCGCCCCCCGGTCGTGGTGGCGTCGATGCCGTTGCCCGTCGCCTGGACCACGCCGGCCGTCTGGTTGACGGTGACGACACCGCCCGCGCTCTTGGCGCTGACGCCGGTGCCGCTCGTTCCGGTGACGTTGCCGCCGACATTCACCGTGACCGCGCTGGTGCTCACCGTACCGGCCGAGGAGGCGGTGATGCCCGAGACGCCCGAGACCGCGCCCGTGCCGGTGGTGACGCTCACCGTCCCGGTCGCGCCTGCATTGGTCTCCAGGGCCGCGTTGATGCCGACATTGGCGCTATCGTTGTTCGCGGTGGTGGTACCGATCGTGTTGCCCCTGATGGCACCGGCACCGGCCGTCACGGCGATGTCGCCCGTCGTGCCCCTGATCTTCGCGTTGATTCCGATCTTGGCCGTGATGCTTCCCTGCGCGTCGACGCCGACATTGCCGCTGCTGAAGTTGATCGCCCGCACGCCCTCTGCCTGGCCGTAGATCGTTCCCGACGTGACGGAGATCGTGCCCGCGGCGTTGCGCTCCGCATTGAGGCCAACCATGGGATTGCTCACGGTCGAACCGATCGTGCCGCCCGCCTGGTTCACGATGACCGCGCCCGATCCGGTCGACCGGGCGTCTATGCCGTTGCTGGTTGCCTGAATGAGGCCCGCCGTCTGGTTGACGGTGACGGCACCGTTCACGCCGCTGGCGGCAATGCCCATGGCGTTGGCACCGGTGCTGGTGACGTTGCCGGCGGTGACGACGTCGACAGTGCCCGTCCCGGTGGTGCTGGCAAAGATCGCGCTCGCGCCCGAGACGGCGCCGAGGGCGGCCCCCGTCGTGCCGAGGACGACATTGCCGCCGAGGCTGACCGCCCGGATGCCGAAGCCGCCGGTGCCGGTGTAGGAACCGTTGCCGGTGATGGAGATGGCGGCGGCCGAGGTCAGGCTGGCGTCGATGCCGTTGACGCCGCTGATCGAGCCCGTGCCCGTGTTGGTGATCGCGACCGCACCCGTCAGTGCGAAGACGCCGCTCTGGTTCGCCGCGGTGACGCTGCCGGTGTTGTTGAACGTGCCGCCCTGCAGCGCCACGCCCTGGTTGGTGGCGGTGATCGTGCCGGCATTGCCGAAGATCGCGCCGGTGTTCACGAGCACCGCGGCCTGGGCCTGCCCACCCGTTGCGCCCGGGACCAGCCCGGCCACGCCGGCCGTGTTCAGCGAACCGGTCGTGCCGAGAGCGAGCGTGCCCTGGTTGACCACCAGCGCGCCGCCGGTCATCGCGCCCGACAGCGTCTGCGTGCCGCCGCCGGTCTTGGCAAGGATGCCCGTGCCGTTGGCGTTGATCGCGCCGGCGTAGACGCCGTCCGTGGTGGCGTCCCCGCCCGCCGTCAGCATGGTGCCGGCCGCGATGTTGACCGTGCTGCTGGTATTGCCGTCCGAGAGCGAGCCGATCGTCTCGTTGGTCTGCGTCCGAAGCGTCGCCGCCGTGCCGAGCAGGTTGCCGAACGTCACCCGGGTGGTGTCGGCGATGGCGGTGCCGGCGGCGTTGTTCAAAGCCAGCGTGCCGGCATTGATCGTAGTCGCGCCGGTGTAGGTGTTGACACCGGACAGCGTCCAGGTCCCCGCCCCATCCTTGGTCAGGCCGCCGACATTAGCGCCGATCGCGCCCGAGACCGTATTGGCACCAGTGCTGGCACCACCCAGCGTCAGGCCGGTATTGGCCGCACCGCCGTTGATGCCGCCCGACAGCGTCAATGTCCCGGCGTTCGCGTTGATGCGGCTAGCCGCACCCAGCGTGATTGCGCCGCTGTAGGTGTTGTTGCCGATGAGGCTTTCGAGGGCGCCGTTGTTGGTGCCCGTGCCTGTGCCGCCGCTGCCGCTGCCGGAGAGCAGGAGGGCGTTGGCGACCGTGATGCCGCTCTGAAGGCCGAGGGTGCCACCCAAAGCGACCGTCGCGCTGCCGGTTCCCAAGGCCGCACCGTTGTCGACGATGAGCGAGCCGGCGTTGATGCTCGTACCGCCCGAATAGTTGCTGGCAATGCTCAGGCGCCAGATGCCGGTGCCATCCTTGGTCACGGTGTTGGCACCGGTGGCGATCGCACCCGTGATCAGGCCGTTGCCGGCGCCGCCGAGCGTGAGGCCGAAAGCGCCGGTGATTGCGGTGCCGGCCGTGAGTTGCAGCGTGCCGGCATCCGAGTTGATGCGGCTGGCGGCCGCCAACGTGATCGTGCCGCCGAAGGTGTTGACGCCGGACACGTTCTGGAGCGCGCCGTTGGGAGACGTCTGGTTGGACCCGTTGCCCGACAAGGTCAGCGCTTCGCCGAGGACCGCGATGCCACCTTGCAGCTGCAGCGTGGCGTTGTTCGCCACCGTGGTTCCGGCAGCCGTGGTGCCCAAGGCCGAAGCATTCTGGATATTGAGGATGCCGGCCGCGATCGTGGTTGCGCCCGCGTAGGCGTTGGCGCCGGTCAGCGTCGTGGTGCCCGTCCCGATCTGCTGAACGGATCCGACGTTACCGATGACGCCGCCGAAGGTCAGCGCATTGTTCCGGTTGAACACCAGCGTGCCGGCGTTGGCGACATTGCCGGCACCGAGCGCGCCGGTGCTACCGCCATCGCCGATCTGCAGGGTGCCCGCGAGAATCCTGGTGTCGCCGACATAGGTGTTGGCGCCGGTCAGAGTCGTGGTGCCCGTCCCGATCTGGTTGAGCGGTCCGTTGCCGGAAATGATGCCGGCGACGGTCACCGCATCGGACCGGTTGATCGTCAGTTCGGCGTTGTTGGCGAGATTGATATTGCCGGCTACCGAACCGGTGGTGCCACCGCTGCCGATCTGGAGCACGCCGCCCGAGACCGTGGTACCGCCAGTGTAGGCGTTGTCGCCCGTCAGCGTAAGTGTGCCTGAACCGACCTTAGTGAGAGCGGCGGTGGATGCCCCGGCGCCGGTGCCGATCACGCCGGAATAGACGGTGCTGGTATTCAGGCCGCCGACCGACAGGGTCTGGTTGTTCTGCTGGAACTGGACGGTGCCGGAGCCCGCGAGCGAGCCGACGTTGAGGGTGGTGTTCGCGCCGGTGTTGACGGTGAGTGGGCCGCCGTCGTCGAAGCGGACCTGCGCCTGACCCGCCTGCCCGCCGGCGTCGAATCGGAAACCGCCGCCGGGCGTCCCGACGACGCTGGTGCCATCAGGCGTGCTTGTCGAGATCAGCGTGATGTTGCCGGCATTCGCCGAGAAGGCGACGTCCACGCCACCGGTGTTGGAGTAGATGAACTGCTCGCCGGAATTGCTGACGATGTCCGACGTGAACGTGACGGCGTGACCGTTGTTCGAGATATAGTACTGGCTCCCCCCGGCCTCGAACGTGATGCCGCCGACGGTCGTGGATTGGGTGAAGAACGGGCTCCGCGTGCCGCTTGATCCGAAGATGGCCCGCTCGTCGGCCGTATCCGGCACGTTGACCCCGTCCCAGCTTGCGGGCGCGTTCCAGTCGTTGTTGCCGTTGCCGGACCAGGAGATGTCCTGCGCCGCGGCGGCGGACGCGCCGCCGATCAGAGCCGTAGCCGCAAGCAACGCCCGCTGCCACTTCCGCCGACCGACCCGCGCCGCCGGCCGCACCTTGCGCACCCGCAGCGGGTTCAGCCGCGCCAGCAGCGAGGCCGGGGTCTCGATCGCCAGCGCCAGGAGCCGGGCCATCCGGGCCTGCAGCAGCGAGGCCGAAGACGGCAGGTGCAGCACGCTCGGAGCCGGCTGCGGCAGGATCCGGATCCCGACCAGGGCCGTGGAGGCGAGCCAGAGGCCGCGCATCCGCGAAGCCACCGACACGGCCGTGCTGTTGACGCTCGACATACTCTGCCCCCTGAGGCGAAACGCTTTGGCGCGGCCGCACCCCTTTGCAGGGCTTTTCGGCGCGCTCTCAACGCGCTTCGTTAGAGTAGAGTCAAACCCGGCGCATTGACTGGGCGTCCCAATCTACGGTCGCGTCGTCGCGATCGATTCATAACCCGAAGGTGATGCATTCCTGACACGGACAAAGCGATGATCGGGTCCGGGATTTGTCTGGTACAATACAGAGAGTGCCGGAAGTCCGACTTGGCGAGCCGGATATTTCTCGGTTTCCGAACGTTGCGGCAGAGCCGGACATCGATGCCGATCTCCTCCGGGATCGGCGGTCAGCATCCGAGACCGCGCGCCGATTAACGGCTAAGCTGTTGCGGTCCTCGCTCTGCAGCCTCCACGAGCCATGCCGTCGCCGCTACGCATCTTCGTCTCGTCACCCGGCGACGTGCGCGAGGAGCGTCTGCGCGCGCAGTTGATCATCGCCAAGCTCGCGCGGGACTATGCCGGCTTGGTCGAAGTGCGGCCGTATTTCTGGGAGAGCGAGCCGCTGCGCGCCAGCAGCCACTTCCAGGACGAGATCGAGCCGCCCTCGCAGCACGATATCGTCGTGCTGATCCTGTGGTCCCGGCTCGGCACGCCGCTGCCGGTGCGCACGGCTCTGCGCGCCTATACCGGCATGGACGGCCGCACGCCGGTGACGGGCACCGAATGGGAGTTCGAGGACGCGCTCGCCGCCTTCCAGCTCCGCAGCACCCCCGATCTCCTGGTCTATCGCCGCAGCGGCGATCCCGGCACCTCGCTCACCGACGCGGGCCTTCGCGCCGAGCAGGAGCAGCAATGGCAGGCGCTCCAGGCGTTCTGGGCGCGCCACTTCGAGAACAGGGGCGAGTTTCTCGCGGCCAGCGCCCGCTACGACAGTCTGGAGGCCTTCGACGCCCGGCTCGAAGCCGACCTCGCCAAGCTGATCGAGCGGCGGCTCCTGGCCGCGTCTGGCGGGGCCGCCCCCACCCATCTGAAGGGACCGCCCTATCGCGGGCTCTCGACCTACGACTTTCCCGACGCGCCGGTGTTCTTCGGCCGGGACGGGGCGATCCGGACCGGGCTGGTGCGCCTGTCGGAGGCTGCGACGGCGCGCGCCGGCTTCCTGATGGTGCTCGGCGCATCGGGCTCGGGCAAGAGCTCGCTCGCCCGCGCCGGCCTGCTGCCGGCGCTGGTCGCGGCCAAGGCCGTGCCGGGGGTCGGGCTCTGGCGGAGGGTCGCGATGCGGCCGGGCGATGCGGGCGCGGACCCGATCGCGGCGCTGGCGGGCGCGCTGCTCGCTGGCAACCCGGCCCATGGAGAAGGGCTGGCGGAGCTCGGCGGTCCCGGCGCAGGTGCGGCGGAGCTCGCCCGGCACCTGCGGGCCTCCACCGGGGACGCCTCGTATCCGTTCCGCACCGCGCTCGGGGCCCTCGCGGCGCAGGAGCGCAGCGCCAAAGCCCTGCTGTCGCACGAGGAGGCGCGCCTCGTCCTGCTCGTGGACCAGCTGGAGGAACTCTTCACCCGTCCCGACATCACGGAGGACGACCGGCTCGCGTTCGTGCGCCTGCTCGCGGGGCTCGCCCGCTCGGGCGTGGTCTGGGTGATCGCGACGATGCGCTCGGACCTGTGGCATCGCGCAGCCGCGATCCCCGAGCTTCTGCTGCTGACCGAGGAGGGCGCGCGCCTCGACCTGCTGCCGCCCGATGGCGCCGAACTCCTGGAGGTGATCCGGCGTCCGGCCCGCGCCACCGGCCTGCAGTTCGAGGAGAACGAGGCGCGCATCGGTCTCGACGCGGTCCTGGCCGAGGCGGCGGCGGCCGAGCCGGGGGCGCTGCCGCTTCTCTCGGTGGTGCTCGAGGACCTCTACCGGCGCGACGTCACCGAACTCGGCGGCCGGCAGCTGACCTTCGACGCCTACCGGGTGATGGGCGAACTGAAGGGCGCCATCGCCACCCGGGCCGAGATGGCCTGGACCGGCCTGCATTCGCGCGATTCCAAGGCGGCGGAAGCATTGCCGGAGGTCCTGCGGACGCTGGTCACGTCGAGCACGGGGGAGGCGGTGACCTCGCGCCCGAGCCGCCTCGACGCCTTCGCGGAGAACTCGCCGGCACGCCGCCTGATCGAGGCCCTGCTCGCACCCGACATCCGCCTGCTGACCGTCGAGGGAGACGCCCGGCAGACCAGCCTTAGGCTGTCGCACGAGGCGCTGATCGAGCACTGGCCGCGGGCCAGGGCACAGATCCAGGCCGACCGGCGCGACATCGAGACCCGAAGCCGCCTGGAAAGCCTGCTCAAGCGCTACGAGGAAGCGCCGGCCGGCAGGCAGCGCTCGCGCGCCCTCCTCACGGGGCTGCCGCTGGAGGAGGGCATCGACCTCGTCCGGCGCTGGGCCTTCCCCCTCT
>NZ_BJZT01000012.1 GCF_007992175.1 Methylobacterium haplocladii | reverse complement strand
TCTAGCTGGTGGCTGACCATTTCCAGCCGTCGGACGATCAAGCACCGCGACGACTGCGGGCTGCACTACGAGTATCGAGCGCAGGGCAAGGTTGGCTGGCGACGCGCGGTCCTCTTCCCCGACGTCGACTGCGAGCACCCGCCAATGAATCTGGACGGTATGCCCAAGACGACGGAGTACCCAATCCCGTCCGACATGGAATGCGGCCCGGCCTATCTCGTCGAGTCAGTTAGCGTCGGATGCACGTGGTTCCAGCGGAAGGTGCGCCGCCTGCGGAAGCCTGACGTCTTCACCGATTTTGAGATGGTGGGCTGCAATCCGCCCGACTGATCCATCCCTTCCCAATGCGAAGACCCTAGAACAGAGGTCCGGCCGGCGTGATGGTGGCTGGGCCTTCTGCTGTACAAAGGCGAGCAGTGAACCCACAGCTTCGCGCCATCGCGAGCCTCAAGCGCGCCGGCTCAAGCTCCCATGAAAACATCGCTATGGCGTCATGCAGATCAGCTTTGTCGGGAACCCGACAAATAATTGAGAGCGATCACAAGCCTGTGAAGTAGGTTCATTTTGCGTTCGACGCGTGCAAGGCTGCATTTGGCAGTCAGAAACCACATGAGCTTAGATCTACAGTTGGTAAAATACTATTTTGATATCAGCGCAACAACTCGTGCCGTCGATACCGTCGGCAGCTATTTATCAAACATGACGCAAGTCCGAAACGAAGCGCTGCAAAAAGCTGCCGATTTTGCTTCGGATGTGAGTTGCCTGGAGGAGCCGGGCGCCATTGTTGTCACCGCACGAAACGCAGACGGCCTCACGATCCTGACTGTGAGCCTTGTCTGCACGGTTGCGGTATTGGCTGGAATCTAATCGGGAGGTCGAGCAGTGCCGGTAAGTCCAAAGCGTTTGAAGCCGCCAGCGTGGGTAGCCCGCCGGCAGTCTGAAGAAAGAGTAAAGCGCTGGGTTAAATGGGGCAAAGACGGTATAATGGCAGATCAGAAACAGCAGTGGGCCAACGACAACGATCTCGTGGGGGAAGGCACTCCGCGCCCACCGGAGCCTTGAGGGGGTCGAGGCTCAATGGGCGCGGAGGGCCGACACAATCGTGTCGACCACACCCAAAGCCCCCGTCGCTCTTGATCGTTCCGTGCCGCCGCGAGCGGGCGGCTATGCCCTCAGACATCGTCGTAAGTTTTGCCACCTCGTTGCGCCAATCTGCAACCTTACCGAGAATCGGCGGTCGAGGGCAAGGGATCGGGCGAATGCCGCGCTACTTCTTCGACAAAGCTAACGGCTGCAGTGATATCGGCAGCGAAGGCGTCATGTTAGAGGACGCCGAGGCGACCAGGAGATCAGCCATCGGTGTGGCGCTTGATGCAGCCGCCTTCTCACCCCCAATCGACGGTGAGCCGCCCGCTGTGGTGACGGTCCGCGACAACTCGGGGCTAATGATCCAGACCGTCTGGCATAGAGGTGCGCGAGCAGGCTCATACCTGAGCCATCGATGCCTTCGCCCCCCGGGTGCGAACAGGCGTCAAAGATCAGAACGTACGTTACTCCTTCTCGCCAGAGATCACGCTAGGCCTTCCCAGCCAGCCCCATCTGGATCTTGTTCTGAGGCTTCATCACCGCTCGGGTGGCCACTTTGCGTTCGTCGGCGGCGCGGGTGGCGGCGTCCAGTACGGGACGGGCGGCCTGCGCTATCGTTGGTAAGCTGCTGAGATTATTATCAAACTGATCCACTACCTCTCGATCCGTAGGCAGTGTCTGCAATTGAATTTGCGGCATGATTGTTCGCGGTTTTGCACAAAGGGCTCGCCAAAAGGCATTGAGGCTGACGGCGAGGGCGATAGATTTCGCGAACTTACAACGCTGCGAACTGACGCCTACGTCACCTCGATGCCGCACACGAGGCGCACGGTCATCACGATTGCGTTTGCGTTATCACGGACCGTTATGACAATCGCTCCGACGCTATCGAGGTTATCGATATGCGAGGCAAACTCAGAAGCCCGTTGGAAGGCTTCCCGCTTGACGTGATCAACCGATTGAAAGAACAACCCTACCGTGTCTCGCGTGAAAAAGCGCTCCTGAACATCAAAAAAATACCTCATACCAATCGCTCGTCTAACTCGTGTTCCGTGGGCATTGAAGCCGACTAAGTAATTGAACGCAAAGTACTGATAATCGTTTCAAAATCAAGCTCAACAAATTTAGCTTGGCTATATGCCGGTCGTCTCATTGGTCATAGACGGTCGATTTGTCTCGTTCCATCCCGGCCGAGACCTAGTAAAAATCTACTAGTCAATTTTTGGAGTGGGCATGTGAACGAAGCCGCTCGGTCACTGCAGCAGGCTATCAATGGCTGCGAGCGGGCTCGTGCGCTCATCGGCGGTCAAAGCGGCCTCAAGGTGCGAACCCTGCTGGACATGCTACTGATCGAGCTTGGCAAGGATCTGGCGAGAGCCATGGACTGCGACCCTCGCAGACCCAGCAGGCCGGAATAGACAAAAGCGTCTCGCAGATCGGTGAACTGCGGGGCGAGGGTTGCTCTGGGAGGCCACTGCTGCCGAGGCAAAGCGACAGCGTTTGGAAAGCGGAAGGCATCGATGGCTGCGCTCGCCCCAAATTACGACCGCGAGCGAGCGCGTCAGCTTTGCCCTAGGTCAAGGCGTGCTGGCTCCCGGCGCGCTGACCGCAGCGCCGTCGGTCGAGCCGCTCGTCCAACAAGTGTCCCGACAGCGGGAGACCATCGTTCCGGCACCGTCGACGGCAGTCGGCCGCGCCCTGCCACCCCGTAACCGCAGACCTGTCGCGACATCCCCATCGCGGCGGAGTGGATGCAGGTCTGCCGTGGCAAGGCCGACACAGGGCGATCGTGTGTCTTGTCGTTCCGCGATCGACATCCGCTTGACCGTTGCGACAGGGTCCGCAGCGGCTTCATAATGAGCGTCGCGCAAGGGAGCCAGGCGGCAGCGGCGTCGCGACGGGTGTGGCCCGCGGGCGTTTCCAATGCCGGCCCCTTGCCATGCCCACGGTGCGTGTTTCACGGAGGAGATTGCGTTATGCCGCGTCCGCGCGCCAGTCCCGATACGCCCCTCTCGCCTCTCGCACGACGGATCGCGGCGCGGGCCAAGGCGCTTGGGCTGATCGCGGCGACGCTCGCGGAGCGGTCCGGGATACCGCCGCAAACCCTGTCGCGGCTTCTGACCGGTCAGCAGGAAAGCCTGCGTGGAGACGCGAGTCTCACGCGGCTCGCGCATGTTCTGAAAACCACCCCGGCTTGGCTCGAAGGGGCGGTGACCGATCCCGCGATCCCGCCGCAGCCACCGTCGCCTCGGTCCGGCAATCGCGCTGTGATCGCACCGCGTCCGAGGCTCAGCCCGGACGCGCTCCTGGACTATGAGGACGATGCCCGCGAGGCGCTGGCGCTGCAGGCCGGGGACGCCCTTGAGCCGCTGATTCAGGCGGCTTTGGCGAAGCCCTTCCTCGGAACGACGCGCGACATGGCGGCGGGGCAGACCCCAGTCCTGCGCGACGCGATTCCGCGATTTGGTCCCGGTGCGAACGGCCGAGTGGCGCTCGACGAGACAGTCGGTTCGCTGGCGAGACCACTGCCGTTGACAGGGTGTCGCGGCGCCTACGCGATCACCGCGGGAACCGGCCTCGAGCCACGCTATCGAGCGCATGAGATCGTCGTGGCAGCGCCCGGTTTATTGGTGCAGGCCGGCGACTGGGTCGTGGCGGTGACGGGCGATCCATCCGGGCGAGCCGGCATTGGCCGCCTTGGGCATATCGGCCGTCTCCTCAGCCTGCGACGCGCCCATGCGATCGTCGCAATCGGTGACGATCTGGTCTCATCGTGCCTGCCGATCGATCGGCTCATCGCCGTCCACCCCATCGTCGTTGCCGGTGAGGCCGACCTGTCTCGTTGGGCGAAGCCCGATTGGCGGCTGCGCTGACCGGAGCTCAGCCATCGTGACCGGCTTTCATTCGCTTTTGACGCTGCAGCACCCGGCAGTCGCCGCCATAGCGGAGGACCAGCGGAGCAAGCTGCTCTGGCGCCACCGTGCCGCTGTACAGTGCACAGGGCCGCCAGCGGCCGTGCACAAAGACCGGTTCGAGGCCGAGGGCTGCGACCTCCGCCGGGTCGGGATCATGGTCGAGCTGCAGCAGGATCGGCAATGGCGTCGCCTCTGGCGGCGCCGGTTCCGCCGGGTCGGTCGTGCGCAAGCTTGCACCGAGCGCGTCGCGCAACCGCGCGCCCGCGGCGTCGATGCAGCGTGCCGCATGCAGCAGGGTGCCCCCGATGCGATCCGGCGAGGGACCGTCGAAAGCCTCGACATGCGCGGCGGTGTTCGACAACCGCTTCAGCAAATTCGGCATCAACTGGACCCGGAGCCGTTTCAACTCGGCCTCCAATTCGCGCGACTGCACCAGCATGGTGCGGGTGATCTCGTCTTCGTCTGACATCCGTGCCTCCCGTGTGACGCCTGGATCCTGACGCGAGCCGGCGCCCCGGTCGATCGACGACGGCTGCAGACAGCTGGAATTCGAAAAACTTCTGTGGATCAATAGCTTATGAAATAATCCAAGGTTCTTGATTCGAGCTCGTATCACGATTTTTGGAGGCGCTTGTTCCTACTTCGTTCGCACGATCGATCGCACTGCGCCGCTTCACTCGGCCGGCGGTTCTACGCGCTGCCTATGGCAGGCGCCTGGCGCTGGAGCCGAGCGACGAATGGCGCGGATACACGCCGCGAACCGACGATTGGGTCGCCGGAGAGGTGATGCTGCCCAACGGCGCGGCGCCCGCCTTTCGCGACTGGATGACGCTGTGGCGGGCGGTCGATGCCCGCGGAACGCGCGCGCAGGCTGACGGCGACGGACGTGGCGGCGTCACCGGGCTGGAGCTGCTGCTGGGATTGCCGCGCCTGGGCGAGCTGACGCTGGAGGAAATGGCAGATCTGGTTCGAAGCTTCTGCACACGCTTTCTCGCCGAACGTCTCGCGGTGCAGTGGGATATCCATGCGCCCGAACCGCGGCTGCAGCCCGTCGATGAGGACGGCGTCGCCGTGGCCGTCCACGCGCACGTTCTGGTCTCGGGCCGGCCGTTGCGCGGCGATCGTGTGCTGCCGCGTCGCAATCGCCTGTTCGATCCGGTCGCGCGCCCGGGCTATCACCGCACGATCGGCTGGCCACGCGAATGGCGTCGGGCTCAGGAGCGATTCTTCAGCGAGCGCGGCATTGCCATGGCGGTAGCCAGTCCCTGGGACGCCGGTGAGCGCCCGTTGGGTCGCTTCCGCTTTGCCGCCGAACGACGCGCGGCGCTGGCTGATCTGCGCCAAACGTGCCGCGATCGGCTGCGGGATCCCGGTGCCGTCATCACTGTCTTGCTGCGTGATCACTGGACTTTCCGCCGCGCGGATCTCGCCGCCCTGCTGAGCTCGGTCTTCTCGGACCGCGAGCAGCGCGATTCTCTCGCGCGCGCCGTCCTGAGCCATCCCTCCCTCCAGCTCGCGCGATCGAGTGGCGGCGTGCCATGCTGGACGACGGCGCACTGGGCGCATCGCGCCGCCCGCGCGATCGCCGCTGCCGCGGCCACCCGCCCGGTCGTCCACGAGCCGGACGAAGATCGCGACACGAGCGAGGCCTGGTTCGACCTGCCATGGCCGGACGAGCTGCCCCCATCACGTTTTCCCGGCGTGTGCGATGGCGAAACCTGCACCGCTGCCGTTCTGCGCCTCGCGGACCAGCGCCAGGCCGCAGGCCAAGCGGTGACGATCGCGGCCCCGACGACGGTGGCCTATGCCCGTATGGAGCCCGTCCGCGCGGCTGGCCACGCCGTGTACGCCGCGCAGGCGCTCACGCGCCCGGACCATCCGCCGGCCCCGATCGCCAGGCCTATTCTGGTGCCATTCGCCGACGCGCTGACGGATCCAGACCTTGTCGCACTGCTCGCCGTTGCCGAGGCAAGCGGGGCACCTCTGTACCTGCTGCCCGACCCCGAACACCCCATGTCGGCCCGGCCGACTCTCTTGGTCGAGCTGCAGGAACGGGGGCTCCTCGCCGCCCTTCCCGACGCGGCGGGACCGCTGCGCTCGCCCATCGCCCCGCACTGGCAGATCACGCCCCTCGGTTCGGCAGCGCTCGCGGCGCTCGTGGCCCTAGCCGCCAGTTCCGGGCGACCGATCGTCGCGACGGGCGCCACATTGGTTCGCCAACTCGCCGCGCGGATCCGCGCGAGTCGCGTTGCGACGGGCGAGGTCGATACCGGACGCCAGGTCACCATCGGCCGGCTGCCACTGTCACCCGGTGATCGGATTTTCGTCGTCTCGGCTTGGGATCGCGCGGTTCCGCCACGCCCTGTCGCTGGGTTGCGGGCCGGCACGCATCTCAGCATCGTCGATACGGACATGGCCTCCGGCACGGTCACGGCGCGCGGCCAAGACGGCGAGACGGTGACGCTCGCGAACGGGACCTCGCCCGACCTCGTTTATGACGGCGCTCTCACCCTGCGCAGCGCGATCAGCACTGGCGTCACCGATGCCAGGCTCGTCCTCGATGACCCGCAGACGGTCGCCCGAAGTCTGCAGCTGCACCGCGCCGGCCCAGACGACGTGGTTTGGCTGACGCCCGAGGTCGCCGCGGCCTGGGACTCCGCACGACGGCATCGTGCGGGCGCGGCGCCAGCTCCGCTCGCGCCGCCGGTGCCCGATCGGCCACGTTCGGGACATGTCGACGACGACAGCGACATCGCCCTCGACAGGCCGCCGGACGGATCGGAGACGGATCAGGAGCCGGAAGGGGAAACAGAGCCCCGCGACGCACCGGAGAACTCCGAGGACGTGGACGAAGAGGCCGATCCGGACGCCTTCGATGCGGATCGCGCAGCCTCGGAGCGTGACGAGTACGGCAACGACTGACGGGACTGGTTCGAGATGGACACCCGGGCCTGCGCCGACCCGGGCCCGATGCGCCGGCCGATCAACACCGAATCGCCGGTTCCTGCCATGACCGCGACGCCCGGCGAGACTGCGACCGCCGCAAGCTAAATGAACGGAACTCCACCGCCGCCTCCCTCGGATCGGCGGCGGCGACACGGCCGCGTCGTCGAGCCCGGTTCCCCGTCTCGTAGGGCTCAAGACGGGCAACAATCCCTTGCGAAGGCACGGCGGTAAGAGAAGGCTCGACACCGGCACGATCGGTGGGGACCGAAACCAATCGCATCCCGAACAGCAGCTCCAGGGAGCGCGTCGGGCTTAACCATCCCGGCAAAACAGCGGTAGGTTCTTCAGCTTAGCCACAACAAGCCATGCCGGCAGGATTGCAGGGCGTTAACGTTTTGTTAAGATGTGAGCCAGCCATCGCCGAGAGATGCCATGCCCTACGCCATCGTCGCAGAATGCCAGGGTCTGACAATTTTCAACCAGACGCGATCGGCCGCGGAGGCTTTGGAACTCGCCGTGGCGCGCCGGCGGACGGGCGCCGCTTCGGTGTTCGTCCGCGACGAGGCCTGGACATTGGTTCCGGCAGCGGCGCTGGAGGAGGCGGTGGCACGCGATCGTCGACACGAGCCGACACCCGCGCCAGCCGTGACCACGCTGACGTTTGGCAATTCTGACACACGCGCCTCAAGTGCGGACGAGGCGCCGCCGGTTCGGACAGGCCGCGTCCGGGTGTTCAAGGCCGCGGGGCTGCAGCGGCCACGCAGCTGACGGTTGCGGTTCCGGAACGAACCCGATCGCGCTTGGCCCGGCGCAAAATCGATGCGAGCGCCGCATGCGAACCGGTTGATCACCCGAGAACCGCCCGATCCGTCGTCAGGTGAGCGTGGTCGAAGGCATGAAGGTCCGGCCGGCCGTCCGCTCAAGGCCTGGTGTTCGGTGGCGCTCGCGTCCCGATGAGGGCGGCAACGCCAGTCTGCGGCAGGCGGTTCTGCTCTGCCCCCTTGCGCGGAGCGCGCCGGGATCCGTCGGTCGCCGGCTCACGTCCGGTCCGCCTCGGCCGACGGGATCAAGCGCTGCCGATCCTGCGACTCGTTTGGGAGGTCGCAGCCGATAGTCGGGGCACTTAGCTAATCCGCGAAGCCGAGGCGTGCCGGAGGCCGACAGATGGCTGCGTCGCTTCCGGACAACGTCGAGAACATCCCGGTCGGTCTACGCGCACCGTCGCCGGCCGCATCGAGCGGCTCGCCTCAGTTGAAGCCGGGTCAGCACCGCTGTCACCGCACCTGGCGCTCTGCGCATCGTCGAACCCGGTGACGACCTGAGCTTTACAGCGACCCTCCGGAGCCGACACGGCTATGTGCGAGGGCTAAACCGTGTATAGCACGCGCGGCGATCATGATGAGTGGCACGGTTACGAGGCTTGACGATGCACCCGTTTCACGCCGTTCAGGGCCCGGTTCGTGAGCGCGGCGCAGCAGGTTTTGTGTCCGGTGCGCGGCAGACTCGGCTCGTGGATCAGAGTCAGGCCGAACGCTGCGTCGTAGTCAACCAGCCTGTTCAGACCTGAGCCATTCGCGCGATCGCCGAGGACAGTCATTTGGCTCAAGATCAGGCTTGAAGCTCGCTACATGTATTTAAAAAAACATGGTTTAGGATCCGAGCGGGGGCGAAGGTTTTCCAGGCTTCTTACGGGATTTATTGCGCCGGGTCTACGTTCGCTACGTCTGCTCTCGTCGCAGAGGCGCATGATTCAGCTGCGGGCTAAGAAGCTGGCAAGTAGCCAAATATTTGATGTAAACTATTACATCAAAGCGGCTGAAAATGTTGGCGAACGTCTTGATGGACTAAACCCCTACGAACACTACGAATACATCGGTGATGCGCGACGGATCGAACCAAATCCACTGTTCGACGTTCATTTTTATCATGAAAGTTACCCTGACGTTGCTGCCGGAAGAATGTCTGCGCTGTTTCATTACATCACGCATGGGCATACCGAAGGTCGCGCCCCGCATCCGCTCTTCGACGCAGATCTCGTACGGGCCCAGACCCGGAACGAGAACGATCCGCTGGCGGCCTATCTGGCCGCCATGCCGGGATCAGTCCGACCGCACGCGGATTTCGACGAAGCGTTCGTTCTGAAGCAGATCGGTTCGGAGCTCCGCACCGGTGAAACAGCACTCGCAGCCTATCTCCGCCTCAGTCATACCATCAATCCTTCTGCGGAATTCGATTGCACCGAATACCTGTTATCCTATCCCGATATCAAAGATCTTCATCCATTTTATCATTATATTCGTTGGGGTAAGGCAGAAGGTCGGAGCATCGGCGCAATCTCGAAAGCCTTGAGAGGTGTCGTTGACGAAATCGAATTTGCCGCAACACGCGACCCTGACATCGTCCCTCCCTACACGGATATCAATTTTCTACCTAAAGTCGTAAGATTGTCGAACAAGTCTATCAAGGCGGAACTCATGGCGGCTTTGTTGTCTGCCGTGAGTCCAAATCGGCAAACGGTCTTGTACCTTGTGAACGATTTTGTCGCAGGGGGGGCGGAACGGGTGCTGGCCAATCTCGTCTCGGCTCACCAACGCGATGTTGCGATTGAACAGGTGGTCGTTCTGGCGACGGGAGGCGTGGCCGACGCGGCGCAGGCTTGGTTGCCGCACTCCGATCTCGTCGTCGTCAACGTGGCCAAACAGGTCGCCGGCATCGACAACATTCGCGAGGCGGCCTCCGTAATGGCCACCTTTCTTCAGCTCCTGGCCGTGCGCGCCGTCTGCGTCATCAATTCCGAGCTTGGTTGGTCGATGATCGAAATGCATGGCGAGGCCCTGCGTGCGAAGACCCGGCTGATGGCCTGCGCCTTCTGCTACGACTACGATAGCTACGGGCGCCGCGCCGGCTATGCTTGGACAGAACTGGCAAATTCGTTCAGGCACCTGGACCTGCTGATTACGGACAATACAAGCTTCGCCTTCGAATTGAAGGGTGATTTCAGGCTGTCCGACGACGATTTCTCGCGCATTAAGGTGCTTTACCAGCCGGCTCGCGACGCGGCCGCAGCGGCGCAGCCTCGGTCACAGGTGATCGGGTCCGGTCGGCCGAGCGTCCTCTGGGCAGGCCGCTTCTCGCGTCAGAAGCGCGTCGGCCTGGCCCTGTCGATTGCGTCCCGCATGCCGGGCATCCAGTTCCTGTTCGCCGGCGGGGAAGCGCAAGACATCGAACGGCTGCCGGGTCCGCCGCCGCCGAATGTCAAGTTCCTCGGACGCTTCACCGATTTCGCGGCCTTGCCGTATCGCCGGTGTTCGGCATTTCTCTACACATCCGCATGGGACGGCCTTCCGAACGTCTTGCTTGAGGCGGCCAGCGTCGGCTTGCCCATTGTCGCGCCGGAGATCGGCGGGATCCCGGAGCTGATCCATCAGGACACCGGCTGGCTCGTGGCTGACCATTGGGAGCCAGACGCTTACGTGAGCCAGTTGCGGGCAGCCCTGGAGCAGACTGACACGGCGCATCGGCGCACGCGTGGCCTCCGTGATCTCATCGACGAACGCCATGATCCCCAGACATTTACGGAAACTGTCCGGTCCATGTTCGCAGATTGCTCACGTCCGGCGCGGCGCCGATGACGCCATCCGTCGATGTATCGTTGATCGTCAACCTTCACCGTGAGGGTGAGCTTTGCCTGCCGTCGATCGAGAGTGCACGGTCAGCCATCGAGACGGCGCGCGGCGCCGGCTTGACCTGCGAACTCGTCTTGATGCTGGACAGCTGCGATGCGCCGACACGGGAGGCCGCGGAGCGAACCAACCACGGGGCACGGCTGGCGTTTACGGACTGCGGTGATCTCGGGGATGCCCGCAACCACGCCGTGGCTGTCGCGGCAGGCCACTTCGTAGCGTTCTTGGATGGCGATGATCTGTGTTGTCGAAATTGGCTGGTCCGCGCTTTGGCCGAGTGTCGCTCATACTTAAGCCTGAGCATCGTTCATCCTCAGATGAATCTGTTTTTTGGACGGCGCTACAAGAATTACTTCTGGCTTCATCCCGACATGCGCCACGACGACGTCATGATGTCTCGTCTGCTTGTGGAAAATCTATGGACATCGTCGGTGCTCGCTCCGATAGACATCTTTCGCGAAATTCCCTATACGCGAAATGATATAAGTAGCGGCTTTGGCTATGAAGACTGGACATGGAACATTTCAACTGCCGCACGCGGGATAACACATATCGTCGCTCCAGATACGATACATTTTATTCGAAGAAAACACAGATATAGCCTGATGGCTGCATCGAATGAAGCTCATGTGATCCCGCGGCTGGCGGGCTTCTCCAGCGAGCATCTGTTCGATCCGGCGTTCTTGGAAAGGCCGCTGGGCCGACATCTGTCCGTGCCGACAGCCAACCGCGGCTGATACGGTGAGATCGTCCGGCAGTCGCAGGCTCTCAGTGCACCACCACCGCGGGCGCTACGCTTCGTCTCAGCTATCTTGGCAGGTAACGCTGAGACGATCAGGCGAAGAGAGATTGTCCGGTTGGCCCTGTGGCCTGGAGCAGGGCATATGAGCGTTCGCCCTCGAACGGCCGGACGGGGATCAGCCACGGTTCGCGCGCCACGTGCACCGTGTGGAGAGCAGTTGTTTCAGCCGGCATTCGGAACGGCCATTCCACTCGGACAGCCGTGGGTCGGTCTGGGATGCCAGGCGGCAGTTCCTGTCTACGCTGCTGGCGACGCGCGCTGTGAGCACGAAGGCGAAGCTTGCCTGATGCGGGGGAGACGTTCCCAGGGTCAGGTGCGAATCAGACAGACGCCCGTCGCCGGAGGGCGTCACGGCGATAACGACCCGGTGGGCTTGTGCGAAACATGCTGGCCGCCGATGCCCCTGGTCTCAGAGCGTCGGCCGCGGCAGCTTGCGGCCTGGTCCGACCCGGAAGAACTGCGCCCTCGCCCAAGCGGCCTCACCTGGCGAATGCGGGCGCAGTCATGGGTCGGCGGCATGCCGAAGCGTTCTGAGCTCACGCGCAGCGTCTTCCGGCGCGTAGACTATCGGCCCGCCGAGCCTGTGTCGGTCGTCGCACGGCCCCGCGCGTGCCGCCCGGTTCCTTCACGCCGCCGCTCTCTTGCGGCGTCCGCCTTTCGGTCGAACACGGGCTGAGGCTTCGAAATCGATCGTCTTGAGCAGGGTCCAATCGACGCCCGGCGGCAGCGGTGCCGTGGCATAGGCAACGAGTTCGGCATCGGTGAGCTGACCGTCATCGCGCTCGTGCGTATCGCCGAGTTCGTGTCCGACTTGCAGGCGGACGGCACGAGGATCGAGGCGCAACTCCCGGTCGTTGCGGATCTTGCCGGTGCGCAGGGCGTGGAACGTGCCGGACCGTTGCGGATCGACGTCCGCGGACCTGTACAGGCGACGCATCCGCTTCTGCGCTGCATCCGCCGGATCCTTCGCGGCCATCAGGGCTGGGAAGACGGGACCAGATCCACGCTGCGCCCAACTCAGGAAGCCGCACTCGGCGAAGATGTCGTGCAGGACGAAGAACGACAACGACTCGTCGGTCTTGGACGGAATTGGGCACCAAGCCCCGTTCCGCCACTCATGCGATTGGGGGAAGCAGACCCAGGCGCCATTTTAGCGCTTGATGTTCTCGCGCCGCATATGGGCGAGAAGACCGATCCGACGGCCGGTCAGCAGGCCGAGGGGGACGAGGAGCGCGTCCGACAGGATGCCGGAGGCGATACCCCTGGCCACCACCGGTCCGAGTTCATCGTGAGCGGGTGCGGTACGGCGCTTTGGCGGGGCAGCCCGCTTCGGGTTGACGATCCGGCCGGCGAAACCGATGGGCACGCGCGCGTCCGTGCAGGCCTGGCGCAGAATGCCCTTGATCCGGTTCAGGTAGCTCTTGATCGAATTCTGAGCGAGGCCTGGGGCTTGTCGTTCACGATTGGCCGCGACCAGCGCCTTGATCTCCAGCGGATCGTAGCCGTCTTGCTTGGAAGTGTTGGGCGGCAGTCACGCCAGGGCGTTGACGAAACTCTGCAGATCCTCCCGGCTGTAGGCATCGACCGGCCGGTCACCGATCAATCCGATGAACACCATCTTGCGGTGTTCGAGCGCACCGACCTCGGGATCGTTGGGGCCGTGGGTTTCGCGCTTGGCGGCGATAGTCTTGTCCGCCGCAACGCTGAACGGCATGCCCGTCGGGCCGGGCGCCTGGCGCGCGATGCGGGCGAGCAGTTCCGCTTGCTGAGCCTGGATCGCGTCGAGTTGGCTCTGGATCGGATCGAGTTGGCTCTGGATCGGATCGAGGGCCTTTGCCGCCTGCGGCGGCTTGCCGATGAGAGCGCGTGCCGGGTTTTCCTCACCGAGGGCGGCAAGGAACGGCGCCTCGAAGCGGATCGATCGGTTCGCGAACACGCCACGCCCCGCGGCGCGATCGAGACCGATCTGGGCAAGGGCGTCGAAAGCCGCCCCAGTGGCCGGCTCGCGGACATCGTCCGACAGCCGGCTGTCGCCGAGTGCGTTCAGGCCGAGCAAGGTCGGCACTGTAAGGGCGAGGCGTCGTTCCACGGACCGGCGCGCAAGGGCGGGATCGGGGGGCATGGGCTGTGCTCCCAGGCGTTCGAATTCGAGCCTCGCCAGACCCGCGAGGACGTCGGCGGCCCGACGTGCCCGCGCATTCGGCACCGGCCCGAGTGTGATGCGAATCGGGGCGAGTTGGAAGCACGGATCAAGGCTCTTGGGAACCCGGATCTGGAAGACGCAGGCGGTGCCGTTGCGGGTGAGATGGCGCGAGCGCACGTGTACAATCCCGTGTACAGGCCGGGATCGTCGGGTCGGGTCAGCAGAGCGGAAACGCTGGCTGGGAAAGTGGCGGAGACGGAGGGATTCGAACCCTCGATACCCTTATTAGGGGTATGCTCATTTAGCAAACGAGTGCCTTCAGCCTCTCGGCCACGTCTCCGTTGTGGTCGGCTCTAGAAGTTCGCCCTGCGTCGGTCAACCCGCTTCGCTGCGGTTGGGATCGGGGCGCTGCAATACGGCCGCCTGGGGCGTGGCGATGCGGCGCTCGTAGTGCTTGGCGACGCGGAGGTGCCGGGAGATCGCGTAGTTCATCGCGGTCAGGAAACCGTAGACCCCGCGCACGCAGTGACGGCGGCCGAAATAGGCCTTGAGGAAGTTGCCCGGCAATTCGACGAAGACACGCCAGGCGGGGATCTCCACGCCGCGCGCTGCGAGGTCGTCGGCCTGCTGGTCGGAATAGCGGTTGAGCTTGTCCAACTGGTCGCCCAGCGAGCGCACCGAGAAATGGTGGATCACGCCCGCGAGCCGGCCCTCGGAGGCGCCGGGCTGCATCTCCACACGGTCGTGCACCGTGGAGGGCGAGTAGCGGCCGCGATCCTTGCGATAGAGCCGCACGGGGGTGAGCGTATACGCCCAGGGATGCGGACGGGACTCACCCGGAAAGATCTCGGCGATGCCGATGCGCCAGGCCGGGTGGGCCGGCTCGCCGCCGGCGAAAACCGCGCGGATGCGCTCGACGAGGTCCGGTGGCACGACCTCGTCGGCGTCGAGGTTGAGCAGCCAGACGTGGCGGGATTGCTCTTCCGCAAAACGCTTCTGCGGGCCGTAGCCGGGCCAGGCGTTGTGGATCACCCGCGCACCGAGCGACGCGGCAAGTTCCTGTGTGCCGTCGGTCGAGCCGGAATCGACCACGACGAGGTCGTCGGTCAGGTCCCGCACCGCACGGATCGTCGCGCCGATGCGGTCGGCCTCGTTCCGGGCGATGATGAAGACGGAGAGCGGAAGCGCGGACATGTCTTGATCAAGCTGCTGCGCCGCTGGCTCTATCCGCCGAATGTCCGGCGAACAAGCACGGCCCGGCCCCTCAGGATTGCGTCTCGGCAAGCCGCTTGCGCTGGACCTTGCCGTTGGCGGTGCGGGGCAGCGCGTCGAGGAAACGGATCTCGCGCGGGCATTTGTAGGCGGCGAGCCGCTCGGCGCACCAGGCGATGAGCGCCCCCGCGTCGGGCTCGACGCCGGGTTGCCGCACGACGAACGCCGCGATCACCCTGACGTCGGCGCGCACGGCGAGTTCAGTGACGCCGACATCGGCGATGGCGGGATGCCCGGCCAGTACCGCTTCGACCTCGTTCGGCGAGACACGGTAACCCATGGCGTTCATCAGGTCGTCGTTGCGGCCATGGAACCAGAGGTAGCCGTCGTCGTCGAGACTCGCGAGGTCGCCGCCGGTGAACCACTCGCCGCGCAGCACCGCCGCCTCCTCGTCCGGCCGGTTCCAGTAGCCGAGCATCAGGCCGGGCTCGGAACGGTGGATCGCCAACAGCCCGGTCTCGCCCTGCGGCAAGGCTTCCGGATCGCCCTCGACGGCCAAGATCGCGATGCGGCGGCCGGGCTGCGGCCGGCCCGGCGAGCCGGCACGCACGGGAATGGTCGGACCGCTCGACACGTAGGTCGAGATCTCGCTCATCCCGAGCGCTTCGTAGAGCGGCTTTTTGGTGGTTGCCGTCCAAGCCTCCAGAAGATCTGGCGGCAGAGCCTCCCCCGCGGTGACGCCGTGCCGCAGGCTCGAAAGATCGTGCCGGGCGAGGTCCGCGTATTTGAGGATCTGGCGGTAGACGCTGGGGACGGCGGCAAACAGCGTGGCGCCGTGCGCCGCGATCAGGGCGGCCCAGATCCCGCGCTCGCGCGGCCCGTTGTAGATCACCGCGGTGGCGCCGCAGGCCCAGGGGTCGGTGATGCCGACGCCCAGCGTGTAGGTCCAGTTCATGGCGCCGGCATGCAGCATCACGTCGTCCTCGGTCAGGCCGAGCCAGTGCGCGTGCATCGGCCGCCGGCCCCAGATCGCGCGGTGGGCGTGGAGCACGCCCTTGGGCGAGCCGGAGGTGCCGGAGGTGTAGACCAGCGTCGCGGGATCGTCGGCCGCGGTGTCGGCGTAGTCGGCGACCGGGTCCCCCGCCTTCATCGCCGCGATGTCTCCGGCTTCGAGGACGATGCGATCGCCGGCGCGGTCGAGGACGGTGTCGCGCCCGACCACGACGACGGAGGCGGCGGAATCCTCCATCAGGAAGGCCGCCTCGGAGGGTGTCAGCTGGGACGAGGACGGCAGCGCCACGAGCCCCGCGGCGAGTGCCCCGAAATAGACGAGGACGTAATCGGCCTCGTTGCCCATGCGGATCATCACTCGCGCGCCGGATTCCAGGCCGAGCCGGGACAGCCCCCCGGCGATCGCTCGGATGGCACGGTCGGCCTCGGCGTAGGTGAGCCGGGTGACGGCGTCGCCCTCCCCGACCATGACCAGGGCGATCTTGTCCGGGCGCAATCGGGCGTTCTCCGCGAGGCAGTAGCGGGCGGCGTTGAAGCGCCGGGGCGGCGTGCGGTCTTCGGCGGCGGACACGGGGTGGAGGCTCCGGTGGCTCGGGCGGGTGAGGATGGTGTCAGGCGCGTCGCGGCGAGCGTCAAGCTGTCGTCACGGTTGGCTCCGATGCTGGTCGGCATGATCACCAGACGCAGTTTCGTCGCTGCCGGGCCGGCGCTTGCCCTGTCCGGCAGCATTCCGGGGCCGGCCTTCGCGACGACGTCCTCGGCCGAAGAGGCCTTCGCGCGGATCGAGGCCGCGGTCGGCGGCCGCCTCGGCGTCGCGACGCTCGACACGGGCTCGGGACGCCGCCTGTCGTACCGGGCCGAGGCGCGCTTCCCGCTCTGCAGCACCTTCAAGCTGCTCGCGGCGGCCGCGATTCTCGCGCAGGTCGACAAGCGCCGCGAGCAGCTGGATCGGCGGGTCCCGTATACGACAGCCGACCTGGTGGATTATTCGCCGACTACGAAAATCCGGGCCGCGGAGGGCGCAATGCCGTTGGCCGACATCTGCGAGGCGGCCATCACCCTGAGCGACAACACCGCCGGCAACCTGATGCTGGCGCAGATCGGCGGTCCGGCCGGCCTGACGGCGTTTCTCCGCGCCGGCGACGATGCGGTGACCCGCCTCGACCGGATCGAGCCGGACCTCAACGAGGCCCTCCCCGACGATCCGCGCGATACCACGAGCCCGAGGGCCATGGTGTCGGATCTCGAGAGGCTCGTCGTCGGCGACGCCCTGTCGGCAGGCTCGCGCGGGCAACTGACGGCCTGGCTCCTGGCGAACCAAACCGGTGGGACCAGGCTGCGGGCCGGGATGCCCCGGGACTGGCGCGTCGGCGACAAGACCGGCACCGGCGACCGCGGGACGGCGAACGATGTCGGCATCCTCCTGCCGCCGGGCGGCGCGCCGATCCTCGCGGCCGTCTATCTCACGGAATCGACGGGTTCGGCCGAGCAGCGCAACGCAGCGATCGCCGACACCGCGCGCACGATCGTTCGCACGCTGACTTGAGAGCAAACTTCGGCTCGCTGAGCGGGTCAGCTAGACAGGTTTCGGGACGACGTCTCGCTGGCTTTCCAACGCAAACTTGCAACTGCACAAGAAGTTGACCGAACGAAACGTTGGTGTGTCGACGCGTGTCCGCGTACCGCTCGATCCGGGAAAGACAGGATCCCGTTTTCCGAAAATATCATGCGATCACAAGGACCTGGGGCGCTCTGGAGTTTCCGGCGGATCTCGGCGCGATCGAAGGAAAGTCCCGGCGGCGATAACGAGCCGTCTCATCGAGCAACCTTGAGTACGAGTAAACGGGGCAACCGATCGATTTGCCACGTCGTTCTTATCAGGGGTTAAATCGCGGGCCGCCGGGCGACGCTATGAGGCCCACGGATGAACGGACGGCCGTCAGAATGGATAACCCCCTTGTCCGGAAACTTCAGCGCTTCGCGCGTCTGTCGTCCGAGGATCGCCAAGCGCTCAACGAAGCCGCAAGGCTGAACGTCCGCAAGATCGGAGCCCGCGAGGATATCATCCGCGAGGGCGAGAGCCCGGATCAGGTGAACCTGATCCTGTCGGGTTGGGCCTGCCGCTACAAGCAACTCGAGGATGGCCGCCGGCAGATCATCGCGTTCTTCCTGCCCGGCGACCTCTGCGATACTCACGTCTTCGTCATGCGGGAGATGGACCACTCCATCGGCACGCTCAGCGCGGTCACCCTCGCCGAGATCGGCCGCGATACGCTCACGGCGATCACGGAGGAGCGTCCGCGCGTCACCCAGGCGCTGTGGTGGGAGATGCTGGTCGCCACCGCCGTGCAGCGGGAATGGACGGTCAATATCGGCCAGCGCACGGCGACGGAGCGGCTCGGTCACCTGTTCTGCGAACTGTTCCTCCGAATGCGAGCCGTAGACCTCACCGACGGCACCTCCTGCGAGTTGCCCGTGACGCAGGTCGATCTCGCCGATGCCCTCGGACTGTCGAACGTCCACGTGAACCGGGTGCTCCAAGAATTGCGGGCGAACGGCCTCGTCACCCTGCGCGGGCGCCAGTTGACGATTCCCGATCTCGCTGCACTAAAGGCTGCGTCGCTGTTCAATCCGAACTATCTTCATCTCGATCACGTTGGCCGACATCTGGACGCCAACGAGGATTAGGTATCGAGGCAGGACGTCGATGTTGGAGTTGGCCCCGGCGTCCCCGAGGGGAATCATGCTCGCGCCCCGCGTCGACGATAGCGAATCGGACTCCTGGCCCTTCTGCAGTGGAGCGATGGCCGATGGAATCCGGAGGCACGATTGGACCGCGACGCCGCTCGGTCCGATCGCCCACTGGCCTGCCGCCCTGACCTTCGCCACCACGGACATCCTCGAGTCCCGCTTCGCGAGCTTCATAACCTGGGGACCGGAGCACATCGGCCTCTATAACGACGCCTTCATCCCGATCATCGGCGACCGCCCGAACCCACTCGGGCTTCCCTTCGACAAGGCGTGGGCGGATATCTGGGGCGCCATCGGCCACGTCTACGAAAGTGCCTTCACGGGGACGTCGAGTTATTTCGAGGATCTGCCGCTCGACGTACCGCGGCCGGGCCTGCCGGACCTGTCCTGGTGGACCTTTTCCTACGCGCCGATCCGCGACGAGACCGGCCGGATCGGCGGCGTCCGGGCGACCATCCTGGAGACGACGGCGCGCGTCAGGTCCGAACGCAGGCAGGCACTTCTCTATCGGATCGCCGATGCGCTACGCGGACTGAGCGATGCCGGCGCCATGGCCACGGCCGCCTGCACCGAACTTGGCCGCCATTTCGGCGCCGATCGGGTCGGCTATGCCGAGATCGACGCGGAGGATGGGCTCGCGCGTATCGGCCAGGGCTGGACCTCCGACGAGCGTCCGCACCAAGTCCGCAGCTTCTCCCTGGACGCCTTCGGCGCGGCTTTCGCCGATCGCCTCAGGTTGGGCGAGACGACCGCCGTGAGCGAGGTCGGGCGGGACCCGCTGACCGCCGGTAGCGCCCTCTACGAGAGCTTCGGGATCGAAGCCTTCCTGGTCGTGCCGCTGATCCGCCAGGGGCGCTGGGTCAACGCGCTGAGCGTCGGGATGGGACGGGCCCATTCCTGGACGGAGGAGGAGCTCAGCATCGCCGCGGCCGCCGCCGAGCAGACCTGGGAGGCCGTGAAGCGCGCGCGGGCGGAGGATTCCCTTCGGGAGAGCGGCAGGCGCCTCGATGCGGCGCTGGAGGCCGCCAGGATGGTGGCTTGGGACTGGGATCCCGCGGCCGATCGGGCGAGACTGTCGGGTGGGGCAGGGGCATTGTACGGCCTGCGCCCGGGCGAGGCGATCACGTCCATCGTCGACGGCATGGCCTGCGTTCACCCGGACGACCTGAAGCGTCACATGGCGACCGTCATGGAAGCGGGTGCCGCACTACGCAGCTACGAGAGCGAGTTCCGCATCATCCGGCAATGCGACGGCGAAACGGCGTGGCTCGAGGAGCGCGCTCGCCCGGAGATCGATCCGCTGACGGGAAAGACCATTCTCACGGGGCTGGTCTGGGACGTCACCCGGCGCAAGAGCGCTGAACTCGCAACAGAACAGGCCCAACGCGAGGTCGGCGAGGAACTGGCGGTCCTGACGCGTCTGCACGATTGGGCCGTGCGCGTCGCAAGGCCGTCCGAGTGGTCGACGCTGATCGAGGAGATGCTGGACGCCGTCATGGTCCTGCTGAAGGCCGATTTCGGTACGGTCCGAATCCTCGATCCGGATGATGATACGCTGACGGTCATTACGCATCGCGGCTGCGCCGGCAGCTACCTCAAACAGTTCGCCACCGTCTCGGCGAGCGACGAGACCCTGATCTTCCATCGTCCCTTGTCGACAGGGCAGCGGGTCATTGTCGACGACATGCCCGCCAACCTGTCCGAAACCCTACGCGAGTCCTCGTCCAAATACGACGTCCACGCCTTCCAGATGACACCGCTGTTCGATCGGACCGGCGCGCCGGTCGGCCTCCTGTCCACGGGCGTCTGCCGGCCGCAACGGATGACGGAACGGGAATGGCGGCTGGTCGATCTCTACGGATCCCAGATCGCCGACGTGATCGGCGCGAAGCGCGCGCGCGACGCGGTCGCCGCCAGCGAGGAGCGGCAGCGCCGGCTGATCGAGAACGTGCCGCAGCTCGTCTGGCGCTCGGCCTGGGACGGTCACGCCACATGGCATAGCCCGCAATGGTTCGCGTATACGGGTCACCGTCGTGAGGACAGCATCGACCGCGGCTGGCTCGACGCCATGCATCCGGACGACCGCCCGGTGATCCTCGAAGCCTGGTCGAGGGCCAGGGAGCGCGGCGCCTACGAAGTCGAATGCCGGATCTGGAGCGCGCAGGAAGGGCGCTACCGCTGGTTTCAGGAGCGTGCCATCGCAGAACAAGTCGGCGATGCCGCCGACGTCGAGTGGATCGGCACCTCCACCGACATCGACGCTTTGCGCACGCTCCACGAGCACCAGCGCGCCCTGCTCACCGAGTTGCAGCACAGGGTCCGCCAGACCCTTTCGCAGTTGCGCACCATCGTGCGCCGCACCGCCGAAACCCGTGACGACTTCGATGAATACGTGCTCAGGCTCGACAGCCGGCTCGGCGCCCTCGCGCGTGCCCAGGGTCCGGCATTGCGCGATCCCAATGCCGGCGTCGAGCTGTCCGAACTCGTCGCGAACGAACTCACGGCCCATCAGGCACGGGAAGGCCAGCGCGTGTCCGTCTCCGGTCCGTCGCTGCGCCTGCGTCCCAGCGCCGCCGACATTCTGGGGCTGGCGCTGCACGAACTCGCGATCAACGCCGTCGAACACGGCGCGCTCTCCGGTGAGCGCGGCCGGATCCGGGTCTCCTGGCAAATCGAAGACGGGACCGGCGATCGGTGTCTCCAGTTCACCTGGACCGAAGCCGCCTGCGCCTTGCGGGAGCGAGCCGGGCCAACGCGCGAAGGATTCGGCTTATCGTTCCTCAAGCGCACGCTCGCGGACGAACTCAAGGCGAAGACCGTCATCGCCTTCACACCGCGCGGGCTCAGTTGCACGATCGCGCTTCCGCTCACCGAGCGGGTCGCCCAGCCCTGACGCTGCCGCAGGGCTGATGGCCAATGGCCCTTCCGGCTGACGTCTTCGGGCCGGACGGCTCTCGACGGCCTGCCGGTGCGCCACAGGTTCAGCGCATCCCGCAGCCGCCCGCTATCACGGCGGCCGCCCTCACCGGAGAGCCAGAATGACGGACGCCAACGGCGTGACGCGCATCGCACTGAACGACGGCAACGGCATTCCGCAGCTCGGCTTCGGCGTCTACCAATTGCCGGATGCCGAGACTCCGGCGATCGTCGGTTCCGCGCTCGAGGCCGGCTACCGCTCGATCGACACGGCCGCGATCTACGGCAACGAGGCGGGTGTCGGCCGGGCGCTGCGCGAAACCGCGATCCCGCGCGAGACCATCTTCGTGACGACGAAGCTCTGGAACGACCGCCAGGGCTACGACACCACCCTGACGGCCTTCGACGAGAGCCTGGCGCGGCTCGGGCTGGAGACGGTCGACCTCTACCTGATCCACTGGCCCTGTCCGCAGAAGGACAGCTACGTCGACACCTGGAGGGCCTTGGCGCGTCTCAAGCAGGAGGGCCGGGCCCGCTCGATCGGCGTGTCGAACTTCACGGCCGAGCATCTGGAGCGCGCCATCGCGGAGACCGGCGTGACCCCGGCGGTCAACCAGATCGAGTTGCACCCCCATTTCCAGCAGCGGGCTTTGCGCGAGGTCCATGGCCGCCTGGGCATCGTCACCGAAGCGTGGAGCCCGCTCGGCCAAGCCAAGGCCCTGAACGATCCGGTGCTGACGGAGATTGCACGGCGTCACGGGCGCGGCCCCGCTCAGATCGTGCTGCGCTGGCACATCGAGAACGGTCACGTCGCGATCCCGAAATCGGCAACGCCCTCGCGGATCGCCGAGAATGTCGCGGTGTTCGACTTTTCGCTGACGCCGGAGGATCGCGCGGCGATCGACGGGCTCGACCGGTCCAGCGGACGGATCGGCCCCGATCCGGCGAGCTTCAGCTGACGCCGGATTCCGGCGGCGGCAGCATGTCCGGGGGGCGCGGAAGCGCAGTACCGCCCCTGCGTTCGAGCATGCCCGGGACGGGCACCGGCGCATCGATGGTGCAGACGACGCCGCCGGGCTCGTAGTGCAACGCGACCTCGCCCTCCAATTCGCGGGCGAGGCTGCGCTCGATCAGGCGCGAGCCGAACCCCGTGCGGGTGGGACGCCGGACCGGCGGGCC
>NZ_BJZT01000011.1 GCF_007992175.1 Methylobacterium haplocladii | reverse complement strand
CCGGCGGGCCGCCGCTCTCGCTCCAGCGCAGGCTCAGGCGAATCGCGGCGCCGCGCTGCACCGTCCAGGCGATGCCGATCTTGCCGCAGTCGTTGGACAGGGCGCCGTACTTCACGGCGTTGGTGCCGAGCTCGTGCAGAGCCATGGCGATCGACAGGGCGAGGCGGGGCGGCAGTCGCAGCGGCGGCCCCGACACCGAGAAGCGCGACGTCTGCGCGCCGCCGTCGAGAGGACGGATCGCGTCGGCGACCACGGCGCCCATCTCGGCACCCTCCCAGTTCTCGCGGGTCAGCACGTCGTGCACCCGTGCGAGCGCCAGAAGGCGATTCTCGAACGCCCCCCGCGCGGCCTCGGCCTCCTCGCCTTCGAGGCCGCGCAACGATTGCTGCGCGATCGACTGGACGGTGGCGAGCGTGTTCTTCACGCGGTGATTCAGTTCGTTGATGAGCAGCATGAGATGCTCTTCGGCGCGCTTGGCATCGGTGATGTCGATGTTGCAGCCGGTGAAGCCGAGGAACCCGCCGGTCTCGTCGAGACGCGGGACGCCTTCGCAACGCAGCCACCGCACGCCGCCGTTGCGGTCGATCACGCGCATCTCGGCCTTGAACGGCTGCCGATGCTCGACGGCCTCTTCGAACAGAGCCGCGAACGCCGGCAGGTCCGGCGGATGAATGATCTTGTGCCAGCCGTCGCCCGACATCTCGGCATAGGGCCGGCCGAAGAGCTGGTCGAAATGCATGTTGGCGAAGACGATCTCGCCGTTCTCGTCGGTCATCCAGATCAGCGCCGGCGCGGAATCGGCGACGAGCCGGAAGCGGGCCTCGCTCTCGCGCAGCGCCGAGAGCCCGCGTTGGGTGTCGGCGAGCGCCCGGTCGCGTTCCTCGCTACGCGTGCGCAGACGCAGGGAGGCGTCGGCCAGCACGTCGCCGAGGCGGCGGATCTCGTGGATCGGCGAGGAAATGCGCGGGATCGCCTGACCCCGCGACAGGGCCGGTCCCGTGGCCGCGAGCTGGCGCAGCGGCCGCGAGACCCGGGACCAGAGATGCACGGCGAGGGCCGACGAGGTGGCGAGCACGAGCAGGCCGAAGCCGCCGAAGGCCCAGATCCAGCGGCGCAGGCGCGCTTCCACGAGATGCTGGGGGATACTGGCCGCCACCGTCCATCCGCTGAAGCGCGAGCGTTCCTCGACGACGGTCACCGGCTTGAATGCCCGGTCCTTGCCCTCCCAGACGCCGGGCGTCTCGGTGATGCGCTGGCGCAGGGTCGCGAGCCGCGGGCGGCCGACCGTGCCCGAGAGCTCCGGCACCCGCGACAGCACGGTACCGTCGCGGTCGGACACGCCGGTGGCCCAGCCCTCGACGTGATCGCGGACGAGGATGGCATCGAGACGGCTCAGCGGCACCGAATAGCTCAGGATGAACTTCACCCCGCTGTCGAGCTTCACCGCCACGGCGATGGCGTAGGTCGCCCCCGACGGGTCCGCAGCGCCGAGATAGCCGGTGACCACCGAGCGCTGGATGCCGCCGGCGATCTCGTCGTCGAACGGCATCGGGGTGTTGGGCAGCGGTGCGCCGGGCTTGAGCGCCGTGTTCACGACCTGCTGGCCGTCGGGGCGGCGCAGCACGATCTCGAGGCCGATCGTGTCGCGCACCAGCCGGGCCTGGGCGTCGAAGCTCTCGAATTCACCGTTGCGTAGCCGGGGCGACGTCGCGAGCGTCTGCAGCCCGGCGACGAGCCCGGCGGTGTCGCGCTCGATGGCGAGCGAGATGCCGCGGACGTTCTCCCGGGCATCCTGTTCGAACCGCGCGCGCTCGGTCGCGGCGTAGCGGGCGAGCAGGATCGCGGTGAAGATCAGGCCGGGCCCGATCAGCGCGATCACCAGCATGATCAGGTAGAATTGCGTTGAGAAGCCGCGCTCGTCGAGTCGCGCCAGGACGCGCCGGATCATCGTCCACCGCCGCTCGCGGGGCCGTTCGCCGGTCGCCGTTGCCCCGGTCTCAGGTCGCATGCCGTGCATCACCGCCGACCCTCATCGCCGAGCGCCGGATCACGCCCGGTCCTGCCCGTCGCTCGCCGCTGCGGCGCCGTCGACATGGCCGAGGTCGCGGCCCGGATCGATGCGATCGCGGACCCGCTGCTTGAGCGCCTTGACGTCGGGGAAGCCGCCATCGCGCACCCGCTCCCAGACCGTCTCGCCGTCCACCACGATGGAGAAGACACCTCCTCGCCCCGGGACGAGGGCGACCTCGCCGAGGCTTTCGCCGAAGGTCGACAACAGCTCCTGCGCCATCCAGCCCGCCCGCAGCAGCCAACGGCACTGCGTGCAGTAGGTGATCGCGACCCGGGGCTTCGCCACGCCGGAGAACGGTACTTCCATGGCGGCACAGCGCTACCAACCGCTGCTCCTTGTCAACCGGGGCGGTGAATGGTGCGAGCGCATCCGCACCCTTTCCGTCGGACGGGCGCGTTCCCATGTCACGCTTCGCCGGCCGCGCGTCAGATTTCGGCGCGCAGACGGCAACGACACTGAGCAGACCTGCGTCGGCAGTCCAGCGCCGGTCTGCCCGGTGTATGGTCCGATCGCAGGTTTTATCCCGGAAAGCCGCGAAGCGCCGTCCCGAAACCGGTTCAGGAGATCGTCGATGCGTCAGGGTTCGGTCTTCGCAAGCCCGCCGCGGTCCCCCGTGGCTGCACGCATCGTCGGTGCGCTTCTGGCGATGCTGTTCGCGACATGCTTGTCCGGCTGCGGCGCGATCAACCGGGTACCGACGCTGGAGGAGCAGGCCAAGTCCTCTTGGAGCGAGGTCCAGAACCAGTATCAGCGCCGGGCCGACCTGATCCCGAACCTCGTCGAGACGGTGAAGGGCTACGCCAAGCAGGAGCAGGACACCCTGACCAAGGTCGTCGAGGCGCGGGCCAAGGCGACGAGCGTGCAGGTCGACGCCTCCACCGTCAGCGATCCGGAAAAGTTCAAGCAGTTCCAGGACGCGCAGAACCAGCTCTCCGGCGCGCTCGGCCGGCTGCTCGCCACCGTCGAGGCCTATCCCGACCTGAAGTCGAACCAGAACTTCCTGGCGCTGCAATCGCAGCTCGAGGGCACCGAGAACCGCATCGCCGTCGCGCGCCGCGACTACATCGGGGCGGTCCGGGCCTACAACACCGAGATCCGCACGATTCCGGGCCGCTGGATCGCCTCGTTCTTCTATCCGGACTCAAAGCCGATGGAGACGTTCACGGCCACGCCGAACTCGGAGAAGCCGCCGAACGTGAAGTTCTAGGACTTCGCCAACTCCGGACCGACGGAATTGAAGCCTCACTCCGTCTCCCCGGGGCTCGCCACAGGCGAGAATCCGGGGTCCACCCGACACGTGGCGCCCAGTCGTGGGTTCCGGGTTCCGCTTCGCGGCCCCGGAATGACGGAGATGATGTCGAGCAGGTCGATGCAGACGTGGCAGAGCGCCAGCCCAGCCCCATCCAAGCAGACGCGCAAGAATTCGGCCGCCCAATTCGGGACGCGTCTCCTTGCACCGCTCGCAGCGCTGTTCTTTCTCGTCTTCAGCGGACTCGCCCACGCGGCCGAGCCGCCGTTCCCGCCTCTAAATGGCCGGGTGACGGACGCAGCCGGCGTTCTCCCACCGGAAATCCGCCAGCGACTCACCGAAAAACTCAAGGCACACGAGGACAAGAGCGGCGACCAGCTCGTCGTCGCCACCGTATCGAACCTGCAGGGCCTGACCGTCGAGGATTACGCCAACCGGCTGTTTCGTGCCTGGAAGCTCGGCGAGGCCAAGCGGAACAACGGTGCGCTGCTGCTGGTCGCCCCGAACGACCGCAAGGTCCGCATCGAGGTCGGCTACGGCCTGGAGGGCGCGATCACCGACGCGGTCTCGAAGGTGATCATCACCACGGCGATCGTCCCGAAGTTCAAGCAGGGCGACATCCCCGGCGGCATCGAGGCCGGCGCGGATGCGATCCTCTCGATCATGGCAGGCGATGCCGAGCAATGGCAGCGCCGCGCACCGGTGCGCAGCGATGCGGTGAACGGCATCGAGGTCGTGTTCTGGATCGTCGTGATCCTGTTCCTCGTCATCGTCGTCTGGCGGATGAACTCGAGCGGCGGCGGCTCCGGCGGGCGCAGGCGGGGACGCGGCGGGATGGTCGTGTTTCCGATGCCCTCCTCCGGCGGTTGGAGCGGCGGGTTCTCCGGGGGCGGCGGCTTCTCCGATGGCGGGTTCTCGGGCGGCGGCGGATCGTCCGGCGGCGGAGGTGCTTCCGGTGACTGGTAGCCGCCCTCCCCTCAGCCGCGACGAGCGCGCCGCCGTCGCGGCCGCCATCGCGCAGGCGGAATCCGTGACGAGCGGCGAGATCGTCGTGATCGTCGCCGCCCGTTCCGGCCTCTACCGCTCGGCTGGACCCGTCTTCGCGCTCCTGATGGGCTTGGCTGCGCCCTGGCCGCTGATCGCGCTGACGACGCTCTCCGCCGCGACCATCGCCGCGATCCAGGCTGCGGTGGCCCTGGCCGCGCTCCTGATCGGACTCGACGACCGCCTGCGCATCCGTCTGGTACCGCCGGCGATCCGCCGGGACCGCGTGCGGGCGGCCGCCTGTCGCGAGTTCGGCGCCCGCGGCTTCACCGGCACGCAGGCGCGCACCGGCGTGCTGATCTACCTGGCGCTCGCCGAACACCATGCCGAGATCGTCGCCGACGATGCCGTGCGCGCACGCGTTCCGGACACGACCTGGACCGCCATCATCGGCGATCTCGCGGCGTCGGCGGGGCGCGGCGCACTCGGTCCCGGCCTCGTCGCCGCCGTCGCGCGCGTCGGCACGGTCCTGGCCGTCGAGTTGCCGGCCGGACCGAACCGCAACGAACTTCCGAACCGCGTGATCGTGCTCGATTGAATGGGCTGTTCGCACCGTGCGAGTGAGGCGCACGCGCAACTGGAATTCTTTTGCAGACCGGTTAGAACGACAGTGAAGGCCGACTAAATCAAGAATTCGGCCCAGCTGGGAGAGGCGTCGATGGGCGCGGTACAGAAGCATGGGCCCTGGGCCCTGGTCGGAGCTCTGGGCGCTGCGGCGCTCGCCATCGTGGCCACGCAGAGGGGCGAGTCGATCAACGCCCTCTGGATCGTGGTGGCCGCGGTCTGCGTCTACCTGATCGCCTATCGCTACTATTCGCTGTTCATCTCCGAGAAGGTGATGCAGCTCGATCCGAAGCGGCGGACACCCGCCCACATCCACAACGACGGGCTCGACTACGTCCCCACCAACAAGACCGTGCTGTTCGGCCACCATTTCGCGGCCATCGCGGGCGCCGGCCCCCTCGTCGGCCCGGTGCTCGCGGCGCAGATGGGCTACCTGCCCGGCATGCTCTGGATCCTGGCCGGCGTGGTGCTGGCGGGCGCGGTGCAGGACTTCATGATCCTGTTCATCTCGATGCGTCGCGACGGGCGCTCGCTCGGCGAACTCATCCGGGCCGAACTCGGGGTGATCCCCGGCGTGATCGCCCTGTTCGGCACCTTCATGATCATGATCATCCTGCTCGCCGTGCTGGCGCTGATCGTGGTCAAGGCGCTCGCCGACAGCCCGTGGGGCACCTTCACGGTCGCGGCGACGATCCCGATCGCCATGCTGATGGGCGTCTACGCGCGCTACATCCGGCCGGGTAAGGTCGGCGAGGTCTCGATCGTCGGCTTCGTGCTGCTGATGCTGGCCATCGTCTACGGCGGCCACATCGCCGAGGACCCGTTCTGGCAGCCGCTGTTCACCTTCACCGGGACGCAGCTGACCTGGATGCTGATCGGCTACGGCTTCGTCGCCTCGATCCTGCCGGTCTGGCTACTGCTCGCCCCGCGCGACTACCTCTCGACCTTCCTCAAGATCGGCACCATCGTCGGCCTCGCGCTCGGCATCGCCGTCGTCGCGCCGCACATGCAGATGCCGGCGGTGACCAAGTTCGTCGACGGCACCGGCCCGGTCTGGGCGGGCACGCTGTTCCCGTTCCTGTTCATCACCATCGCCTGCGGCGCGGTCTCCGGCTTCCACGCCCTGATCTCGTCGGGCACCACGCCGAAGCTCATCGACAACGAGAGCCATGCCCGCTTCATCGGTTATGGCGGCATGCTCATGGAGAGCTTCGTCGCGATCATGGCCCTCGTCGCGGCGACCGTGATCGAGCCCGGCATCTACTTCACCATGAACTCGCCCGCCGCCCTCATCGGCACCACGGCCGAGAGCGCGGCGGCCGCCGTCACCAAGCTCGATCCGGCATTCACGATCACGCCTGAGGCGATCACGCAGACCGCCAAGGATGTCGGCGAGACCACGATCATCTCCCGCGCCGGCGGCGCGCCGACCCTCGCGGTGGGCATGGCGCACATCATCTCCTCCGCCATCGGCGGCAAGGCGATGATGGCGTTCTGGTACCATTTCGCGATCCTGTTCGAGGCCCTGTTCATCCTGACCGCGGTCGACGCCGGCACGCGTGCCGGGCGGTTCATGCTGCAGGATCTGCTGGGACTGATCTCGCCGACCTTCAAGAACACCAGCGCCTGGGTCCCGAGCATCCTGGCCACCGGGCTCTGCGTCGCGGCCTGGGGCTACTTCCTCTACCAGGGCGTCACCGATCCGCTCGGGGGCATCAACACGCTCTGGCCGCTCTTCGGCATCTCGAACCAGATGCTCGCGGCCGTTGCGCTGACGCTGGCCACCGTGGTGATCTTCAAGATGAAGCGCGAGCGCTACGCCTTCGTCACGGTCATCCCCACGGTCTGGCTCTGCATCTGCACCCTGACGGCCGGCTGGCAGAAGATCTTCTCCGCCGACCCGAAGATCGGCTTCCTGGCCCAGGCCGAGCGGTTCTCGAACGCGATCGCCGAGGGCAAGGTGCTGGGGCCGGCCAAGAACATGGACCAGATGCACCAGATCGTGCTGAACAACCGCATCGATGCGGCCCTTGCGGTCCTGTTCGTCGGCCTCGTCGTCGCCATCGCCGCCTTCGGCATCAAGGCCTGCGTCAAGGCCTACCGCGCCGACCGCTGGACGGCCCTCGAGGCCGATCCGAAGCTCGCCCCGGCGGAGTGAGGACCATGGCCGCGCCATCGCAGGATCTCCGCACCCGGCTCAAGACCTTCGGGAAATGCGTCTGCGACGGCGCGCGCCTCATGATCGGACAGGGCGACTACGGCGCCTACGTCGCGCACATCGCCAAGACCCATCCGGACCTGCCGCCGATGACCGAGCGCGAGTTTTTTCGAAACCGCGAAAACGCTCGCTTCGGCGTCGGCAACAAGAGCGGCTTTCGGTGTTGCTGAGGGCCTGATAGCCAGCGACGGTCCAGCCACTCCAAAGTGCTCCGCACGCCGGGCGAATCTAGCCTCGAGCCACGGCCGGCCGTTCTGCCATGACGGAGTGGGTCCGGGTGGGCGCCCGTTGCCGCGTTCCGGCGATCTCTTCATCGACCTGTCGCGGCGTTCGACGTGAACGGGACGACGCCTCGTCGACTTTGCACGTGCATCCGCGCCCGCCCCGGCTATCGTGACGGTAAGACGCGGGGGCCTGTCGAATATGAATGCAGTGGGTGCGGTGCCGGCACGGCCGGGCACGGTCGTGTTCGATCGACAGGCCAAGGGCCTGACCGGGATCGCGGTGAAGGGCTTCCTGCTCTCGCTCGCGACCTTCGGCATCTACCGCTTCTGGTACATCACCAACCTGCGGCGCTACTTCTGGAGCCGCACGATCGTGGCGGGTTCGCCCGGCGAATATACCGGCCGCGGCAAGGAGCTGTTTCTCGGCTTCCTGGTGGCGCTGGCCATCCTCGTGCCGATCTACATCGTGCTGTTCGCGCTCGGCTTCGCCTATCCGCCGCTCGCGCCCGTCGCCGGCCCGATCACCTTCGTGTTCCTGTTCCTGCTCGGCCAGTACGCGATCTTTCGGGGACGCCGCTACCGGGCCTCACGCACCTTCTGGCGCGGCATCCGGCTCGGACAGGACGGCTCGGCGCTCGCCTATGTCGGGCTCGCGACCGGCTGGTGGCTCCTGACGCTCGTCACCCTCGGAATCGCCTTTCCCTGGATGCGCGCGAGTCTGGAGCGATACCGGATCAACCACACCCTCGTCGGCGAGAGCCGCATGACCTCGACGGCGCGCGGCGGCATGATCCTGAAGCCGTGGCTTCTGTTCTATCTGGTCGCCCTCGGCCCGCTCTTCGCCAGCATCCTCGCCCTTCTCGTCGCCAACGACTTTTCGATTCCCGCGGATCTGATGATCGCCGACCCGGGCAAGCCTGGAAAGTTCGTCTTCAACCCGGACTATGCCGGCACTCCGCTCGCCATCTACGGCGGCGTGGTCGCGATCGTCGCCGCGATCTTCATTCCCCTGGCGCTGTTCCTGATCCCCTATTACCGGGCCCGCGAGACCCGCGCCTTCATGAACGCCGCGGCGCTCGGTACGGCATGCCTGCACTCGACGCTGAAGGCGCGGCAGTTCTACTGGCCATACATCGTCTACATGCTGTCGATCCTCGGCTACCTCGCGGCGATCGGCATCGTGCTCGGCGGCAGCGCGTATCTGATCCAGACGAGCGGTCTCGGCACCGGCGCGCAGGCGCTCCTCGTGGTCGGGATGGTCGTCGCCTATCTCGGCAGCCTGCTGCTCTTCGCGGTGCTGTACGTTCGGGTGATCACCGTGCGTCTCTGGCGGGCGGTGACCGACACCACGACCATCGAGAACGTCCAGGCCCTCGACGCCGTGCTGGCCTCCTCCCGGCGCACCGCCAGCGGACTCAACGAGGGCTTGGCCGACGCCCTCGACGTCGGCGGCGCCCTCGAAATCGGGTTCTAGAGCATGGTGCGGGAAGGTGGAGACCGGTTTTCCGAAACCATCACGCGAAACCAAGGCCCTAGAGCATGCTGCTGTTTGCGTGAAAAGGCAGCATGTTCGAGGCGGTTGCCCGGCCGTTCAGGTCCGGCCGGGGCGGCACGCTGCCGATGACCGTGCCGGCCGAGGCCATCGTTGCGACGGGAACCCTCTTCGACGGGCGGAGTGCCCGACCGAATCCGGTCACCATCCATCTCGGCGAGCGGCTCGAGATCACAGGCGCCGGGATCCGCGAGGATTGGAGCCTGTTCGACATCCGAGCCGGCGAGACCGAACCGCCGACGATGCGGATCGGCGTCGCCGGCAGCCCGATCCGGGTCGAGTTCACCCATCAGGCGCTGGCAGCGGCGCTGGCGGCGCGCTGTCCCGATCTCCGCGTCGACGACGAGAAGCGCGGCGGGGTGCTGCGCCTCGTGCTCTGGTCGATCGCGGCGGGCGTGTCGGTGCTGCTCGCGGCGATCTACGGCGTTCCGGTCGCCGCCGGCATCCTTGCGCCCCTAGTGCCGCAGCCGGTCGAGATGCGCTTCGGCCTCGCCGTCGACGGGCAGATCGTGTCCCTTCTCGGCGATCCGCCACTCTGCGCGGAGCCGGCGGCGAAGTCCGTGCTCGACCGCCTCGTCGCGCGTATGACCGAGGGCGCCGGCCTGCCGGGCGACCCCGTCGTCAGCATACGCCGGCACGCGGTCGCCAACGCGCTGACGCTGCCCGACGCCCGGGTGATCGTTCTGTCGGACATCCTCGCCAAGTCGAAGACCCCCGACGAGTTCGCCGGCATTCTGGCCCACGAGTTCGGGCACGTGGCGGCCCGCGACCCGACGCGTGCGGTCATCACCGCCGGCGGCGTCTCGTTCCTGCTGAGCCTGATCCTCGGCGACCTCACCGGCTCGACGGTGATCGTCGGCGTCGGACAGGCAGCGATCTCGGCGGGCTATTCGCGCGATGCCGAGCGCGCAGCCGACGCCTACGGCGTCGCGATGCTGGCGCGCGCCGGCGGCGACGGCGCGGCCCTCGCCGCGGTCCTGGAGCGCATCGATTCCGATGCCGACACGGAGGCCTCGCCGACCGGCTTTCTGCGCAGTCACCCTTATACGAGGGATCGCGCTGTGAAGATCCGCGACCTGGCGGGTGAGAAACCACAAGGACGGCAGGTGCTCTCCGAGGACGACTGGCAAACGTTGCAGGGCATTTGCGCAGCCGAGCCGGCGAAGCCCGCAACGGACAGAAACCAGCGGCCCTGAGGTCTGCCCCGAACGATGGATACCCGTTCGCCCCGAGGGGGCGCGACACGAAACGTGGCCGGCTGTGATCGATTTCCAGGCAATCGGGCGCGGTATCCGCAGAAAGGCTGAATTATCATAAATCAGCTTTAACGCGTCGCAGGATACGGTCCGGTCTGCAGAGCAGCGATCCCGGTCCACGACGATGCAGGAAACGGAACCGACACGGCCGATCGAGACGCCACGAGGCATCGGCGCGCGGGCGTCGTGGCACCGTGCATCGATGCCGTTCGCGCTCCTCGCGTCGTGTCTGGGACTCGTCCTGTTCATCGCTTGGGCGACAGGCGGCCTGCGCGAAGCGGAACAGGTCGTCGCGCGAAACTACGCCGATTCGTTGAAGGCCCTCGACGAGGTCCGCACCGCGGCATCCGATCTCTCTCATCTGCAGATCGACCATCTGCGGGCGCGGATCGCGACCAACCCCGACGAGCGGGCGCAGATCGCGAGCGGGATCGCCGCACGGCATCGAACCCTCACGGCCAATCTCGGCGTCATCGCCGCTCGCACCCGCGCCGTACGGGTGAGCCAGGCGGCGGTCTCCGCACAGGACGCAGTGAACATCTGGCATGATGCCATTTGGGTGGCGTCCGGCGAGCAAGACCGAACGGCCGAGCGCGAGCGTCTTGCGGATGGCGCACACGCGCAGATCGCTCAGCTCGCCGGTGCGACGGAGAAGCAGGGCCTCCTGTCACGCAAGACGGCGGAAGGCGCCGTCGCCGCACGAATCCGGATGATTGCGGCCGTCGTAGCGGCCGCCGCGGTTTGGATCGCGCTGCTCGCATGGCTCGTCGCCTTCCGCGTCGGCCGTGCCCCTGTCGCCATCCCTCAAAGGAAGAATGCCGAGGCGGCAGCGAAGGCGACGCATCCGATCGCCGCCGAAAACCGACTCAAGGACGTCCTCGACATTGCGCGGGACGGAATCGTCGTCCTCGGCCGGGATCATCGCGTCGTCTACGCCAACCCCTCCGCTGCCGCACTGATCGGCATCCCGGCGGACGCGCTTCGGCCCGGCGAACCGGCGGAGTCCGCCCTGTCTTTCGTGCCCCACGGCGACCTCCAAGCCGGCGAGGCCGATATCGGCCTTGCCGGCGGGCGCTGGCTGCGCGTCAGCCGCAGCCCGATGCCGGACGGTGGAGCCCTGATCGTTTTCGGCGACGTCAGCGATCGAAAGCACCGTGACGCCGGCGCGGAAGCGATTGCCGACAGCCTGCGCACCGCACTCGATTCGATGTCGCAGGGCCTCTGCCTCTACGACGCCGCGCATCGCCTCGTCGTCGCCAACCGGCGCTACGAGGAGATCTACAACCACGAACCCGGCTCGCTCCAGGCCGGCACGACCGCGACGGAGATACTCGAACGCAGCATGGCGGCCGGCAACCACCCGGGCAGCACGCTTTCCGAACTGCTCGACGAAGCCGGACGCGTTCTCGCCACGAGCGACACAGGCGACAACTTCCAGGAGCTCGCCGGGGGCCGTATCGTCCAGATCAATGTCGGCGAGACTGCGGAGGGCGGGTTCGTCGCTACCTATGACGATGTGACCGAACGCTGGCATGCCGAGTCGCGCATCGCCTACATGGCACGCCACGATGGCCTGACCGATCTTCCGAACCGGGTTCTCCTGGCGGAGCGCATCGAGGGTGCGATCACCCAGGCGAGCCGGGAGGCGGGCTTCGGCGTCCATTGCCTGGACCTCGACAATTTCAAACAGATCAACGACACGCTCGGCCACGCGGTCGGAGACGAGTTGCTGCGTGCCGTCGCCCACCGCCTGACCGCCTGCCTGCGCGAGGTCGATACCGTGGCGCGGCTCGGAGGCGACGAATTCGCGATCGTGCAGGCGGGGGTCGAAACGGCCGAGGACGCGGCAGTGCTCGCCCAGCGCATCATCGAGGTCGTCAGCGCCCCCTACGAGCTGGCCGAGCATTCGGTCACGATCGGCGTCAGTATCGGCATCGCGCTCGCCCCCACCGACGGGATGGCGCCCGACAGCCTCCTCAAGAACGCCGACGTCGCACTCTACAAGTCGAAGGGCGACGGTCGCGGCGTGTTCCGCTTCTTCGAGGCGGAGATGGACGACCGCCTCCAGGCGCGCCGCCTGCTCGAGATCGACCTGCGCGCCGCCGTCGCGGCACAGGCTTTCGAACTGCATTACCAGCCGATCTACGACCTGTCGCGGGACCGGATCAGCGGCTTCGAAGCCCTGTTGCGCTGGACCCATCCGACCCGCGGACCGGTCTCGCCGGTGGAGTTCGTGCCGCTGGCCGAGGAGATCGGTCTGATCGTGCCGCTCGGCGAATGGGTGCTGCGCCAGGCCTGCGCCGAAGCGAGCCGCTGGCCCGGCAACCTCAAGATCGCGGTCAACGTCTCGCCGGCCCAGTTCCGCTCCGCGCAGCTCATCAGCACCGTCCGCGAGGCGCTGGCCGAGACCGGGCTCGCCGCGCAGAGGCTCGAACTGGAGATCACCGAGACCGTGCTGCTTGCCAATCGCGGGGCGACGGTCGCCATCCTGCACGCGTTGCGGGCCATGGGCACACGCATCGCGATGGACGATTTCGGAACCGGCTATTCTTCACTGAGCTACCTGCGCAGCTTCCCCTTCGACAAGATGAAGATCGACCAGTCCTTCATCCGCGATCTCACGGTGGAGAACGGGTCGGGCTTCATCGTGCAGGCCGTGATCAGCCTCGGAACCAATCTCGGCATGACCATGACGGCCGAAGGCGTCGAGACCGAGGACCAGCTTGCCCGGCTGCGTGCCGAGGGCTGCGACGAAGCGCAGGGCTATCTGTTCAGCCGGCCTGTCCCGGTATCGCAGATCGCAGGGCTTCTCGAAAAGTGGAACGGCGCGGGCGATGTCGCGCAGGCTGCGTGATCACACAACGAATTCGAGGAACGACAATCTGCCTTGGATCGTTTCAGGCGAAGTTTTCGTCAGGAGTCGATGCGATGTTGAAGGGTGGTCTTCTGTGGCTGATCGGGATCCCGATTCCGGTGATCCTGCTGATCTACTTTTTCACGCCCTGGCTGCACTGATCAGCACTGCGGCCGTCGCGGGCCTGTGAAGGCCCGCGACGGCCGACACTCAGACGATCATTCAGCGGCGTCGAGGCGGGGGCGTTCGATCTCGGCGCGCTCGCGCTTGACGAGTTCGGCCGTCAGGAACGCCACTTCCAGTGCCTGTTCCGCGTTGAGCCGCGGGTCGCAATAGGTGTGGTAGCGGTCCTGCAGATCGTCCGCCGTGAGCGCGCGGGCGCCCCCGGTGCATTCGGTGACGTCCTTGCCTGTCATCTCCAGGTGGATGCCGCCGGCGATGGTGCCTTCCGCACGATGCACGCCGAAGAACGCTTCGATCTCCTGCATCACCCGATCGAACGGCCGCGTCTTGTAGCGGCCGGCCGAGATGGTGTTGCCGTGCATCGGGTCGCAGATCCAGGCGACCTTGCGGCCCTCGCGCTCGACCGCCCGGATCAGTGCCGGCAGGTGGTCGCCGACCTTCTCCGCGCCGAAGCGGCAGATCAGGCTGAGGCGGCCGGGCTCCTCGTTCGGGTTGAGCAGATCGATCAGCCGGATGAGGCCGTCGGCGCTCATCGACGGCCCGCATTTCAGGCCGATCGGGTTTCGGATGCCGCGGGCGTACTCGACATGGGCATGGTCGGGCTGGCGGGTGCGGTCGCCGATCCAGAGCATGTGGCCCGACGTGGCGTACCAGTCGCCGCTCGTCGAATCCACGCGGGTCAGCGCCTCCTCGTAGCCGAGCAGCAGAGCCTCGTGGCTGGTGTAGAAATCGGTGGTGCGCACCTCCTGGTGCGTTTCCGGGTTGATGCCGATCGCCCGCATGAAGTCGAGCGCGTCGGACATCCGGCCGGCGACGTCGGCGTAGCGGGAGGATTGCGGGCTGTCCTTCACGAAACCAAGCATCCAGCGATGCGCGTTTTCGAGGTTGGCATAGCCGCCGGTGGCAAAGGCGCGCAGCAGGTTCAAGGTTGCCGCCGATTGCCGATAGGCCTCGACCTGACGGCGTGGATCGGGCGTGCGGGCCTCGTCCGTGAAGGCGATGCCATTGACGATGTCGCCGCGGTAGCTCGGCAGCGAAACGCTGTCGAGCGTCTCGGTCGGCGACGAGCGCGGCTTCGCGAACTGGCCTGCAATACGCCCGACCTTCACCACCGGCGAGCCGCCGGCATAGGTCAGCACCATCGCCATCTGCAGGAAGACGCGGAAGAAATCGCGGATGGTGTCGGCGGAGTGCTCGTCGAAGCTCTCGGCGCAGTCGCCGCCCTGCAGCAGGAACGCTTCGCCTGCAGCGACGCGGGCGAGCGACGCCTTCAGCTTGCGTGCCTCACCGGCAAAAACCAGCGGCGGAAAGCTCGCGATCTGCGCCTCGACGGCCTGGAGCGCGCCTGCATCCGGATAGGACGGCACCTGCTGTATCGGCAGGTTGCGCCAGCTTTTCGGGGTCCACCGCTCGGCCATGACCGTACTCCGCACACCTCTCGTGCAAGGGCGCGGACTTGGTCCCCGCGCCGAAAGCGCGGCTTATAGAGAGCTTTTCCCGGGGTGGCGAGGTTGAAGACGGGCGTTCCGTTGCAGAGCCGACCGAGATCACCCCTCGTCGACTTCGATCCCATACTCGGCCAGCACCCAGAAGATCGCCTCGAGGTCCTCGGCCGTCACGTCGCGTGGAGGCAGTGCCTCTTCGAGATCGTCGTAGGTCAGCGCTGTCCGACGCTCGGCATCGGCCTTAGCGAGCAGGCGGTCGACCGTGCGGCGGATATCGACCGGCAGCGCGTCGTGGCTCGGCAGGGCATGTCGGCTCGCGCCCTTGAGGGCATCGCTCAGCATGCGATCGATCACCACTTGGCGTCGAGCGTGAGCCGCGTCGTTCGGGTCCGTGTGCTTCCGGTCCATGACATCGAATATGGACCATCCGCGCCCGGCGTCGAGGGCCGTGCAGCCCTGCGCCGCTCAATCGGCTCCGGCAGCCTGCGCGGACTTGGCGACACGAACGGGGATCGCTTTTGCCGCCGGCGTCTTGGCCTGCTCGTCGTGGTGCGAGAGCGGGATCAAGACATTCAACTCAGGATAGTATCCACCGCAATTGCCCGCAGGAATGTCGTACGCCACGACTCTGAGGCCCCTCACCCGACGCACATGACGGTCCGGAGACTCCGTAACGACGTCGACGCTGGCGCCATCGGTGAGGTCGAGCCTGGCGATGTCGGCCACATTCATGAATAGGATCGCCCGCGTGCCTTTCACACCGCGAAACCGGTCGTGGTAGCCGTAGACGGTGGTGTTGAACTGGTCGTTCGAGCGTAGCGTAATGAGGTCGAGCACGTCCGCGTGCCGGGCCGGCATGTCGGGGTCCTCGTCGAGGCCTTCCGGCACGACGAAATTGGCCTTGCCGGTTTCCGTTTCCCAGCGGCGCTCGCGCGCGGCGAGGGGCTTGTGGTTGCCGCCGGGCTCGAACAGGCGGGCGTTGAAGTCCTTGAACACCTTCGGATAGGTCGCCTCGATCGCGTCGCGCACCCTGGCATAGTCGCCGACCCAGGCATCCCAATCGACCTTCGGGTTCGGGTCGAGCGTCGCCTTGGCGATGCCGGCGACGATCCACGGCTCGGAGCGGACGTGGTCGCTGACGGGCTTGGTTACGCCGATGGAGCCGTGGAAGCACGAGGTCGAATCCTCCATCGAGACCGCCTGTTGGCCGCCAGCCTGTTCGTCGATCTCGATGCGTCCGAGGCAGGGCAGCAGGTAGGCGACCGTGCCGTTGACGAGGTGCGAGCGGTTGAGTTTCGTTGCGATCTGCACGGTCAGGCGCATGCCGCGCCAAGCCTCTTCCATCCGCTCCGTATCGGGAATTGCGCGCACGAAATTCCCGCCCAGCCCGATGAAGGCCTTCACCGTCCCGGCGATGATGCCCTCGCAGGTCTCGACGGTGTTCATCCCCTTCTCACGAGGCGGCGCGAAGGCATACATCTCGGCGAGCCGGTCGAGGGGCACCTGTTCGGGCTTTTCGGAGATGCCGACGGTGCGCTGGCCCTGCACGTTCGAATGGCCACGCACCGGGCAGAGTCCCGCACCCGGCTTCCCGATATTGCCGCGCAACAACATCAGGTTGACGAGCATCTGCACCGTCTCGGTGCCCTTGCGGTGCTGCGTCAGCCCCATGCCGTAGATGCCGATCACCCGTTTCGCACGGGCGTAGGCCACGGCGGCATCTTCGAGAGCGGCGCGCTTGAGGCCGGACCGCTTTTCCAGCACGGACCAGTCCTGCCCATCACAGAAGGCGACGAACTCGTCCAAGCCGTGGGTGTGCTCGGCGATGAAGGCGACGTCGAGGATGCGAGGTCGCCCTAGCGCCTGCGCCTCGCGGTCCGCCGCGAACAGCGCCTTGCACATCCCGATGATGGCCGCGATGTCGCCGCCCGCCTTGACCTGATGATACTGCGTCGAGATCTGCGTGGACGACTTCGTGAGCATCTCCACCGGCGATTGCGGATTGGTGAAGCGCTCCAGCCCGCGCTCGCGCAGGGGGTTGAAGGTGATGATCGGCACCTTGCGCCGCCGCGCGTCCTGCAGCGGGTGCAGCATCCGCGGCGCGTTCGAGCCGACGTTCTGGCCGAAGAACAGGATGCAGTCGGTGGTCTCGAAATCCTCCAGCACCGTCGTACCCACCGGCACGCCGATCGAGGCCTTCAGGCCGATCGAGGTCGGCTCATGGCACATGTTGGAGGAGTCGGGCAGGTTGTTGTTGCCGTAGAGCCGCGCAAACAGCCCGTACATGTACGAGGTCTCGAGCGAGGCCCGGCCCGACGAATAGTAGACCACCGATTTCGGATCGAGACCACGCAGCTCGCGGCCGATCTCGGAAAAGGCCTCGTCCCACGAGACCGGTGCGTAGCGGTCGCTCGCTGGATCGTAGCGCAGGGGATGGGTGAGCCGCCCCTGCGTCTCCAGGTCGAAATCCGTCCACGTCAGCAGCTCGGCGATCGTATGCTTCGCGAAGAAATCGGGGCCGACGCGCTTGCGGGTCTGCTCCCAGGCCGTCGCCTTGGCGCCGTTCTCGCAATACTCGAACGTCGCGGGCTTGGCAGGCTTCGGCCAGGCGCAGGACACGCACATGAAGCCGCCGGGCTGGTTCTGCTTCAGCAGCATCGCCGCGCCGGAAACCGGGATTTCCTCGCGGGTCAGGATCTCCACCAGCGACTTCGCCGAGCCCCAGCCACCGGCCGGATCGGTATACGGTTCGATTTCGACGTCGCTCACAGGCCGACTCCACGCTGACCTGCGGCAACCTCACCCTGATTCCGTGGTTCCGGCGTTCGCTAAGACGCCGCAGGGCTGGGCGCCCCCTCCCCTACCAGTGCCCATCCGGCGCCCGGCCCTCGCGGATCTCGTCGAGCCGCGCGCGGGTACCCCGTGTCGTGCCCGCAGGCAGCGCGTCGAGCGGGAAGAAGCCGCATTCGGCGATCTCACGGTCGGGCGCCTTGGCCCGCGCCAGGGTGAAGGCCGGCACGACGTAGACCGCGATGTGGTCGCGCCCCCATTGCCGGGAATTCAGGAAGAAGCCGTGCAGGCGCATCGGCAAGCCCGGCTCGACGAGCAGTTCGGCCTCCTCGCGGAACTCGCGCACCATCGATGCGGCGGCTGTCTCGCCCGGCTCGATGCCGCCGCCGGGCAGGTACCAGCCGCGCACGTAGGTGTGGCGGACGAGGCAGACCCGGTTCTCGGCATCGATCGCGATACCGCGCACGCCGAGCGTCATGCCGCGCGTGAGCAGAGCGGCGCCGTGGGCGAGTTGGCGCAGGATGGGACGGTCGAGATTGATGGCCATACGCGGTCGTCCGATCGGTCGGAGGCCAAGGCTTGCGCGTGGGAGCGCCGCGAAATCAAGCCGACCGCTTCTGCTGGCAGTTTCCCCTCATCATCGCGAGCGAAGCGAAGCGATCCAGGGCCGCGTCACCAGCGTTGTGCGTGTGGCTCTGGATCGCTTCGCTTCGCTCGCGATGACGGGCGGAAATCAGGCGCTCGATCCGAAAGCCGGCTCACACCACAAGCAACGAAATCGCCCCCAACCCCTCGATCGCCGCCGTCATCGTCTCGCCCCGCGACACGGCCCCTACCCCGGCCGGAGTCCCTGTAAAAATCACATCGCCGGGGTGGAGTTCGAAATAGGTCGAGAGCAGCGCGACTTGCTCCGGCACCGAGCGGATCATCTCGGAGAGGTTGCCGCTCTGGCGCTCCCGGCCGTCGACCGAGAGGCCAATCGCGCCTCGGGTCGGATGACCGAGCGTGGAAGCGGGATGCAGTGGTCCGATCGGCCCGGAGGCGTCGGCCGCCTTGCCGAGGTCCCAGGGCCGCGACTGGCGCTTGGCCTCGTCCTGCAGGTCGCGCCGGGTCATGTCGAGGCCGACCGCGTAGCCGTAGACATGGGCCAGCGCGTCCGCCTCCGGGATGTCGCGCCCGCCATGGGCCAGCGCCGCCACCAGCTCGACCTCGAAATGGTATTGTTCGGTGCGCGGCGGATAGGGATGGTCCGTCACCGTGCCGTAGGGGACGATCTGCAGCGCATCGGCGGGTTTCAGGAAGAAGAACGGCTCCTCGCGATCCGGGTCGGCGCCCATCTCGCGGGCATGCGCCCCGTAGTTGCGGCCGACGCAGTAGACGCGGCGGACCGGGAACAGATCTTCGCTGCCGACGATCGGCAGAACGATCCGGGGCGGGTTCGGGATGACGGAGAGCATGGCAGCGTCCCTCGCATGGCCACACATCCTGCAAAGGGCGGGGCCTCAGGCTATGTAGAGGCCGATCCCCGACCGGCCAATCCGTTCCTCATGACGCCTTCCCCTGAGACCGCCGAAACGCTCCTCGCAACCCTGCGCGACCGGCTCGGCGAAAAGCACGTCCTGACGGCGGCCGAGGACGTGGCGCCCGCCCTCGTCGAGTCGCGCGGGCTCTACCGAGGCACGGCGCTCGCCGTGGTGCGGCCGGGCAGCACCGAGGAGGTCGCCGCCACGGTCCGTGCCTGCGCTGAGGCCGGCGTGCCGATCGTGGCGCAGGGCGGCAATACCGGGCTCGTCGGCGGGGGCGTGCCCTATGGCGGCATCGTGCTCTCGCTGGCCCGGCTCGATCGCGTCCGCGCGGTGAACCCAGGCGACGCGGCCATCACTGTCGAAGCCGGGGTGATCCTCGCCGACGTGCAGGCGGCGGCGGATGCGGCCGGGATGCTGTTTCCGTTGTCCTATGCGGCCGAGGGCTCGGCCCGGATCGGCGGCAATCTCGCCACCAATGCCGGCGGCACCGCCGTGCTGGCCTACGGCAACGCCCGCGATCTCGTGCTAGGGCTCGAAGTCGTACTTGCCGACGGGCGGATCTGGAACGGGCTGAAGGCGCTCCGAAAAAACAACGCCGGCTACGATCTCAAGCATCTGTTCATCGGATCGGAAGGCACACTCGGCATCATCACGGCAGCGGTGTTGAAGCTGTTTCCGAAGCCGGTGTCGCGCAGCGTCGGCTTCGTCGGGCTGGCCTCGTTCCGCTCGGCCGTCGAACTCTTTTCCCGGATGAGCCGGGCCGCCGACCGCGACCTGACGGCCTTCGAGGTGATCCCGCGCTTCGGCCTCGACATCGTGCTGAAGCACGCACCGGACATGATCCGGCCGCTCCATGGCGGCCACGCGGCCTATGCCCTGGTCGAGCTGTCCTCGACCCGACCCGGCGCCGATACCGCCGCCGAACTGGAGACGCTGCTCGCCGGCGCGATCGAAGACGGCCTCGTCCAGGATGCCACCATCGGCGCGAGCGAGGCGCAGAACGCCGCGCTCTGGGCGCTCCGCGAGCGCTTGCCGGAGACGCAGAAGGCGGAGGGCGGCTCGATCAAGCACGACGTTTCGGTGCCGCTCTCGCGCCTCGCCGATTTCGTCGAGCATGCGACGGAAGCCTGCGAGGCGGCGATGCCGGGCCTGCGCGTCTGTGCCTTCGGTCATGCCGGCGACGGCAACATCCACTTCAACCTCAGCCAGCCCGTCGGCATGGACAAGGCAGCCTTCCTCGGTGAGTGGGGCCGCTTCAACCGCATCGTCCACGACATCGTCATGGAGCTCGACGGCTCGATCGCCGCAGAGCACGGCATCGGACTGATCAAGCGCGACGAACTCGCCCTCTACGGCGACCCCGTCGGCCTCGACCTGATGCGGCGCCTGAAGACGGCGCTCGACCCGCGCGACCTGATGAACCCGGGCAAGATCGTCGCGCTGGGGGACGACCCGCCGGCGGCGCTGCCGGTGTGATACCGATTGCGGTCGATCGGCTGGGCTGGGGCGCATCTCCGCTCGCCCCCCCCGCGCTGCAGCCTGTACGGATCTCATCCGCCATCCCGCCCGCAGCCTCACGCTGAGGTGCCGCAGCGCAGCGGAGGCCTCGAAGGGTCCTCCAGATCCCGCCGCGATCCCTGGGAACCCTTCGAGGCCCGCTGACGCCGGCACCCCAGGGTGAAATTCTGGGTGGAAAGAAAGAAAGAAGAGCGAACGGCTTCGACCCGGATCCGTACAGGCCGTCGCTTAACGCGAAAGGAATTGCGGTTCGAGTCGAAGCAATCAACCAAAAACGGCATCATGCCGATACAGGAATCCTGAAGCGCCTTACGCAGCGCCGTCCCGCAACTGCCGCCGGATGATCTTGCCCGTCGTCGTCATCGGCAGCGCGTCCAGGAATTCGAGTTCGCGTGGATACTCGTGCGCCGACAGGTTCTTTCGCGCGAAGGCCTGAATCTCGGCGGCCAAGTCATCCGAAGCGACGAAGCCCGCGCGCAGCACCACGAACGCCTTCACGATCTCCGTCCGCAGCGGGTCGGGCTTGCCGACGGCCGCGGCAAGCGCCACGGCCGGGTGGCGCAGCAGGCAATCCTCGATCTCGGTGGGGCCGATCCGGTAGGCGGCCGAGGTGATGAGGTCGTCGTCGCGGCCGACGAAGTGGACGTAGCCGTCGGCGTCGCGGCGGGCCGTGTCGCCGGTCATCCACCAGCCGTCGCGAAATTTCTTCGCGGTCGCCTCGGGCTGATTCCAGTAGCCGAGGAACAGCACCGGGTCGGGCGCCTTCACGGCGATCTCCCCGGGCTCGTCGATTCCCGCCTCGCTGCCGTCATCGCGAAGAATGGCGACGCGGTGGCCGGGGACCGGCTTGCCGGTGGAGCCGGGCCGGGCCACGCCGGCGCGTCTGCAGGAAGCGAGGACGAGGTTGCACTCGGTCTGGCCGTAGGCCTCGCCGATGGTGAGGCCGAGCACGTCCCGCGCCCAGGCGAAGGTCTCCGGCCCCAGCGCTTCACCGGCGGAGGCGACGTTGCGCAAGGCCGAGAGGTCGAAGCGCTCGCGCGGCCGCTCGACGCCCCGCAGCATCCGCAAAGCCGTCGGCGGCAGGAACGCGTTGGTCACGCCGAGATCCGCGATGAGCCGTAACGCCGCCTCCGGCTCGAACCGGCCGATCGGCCGCGCCACCACCGGCATGCCTCGCCGCAGGGAGGGCATCAGCACGTTGAGCAGGCCGCCGGCCCAGGCCCAGTCGGACGGCGTCCACATCAGGCCGCCGCCCGCCTCCGGGAAATCGTGCATCATCGACCAGCCCGGCAGGTGGCCGAGGAGCACCCGGTGCCCGTGCAGCGCGCCCTTGGCGAGGCCGGTCGTGCCGGAGGTGTAGATCATCAGGGCCGGGTCGTCCGGTCCCGTGTCGTGCGTCGCGAAGTCCGGCGAAGCCTCGTCCAGCGCCTGCGAGAGCCCTTCGGCCGCATCGGAAGGGCCATCGACCGACAGGAACACCGCCAGCTCCGGCAGCGCGTGCCGGACGGCGTCCAGCTTGGCGAGGCCGGCGGCGTTCGTGACGATGGCCCGGGCGCCGGAATCCGTCAGCCGGTAACGCAGGGCCTCGGCGCCGAACAGGCCGGCAAGCGGCAGTGCGATGGCGCCGAGGCGGTAGGCGGCGCAATGCGCAACGACCACCGCCGCCGATTGCGGCAGCAGCACCGCGACCCGGTCGCCCGGCCCGATGCCGCGCGCCACAAGCGCGTTGGCGAGGCGGTTCGAACCTTCCCGCAGCCGGCCGTAGCTCACCGGCGCGACGGCGCCCGCCTCCGAGACCTCCAGGATCGCCGTACGGCCCGGCTCCGGAAGCGCCCAGCGGTCGCAGACGTCGGCCGCGACGTTGTAGCGATCGGGAATGTCCCAGGAGAACCCGGCGACGAGCGCCGCATGGTCGGACGCGGGGGTCAGCACGTGCGTCGGGCCTGCGGGAACGGCTCAGGCGTCTTCGGGCGGAAAGCCGCCCTTGAACGCGAAGTCGGTAATCGGGCGGCGGCCGGTCGGCTTGCCGCGCTCGCGCTGCTCCTCGGTGAGGCTGTCATGCGGCGTCTTGCGGCCGATGGCGATGGCCGCCTCGATCCGATGCTCCGCCGGCAGTCGCAGCACCTCCGGGGCGCGCTCCCGGTCGAAGCCGCCCATGGCGTGGGCGTGCCAGCCCTGCCGGGTCGCCTGAAGGGCGAGGCTCTGCCAGGCCGCGCCGGCGTCGAAGGAGTGGCTGGCGGAGGGCTTGAGCTCGTCGCCGACCTTCATCTTCTCGCTCGAGGCGATGAACAGGATGGCGCCGGTATCCTGCACCCATTTCTGGTTGCCGGGCACGATCAGGTCGAAGAAGGTCTGCCATTCGGGCGTACCGCGCAGCGCATAGACGAAGCGCCAGGGCTGGGAATTGTAGGAAGACGGCGACCAGCGCGCCGCCTCCAGCATCCGTAACAGCTCGGATTCCGGCACGGCCTCGCCGGTGAAGGCGCGCGGCGACCAGCGCTCGGTGAAGAGCGGATCGATGGCGTGGTCGGGATTCCGAGGGTTCGGCTCTGTCACGGGAGATCGTATCCTGGGTGATGGCGGCAAGTGCCACCTATGCCACGGGCAAAAGCCTCTCGACAGGGGCACCTTTGGCCGGGTCCGTTGCCCTCGGCCGCCCACCGCCCGAGATTGCAGGGGGAGCCCCGTCCGACCAGCGAGCCGCAAGCCATGACCGAATCTGCGGAAACCCTGCTTCTTCGCTCCGACCGCAACGGGGTCGCGACCTTGACCCTCGACCGCCCGAAGGCCCGCAACGCCCTCTCGATCGGCATGCTCGGTGCCCTGCGCGACGCCTTCGCAGATCTTGCTGGAGATGACGAGGTGCGCGCCGTGGTCATCGCGGCCGAGGGGCCGGCCTTCTGCGCGGGGCACGACCTCAAGGAGATGACCGCCTTCCGGGCCGACCCGGACAAGGGCGCCGCGCGCTTCGCTGAGCTCTTCGACCTCTGCTCGGCGGTGATGATGGCCATTCCCGCTCTGCCGCAGCCTGTGATCGCGGCGGTAGAGGGCATCGCCACGGCGGCGGGCTGCCAGCTCGTCGCCTCCTGCGATCTCGCGGTGGCCGGCGCGGAGGCCCGTTTCGCCACGCCCGGCGTGCAGATCGGCCTGTTCTGCTCCACCCCGATGGTGGCGCTCTCGCGCAATCTCTCGCGCAAGGCGGCGATGCGCATGCTGCTGACGGCGGATTTCGCCGACGCGGACGAGGCCAAGGCGCTCGGCCTCGTCAACGACGTGGTGTCGGCCGGCGGCGCGCTGGAGGCGGCGCAGACGCTGGCGGCGGGGATCGCGACGCGCAGCGCATACACCGTGCGGGTCGGCAAGCGCGCCTTCTACGAGCAGCTGGAGATGCCGCTGGCCGAGGCCTACAGCCATGCCGGCCGGGTGATGACCGAGAACATGCTCGCCCGTTCGGCCGAGGCTGGCATCGACGCGTTCTTCGCCAAGCGCGCGCGCTGAGCCAGCCGTTCCTGCGAGCGCTCCACCTTGCCCCTCTCGGCGGGTCGATTCGGCCACGCGCAATTCAATTGCGCTCTCACACCATCGTGACGTCCGACAGACCCTACCAATCGGGGCGTGCGCCCTAGTCTATGCTGCGGCCCCAAGCGCTCGAAAGCGAAGCGCCGTGCCGGAGGATACGCACGACCATGATCAGAACCACGCTCAGCGCCGCAGCTCTTCTCGCGCTCTCCTCGACCGCCGGCTACGCGATCGAGACCTCGAAATCCGTCGATGTCGCCGCGCCGCCCGCGGCCGTCTGGAAGACCATCGGCGATTTCTGCGGGATCGGCCAATGGCATCCGGCCATCGAGAAATGCGCGCCCTCGACGAAGGGCGACAAGGCTATTCGCACGCTGAGCCTCAAGGGCGGCGGCACCATCGTCGAGGAGCAGGTCTCTCGCGACGACAAGAAGATGGACTACACCTACGCCATCGTCGAAAGCCCGCTTCCGGTCTCCGACTACACCTCCACGATCGCGGTCACGCCGAGCGGCAGCGGCTCCAAGGTCACCTGGTCCGGCAAATTCAAGGCGAAGGGCGCCGACGACGCCAAGGCCAAGGAGGTCATCACCGGCATCTACGATGCGGGCCTCGCGGCGATCGCCGCCAAAGCGAAGTAGGCGTGGCCTGACGTCCGGAGCGCCGCTGGGTCTCTCGATCCTGCGGCGCTGTGGGTCGGCATCGTCCCTGGCGAAGTGGCAGCCGCCCGCTAGTTCCGAATGCGTCGCGCGAGGCGTTCGATGCAGAGACGCCCGCGCCGGAGACCGTCCATGATCCGATCCGCTTTCTGTGCCGCCGCGCTCCTGGCGCTGACGGCCACGGCCGCTCCCGCACTCGAAATGGTCAAGGCGGTCACCATCGCCGTGCCGCCCGAAAAGGTCTGGGCCGCCATCGGCAATTTCTGCGGCATCGGCGACTGGCACCCGGCGGTGGAGAATTGCGAAGCCTCGATGCAGGACGGCAAGCCGATCCGAACGCTCACCATCAAGGGCGGAGAGGGCACGATCGTCGAGACCGAGCTGTCCCGTAGCGAAGACAAGATGACCTACAGCTACGCCATGCTCGACGGCATCCTGCCGGTGGCCGGCTACATTTCGACGATCGCCGTGACGCCCGGCGGCGAAGGCTCGCGCGTGACGTGGTTCGGCGTGTTCGAGGCGAAGGGCGTGGACGATGCCAAGGCTTTGGCCAAGATCTCGGAGGTCTACGAAGTCGGCCTCGCCGCCATCGCCGAGAAGGCCAAGGCCGCGAAGTAGGCACACGTCATTGTGACGGATGCACCGCTGCGCTGCCATTCTAAAGCCACCGGCGAACGAAACCTGCGCGCATGATTCGACGCCTCCGCGACATCTCCGCTGGCCGCCATCGTGAGGCCGGGATTGCCATTCCTGCAGGCGCCAGGAAAATCGTGAGCTGGAACCTGCTGCGCCGGACTGGGGCGGCGGTGGACTGTCTCGTCGCGCTGGTGGAGCGCGAGCAGCCCGACCTCGTGCTGATGCAGGAGGCGACGGAGGGCATCGCGGCGATCGTCGATCGCATCGGCGGCGTGTTTGCGCGGGCTCCGTTGCCGGGGCGGATCCACGGACCTGCGATCTGGAGCCGCGAGCCGTGGGAGACCCCGCCCGCAGTGGTGACGCTTCCCTCCGGAATCATCGTCGACCGGGTCTGCCAGGTCCTCGACCTCGGCGCGTTCGGCGTCGCCAACGTCCATCTCTCGCATGGGCAGATGCTCAACCGTCGGCAGCTTCGCCGCATCGAGCAGCACCTGCCGGCCCGCGCCGCGGTGCTCGGCGATTACAACATCGTCGGACCGGCCCTGCTGCCGGGGTTCCGCGACGTCGGTCCCCGGCGGCCGACGCATTCCATGGTCGGCGTCGCGCCGTTGCGCCTCGACCGTTGTCTCGTGCGCGGCCTCGTCTGCCACGCGCGTTCGGTGCTGCCGCGCGGATTGTCGGATCATCGCCCGATCGTGGTGCACCTCGCCCCGGCGACGGAGGATGCGCCGCAGCGGCGGCGCATCAGAGATATGGCAGCAGCAGTCGCACGGCTGCGTCGCGAAGGCGGACGGGCAATCCGCGAGCGTCGAGATCGGCCTGGGTCAGTCGGCGTTCCCGTTTCGCCTGGATGAAGTCGTCAAGGCGCTCGGCGAGGCCCGTATCGTAGACTTCGACGTTCAGCTCGAAATTCAGCCGGAAGCTGCGCGAATCCCAGTTCGCGCTGCCGACGAAACTCCATTCCCGGTCGATCACCAGCGCCTTGGAGTGATCGAAGGGCGGCTCGTCGAGCCAGATCCGCACACCGGATTCGAGCAGCGGCCCGACATGCGCCCGCGTCGCGAAATCGACGAAGCGGTGGTCGCTGCGCCGGGGGATGACCACGTCGACGGCGATCCCGCGCGCGGCGGCGAGGCCGAGCGCACTGGTGATGAGTTCGTTCGGCAGGAAGTACGGCGTCGTCAGACGGATCGAGGTGCGGGCGCAGGCAATTGCCTGCAGAATGACGGTTGCGATCTTCTCGATGTCCGCATCCGGCCCCGAGGTAACGACACGGGCGGTGAGATCGCCGACCGGCGTCAGCGGCGGCAGCCAAAGCTCGCCCTCCAGCTCCTCGCCCGAGACGAAGGCCCAATCGGTGGCGAAGGCCTGGGCGAGCTGCTCGACCACCGGACCTTCGATCCGGAAATGCGTGTCGCGGATCGGAAAGCTCGGCCCGGTCGCGAGCCGGTTGCCGTCGGAGATATTGACGCCGCCGGTGAAGGCGACGCTGCCGTCGACGATGAGCACCTTCTTGTGGGTGCGCAGGTTCAGGAACGGCATCCGCCAGGGCAATGCCGAGTGCATGAACAACCCGGCCGTCACCCCGGCGCGGGTCAGGTGTCGCCAGGCGGCGGGAAAGAAATAGCCGCTGCCGATACCGTCGACGATGACCCGGACCTCGGCACCACGGGCCTTGGCCGCGGTGAGCGCCGCGATGAACTCTCGGCCGATCTTGTCATCGCGAAAGATGTAGCTCGACAGGGCGACGCTCTGGCGCGCGCTCCCGATCGCCGCCAGCATCGCCGGATAAGCCTCGTCGCCGTTGCGGAACACCGCGATCGCGGTGCCGGCCACCGTCGGCAGGCCGGTGACGGCACGCACGGCCCGGTCGAGCGCCGCGTAGGCCTCCGGCACGGCGGCGGTCGCTTGCGGCGTCTCGTCGATCTGCTGGGAGGGTTTGCGCTTGAGCTTGCGCGCCCGCCGCTCGACCCGGTTGATGCCGAAGGTCAGGTACAAGGCGCTGCCGAAGACCGGCGCCAGCCAGGCGAGCCCGATCCAGCCGATCGCGGCGCCGACCACGCGCTTGCGCAGCAGCACGTGCATGCTCACGGCCAGCGAGAAGCCCACGCCGATCAGGGCGAGCACGTCCGTGCGAACGGATGCGGTCGCTGCGAGCCATCGATAGAGGGCTTCTTCCAAGGCGCACGCTCAGGTCCTGCCGGGGTCTCGTGCCATACGGCAGGCGTGACCGGCGGGGAATAGAGCACCGGCGACCATCGCCGGAATGCACCGCAAAACGAAGAAAATCCCACCATGAGGCGGGGTTTTCGGGGTGTCGGACGATGTGGCTTACCAGCGGTAGGTCAGCGTGCCGAACGCGCTGCGGCGGAAGCCTTCGAAGACGTAGCCGGCGTTGAAGCAGCTTTCGTCGAACAGATTGGTGGCGTTCACCGAGAGTACCGCGCCCTTTCAGACCCGGTCGAGCTGAGCGAGGTCGTAGCTCAGCGAGGCCTCGACGAGGACGTAGGACGGGATCTCGTCGACGTTCGTGGCGTGGGTGCGCTGCCCGACGTAGCGGACGCCCGCTCCGGCCCGGAAAGCGCCGAAGGGCGAGACCAGCGGGAAGGCGTAGTCGGCAAACAACGACACGGCATTGTTGGGGGCGCTAGGCAGGCGGTTCTCGATCAGCGCCGGGTTCGTCTGATTCTTCGTCACCATCGTCTCGAGATGGGCGACTCCGAAGAATGCCGTCGGGCGCCGATCCGAGAGCTCGCGCACCCCGCCACCGAGTGAACATTCACGGTGAACACCGCTGCGACAGGCAGCAGCGTCGGTCTGAGCCCGCCTGACGGCCGACTCCCTCGCTACTTGGCGGCGAGCTTAACGGCGGCGGTGGTCAGATCCACACCTTCGCCGCTTCCGCTAAGGGCGTAGGCGGTCTGGCCGGCGCGCCAGTAGGCGGTGGCGCCATCGGTCGAGCGCGTCAGCGTGTCGGTGCCGCCCTTGCTCTCGGCCTTGCGCGTGGCGAAGAGCGACAGGTCGCCGAGCGGCCCCGCATCGATCGCGACCTCGACCCCCAATCCATGCCGTGCCGGAAAGACCTGGACGTCGCGGACGCTCCAGCCGTTCGGAAGGTCCGGCAGCGCGAGTCCTGTCGCCTCTTCGAGGTCCGCCCGATCGTAGGTGGAGACGGCGCGCTGCGAATGGGTCTTGGCGCGGATCGCCACGGCCCGGCGGGCCTGCTGCGCCTCCTCCACGAGGGAAGGCTCGATGGTCGAGGCGTAGGTGTCCGGCACGCCGAAGGTGCCGATCTCGGTATGGGCGAGCCAGCCGGCTCCGACCAGCACGACGATCGCGGCGGCACGGCGCATGCGTGCGCCCACCCGCTGCCAGGCCATCGAGCGATCGAGACGGCGGGCCGTGGTGCGCAGGCGATCCGGCCCGGGGCTCGTCACGTTCGCGAAGATTTCGCGCAGGGCATCGCGGTCGCGCATGTCGGCCATCACCCGCGCCGCATCCTCGGGATGCCGCGCGAGGTGGGCTTCGACGTCGAGACGCCGGATCGCATTCAGCTCGCCGTCGACGTACGCCGCGAGATCGTTTTCCGTGATCGGGTCGATCATCACGCCACCTGCCTTTCCGGATCACTCCGTCCCACGCGTCATAACATCCATGTCGTCGGGCTCACGCCTCGCCGACGGCCTGCCTGTGAGACGTCCGATCGTCCAATTCGATCGCGTCGTCATCCGCCGACCCTGGGCGTCCGTCGCTCGCAACGAGGCGCAGCTGCGGACGCCCGCGCTCAGGAGGGCCGTTGGGGCGCCTCGCATCGTTGACGGTGTCCCGCCCGCGGGTCGGCTCGGTGTCCTCGAAGGCCCGCAGGGCGGCGCGTCCGCGTCCGAGCCGCGACATCAGCGTGCCGATCGGGATGCCGAGCACGGCGGCCGCGTCGGCATAGGCCATGCCTTCCAGGGTCACGAGGTGGAGCGCCGCGCGCTGCTCCTCCGGCAGGGTCTCGAAGGCCTTGCGGATCTGCGAGAGCCGTACCTGGCCCTCCTGGGCCGGCAGGGCGACGTCGTCGCTCAGTTGCACCAACACGTCGGCATGGCGGGCCTCGACGCGTTTGCGGCGCTGCTCGTCGATGAAGACGTTGTGCAGCACCGTCATCATCCAAGTGCGCAGGTTGGTGTTGGCGCGCAGCGAGCCCTTCGCTTCGAGCGCCCGCACCAGCGTGTCGTGAACGAGATCGTCCGCCTTCAGCGAATCGCGCGTGAGCGACCGCGCATACCGCCTAAGCGGCGGCAGCAGGTCGACGATGTCGGGTCGCTTCGAGCGCGATCTGTCGGAAATCATAATGGGTCAACGTACCGGTGCCGGGCGTTAATCCCACGCCCGGGCCGCTCGGCTCCGATCATGTGCGCCGGCACACGCGCACCGGCTCAAGTGCCTGAGCCGTTTACTGATAGGCACTCTTCAAATCGAGTGAGCATTCCCGTCCGACGCTGTCGAAGCGCTCGGCCAGCCAATGCTGCGCCGCCTCGCGGCCTCTGTCGCGCAGGCGCTTCAAGCCCTTCCAGCGGGCGTCGAGACGGGAGGAGGCGTCGTAATCGTTGAGGGCCTCGGTGCCGTCGATGCGGTGGACGAAGACGCGGTTGTCCTTCTCGCCGCCCGGCGCTCCCTCGGCGAGAAGCCGGTGCATCACGTCGATGGCGCGCAGTTCCCGCATCAGGTTGGCGTTGAAGGTGATTTCGTTCAGCCGGTTCTCGATCGCGTCGCGCGTCCGCGGGGTCTCGCGGCGCTCGACCGGGTTGATCTGCACGATCAGGATGTCGCGGGTGCGCGCCCCGTCGGCATCGTCCTGGTGCAGCGGATAGAGGGCCGGATTGCCGAGATAGCCGCCATCCCAATAGGGCACGCCGTCGATCTCCACCGCCTGGAACACGGTGGGCAGGCAGGCCGAGGCCATCAAATGGTCGGGCGTGAGCCCATCGCGCTCGAACAGTGTGAGTTTGCCGGTCCAGACGTTCGTCGCGGAGACGTAGACCTGGGCGGTGTCGGCAGCGCGCAGGCGCTCGAAATCGACGGTTTTCTCCAGAGCCTTGCGCAGCGGATTGTAGTTCATCGGATTCGAGACGTAGGGGCTCGGCGCGAACGCCTTCATCCAGAAATCGAAGACGGGGTTGTCCTGCAATATGCCGAACAGCCCGCTGACCATGCGGCGCTGCGACGGCATCATACCGCCGTCTAGGCTGGCATTGTGCCAGAAGGTCTCGAGGGCCGCGCGGGCACCATCGGGACCGCCGGCGAGCCAGCCGTCGACGAGGACGACCGCGTTCATGGCGCCGGCGCTCGCTCCCGTCACCGCGTCGAAGGCGAGACGTCCGTCCTCGATCAGCGCGTCGAGCACGCCCCAGGTGAAGGCACCGTGCGCGCCGCCGCCCTGGAGAGCCAACGCCACGGTCTTCTCAGCCCGCGGCCCGGCCAGGATGCGCCCCTTGCCGTCGGCCGGCCTCGGCTGCTCCGTTCCCCGCTCTGCTCCCTCGGGAACGACGGTGTAGGGTGGCGTCGTGTCGGACGTCGTGCCGGCGTAATCCATGCGAACCTCGCGACGGGATGTTGCAACGCGATCAGTCATGCTGCGAGGCAATAAGTGGGAATGGCGGCCGGCGGTTCAAAACGACACCACGCATGGCAGCCCGCCGGCGCACCTCATTGAAAGCCGATCGCGGGACCCGTCCCCCAGGATCTTGCCGCGTTGCGGTAGCCGCCGCCTTCCACCGCTCGACATCGCGCGTGGGATGGGACATGAAGCGCCCCGAATGCCGGTGTTCCGGCGGTGTCGTCGCACCCATGCGCCGCGTACGGTTGACGGCCGCTTCGGCCGGTCACAGCTAATCGGGTCGCGGGCGCTCGCGTCATCGGATAGGATGGCAAACCGATCGGCTGCCCGAGGCGGCTGACGAAGCGGCCGCGTTTCCGAGCCAAGGTCCCAGATGGAAGCCATGGAAACCCCTGACGCCCTCTCGAACCCGATCGCGCCCGAGAGCCCCAACATGAGGGGTCCAGAGATCGCAGGGCCGTCGCCACGCCACCGCTCGGTCGGCGTCACGGTCGGGCATGGCGAAGGCGCGGTCACCGTCGGCGGCGGCGCTCCGATCGTCGTTCAGTCGATGACAAATACCGACACGGCCGATATCGACGGCACCGTGGCCCAGGTCGCGCAACTCGCGCGTGCCGGCTCGGAACTCGTCCGTATCACCGTCGACCGCGACGAGGCGGCGGCGGCCGTGCCGAAGATCCGCGAGCGGCTCGACCGGATCGGCTGCTTCGTGCCGCTGGTCGGCGACTTCCACTATATCGGCCACAAGCTGTTGACCGACCATCCGGCCTGCGCCGAAGCGCTGGCCAAGTACCGGATCAACCCCGGCAACGTCGGCTTCAAGAACAAGAAGGACGTGCAGTTCTCGACGATCGTCGAGCAGGCGATCCGCTACGGCAAGACCGTCCGCATCGGCGCGAACTGGGGCTCGCTGGACGGCGAGCTCCTCACGCACCTGATGGACGAGAACGCCAAGTCCGCCCGTCCCATCGACGCACGCGCCGTGATGCGCGAGGCGATGGTGCAGTCGGCCCTCGGCTCGGCCGACCGCGCGGTGGAGCTCGGCCTGCCCCAGGACAGGATCATCCTGTCCGCGAAGGTCTCGGCGGTGCAGGACCTGATCGCGGTCTACCGCGAGGTCGCGCGCCGCTCGGACTACGCCATCCATCTCGGCCTGACCGAGGCCGGCATGGGCTCGAAGGGCCTCGTCGCGGCGTCCGCCGCCATCGGCGTGCTGCTCCAGGAAGGCATCGGCGACACCATCCGCTACTCGCTGACCCCCGAGCCCGGCGGCGACCGGACCGTCGAGGTCAAGGCGGCGCAGGAACTCCTGCAGACCATGGGGTTCCGGACGTTCGTGCCGATGGTCGCGGCCTGCCCCGGCTGCGGCCGCACCACCTCGACCACGTTCCAGGAACTCGCCCGCGACATCCAGAACTGGCTCGTCACCTCCATGCCGGAATGGAAGAAGACATATCCGGGCGTCGAGGGCCTCAACGTCGCGGTGATGGGCTGCATCGTGAACGGCCCCGGCGAGTCGAAGCATGCCGATATCGGCATCTCGCTGCCCGGCACCGGCGAGACCCCGACCGCGCCCGTCTTCATCGACGGCAAGAAGGCGATGACGCTCCGCGGCCCGACGCTGGCCAAGGATTTCGAGGGCATCGTCGTCGACTATATCGAGCGCCGCTTCGGGCCAGGCGCGAGCGGCACCAGCACGCGCGACGCGGCCGAGTGACGGATCGGCCCCGGCCGATCCCATGATTTCTACCCGACGCCTTCCGACGCGTATCCGTCATGCCGATCCGGCAGATTCCGCGGTCAGACGCCTGAGCACCGACCGGATTCCATGACCCAACCCGTCACGCCGAGCATGTCCGCCGGCCCAGCTCCAGGCGAGGGCGGCCCCGTCGCCGCCTCGGCCGGTTCCGTCGACGCCTCCGACGAAGCCGCTCACGGCCATGCCAAGACCGGGTTCTGGTCGCTCGCGATCGGCTCCGTCGGCGTCGTCTACGGCGATATCGGCACGAGCCCGCTCTACGCGTTTCGCGAGGCCCTTGCTCCCGCGCGGGCGGACGGCATCCTGCTCGAGGACGAGGTGCTCGGCACCACCTCGCTGATCATCTGGGCGCTGCTGCTGATCGTCACGGTCAAGTACGTGATCATCCTGCTGCGCATGGACAACAAGGGCGAGGGCGGCATCCTCTCGCTGATGGCGCAGGCCCGCCACGCCCTCGGCGGCTCGACCGTCGTGTTCATGCTCGGTCTGCTCGGCGCCTCGCTGTTCTACGGCGACTCGGTGATCACGCCGGCGATCTCGGTCCTGTCCGCGGTGGAGGGCCTCAAGCTCGTCACCCCGGCCTTCGAGCAGTTCGTGCTGCCGATCACCGTGGTGATCATCGTCGGGCTCTTCCTGGTCCAGAGCCGGGGTACCGCGCGGGTCGCGACCTTCTTCGGCCCGATCATGGTGGTGTGGTTCCTGGCGCTGGCGCTGACGGCCCTGCCGCACGTGGTGGCGAACCCGGTCGTGCTCTGGGCCTTCAACCCCTGGTATGCGCTGCACTACCTGCTCGGCCACGGCACCGGCGCGCTGGTGGCGCTCGGGGCGGTCTTCCTCGCCGTCACCGGCGCCGAGGCGCTGTTTGCCGATCTCGGCCATTTCGGGCGCAGGCCGATCCAGGTGGCATGGCTCGGCCTCGTCGCCCCCTGCCTCGTCATGAATTATCTCGGCCAGACCGCCCTCGTGCTGGCCAAGCCCGACACGACCGATCCGTTCTACCAGCTCGTGCCGGACTGGGCCCTGATCCCGATGGTGCTGCTCGCCACCATGGCGACCGTCACCGCGAGCCAGGCCGTGCTCACCGGCGCCTTCTCGCTGTCCCGGCAGGCGATCCAGCTCGGCATGCTGCCGCGCATGGAGATCCGCCACACCTCGGAATCGCATTCCGGCCAGATCTACCTGCCGCAGATCAACATGCTGCTCGGCCTCGGCGTCATCATCCTGGCGATCGTATTCCGCTCGTCCTCCGCACTGGCCTCCGCCTACGGCATCGCCGTGACCGGCACGATGCTGCTGACCGCGGCCATGGGCTACGTCGTGCTGTGGAAGGTGATGAAGCTGTCCCCGCTGATCGCGGCCGCGATCATGATGCCGTTCATCGTCATCGAGGCGCTGTTCCTGCTCTCGAACCTGATGAAGCTGCACGAGGGCGGATACGTGCCGCTGCTGCTCGCCGGCGGCCTGATGATCACGATGTGGACCTGGGTGCGCGGCGTCGCGATCCTCACCAAGAAGACCCGCAAGACCGACGTGCCCCTGACCGAACTCGTCGGCATGCTGGAGAAGAGTTCGTCGTATCAGCACGTCAAGGGTACGGCGGTGTTCCTGACGAGCGATCCCGAAATCGCGCCGGCCGCGCTCCTGCACAACATGAAGCACAACAAGGTCGTGCACGAGAAGAACGTCGTGCTGACCATCGAGACGGTCGACACGCCGCGCTTCCCCGACACGGAGCGCGTGCGCATCGAGCCGGTGGGTCCGCATTTCCACCGGGCGGTCATGCGCTTCGGCTACATGGAGACGCCCAACATCCCCAAGGCGCTGACGCTGCTGCGTAAGGAGGGCTTCAAGTTCGACATCATGTCGACCTCGTTCTTCCTGTCGCGCCGCTCGATCCGGCCGGCCGCCCATTCCGGCATGCCGCTGTGGCAGGACCGCATCTTCATCACGCTGGCCAAGAATGCCAACGACGCCACCGACTTCTTCCAGATCCCGACCGGCCGCGTGGTGGAAGTCGGGACGCAGGTGACGGTCTAGGGACCAGTCAGGTGCGTCCGGCACGCTTCACATCCGCAGCCGTCATTCCGGGGCTCGCCGAAGGCGAGAACCCGGAACCCACCCGTGATACCGAAGGTCTGCCAAGTCGTCGTGCCCAGTCGTGGGTTCCGGGTTCCGCTGCGCGGGCCCGGAATGACGGCATTGGGCTTACCATCGGTCTGACACTGCCAAGCCAGGAGTTGCCATGAAGCTCGTCGTGACGGGCGCCGAGGGGCGCATGGGGCGGATGCTGATCCGCGCGGTGGCCGAGGCCGAGGGCTGCACCCTCTCCGGCGCCATCGAGCGCGAGGGCTCGCACGTCGTCGGCCACGATGCCGGAACGCTGGCGGGGCTCAGCCCGCTCGGGGTCGAGATCAGCGACGATCCGCTGCCGATCTTCGCCGAGGCCGACGCCGTTCTCGACTTCACCGTGCCGAAGGCGACCGTGGCCTTCGCCGAACTCGCCGCCCAGGCCCGCATCGTCCACGTGGTCGGCACCACCGGGCTGTCCGACGAAGACCTGGAGAAGCTCAAGGCCGCCTCCTACCACGCCCGCATCGTCCGGTCCGGCAACATGTCGCTCGGGGTCAACCTCGTCGCGAGCCTGGTGCGCAAGGTCGCCGCCGCCCTCGGCGAGGAGTTCGACATCGAGGTGCTGGAGATGCACCACCGCATGAAGGTCGACGCGCCCTCCGGCACCGCCCTGCTGCTCGGCGAGGCCGCCGCCGAGGGTCGCGCGGTGGCGCTCGCCGACACCCGCGTCTCGACCCGCGACGGCCATACCGGCGCGCGACGACCCGGCGACATCGGCTTCGCGACGCTCCGCGGCGGCTCGGTCGTCGGCGACCACAGCGTGATCTTCGCCGGTCCCTCCGAGCGCATCACCCTCAGCCATCACGCTGAGGACCGCGCGATCTTCGCCCGCGGCGCCCTCAAGGCCGCACAATGGGCTTTCGACAAGCCGCCGGGCCTCTACGGCATGGACGACGTGCTCGGTTTGTAAGGCCTTTACGGTAGACCAAAGTCGGGGGCGCGCTTCCCGACCGATGCGTGCCCCGCGCTTGGGAGCCGGCCCGCCCTCTGCTAGGAGCCGGCGGTCAGGGCGCGTTCAGGCGCACGCGGCTCTATCCGCCGCGAGATCATCACCGTCCGGAGTCCATGTCCATGGAGCGCCTCCTCGTCCTCGCTCGCCACGGTCAGAGCGAGTGGAACCTCAAGAAGCTCTTCACCGGCTGGCGCGATCCCGACCTGACCGAGCTCGGCGTCGAGGAGGCCCATACGGCCGGGCGTTGGCTCAAGACGCAGGGTCATCATTTCGACGTCGCCTTCACCTCGAACCTCAAGCGGGCGCAGCGCACCTGCTCCCTGATGCTGGAGGCGATGGGCCAGAGCGATGTCGAGACGATCCGGGCCGAGGCCCTGAACGAGCGCGACTACGGCGACCTCTCGGGGCTCAACAAGGACGACGCCCGCCAGCGCTGGGGCGACGAGCAGGTCCACCAGTGGCGCCGCTCCTACGACGTGCCGCCGCCCGGCGGCGAGAGCCTGAGGGACACCGCCGCGCGGGTGCTGCCCTACTACATCCAGACCATCCTGCCCCGTGTGATGGCCGGCGAGTCGGTGCTGGTCGCCGCGCACGGCAACTCGCTCCGCGCGCTGGTCATGGTCCTCGACGGCATGACCACCAAGACCATTGCGAGCCTCGAAATCGCCACCGGCATCCCGCTGGTCTACCAGCTCAAGGCCGACACCACGGTCGAGTCGAAGTCCTCGCTGGACAAAGATATCGACCACGACATCTGATCGTATGCGCCTGCAACACGAGCCGCGACGCGCATTCGCGCTTGCCGTCGCCCATCACGGATGAGCGACGGTGTGGAGTTCGCGTCCGACATGCAGAGGCCGGAGCCCGTCGAACTCGCCCCGGGCCTGATCCACCATTCGGGCTGGCTGGATGCCGAGGCGCAGCAGCGGCTGGCGGCCGAGCTGGCGGCGGCCCTCGACCTCGCCCCGCCCTACACCCCGCGGATGCCGCGGACGGACAAGCCGTTCTCGGTGCGGATGACGAATTGCGGCCCGCTCGGCTGGGTCTCGGACCGGGCCGGCTACCGCTACCAGCCGACCCATCCCGAGACCGGACGGCCCTGGCCGGCGATCCCGGCGACGGCGCTCCGGGCCTGGGACGCCCTCGGCGGATACCCGGCGGCCCCGCAGGCCTGCCTCGTGAACTTCTACGGTGCCGGCGCCCGCATGGGCCTCCACCAGGACCGCGACGAAAGCGATCTCGCAGCGCCCGTCGTCTCGCTGTCGTTGGGAGCGACGGCCCTGTTTCGCTACGGCGGCCTGAAGCGCTCGGACCCGACCCGCTCGATCCGCCTCGCCGCTGGCGACGCCCTCGTCATCGGCGGAGCGTCGCGATTGATCCACCACGGCGTCGATCGCCTCATCGACGCGCCGCCGCAGTTGTTCGATGCCGCTCAGTCGCAGGACGGCCAGCTCGGCGTTCTGCTGTCCCGCGTCCTGCCGGCCGGCGGCCGCTGCAACCTGACGCTGCGCCGTGTGACGCCGCCCTGAGGACGCGCCGGCCTCGGGAAACGCAGCGGTACCAAGCAGGCCGCCCAATCGCGTCAGGCCCCTGCCTCTACGTCCTCCGGCGCGGCCTCGGAGCCCCTCAGGCGGCGTCTTCCATCCCTTCCAGTTCCACGATCATCTCCTCGATCATGCCGAGTCCGATCTGCCAGAAAGCCGGGTCGGTGGCGTCGAGGCCGAACGGTTCGAGCAACTCGCCGTAGGGCTTCGAGCCGCCGGCTTTGAGGAGCGCGAAGTAACGCTCGACGAAGCCATCCTCGGCCTTGGCGTAAACACCGTAGAGCGAGTTCACGAGGCAGTCGCCGAAGGCGTAGGCGTAGACGTAGAACGGCGAATGGATGAAGTGCGGGATGTAGGCCCAGAACGGCTCGTAGCCCTTGTCGAGGGCGATGGCCGGCCCGAGGCTCTCGGCCTGTACCGACATCCAGAGTTCGTTGATCCGCTCGGCGGTGAGTTCGCCCTCGGCGCGGGCAAGGTGGACCTTCCGCTCGAACGAGTAGAACGCGATCTGGCGCACCACCGTGTTGATCATGTCCTCGACCTTGGCGGCGAGCATGGCGCGGCGCTGGGTCGTGTCCTGCGTGGCGGCGAGGAGCCGTCGGAAGGTCAGCATCTCACCGAAGACGCTGGCTGTCTCGGCGAGGGTCAGAGGCGTCGGCGCCATCAGCGCGCCGTTGCCGGCAGCGAGCACCTGATGCACCCCGTGGCCGAGTTCGTGCGCCAGCGTCATCACGTCCCGCGGTTTGCCCTGGTAATTCACCAGCACATACGGGTGGGCCGAAGGCACGGTCGGGTGGGCGAAGGCACCCGGCGCCTTGCCCGGCCGGGTCGGCGCGTCGATCCAGCCGTCGTCGAAGAATTTCTTGGCGATGCCGGCCATCTCCGGGGAGAAGGCACCGTAGGCGTCGAGCACCGTGTCGCGCGCCTGGGCCCAGGGGATGGTGCGCTGCTCGACCTTCGGCAGCGGCGCGTTGCGGTCCCAGTAGGGTAGCGCCTCGACGCCGAACCACTTGGCCTTGAGCTTGTAGTAACGGTGCGACAGGCGCGGATAGGCCGCGCGCACGGCCTCGACCAGGGCGGCGACGACCTCCGGCTCGACCCGGTTCGAGAGGTGGCGGGCGTCGGCGACGTCCTTGAAGCCGCGCCAGCGGTCGGAGATCTCCTTGTCCTTGGCGAGCGTGTTGGTGATCAGCGTGAAGATGCGCAGGTTGCTCCGCAGGGTCTCGCCGATCGCGGCTGCCGCCTCCTGGCGGACGGTGGCGTCGGGGTCCTGCAGCTTGTTCAGCGCGGGCTCCAACGGCAGCTTCTCGCCGCCGACGGGGAAGCGCAAAGCCGCGATGGTCTCGTTGAAGAGGCGATCCCAGGCGGCGCTCGCCGTGACCGACTTTTCGAGAAAGAGCTTTTCGATGCGGTCGTCGAGCTGGAACGGTTTCTCCTTGCGGAGGTCGTCGATCCAGGGCCGGAAATGGGCGAGCGGGCCCGCGGCCATGGCCGTGTCCATCACCGCATCGTCGACGCGGTTGAGTTCGAGGCCGAAGAACAGCAGATCGCCCGACGCGGTCGTCAGGCGTTCGCGGGTGTCGCCATAGAACTTGGCGCGCGCCTCGTCGGTGGTGTCGCCGGAATAGACGAGGCCGGCGAACGACATCAACCGCCCGAGCAGATCCTCGATCGCCTCGTAGGCCTTCACCACCGCCCCGAGTTTTTCGGACGCGTCCGGGCCCTCGGCCAGGGCCGCGATCCGACCGGCATAGTCCGCGGCGAACGCCTTGCACTCGGCCTCGGCCCTGGCGAGGTCGGCGCGGAATTCGGGCGCGTCGATGCCGGAATAGAGATCGCTCAGGTTCCATTCCGGCAGCGCGCCGAGATCGACAGCGTGGGCCATGGCCTTCGCGGTGGCGAGGCTCTGCGCGGCCGTCGGAAGTCCCGCAGGCGCTGCGACTCGGCTCGACATGGGGGTCCTGCTCTCCGGCGGCGTCGGGGCCGCTCCATCCAGTGGTCTGAGCGTCTGATATCGCGTGCCAGGGCGGCCGATCAACGCGGCGGCGCAGTTTCCGGTTCGGTCTGGTGGCCAGGAAGCCGGTTCTCGCGGTTCCCGCCAAAAACCCGCATCGTCGTTAAGCGGAGCTTTACGCTCTTCGGCGACCCTACGCTTCGAAACGGAACAGTCCGCAAGGAACCCTTCGGTCGCCACGAGCCACGAGGCGATCCGGACGTGCGGTCGGCTGTCCCCAACCACGAAGCGAGGGATCCGCATGTCGACCACCGTTCTGATCGTGGACGACGATCCGGTGCAGCGCCGCCTCGCCGAAAGCATGGTGCGCCGCCTCGGTTTCGAGCCTCGCGTCGCCGAGAACGGGCTGGACGGCCTCAACGCCCTGCGGGCCGGCGGCGAGATCGACGTCGTCCTCCTCGACATGGTCATGCCCGGCGGCCTCGACGGCCTCGGCGTCATGAGTGAGATGCGCAAGGCCGGCATCGACACGCCGGTGATCGTGCAGACCTCGAACGGCTCGATCGACGCGGTGGTCAACGCCATGCGCGCCGGCGCCGTCGATTTCGTGGTGAAGCCCGCCGGGGCCGAGCGCCTACAGGTCTCCATCAAGAACGCGCTGCGGGTCGACCAGCTTGAAGAAGAGGTCCGGCGCATGCGCCGCCGCGCCTCGGGAGCGCTGGGCTTCAAGGATCTCAGCTCGAAGAGCCCCGACATGGACCGGGTGATGCGGCTCGCCGAACGTTCGGCGAAGTCCAACATCCCCGTCCTGATCGAAGGCGAATCCGGCGTCGGCAAGGAGGTGCTGGCCCGCGCCATCCAGGGCTCGGGCGAGCGCCGCGGAAAGCCCTTCGTCACCGTCAATTGCGGGGCGATCCCCGACAACCTCGTCGAATCGACCCTGTTCGGCCACGAGAAGGGTGCCTTCACCGGCGCCACCGAGCGCCATGCCGGCAAGTTCGTCGAGGCCTCGGGCGGTACGCTCTTCCTCGACGAGATCGGCGAACTGCCTCTCGATGCGCAGGTGAAGCTGCTGCGTGCCCTGCAGGAGGGCGAGGTCGATCCGGTCGGGGCCAAGCGCAGCGTGCGCGTGGACATCCGGCTGATCTCGGCCACCAATCGCTCGCTGCTCGACCTCGTGAAGCAGGGCAAGTTCCGCGAGGACCTCTACTACCGCCTCAACGTCTTCCCGATGACTCTGCCGCCCCTGCGGGCGCGCCGCGAGGACATCCCGGATCTCGCCCGCTCGTTCTGCGCCCGCTTCGCGGCGGAAGAGGGCAAGCGCCTGCGCGGCATCTCGGCCGAGGCGATGGCGCTGCTGACCCGCTACCCCTGGCCCGGCAACGTCCGGCAACTGGAGAACGCGCTGTTCCGCGCCGTGGTGCTGGCCGACGGCGACGAGCTCTCGGTCACCGAGTTTCCGCAGATCGCCGCGCAGGTCGACGGCTTCGACGTGCGCATCCCGCCGCTGCCGAACCAGCCGTCGCTGCCGGCCGGCGCACTGGAGCCGGTTCGCGAGATCGTGCGCGTCGAGGTGCGCGACCCCCATGCGATGTCGCTGGTCGTCGAGGATACCAGCGAGATGAAGACCATGGAGGAGATCGAGGCCGAGGTGATCCGCTTCGCCCTGCAGTTCTACCGTGGCCGGATGTCGGAGGTGTCGCGCCGCCTTGGAATCGGCCGATCCACCCTTTACCGCAAGCTCAAGGACCTCGGCCTCGACGACGGCGACAAGGTGGACGAAGCCGCAGCCTGAGGTGCGCTCCTCCGGCGTGGGTTCCGGTTCGTCGAGAACGCGCATTGCGGCCCGCAGACCGACCACGCCAATCCCGACGCGCTGCTTGTAGGGCCGCATGTGGCTTTCGGGACGTATCCGGGGTTCAATAAAAACTGAGAGTCGCGCCGGATCGACTCTGATCGGGCGGGCGCTCGTCCTCGATCGAACGGTGCGGTTGCACACGGCCGCGCTTAAGACGATAATCATAGAGTCCGTATAGCCTTGGGCTGTATCGGAGGAGACTTTCGTCATGCGCGTTTCCAAAAGCGCCACGCGTACGACCTCCGCGGTACTGGCCGCGGTTCTGGCATCGTCCGTCTGCATGGCGACGCTCGCGCATGCACAGGCCACGCGGACGCCCGCGCCGTCGACGATCCGCAGCGCCGCCGTCGAGCCCTCCTCGTCCGTGAAGGCCGAGCCGTCGGCCGCAGCCGGCGACGATCTCGGCACCTCGCCGCCGACGAGCGACGGACCGCCGCAATCCGACTTCAAGGAACCGGCCAAGGACGAGCAGCCGATCACCGCTGCGCCGGCCGCACCGACGCAACCGCTCGACCGCCAGGGCGAGGCCATCCTCGCACGCCTCAAGGACGGCAAGCCGCTGCTGGCGCGCCTGCCCATCAAGGAGCGCGACGCAATGCTCGCGTTCTACACCATCGCCGATTTCAAGCCGGTCTGGATTACGGGGGGGGCCTTTACGCCAGCTGCGCAATCCGTGATCGCGCGGCTCCGCGCCGCAGGTGAGGACGCGCTCGATCCGGGTGCCTACCCGATCCCGACGCTCAACGGCGCGATGAGCGAAGCCGAGTTGGCCGATGCCGAGTTGAAGCTCTCGGCCGCTGTCGTGCTCTATGCCCGCGATGCCCGTGGCGGGCGCGTCAACCTCGCCGCGATCTCGAAGCTGATCACGCCGGATCTGAACCTGACGTCAGCCGACCTCGTGCTCGGCCAGCTCGCCGTCTCGGGGACCGAGGCCGGAGAGCGGCTCCAGGCCTACAACCCGAACCAGCCGGGCTACCTTGCGCTCAAGCAGCGGCTCGCCGCGGCACGCGGACCGGCCCTGCCGAGCACGACCAACCGGACCGGCACCCTTCTGATTCCGGTGGGCACCGCGCTCAAGGCCGGCATGCGCGATCCGCGCGTGCCACGGCTACGCGCGCATTTCGGCCTGCCCGATCATAGCGCCGGCACCCTTGATGCCGGCCCGGGCGATCCGGACATCTACGACAAGGACGTCGCCGACGCGGTCGCGGCGTTCCAGCGGAGCCGCGGCCTGCCCGACAACGGCAATCTGACCCGCGGCACCATCATCGCGCTAGCGATCCCGGACGATGCCCGCCTGCGCACCGGCGGCGGCGACGAGGCGGAACTCGTCTCCAACATGGAGCGCTGGCGTTGGCTGCCGCGCGAGCTCGGGCCCGATTACGTGCTGGTCAACGTCCCCGAGTTCCGCCTGCGGGTCTATCGCGGCGGCGTCATGCGCGACGAGACCCGCGTGATCGTCGGCAAGACGGAATCGCCGACCCCGATCTTCTCGGGGGCCATGGAGACGGCGGTGGTGAACCCGTCCTGGTTCGTGCCGCCCTCGATCCTGAAGACCATGCTCGCCTCCGGCCGCACCAGCGGTTTCGAGGTCGTGCGGCGCGGTGGCCAGATCTCGCTGCGGCAGCCTCCGGGCGAGCGGAATGCGCTGGGGTTCATCAAGTTCCTGTTTCCGAACCAGCATGCGGTCTACCTGCACGACACGCCGAACCGCTCGCTGTTCTCGGCCGCGAAGCGCGCCTTCAGCCATGGCTGCGTGCGCGTCGACGACCCCTTCCGCTTCGCCGACGCCGTGCTGCCGGACAGCTGGACCGAGGCGAGCCTGAGAAAGCTGATCGGCAAGGGTGAGCGCTCGATCCGCCTGCCCCAGAAGCTACCGGTCCACATCGCCTATTTCACCGCCTACGTGGACGATGGCGGCACCTACCGCACGCTGCCCGACCTCTACGGCTACGACGCCCGCATCAAGGAGGCGCTGGGCCTCTCGACCCGGCCGGGCGCGATGGCCTCGGTGCCGATCGAGCCGGTGCGCCGCGCGGCAAGCGTGCAGCCCGGTCCGGTGGCCCAGCCGAGCACCGCCCCCCGCGCCCCTCGCCCGCGCCGCGAGGCGAATTCCGCACCCGCGCAGCGCTACGCTGCCCAGCGGCCGCGGCGCTACGCTCCAGCGGAATACGGCGAGCCCGGCCTCTGGACGCCCGCACCGGCGCCGTCGGCCTCCCGGACGTGGTGGTAACGGGCTGCCGGATCGCGGGCGGTGGCTCCAACGGCCGTAAGCCATGATGTCCTGGAGATGCGGGCAGTTTGGCAACACGCGGCCTCGATCGGAGCTATCCAACGTCGAGGTGCCCCCTCGCTCTTGCCCGGCACGATTCCGCCACGGTTGAGCTTTAGCTCGATCACGGGAAGGTGAGCAGCATCAGGATCCGATAACCGCGCCTTTACGGTTTTCGACAACCTTGCGTTCACCATGACGCCCTGTGCCCGGCACAGCGCGTCATGCCGTCTGCGAGGGGTGACCATCGTGCTGACATCGCTGCGAGATCGGGCCGGCGCTTTCGCCCGGCAGCCCCTCGGCCTCCTGCGCCGGAATAGCGACCCGACTCCCCGGCGTCCCGTCTCGAAACGCTCGGCCTCGATCTTGGCCTTCGTCGCCGCCGCAATGCTGGCCGGCACCGTCGAGACCGAGAACGCGGTGGCCAACGGCGACACCCGCACGCTGTCGCTGATCCACGAGCACACCAAGGAAAGCGCGACGATCACGTTCAAGCGTGACGGGCGCTACGATCGCGCCGCCCTCGACCAGCTCAACTGGCTCCTGCGCGACTGGCGCGAGGCCGACGCCACCAAGATGGACCCGCGCCTGTTCGACGTGGTCTGGGAGGCGCAGCGCTCGGTCGGCTCGACGGCGCCGCTCCGCATCGTCTGCGGCTATCGCAGCCCCAAGACCAACGGCATGCTGCGCCGTCGCTCATCCGGGGTCGCCGAGCAGAGCCAGCACATGCTCGGCAAGGCCATGGACTTCTTCATGACCGATGCCTCGGTCGACGACATCCGGGCCGCCGGCATCCGGCTGCAGCGCGGCGGCGTCGGTTGGTATCCGCGCTCGGGCTCGCCCTTCGTGCATCTCGACGTCGGCTCGGTGCGCGCCTGGCCGCGCATGAGCCGCGACCAGCTCGCAAAGATCTTCCCCGACGGCAAGACCGTCCACCTTCCGGCCGACGGCAAGCCCTTCGCCCGCTACGAAGAGGCCCGCGCCGAGGTGTTGGCCCGCGGCGGCACCGTGCTCGGCTACACGGCGGTCGCCTCCGCCGACCCGACCGACGACGGCCCCGGCATCAAGGGCTTCTTCGCCGGCCTCTTCGGCAGCGATTCCAATTCCTCGCCCGCGCCGACACCGGCCGCCACGCCGGGCAAGGCCCGCGGCAAGTCCACCATCGCCGTCGCCAGCGCCGATCCCGAGGACGCCACCGGCGCCAAGCAGGCGCTGGCCTATGCCGCGCCGAACAGTACGGAAGCCCTGCGCGAGGCCATGCTGAGCCGTCAGGGCAAGGCGCCCTCCGCCAAGGCCCTGCTCACCGGTGAGGCCGATGCTGCACCCAAGAGCCAGGAGGCACGGGTCGCCCCGCTGCCGCCGCGCCGGCCCGCCGAATTCGCCGCCATCGCGGCGGCCCTCGCCGCCCCGCTGCCGCCGGGACGTCCGGTCAAGGTCGCCGGGATCGGCGATGCCGGCCTCTCCGGCATGGCGCTCGCCTCCAGCGAGGCGGTGGCGAAACCGGTCAGCCTTCTTCCCTCCGAAGCCGATTCCCGCGATCACCTGCGCGCATTGTTCTCGACCTCGGCGCAGGGCGCATCCGAACCTGCCCGACGCGACGCGCCGATCCGCCTCGCCGCGATCCAGACGAAGCCCGATACGGCCCCGGAGGACATCTTCGCCATCGCAGTCGTCGCGACCCGGTTCTCCGCGCGCAGCCCGGGCGACGAGCTCGCCGCCTCGCACTTCTCAGGCCCTGCGATCGCGGCGGCCCGGCACTGATCAAAGCTTGGAGAACCGGCTCCGACGGCATCCGAGCGCGGTGTAGCGCTCGACCGTTTTGACCGGCGCTTTCGTATCCTCGGACGCGGGAGCCGGCGGGGGAGCCTTGCCGAAGCGCTCGATCCGTACGCCTGCGCAATGTCCGCTGCGCCAGACCAGCTTCACGCGAAGAAGGAAGGCGTAGCCGAGCACCTTCAGCGAGAAGTCTTCGGTCAGCGCGACCGTATCCGGCAGGCCCAGCCGGGCGCCGGTCTTCGAAACGTCCTTCACCGTGCAGGGAATCTCGGTGCCGTCGGAGAGCAGGATCATGGCGATCCAGTTCGTCGGGGTGCGCGGCTCGCTGCGCCGTTCGAGCAGGGCGGCATCGGCACCCGTCGGCGTGCCGGTCCCGGGTTCGCCGGGCGTCCCGAGAGACCTGATGAGCGCCTCTCCCGGCATGGACTTTCGATGTGCCTCCGCAATGTCGTCAGGCTCCCACCGAAGTCTTGATGCCTCCTGTCATCAGCGATGGAAGCGGGCCGACGCCACCGAAATCTGATTTCCGTCAGACGGTCTTCGGCAACGATGGTTTGGCCTCCGGTATGCCGGCGGGATCGCCGCGAATCGGTCGTGCGAACGCAAACACCGAAACGTCCTCGAAAGGCGCCAATTCGCGGTCGCATCGGCGGATTTCCCCCAACGCCATTCGCTGCACGGCACAACCCGTCCGGTCAGCCGTCGGACGCCGGAGCGCGCGCGCCCAGGAATTGGGACAGCCGCGAGATCTGCGCGCCAGGCCCGATACTTACGTAGCGCGAGGAAATGACACCGTCCGATCCGCCTGTGGCGAATGAGGTTGCTACGACGACCAGCCGCCTCGACCGCTCTGAGAGACCTCCCGCAACGCAGCGACGAATGTCGGCGTCTGTCTGGTATCCGACCCTTGCCGAGGGGTGAACGCTGGTTAACATGAGATCATCCGACCGCATCGAACAACCATAACCCTGGGGGCAGGGAGCCAAAATCATGCAGGAAGCGATTCGCGTGAAGCCCACGCAGGACGGCACCTACACGGTCTATCGCGGCACCATGGCTTTGGTCGCCGGTCTCACCCGCCTGCAGGCGGAGCGCTACGAAGCCAGCATCGCAGCCCGTCAGCAGGCGATCCGCACGGGCTCTCTGTCCCGGTTCGGCTGAGCGAGCCATTTCCGATCGACGGTTCAGGCGCGGGGTCTCGGGATCCGCGCCTTTTCCATGCCGTCAGGACCGCGTCAGCACGAGGGTTCCGAGAGCGCCGATGGTGCCCTCCTCGGTCAGACCGCGCTCCGTCGCCGTGATCGCGAAGCGGCTGCCCTCGCGGGCGATATCGAAAAGGTAGTACGCGGCGCGATGGTTCTCGCGGATGCTCTGGGCCGAAGCCGAGGGCGCTCCGACGATGGGGATCGCACCGCTCGGTCCCTCGACGAAGGCGACGCTGCCCACGTGATTGTGACCGTGCAGGATCAGATCCGCGCCGGTGCGGGCGATCATTGCCGTAAAGGCCGCCGCATCCTTCAACTCACGCCCCGAGCGCGCACCGCCGGGATGGGGCGGATGATGGATCATCACGACCCGGAAGGGTGGCTCGGGTTCCGCAGCGAGATCGCGCAGCAGGCGCTCCGTCGCCGCGATCTGGGGCAGCCCGACCCTCCCGGTGGCCGCGAACGGTTTGGTCGGGATCGCCGAGGACAGGCCGACGAGCGCTAGCGGACCACGGCGGCGGAGGTACGGAAACACCCCGGCCAAGCCGTTGTCGTCCCCCGTCCAGCCACCACACGCGGCGAGCAGGCCTTCGAGGGAGCCCCGCACATAGGCGTCGTGGTTGCCCGGCACCAAGCTGACCCGGTCGGCCGCGCCGAGGGCCTCCAGGAAGATCCGCGAGGTCTCCCACTCGTCCGGCAGGCCGATGTTGCAGAGGTCGCCCGTGCAGGCGATGTGGTCGCTGCCCTGCAGGTGCAGGTCGGCGACCAGCGCCGCCAGCAGGTCCATGTCGTGATGCCGGCCGCGGCCGCGGCGCCAATTGACGTAGCCGGTGGCGCGCTTGCTCAGGAGCTGGCGCAGCTTTGGCCGAGGCAGCGGTCCGACATGCGGATCGGTGATGTGGGCGAGACGGAACATCGGGGTGAGGTCTGGCCGCGGCGTTGAGCGGGAGGCAGCCCCGCATGTGCGGCAGCGGCGGCCGAGGTCAACCGCCGCGGCCTCCGAGGCGCGTTTCTCGGGCGCGATGGTTGCGCGGCAATCTTAACTGGGGTTACAGAACCGCAGCCCGCCGCGATCCCCTGTCGCGTCATTGCCGTGGCGGTCGCGTCCTCACGCTGCAGGACAGCCGGCGAGCTCCGGCTTTTCGCGAGAAACGCCTCTACGAAAAGCGGGAGACCGCCCCCGGCACATGGGCCTCATCAAGACCATCGGCCGCACGCCGTTCGTGCAGAAGGGGCTCGGCCTCGCCGCCTACGGCTATCTGAACCTCGTCCGCCGCACCAACCGTTTCGTTGCCGTGCCGGCCGAACCGGACGCTCTGCTCGACGCGACCGGTCCCTGCATCGCCGCGATGTGGCACGGCCAGCACATGATGATCTCGTTCATGAAGCGACCGCACGACCGCATCTCCACCATCATCTCGAAGTCGCCCGACGGCAACATCAACACCTATGCCCTCGAACGCATGGGCGTGCGCGTGATGCGCGCCTCCGGCGCCCGCGGCCGCGCGGTGCGGGACGCCAAGGCGAAGGGCGGCGCCGAGGGCCTGCGCGCCATGGTGCGCGCGCTCAAGAACGGCGAGACCGTCTGCTTTTCCGCCGACGTGCCGAAGGTCTCGCGGATCTGCGACGCCGGCATCATCATGCTCGCGCGCTTCTCCGGCCGCCCGATCCTGCCCGTCGCGGTGGTGACGAGCCGGCACATCCGCTTCAAGAGCTGGGACCGCGCCTGCCTCGGCCTGCCTTTCGGCCGGGGCGCGATGGTGTTCGGCGAGCCGATCGTCGTGCCGCGCGAGGTCGAGCCGGAGCTCGTCGACAGCCTGCGTGCCCGCGTCCAGACCGAGCTGAACCGCGTGCACGACCACGCCTACACACTGGTCGGGCGCGCGGATCGGGTGGGAAATCCGGCATGAGGGTTCCGGCGCTTCCCCTTGTGCTGAAGGCCTACCGGGCCGGCCTCTATCTCGGCGAGCCCGCCATCGCCGGCCTGCTCGCCTGGCGCTCGCATCGCGGCAAGGAGGATCCCGGCCGCCTGCCCGAGCGGCGCGGGCGGCCGGGCCGGGCGCGGCCGACGGGCAAGCTCGTTTGGATGCACGGCGCCAGCATCGGCGAGTCGCTCTCGCTGATCGGGCTGGTCTCCGGCATGATCGCACGCGGTTTTTCCGTGCTCGTAACCACGGGAACCAAGAGCGCCGCCGAGCTGCTCAGCACCCGTCTGCCGGCGGGCGCGGTCCACCAGTACATGCCGCTCGATGCGCCGCGCTGGATCGAGCGCTTCCTCGACCATTGGCAGCCGGACTTGGCGCTCGTCGCCGAATCCGAGATCTGGCCCAACACCGTGATCTCGCTGCACCGGCGCGCGATACCGCTGATCCTCGTCAACGGCCGGATGTCCGAGCGCTCGTTCAAGGGTTGGGCGCGCTCGCCGCGCACCGCCGAGGCCCTGCTCTCGCGGATCTCGATCTGCCTCGTCCAGACCAAAGCCGATGCCGAGCGCTATGCCCGCCTCGGCGCGCCGCGGGTGAAGGTGGTCGGCAACCTCAAATACGATTCGGCCGTGCCGCCGGCCGACGCGCAGCAACTCGCCTATCTCGGCGACATGATCGGCGACCGGCCGGTCTGGGTTGCGGCCAGCACGCATCCCGGCGAGGACGAGGTGATTGCCGAGGCTCATGCCCTCCTGAAGGACAGGCTGCCGAACCTCCTCACCGTGATCGTGCCGCGACATCCGCGCCGGGGCGAGGACGTCGCCGCCTCCGCTGCCGCCGCGGGTCTGCGCACCAGCCGCCGCGCCATGAACGGCCGTCCGCATGCCGGCGTCGATCTCTACGTCGCCGACACGCTGGGCGAGCTCGGCCTGTTCTATCGCGTGAGCCGGCTGGTCTTCCTCGGCGGTTCACTCGTGCCCCATGGCGGCCAGAACCCGATCGAGCCGGTGCGGCTCGATACGGCGGTGCTGCACGGCCCGCATGTCGGCAACTTTTTGGAGCCGTACCGCGCCCTGGATGCCGCGGGCGGTGCGCTGACCGTGACCGACGCCCGCGACCTCGCTGCCGCCGTGGGTGACCTGCTGGCAGACCATCGCCGCATCGACGCCATGGCCGAGCGCGGCCACGCAGCTCTGAAGCCGTTCGAGGGCGCCGTCGCGCGCACGCTCGCCGTGCTCGACCCCTTCGTCGCGCAGTTGACGCTCGCCGCCCGGTCGCTGGCCTGAATGCGGCCGCCCGGCTTCTGGTCCGGCTCGCCCGCGCATCCCCTGGCGCGAGCCCTCGGGCCGGTCGGCGCAGCCTATGGGCGCCTGACCGCCAAGCGCATGGACGCGCCGGGCGAGCGCGCCGCCTGCCCGGTACTCTGCATCGGCAACCTCACCCTCGGCGGGGCCGGCAAGACGCCCACTGCGATCCGCATCGCCGCAATGCTGCGGCAGGCCGGTGCGCGGCCGGCTTTCCTCACGCGCGGCTATGGCGGCCGGGAACGCGGGCCGCTCGTCGTCGAGCCGGAGCGGCATGGCTCAGAACGCATCGGCGACGAGCCGCTATTGCTGGCGCGGGTCGCGGCGACGGTGGTCGCGCACGATCGTCCCGCCGGCGCTCGGCTCTGTGTCGCGCAGGGCGCCGACGTCATCGTGATGGACGATGGACTGCAGAACCCGAGCCTAACCAAGACGCTTTCGCTGGCAGCGGTCGATGCCGGCGCCGGCATCGGCAACGGTATGACCTTTCCGGCCGGCCCCCTGCGCGTGCCCCTCGAGCGGCAATGGCCGCATGTCGGCGGGGTCGTGCTGATCGGCGAAGGCGCGCCCGGCGAGGCATTGGCGCGGGAAGCGCTGCGACGCGATCTGCCGGTCTATCGCGGACGGCTCGTACCGCAGGCCGGCGGCGATCTCGACGGACGGGCGGTGGTCGCCTTCGCAGGGATCGGGAGGCCCGAGAAGTTCTTCGAGACGGTGCGGCGTTGCGGGGCGCGGCTCGCGGCGACGCGAGCCTTCCCGGACCATCATCGGTTTTCGGAGCGGGAGCTGGCGGGTCTGGCGGAAACGGCGCTACGGCTGGGGGCGGTTCTCGTCACCACGGAGAAGGATGCCGTACGGTTGCCGGCGGCTTTTCAGGGGGTGGTAACGGTGCTGAGGGTCGAACTGGCCTTCGAGGATGAAGCGCCGCTGCGGGCGCAGCTAGCCCGGTCGCTCCGCTGACAGGCCGACGCCGCAGCGGCGACCATTCGGGCGCATCCGTACCCTTTTTGCTCGTTCCGGGGCACCGCAGGCGAACGCCGGAATGGCGACCGGCGATCCGGTCAGGGGGCGTACCCGATCGCCTTGAGGCGCGACATCGCCGCCTCCGGCGTGGCGTAGGCTTCCTGACGCGCGACGCTCCAGTAGCGCAGGGCATCGAGCCCGATCGTTTCGCCGGTGACGGCGCAGCGCACGAAGGTGCCGGGTTTGACCACGCGCATGGTGCCGTCGCCGTACTCGACCTTCGCCTCGCCGCCCTGTGGTGTGCGTTCGTAGCGACCGAGCATCCCTTCCCCTCCTGCCGGGAGCCGTCTTCGCGATCTGCGATCCACGAAAGCGGCTCCATCTCGTCCGTCGGCCGCACTTTCGTCACGCGAACCGGAAGCGGCTCCGCTCGAAAATGCTCCTGATCATCGCCTGATAGCGCCGGCACGCCGCGCTTGTCGACCGATACGCGACCTCTCGACAGAAGCGGGCCGCTCGGGCCTATGATCGGCCATGCACGCACCGGTCCCGCCGGCCTCCGATCCCGCGCCGGATCACCCCATGTTCGAGGCCCTGTTCGACGCGGCCCGCGCGGTCCGCGCACGCGCCTACGCGCCCTATTCGCGCTTCCAGGTCGGGGCGGCGCTGGTCGACGAGGCGGGCCGCGTCCATGCCGGCTGCAACGTCGAGAACGCGGCCTACCCCGTCGGCACCTGTGCCGAGGCGGCCGCCATCGCGGCGATGATCGCGGCCGGCGGAAGGCGCATCGCAGCGATCCTCGTCCTCGGCGACGGCCCGGCCCCGGTGACGCCCTGCGGCGCCTGCCGCCAGCGCATCCGCGAGTTTGCGGCGCGCGACACGCCCGTGCTCGTGGCCGATCCGCACGGCCTGCGCGCGCGCTTCACCATCGAAGCCCTGCTGCCCGCCTCCTTCGGCCCCGAGAACCTGTTGTGACCGGGGCGGCAAGCACGCGGCTGCGCGAGGTGGGCTTCGGTGGCCCCTATGCCTGCGCCATCGTCACCGGCACCGGCCTCGGCGGTCTGGCCGCTTCGCTCGATGAACGGGTCGGGCTGGCCTATGCCGACATTCCCGGCTTTCCGGCTATCGGCGTCAGCGGGCATGGCGGCACGCTGCATGGCGGATGCCTCGCGGGACGACCGGTCCTGGTCTTCGAGGGCCGCGTGCACGCCTACGAGACGGGCGACGCCGCCGCGATGCGGGTGCCGCTGACGGTGGCGAAGGAGCTCGGCGCCGGGGCTGTGTTGCTCACGAACGCGTCGGGCTCGCTGATGCCGGAGGCGGGGCCGGGCAGCCTCGTGGCGCTCAGCGACCACATCAATCTCTCGGGCCTCAACCCGCTGCTCGGCGAGCCGAGCGACGCCCGCTTCGTGCCGATGACCGATGCCTACGACCCGGGGCTGCGCGCTCTGCTCCACGCAGCGGCTGCAGACGCCGGTGTGCCGCTGTACGAGGGCGTCTATGCCTGGTTCTCGGGGCCGAGCTTCGAGACGCCGGCGGAGGTGCGGATGGCCGGGCGGCTCGGCGCGGATCTCGTCGGGATGTCGACGGTGCCGGAGACGATCCTGGCCCGCTTCCTCGGGCTGAGGGTCGCCGCGCTCTCGGTGGCCACCAACCGCGCGGCCGGCATCGGTGGCGGCGATCCGCACCATGCCGAGACCAAATCGGTCGCCGCCCGAGCTTCCGCCGACCTCGCCCGCCTGACTACCGCTTTCGTGGCGCGCCTGCCGCTGCCCTCATCGCCGATCGGAACATGACAGCCAGCCAGACCCCATTCGCGGATGCCGCCGCAATCATCGCCCGCCGCGCGATCCCGCTCCTCGATCTCACCGACCTCGCCGATGCCTGCGGTGCCAGCGCCATCGATGTCCTGTGCCGGACGGCGCGCGAGGGGGGCGTCGCGGCCGTCTGCGTCTGGCCGCAGTTCGTGGGGCAATGCCTGCGCGGGCTGCACGGGGATCCGATCGCGGTGGCGACCGTGATCAACTTCCCGGCGGGCGGCGAGGATGTCGAGCGGGCCGTCGACGACACCGTCGAAGCCGTGCGCGACGGGGCGCAGGAGATCGACCTAGTGCTGCCCTATCGCGCGCTGCTGCGCGGCGAGAGCGAGCTGGCGCGGGACATGGTGACGGCGGTCCGCGAGGTCTGCGACGGTGGCCGGCTGCTCAAGGTGATCCTCGAGACGGGGGAGCTCCCCTCGCCCGATCGCATCGCCGAGGCGAGCCGGATCGCGCTCGAAGCCGGCGCGGACTTCATCAAGACGTCCACCGGCAAGAGCGCGGTCTCGGCGACGCCGGAAGCGGCCGAGGTGATGCTGCGGGCGATCTCCACGCATGGCGGCGGTGGGCTGAAGGTCTCGGGCGGGCTCAAGACCGTCGCCGACGCGGCCGTCTATCTGAGCTTGGCCGACCGGATCATGGGCCCGGACTGGGCGACAGCCAAGACGATGCGGCTCGGGGCGAGCAGCCTCTATGGCGCGCTGGCCAAGGCCCGGGACGCGACATCGTGAGAAAACTGCCGCAGGAGATCATCCGGGCGAAACGCGACGGCGGCGCGCTCGACGCGGGCGACATCGCCGGCTTCATCGCCGGGCTCACAGACGGCAGCGTCACGGAGGGGCAGGCGGCGGCCTTCGCCATGGCCGTGTTCTTTCGCGGGCTCTCGTTGGACGAACGCGTCGCGCTGACGCGGGCGATGACGCAGTCCGGCACGGTGCTGACCTGGGACCTGTCCGGTCCCGTCCTCGACAAGCACTCCACCGGCGGCATCGGCGATGCGGTCAGCCTCGTGCTCGCGCCGATGGTGGCAGCTTGCGGCGGCTACGTGCCGATGATCTCCGGGCGCGGCCTCGGCCATACCGGCGGCACGCTCGACAAGCTCGGCAGCATTCCCGGCTATGACGCCACGCCAGGTCTCCATCGGTTCCGAGCGGTCGTGCGAGATGTCGGGTGCGCCATCATCGGCCAGACGGCAGAGCTCGCGCCGGCCGACAAGCGCCTCTACGCGATCCGCGACGTCACCGGCACGGTGGAATCGCTCGACCTGATCACCGCCTCCATTCTGTCAAAGAAGCTGGCGGCCGGGCTCAACGGGCTCGTGATGGACGTGAAGGCGGGGTCGGGCGCGTTCATGGGCACGCTAGACGCGGCGCAGGCGCTCGCCGAGAGCATCGTCGGCGTCGGCAACGGCGCCGGGATGCAGACGATGGCGCTGATCACCGACATGGACGCGCCGCTCGCGTCCGCCGCCGGCAACGCCGTCGAGATCGCCTATGCCGTCGACTACCTGACCGGGCGTCGCCGGGAGCCGCGCTTTCACACGGTGACGCTGGCGCTGGCGGCCGAGATGCTGGTGATCGGTGGGCTGGCCGCCGATACGGCGGACGCAGGCGCACGGTTGGAAGAGGCCTTGGCCTCGGGCCAAGCCGCCGAACGCTTCGAGCGGATGGTCGCCGGACTCGGCGGGCCGTCGAATGCCTTAGGTGTCTCGGCGGATGTCCTGTCGGTAGCTCCGATCATCCGCCGTGTGCTGCCGGAGCGATCCGGCTACGTCACCGGCGTCGCGACGCGCGAGATCGGTCTCGCCGTAATCGGCCTCGGCGGCGGGCGAACTCGGCCGCAGGACGACATCGACCATGCCGTCGGTTTTTCGGAGCTCGCGCGGCCGTGCGATGCAGTCGGCACGGAGGCGCCGCTCGGCATCATCCACGCGCGTGACGAGAACGCCGCGGACATCGCGGCCGTAGCCCTGAGGGCCGCCTACCGCATCGGTGCCGACGCGCCCGGGATCGCGCGAGCGATCCACAAGCGCATCGGCTGAGTTGGAGCGTGATGCGGGAAGTGGAAGCCGGTTTCCCGAAAACATCACGCGACGACTACTATCAAGAGCGTGCTTCTGTTTTCGCGAAAACGCAGTACGCTCTGGCCTACCAGTGGTGACGGCGGCCGAAACCGTGGTGGTGATGACCGCGGTGATGGTGGTGATGCCAGCCATGGTGGCGCGGACGGCCATAGCCGAAGTGGCGATGATGGTGGTGGTGGCGGCCGAAGTGATGGCCGTGGCCGCGCCAATGCACGGCGGTGGCGCCGGCTTCACCGGCCACGGTCTCGACGGCGGCCGGAGCGAGCGGAGCAGCCTGCGCCGAGCCGGTCGCGGCGGCGAAGATTCCGCCGACGGCGAGAGCGGCCGCAGCGAGCAGGGTACGGCCTCGATGCATGGTCATTCTGAACTCCTTGGATTGCGCACGCCGGTCTGAACCGGTCGGGTGTCTGGCCTACGCCCCCCGGCGTGAACGCCTCCTGAGGGGGGTAGCAACGAACGGAAACATGGCGGAATGGTTCCGCTTCGCCACCCTGAAACGCCAAGAGGATGAAGGGATTAGAAACCGGTTCGAACACGTACCGCTAAAATTCGAGCGAAGTGCCGGTCCTATCCCAACCACGCCTGCGATCGGAGATCGTCCTCCTCGTCGCGGCGCTGGCCGTAGACGATGAACGTGCCATTCCCCGACCGGATGGCAGACCTGCAGGGTGTGTTCAGAGCGCCGATCGCTACCGGACGGCTCCCGGATTACGGCCGGCGGTAGACCCAGACACGGGCCGGCGGCAGGTTGAGCCAGACCTTGTTGGAGCGGCTGGCCGTGTAGCTGCCGGCCTCGCACTTCGCCGGAATCGGCGGCACGACGGCGTAGGTGAATTGCACGAAGGGCGCATCCGGCTGCATCAGGTCGTGGGCGCTCTGGAGCAGCTCCATGCGCTGCTCCATGGGCTTCGTGAACAGCGGCAAGCTGGAGATCGTCGCCGCGCAGGGCATCTCGACGAGCCCCTTGAGCGTCTCGCGGATGCGGTAGGCGTCGCCCTGCAGAACCGTGGCGCGGGGAAAACGGCGCTGCAGCAGCGCGCAGAATTTCGGGTTGAACTCGACGAGGATGAGTCGCTCCTGCTCGATCCCCCGGCGGACCAGTGCCTCCGTCACCGGACCCGTGCCGGGTCCGAGTTCGATCACCGGGCCGCTCATGCGCGGGTCGACGTAGGACGCCATCGTTCGGGCGAGCATCTTGCCCGACGGGGTCACCGAGCCGGTGACGAGGGGGCGCTCGAACCAGGATCGCAGAAAACGCGCCTCGTCCTCCAGCGGGTCCCGTCGGTCTCCCGCCGGACCCCTCATGCTGCGGGGCACGGCGACGGCTTTTGCGCTGGAACGGCGGAGCGGCGGCAAGAGCAGGGACCCTCGGGTCAGGAGTGGGCGGAGAGGCTAGACGACGAAAGCCTTCCGACAGTCAAGCTGGCAACTGCCGTGCCGGACGCAGGCGCCTGGACACGATCGTCGCCGGCAGACCGCGACCCGGCGCGACCTGCTGCCACAGCCATAACAGGAAAGCTCTCCGGTTTGATCCCGCGATTTGCGATCACGAACGTCCGGCCCCGGCGACGAAAAAGTCCTTCACCTTGGAAAAGAAGCCGGCGCTCTCGGGGTGGTTCTCGGCGGAGGCCGACTGGTCGAATTCCTGGAGCAGTTCGCGCTGGCGCTTGGTCAGGTTCTGCGGGGTCTCGACGGACACCTGAATATAGAGGTCGCCGACCTCGCGCGAACGCAGGACCGGCATGCCCTTGCCCTTGATCCGGAACTGTTTGCCGGCCTGGGTACCGGCAGGGATGCGAACCTGGGTCTGGGTGCCGTCGATCACCGGCACGGTAATCTCGCCCGAGAGCGCCGCGGTGACCATCGAGATCGGCACGCGGCAGAACAGGTCGGCCCCGTCCCGCTGGAAGAAGGTATGCGGCGCGATCGAGAGGAAGACGTAGAGGTCGCCCGACGGGCCGCCGCGCAGGCCGCTCTCGCCCTCGCCGGCGAGCCGGATGCGCAGGCCGTCGTCGACGCCGGCAGGTACGTTGATCGAGAGGTTGCGCTCACGGGTGACGCGGCCGGCGCCCGAGCAGGACGGACAGGGATCGTCGATCACCTCGCCGCGGCCATGGCAGTTCGGGCAGGTCCGCTCGATGGCGAAGAACCCCTGCGCCGCGCGCACGCGGCCGTAGCCGCCGCAGGTCGGGCAAGGCCGGGCCTTCGATCCAGGCTTGGCGCCCGTACCGGAGCAGGGTTCGCAGGCGATCGAGGTCGGGATCTTGATCGCCTCGGTCTTGCCGGAAAAGGCTTCCTCCAGAGAGATCTCGAGGTTGAAGCGCAGGTCGGCGCCACGCTCGCGGCCTGGGGCTCCGCCGCGGCCTCGCCCGGCTCCGGCACCCGGCTGCCCACGCCCGTCGCCGAAGAAATTCTCGAAGATGTCCGACATGAAGTCGCCGAACTCGTTGCCGAATCCGGGTCCGCCCTGTCCGCCCTGTTGGAAGGCGGCATGGCCGAAGCGGTCGTAGGCGGCACGCTTCTGGCCGTCGGAGAGGCACTGATAGGCCTCGTTCACCTCCTTGAAGGCGATCTCCGATTCCTTGTTGCCGGGGTTCCGGTCCGGATGATGGACCATCGCCAGCTTGCGAAAGGCCACCTTCAGCTCGACTTCCGTCACCGTCTTGGTGACGCCGAGGACCTCGTAATAGTCCCGCTTCGACATACCGGCCCTCGAAACCCCTCGACATGCTTGATCCCCGAGCGGGGCTCGGGGATCAAGTCTCGGTCGTCATCAAATGTTGAAACGTAAGCGTAAAACGAGCAGGGGCCGGATCGCTCCGGCCCCCTTTTTCCGTACGGCCCGGTGTCAGGCGCGCTTCTTCTCGTTCTTCTCGTCGACCTCGGAGAAGTCGGCGTCGATGACGTCCTCGTCCTTCTTCTTCTCGGCTCCCGGAGCGGCGCCCTCGGCGGCACCGTCCTGGCTGGCCGCATACATCGCCTCGCCGAGCTTCATCGAGGCCTGCATCAGGTCGTTGGTCTTGGCCTTGATCGCCTCCACGTCGGTGCCTTCCAGCGCCGTGCGCAGAGCGGCTGTGGCGGACGCGATGGCATCCTTCTCGGACGCCCCGACCTTGTCGCCGTGCTCGGCCACCGACTTCTCGGTCGAGTGGATCAGGCTCTCGCCCTGGTTCTTCACCTCGACGAGTTCGCGGCGCTTCTTGTCCTCGGCCGCGTTGGCCTCGGCGTCCTTGACCATCTTGTCGATGTCCGCGTCCGAGAGGCCGCCCGAGGCCTGGATGCGGATCTGGTGCTCCTTGTTCGTCGCCTTGTCCTTCGCCGTCACGTTGACGATGCCGTTGGCGTCGATGTCGAAGGTCACCTCGATCTGCGGCATGCCGCGCGGTGCCGGCGGAATGCCCATCAGGTCGAACTGGCCGAGCATCTTGTTATCGGCCGCCATCTCGCGCTCACCCTGGAAGACCCGGATGGTGACCGCATTCTGGTTGTCTTCGGCCGTCGAGAAGGTCTGCGACTTCTTCGTCGGGATCGTGGTGTTGCGGTCGATCAGGCGCGTGAACACGCCGCCGAGCGTCTCGATGCCGAGCGACAGCGGGGTCACGTCCAGCAGCAGCACGTCCTTCACGTCGCCTTGCAGCACGCCGGCCTGGACAGCCGCACCGATCGCCACGACCTCGTCCGGGTTGACGCCCTTGTTCGGCTCCTTGCCGAAGAACGCCTTCACGACCTCGGTGACCTTCGGCATGCGGGTCATGCCGCCGACCATCACGACCTCGTCGATCTCGGCCGCGCTCACGCCGGCATCCTTGAGTGCCTTGCGGCAGGGCTCGACGGTGCGCTGGACGAGATCGTCGACGAGGGACTCGAACTTGGCGCGCGAGAGCTTGATCGCGAGGTGCTTCGGGCCGGTGTTGTCGGCGGTGATGTAGGGCAGGTTAATTTCGGTCTGGGTGGCCGAGGACAACTCGATCTTCGCCTTCTCGGCGGCCTCCTTGAGGCGCTGGAGGGCGAGCTTGTCCTTGGTGAGGTCGATGCCCTGCTCCTTCTTGAACTCGGCGGTCAGGTACTCGACCACGCGGTTGTCGAAGTCCTCGCCGCCGAGGAAGGTGTCGCCGTTCGTGGACTTCACCTCGAACACGCCGTCGCCGATCTCGAGGATCGACACGTCGAAGGTGCCGCCGCCGAGGTCGTAGACCGCAATCGTGCCGGTCTTCTTCTTGTCGAGGCCGTAGGCGAGGGCCGCGGCGGTCGGCTCGTTGATGATGCGCAGCACTTCGAGGCCGGCGATCTTGCCGGCATCCTTGGTGGCCTGGCGCTGGGCGTCGTTGAAGTAGGCGGGCACCGTGATCACGGCCTGCGTGACGGGCTGGCCGAGATAGGTCTCGGCCGTCTCCTTCATCTTCTGCAGGGTGAAGGCGGAAATCTGGGAGGGGGAGTAGCGCTTGCCGTCGGCCTCGACCCAGGCGTCGCCGTTGTCGCCGCGGACGATCTTGTAGGGGACGAGACCCATGTCCTTCTTGGTCATGGGATCGTCGAAGGTACGACCGACGAGCCGCTTGATCGCGAAGAAGGTGCGGTCGGGATTGGTGACGGCCTGACGCTTGGCCGGCTGGCCGACGAGGCGCTCGCCCTCGTCGGTGAAGGCGACGATCGACGGCGTGGTCCGCGCGCCTTCCGCGTTTTCGATGACCTTGGCCTGCGACCCTTCCATCACGGCGACGCAGGAATTGGTGGTGCCGAGGTCGATACCGATGACTTTACCCATGGTGGGATCCCTCTGTTGGACTGTTCAAGCAGACCGCCGAGCCCCGAAGCAGCTCGGCCCATGGCTCTAGGCTTAACGGGCGATGCAAATCTGAAAGCGATGGGAACGGAAGGAGGGAGGGATCGCACCGAGACCCGGTCGGATCGGCCCCCTCTCCGTGCCTCGCCGGATATATGAATGTGGTCGCGGAGCCGCAAGACGGGTGGCTGCGACGGGCGCGCGCCAGCCAATTTCGCTGATTTTCCAGTTCGATTGGTTGCCTTGCCCTCGAAATGTTACGCGCCTGCCACGTCGCCGCCACGGGTCGCGTGCTAGAGGGCCACCCAACCCAGCCCCGTCGATGCCCCCTCGCCCCTCGCGAAACCGGTGTCGCGATGGCCGCCTTCTCCGCTTCTCGGGCGAGACTTGTCATGCGCCTCCCCCGCACCCTGCTCGTCCTCTCGGCCCTCGCGCTGTCCGTCGCCCGGCCCGACCCGGCGAGCGCCCAGAACTTCTTCGAGGAGCTGTTCGGGATCGGGCGTGCGGCCAAGCCCCCCGTACCGCGCCAGCCGATTCCCGGCACGCCGGTGCCGCCTCCGCCCGGTGCGCCCGGGGTTCCGGGTGCGCCGCCCGCCGGCGACGAAGCCGCCAAGCCGGCAACCCCCGCGCCGCCGCGCCAACCGGTGGTGCTCAAGGCGCCGGCCGACGACAACGTCTACGGCCAGGACCTCATGCTCAACGGCCTCACCGGGGGCCTGAAGTTCGAGCGTGCCGGCTCCGGGGTCACGGCCAAGGTAACGCTGCCGGGCACCAGGATCTCGCAGCCGACCGAGAGCTGCACGGTGAAGCTCAATGCGGGCGGCGCCGTCGCGCTGACCTCCGAGGGCAAGCCCGACGGCGTCGCGCGCCTCGAGGCCGCCGCGTCCGAATGCCCCCTGCGCTTTGAGGTGGTCGACGGCGGCGTCATCGCCACGCCCCTCGGCGGCAACCCGGTCTGCACCTTCTCCGCCGCCGATTGCGCCACCACGCCGAAGGGCCTGTGGGGACCGCCTGCCGCAGGCCTGATCCCGCGCGCGGGCGAGTTCGACAGCGCCCGCGGCGTCGCCGACAAGGCGGTGCGTGACAATTACAAGGTCATGACCCAGCGGCTTCGCGGGCAGGACGTCCGCCCCGTGGTGCAGGAGCAGGCGGCTTTCTCCTCCGACCGCGAAGAGCTCTGCCGCACCTATGCCCGCGAGGGCGCACACGGCTTCTGTCACCTGCGCTTCACCGAGGCCCGCGCCATCGCGCTGGCCGCCCGCCTCGGCGCCAACACCAGCGCGCCGACCGCCAGTGCCGCCCCGCGCCCGGTTCGCAAGCGGCCCGCGCCGGTCGACGGGATGAACCCCGAGGGCGCCGCCTCGGCCATTGCCGACTGAGCTGCGCCGAATTCACTCCGTTTCGCCGCGACTCGATCTGGGATAAAGCGCAGGCCGATGGTGGAGCCGCGCAGCGCAATGCCCCTTGGCATTCGCACCGACGCGCTCCGATATCCGTGGTCTTCCACAAGGACTTTCGCATGGTCGAGGCGATGAACTGGATCTCGGAGGTCATGCGCCCCCGGATCAAGACGCTGTTCAAGCGCGAGACGCCGGAGAACCTCTGGATCAAATGCCCCGACAGCGGGCAGATGGTCTTCCACAAGGAGGTCGAGCAGAACCTCTGGGTGATCCCGGGCTCCGAGCATCACCTGAAGATGAGCGCGCATGCGCGCCTCAAGACGATGTTCGACGAGGGCACCTGGATCGACGTTCCCCTGCCGGAAGTCGCCACAGACCCGCTCAAGTTCCGTGACGAGAAGAAGTACGTCGACCGTCTGAAGGAGGCCCGCGCCAAGACCGGCATGCCGGACGCCTTCAAGATCGGTTTCGGCCGCGTGGGTGGCCTGCCGACGACGATCGCCGTCCAGGAATTCGCCTTCATGGCCGGCTCCCTCGGCATGGCGGCGGGCGAAGCCTTCGTCCGCGGCGCCGAGACCGCTCTCGAGAAGCGCACGCCGTACGTGCTGTTCTCGGCCTCCGGCGGCGCGCGGATGCAGGAGGGCATCCTCTCCCTGATGCAGATGCCGCGCACCACGGTCGCAATCCGCCGGCTCAACGCGGCGAAGCTCCCCTACATCGTCGTGCTGACGAACCCGACCACCGGCGGCGTCACCGCCTCCTACGCCATGCTCGGCGACGTGCATCTGGCCGAGCCCGGCGCGCTGATCTGCTTCGCCGGCCCCCGGGTCATCGAACAGACCATCCGTGAAAAACTGCCCGACGGCTTCCAGCGCTCGGAGTACCTGCGCGAGCACGGTATGGTCGATCAGGTCGTCCACCGCCGCGACATGAAGGAGACGGTGGCGCGGCTCTGCGGTCTGCTCCTCGACGTGCGCCCGGCCCAATCGAAGGAACGGCAGCCGGCGCCTCAGGCCGCCTGACCCGTCACCGGCGTTCCGATTCTCGACAACGCGACCCGCGAGACATGGATTCCTCAGACGCGCTCATGGCGCGATTCCTCGCCCTGCATCCGCGCACGATTGACCTGTCGCTCGGGCGGATCGAGAGCCTGCTCACGCGGCTGAACCACCCGGAGCGGCGCCTGCCGCCGGTGATCCACGTCGCCGGCACCAACGGCAAGGGTTCGACCATCGCCTTCATGCGGGCGATCCTCGAAGCCGGGGGGCTGGCCGCTCACGTCTACACCTCGCCCCATCTCGTGCGCTTCCACGAGCGCATCCGCATGGGCGGGATCGGCGGCGGCAGCTTCGTGCCTGAGGAGCGGCTGGCGGAAGCCTTCGCCCGCTGCGAGGCGGCCAATGCCGGCGATCCGATCACGGTGTTCGAGATCACCACCGCGGCGGCCCTGCTGCTCTTCTCGGAATCGCCGGCCGACGTACTCCTGCTCGAAGTCGGCCTCGGCGGCCGGGTCGATGCCACCAACGTCATCGCCGAGCCTGCCTGCGCGGTGGTCACGCCGATCGGCCGCGACCATGCGGAATACCTCGGCGACACACTCGAATCGGTCGCGACCGAAAAGGCCGGCATCTTCAAGCGCGGCTGCCCGGCGGTGATCGCCGCCCAAGACTACGCCGAGGCCGACGCGGTGCTCTGCCGCCATGCCGAGCGCGTCGGCGCCGTGCCGATCATCGTCGGCAACCAGGATTTTTCGGTCCACGAGGAGAGCGGTCGCTTCGTCTACCAGGACGAGACCGAACTTTTCGACCTGCCGAGGCCGAAGCTCGCCGGCCGCCACCAGCTCGTCAATGCCGGCACCGCGATCGCGGCGCTCCGTGCGGCCGGCTTCGGCGATCTCGGCACGTCGGCCTACGAGGCCGGACTGCGCAACGTCGACTGGCCCGGCCGCCTGCAACGGCTGACCCGCGGACGCCTCGCCGACCTGATGCCGAAGGACTCCGAACTCTGGCTCGACGGCGGGCACAACGCCGATGGCGGCCGCATCCTCGCCGCCGCCATGGCCGACTTGTCCGAACGCAGCAACGTGCCTCTGGTCCTCGTGGTCGGGCTGCTCGGCACCAAGGACGCCGAGGGTTTCCTGAAGAATTTCGTCGGCCTCGCCCGCGTCCTCGTGGCCGTTCCGATTCCCGGCCAACTCGCGGCCCGACCAGCCGACGAGGTCGCGCAGATCGCAGACTCAGTGGGAATCGCCACCCGCGTGGCCCGCGGCACCGAAGCCGCCCTCCTCAGCCTCTCGGATATCGCCTTCGAGCAGCCGCCGCGGGTACTGATCTGCGGCTCGCTCTACCTCGCGGGCGCCGTGCTCGAAGCCAACGGCACCTTGCCGGCCTGAACGCCGTTCGACGGCCCGGACGCCCGGACCGGCCACGTCGGCATCCGCCCACGGTTCAAGCCGATATCGACACCCTCGGCGACATCGCGGCCGGACAGGTCGCGATCCAATCGGACGGGCACAGCTTCACACTGCCATTCCTTGGAGAGCCGGCGACGTTGCGGCCCGCTCGCTGCCGACGCGTGCCGGTCGCCATGCCCGCGGCAGCTCGCCGAGCGCTGATCGTCGCGGCGCGCACGCGCCCCCGGAGACTTGCCCTGCTGCGCCGTCCGACCGCCCGTGCTGATCCGGACGACACCGAAACCTTGTCGGCCCGGCGGCGACTCGCCGCGAAGCTGTCGGCCCGGCCGTTCCCGCCGGCAATGGCTACGTCAAGTCTTGCTGCGCCGCACACTTATGGACTGAAACCAATCCTCGGCGAATGTGCGGCGCGACTGTGTCCTTGCCGCTACATCCCGATAGTGCGGAATCGCCTAGCTTGGCCGTCGATCGGGCACAACGCTGGGGATCAAACAATGAAAAGACTGCTGACATCGCTCGCCGCCTTCACGGCTCTCACCGCCGCCGCCACCGCGGCCGACCTGCCGCGTCGCGCGGCTCCTCCGATCTTCACGCCGATTCCGGTGTTCACCTGGACGGGCTTCTACGCCGGTATCAACGCCGGCTACGGCTTCGGCGTCTCGGATCCTGACGCGGCGACCACCTTCGTAGCCACCAACAACCCGGCCGTCGTCGGCGGCGTCGGCAACCGCGTCGGCCTGTTCGCCTTCGACAACCGTCAGAACCAGGACGGATTCACCGGCGGTGCGCAGATCGGCTACAACTATCAGTTTACTCCGGGCTCCGGCATCGTCGTCGGTGTCGAGGCGGACGCCCAGTACGCCGACTTCGGTCGCAACCGTAACAACTTCGCCTTCGCCTCCATCACGGGTGGCGCTGCCACCGCCGTGATCCAGCCGGGCGTGTCGGTGTTCAACCCGACCGGCGTCGACGGCCTCGACTTCTTCGGCACCGTCCGTGGTCGTCTCGGCTACGCCTTCGACCGGGTCCTGTTCTACGGCACGGCCGGCTTCGCCTACGGCAGCGCCGGTGGCGGTCGCGCGCTCAACACCGACGACTTCAAGACCGGCTACGCCGTCGGCGGCGGTGTCGAATACGCGCTCCCCACCGACTCCTTCCTGAACTTCTTCCGCTCCTCGGCGGTGACGCTCAAGCTGGAAGGCCTCTACGTCAACCTCGACCAGGGCTCGAACCGCTTCGCCTACGCCAACGCCAACGGCACCGCCGTTGCCGCCACGCCGCTGCCGCAGTTCGTGCCGGGCACGACCACCTCGGTCCTGTTCAACAACTTCGCCCGCCGCGACAACGACTTCGCCGTCATCCGCGCCGGCCTGAACTACAAGTTCGGCTCGTACTAAGCCGACCGGACTTCAGAGCTCTCCGCTCCAGACTTCGGAAAGCCCGGCCGTCAAGGCCGGGCCTTCCCCGGACTTCACAGGTTCCACCAGGCACGACCGCGCCGAGGCTTCGCTTCGGGGCGGCGTGTGTGTCCTCGCCGCTACATCCCCACTGCTGGGAATGGTCTAGCTTCAATGGCGATCGGGCACCTCGCTGGGGATCATAAAAAATGAAAAAGCTTCTTACGTCGTTCGCCGCCTTCACGGCTCTCACCGCTGCCGCCACCGCGGCCGACCTGCCGCGCCGCGCGGCTCCTCCGATTTTCACGCCGGTTCCGGTTTTCACCTGGACGGGCTTCTACGCCGGTTTCAACGCCGGCTACGGCTTCGGCGTCTCGGACAGCAACGCCCCGACCATCGTCGGCGTCGGCCCCACCACGGCGATCTTCGCCAACGGCGCCGGCACGGCCCTGCAGTCCGGCGTCCTCGCCTTCCGCAACGGCAACCAGGGTGACGGCTTCACCGGTGGTGGCCAGGTTGGCTACAACTACCAGTTCACGCCGGGCTCGGGCGTCGTCGTCGGTATCGAAGCCGATGCGCAATACGTCGACTTCGGTCGGAGCCGCAACAACTTCGCCTTCGCGACCGCCGGCACCGGCGGTATCGTCCCCGGCACCCTCATCTACAACCCGTCGGGTCTCTCGGGCCTCGACTACTTCGGCACCGTGCGCGGCCGCATCGGTTACGCCTTCGACCGCGTCCTGTTCTACGGCACCGGCGGTTTCGCCTATGGCGCCGGCGGCGGCAGCCAGTTCGGCGGAGCCAACTCCGACGACTTCAAAACCGGCTACGCAGCTGGTGGCGGCGTCGAGTACGCTCTCCCGACCGACTCGTTCCTGAACTTCTTCCGCTCCTCGGCGGTGACGTTCAAGGTCGAAGGCCTGTACGTGAACCTCGACCAGGGCAACGGCACCACCGGCGCTTTCGCGACGAACCGCAACGGCCGCATCGTCAGCGTCGGCAATCCCGACGTGGCACTCGTCTCCGGCGCTCCGCGCGCCCAGGGCACCGAGTTCGCCGTCGTCCGCGCTGGCATCAACTACAAGTTCGGCTCGTACTAAGCCGAACCCAACGGGTCTTCGGACTTGCGGAAAAGCCCGGCCATCTGGCCGGGCTTTTTCGTTTGGATGCGGGGCCAACCGATCGCTCACCACCACAGCAAAAAGCCCGGCCTCACGGCCGGGCTTCGTCATGTCGGGGATGGACCGTCGGCGAGCGGTTCAGGCGCTCGCCTGAATCCAGCGCGAGAGATCGCCCTTCGGCGCCGCGCCGACCTTCTGGCTGGCGAGCTTGCCGTCTTTGAAGATCATCAGCGTCGGGATGGAGCGGATGCCGTAGGTCGAGGCGATGCCGGGGTTCTCGTCGACGTTGACCTTGGCGATCTTGACCTTGCCCTGCAGATCCGTCGCGATCTCCTCGAGCGCCGGGCCGATCTGGCGGCAGGGGCCACACCACTCCGCCCAGAAATCGACGACCACGGGCTCAGCGGACTGAAGCACGTCCTGCTCGAAGCTCGCGTCCGTTACTTTCACAGTCGCCATCATCAACCCTTTCACGATTCTCGTTCCCCCGCGGACGCGTGCCGCGCATGCTGCGGTCGACCCTTGGGGCGATACCGGAGGACTGATCGAGAATTGGAGGCACCGTGCCTCACGGTCAAGGCGCCCTCCTCCCGGGACAGTCCTGACGCGCACAAGAGTCATGCCGCACCCGTGCCGAAGCCGCCTACAGCCCGACAGTCGCAGGTCCCATCCGGCCGTGTGGGAGATTGAAGCCGCCGCGAGCCCTCGCCGAGCGGGCCCTGCCGCCCCATCTGCGGGTGTGGCCCGCGCAAATCTCGCGGTTTCAGACCCGTCCCGGTCCCGACGCGGCGTAGGCACGCCGACGGTAGGTGGCCCGAGAGGCGTGCGACGGCGGATCCCTTCCGCGGCTGCGCCCGATTTCAAGGAATTGACCGACGTGAAGCGCACTCTTCCCATTCTGCTCGCCACCGTCGCCGCCCTCGGCCTGGGACAGCAGGGCGCCTTTGCCCAAAACACTTCGGCTCAAGCGGAAGACGCCGGCGCAGCCCGGTCCCCCCGCGTCGGTGGCGAAGCCTTCCAGGCGCCGAATGCCCCGAGCGCCGGCGAGACGCCCGCCGAATCGCAGGCCCCGAACACCGATTACAAGCCGCTGCTGCCGAATCAGACCCGCGCGCCGCAGCCGTCGCAGAAGACGGAGGTCGAGGTCGCCTCGGTGGTGAAGGGGCTTGCGTCGCCCTGGGCGCTGGAATTCCTGCCGGACGGTCGCATGATCGTGACCGAAAAGGCCGGCAAGATCCGGATCGTCGCGAAGGACGGCAAGGTCGGCGAGCCGGTGGCCGGCGTGCCGAAGGTCGATTCGCGCGGTCAGGGCGGCCTGCTCGACATCGCGCTCAGCCCGAGCTTCGCCTCCGACCGCCTCATCTACATCAGCTACGCCGAGCCCCGCGAAAAGGGCAACGGCACCACCGTGGCCAAGGCCAAGCTGATCGAGAGCGGCGGCACAGCGAAGCTCGACGAGTTCAAAGTGATCTTCCGTCAGACGCCGACCTACGACGGCGACAAGCATTTCGGCTCGCGCCTCGTCTTCGCGCCGGACGGCAAGCTGTTCGTCACGGTCGGCGAGCGCTCCGACAAGGCCACCCGCGGACAAGCGCAGGACCTGACCAGCGGCCTCGGCAAGGTGTTTCGCATCGATACCGACGGAAACGCCGCCAAGGACAACCCCTTCACCGGCGGCGAGAAGGCCCGGCCTGAGATCTGGTCCTACGGCCACCGCAACGTGCAGGGCGCGGCGCTCGACGGCCAGGGCCGCCTCTGGACGGTGGAGCACGGTCCGCGTGGCGGCGACGAGCTCAACCGGCCTCGTCCCGGCGTGAACTACGGCTGGCCGCTGGCGAGCTACGGCCTCGAATATTCCGGCGAGAAGATCGGCGACGGCGTCACCATGGCAGCCGGCACTTCGCAGCCGGTCTATTACTGGGATCCGGTCATCGGCCCGTCTGCACTCGCCTTCTACGACAAGGACGTGTTCCCGGCCTGGAAGGGCGACTTCATCGTCGGCGGCCTCGTCAGCACCGGGCTGGTGATTCTGAAGGTCGACAGCGACAAGGTCGTCACCGAGGAGCGCGTGCCCCTCGATCACCGCATCCGCGACGTCAAGGTCGGCCTGGACGGCGCGATCTACGCCGTCACCGACGGTGAGGACGGCGCAATCCTCAAGCTGACGCCGAAGAAGAGCAGCTGATCCTGCTCACCAGACCAGCCGCTCGATCACCGCGTCGGGTTCGACGGGCTGGCGCGACAGCCAGTCCGCGATGTCCCCGAGCGTGTGGTGCTCGGCCGTGAGGCCGAGTTCCTCGGCGTGGATACCCCGGGCGACGAGCACCGAGGCGATGCCGGCAGCAGCAGCCCCGGCGATGTCCGTGCGGATCGCATCGCCGACCGCAACGGCCCGCGCGAGATCAAGAGCCGGCAAATCATCGAGCTTGCCGGCTTTGCTCAGTGCCGCGTCGTAGACCGGCCGGTACGGCTTGCCGGCATAGACGATCGCGCCGCCGATCTCGGCATAGGCCTCGGCAATCACGCCGGCGCAGGGAATCAGCCGCTTATTCCGCTCGACCACGAGATCCGGGTTGGCGCAGATCATCGGGACGTTGCGCGAACGAAAATCGGCCAGAACGTCTCGATAGTCATCCGCGGTCTCGGTGTCGTCGTCGAACAGACCGGTGCAGACGACGCGCTCCGCCGTCTCCGCCGGGACCAGTTCCAGGTCTAGTCCCTCGTAGATCGGCAGATCGCGCTCGGGCCCGAGGTGGTGCACCCGTGCTCCGGGATGCTGCGCCAACAGATCGTGCGTGAGATCGCCCGAGGTCAGGATCGCGTCATAAGCCTCCCTCGGCACGCCGTAGCCGTCGAGGATCGCCTGCACCCCACGCCAGGGTCGCGGCGCGTTCGAGACCAGCACCACGCGGCGGGGCCGTTCACCGGGGAGATTGCGGAACCGGATCAGGGCCTCACCGGCGGCTACATGCGCGCGCCGGCCGTCATGGAGCACGCCCCAGACGTCGCACAGGATCAGGTCGTAGGATTCCGCCACCTCCGCGAAACGGTGGAGCGTGCGGACGGGGGCCGCGGCGGCGCGGTCGGTCATGAATATCTCGGGACGCTGGATCGATGGCTGCCCGGTTAGGGACGCCAGTCCCGGAAATCAATCGTGCCCGGAAGCCAAGCCCCCGGTCACACCGCCCGGCGAAGAAAATCCCGGAAGGCGCGGCGCTGCTGAGGCGGTTCGGCTGCGGGTTCGGGGGCCGTCCCCTGTGGGGCCTGAGCCTGGGCCGGCGCCCCCTGCACGTCCGCAAACACCTCGGCCCGCACGGCCTTCGGACCCGCGAAGACCGTGCCCTGGGCGAGCGGCACGTCGAGATCGATCAGGTCCGGCACCTCGGCCTCGCGCTCCACCTGCGTCGCCACGAGCCGGATGCCGGCCCGGCCGAGCGACGTGACGAGATCCTCGATCGCGATGTCGGACATCGTCTCACGCGACTGAGGACGCAGCAGGAGCGACGTCGGAACCTTGATCTGCGACACGCCGCGCTCAGCGAGCAGCCCGACGTCGAAGCGCAGATCGGTCGGCCGGTCCAGCCCGAAGCCGATCCGGCCGCGCAACGCGCCGAGAACGGCGTTCTGCTCGGGATCGAGGCCGCGCCAGCTCGCCTGCGGCAGCGTTACGGCGACACGTCCGGCCAGATCCGCGTCGCCCGAGACGAGGCCCACGAGCGAGCGCAGGAAATCCGGTTCGAACAGCGACAGCGGCGATAGGCCATAGGCCACGGTGGCGTTGCTGCCGCGGCTCTGGAGATGCCGGGCGATCACCGCGCTGCTGCGGATCATGCGGCGATCGAGGGCGGTGGTGCGGCCGTGCCGCTCCAGCACGGAGATGAATGCGTCGGGCGCGAGGATCTCGGCGCCGAGCTTCAGCCGGGCGAGCGCCTCGTAGGACACGACCTTGCGCTGCGGCAGCGTCACCACCGGCTGCAGCCAGACCTCGAGCCCATCGCCGTCGAAGGCCTCGACGAGGGCGGAGTCTCGCTCGGGATCGCGGTTCGTCGGCACGAAGGCCGGCGGCTTGAACGCGGTCACGGCAGCCGGTTCCGATGTTACCGGCCGCGCCGGAACGGACCGCGCGCCGGCCGTCGGCTCGGTCGGCGCGGCAGCTGCCGCCTTCGGCGCAAGCGTGGGTGGCGGCGCGGCCTCGCGCACGGCCTTCAAGCGTTCGATCTCGCTTTCCTGCGTGGAGACGACGGCCGCGAGTTCGCGCACGATCCCGCTGAGCAGGCCGATCTCGCGCGTCACCTCCTCGACGCCGGCCGCGAGCGTTTCGGCGTCGGGACCCGAGGCCTCGGGTGGCGGAGGCGGTGCCTCGGTCCGCGTGAGAACCGCGCGGGCCGCCACGGTGATGGCGGCCTCGGCCTTGAGCAGGCGCTGCGACAGCACGCCGATCTCGCCCGACAGCTTCTCCTGCGACACGGCGAGCCGGGCGGCGCGACGATGCTGGACGATCGCAGTCAGGAGCGTCGCCATGAGCCCGAGGGTGGCGAGCCCGAGGGCGCCGGCCATCGGCGCGACGATCGACAGAGGCCCGACGACGAGCAGCCCCGTAAGGCCGATGGTCCACAGGCCGCCGCGCAGGCCGATTGTCCTGGCCATCGGGGTCTTCATCTCGGGAATGCTGAAACGACGAGGACTCCTGCGGAAACAAGTGCTTCAATTCGAGATGCGCGGTTCATCGAAGCACTTATTGCCGTGGCGACCCTCAGCGGATCAACCTTGTTACCGAGGGCTCGGTCGGCCGCAAGCCGCCATACATCGCCGGACCGTGCCACCGGCCGATATTGCCCAGGTGTTGCTTTCCGTGCAGGAGCTCAGGCTCAGCCGCGGTTCATCCGCGGTGGATAAAACGTGATCGCTGACAGTCGATATCGAGCAACCCCGCAATGCTGCGGGCGGTTATGGATGTCGGACCAGTGGCCGAGATTAGAGGAGACGAAACGGGATGACGGCGAAGCGGGTGATGCTGGCGGCCATGGCCGCGACGGCGCTCGGGATCGTGGCCGGCGCCGTGCCGGCGAACGCCCAGTATGGCGGACGCTACTACAACGATGGTGGCGACGATTACCGCCCGCGTCGCTACGAGCGCCGCTACGAGGACGAAGACGATCGTCCGCGGCCCCGGCGCTTCGGTCGCGGTGGTGGCGGCGGCAGCATCTGCGTGACGGCGCGCGGCAATTGCCAGTATCCGCCGGCGCCCCGCAATGCGTCCTGCACCTGCGATATCCCCGGATTCGGCGAGAAGCGCGGCGCGATCGGCGGCGGCTACTGACTTCTGCGCGACGCTGCGGCGAGACTGAGTTTCAGGGCTGCGATCCGAGCCGATCGGATCGCAGCCCTGAGCGTGTCGGGCTTCAGGAACGGACGCGGCGGATATCGGCCCCACAGCGGGCGAGCTTGGCTTCGAGGGACTCGAAGCCGCGATCGAGGTGGTAGACGCGGCTGATCTGGGTTTCGCCCTCGGCTGCAAGGCCCGCGATCACCAGCGACACCGAGGCGCGCAGGTCGGTCGCCATCACCGGCGCACCCTTCAACCGCTCGACGCCTTCGACGATGGCGAGATCGCCGTCGAGACGGATCTTCGCGCCGAGGCGTGCAAGCTCCTGCACGTGCATGAAGCGGTTTTCGAAGATGGTCTCGCGGATGTTCGACTGGCCCTTGGCCAGCGTCATCAGCGCCATGAACTGCGCCTGCAGGTCCGTCGGAAAGCCCGGGAACGGATCGGTGGTGATGTCGGCCGGGTGGATGCCGCCGCCGTTGCGGCGAACACGGATGCCGCCCTTCACCTGCGTGACCTCGGCGCCCGTCGTCGCCAGCACGTCGAGGGCCGAGGACAACAGGTCCGCCCGGGTGTTTTCCAGGACGATGTCGCCGCCGGTCATCGCCACGGCCATGGCATAGGTGCCGGTCTCGATGCGATCCGGCAGAACCTCGTGGCGAGCGCCGTGAAGCCGGGCGACGCCCTCGATGACGATGCGCGACGTGCCGGCGCCTTCGATACGTGCGCCCATCCGGATCAGGCACTCGGCGAGATCCACGACCTCGGGCTCGCGGGCGGCATTGTCGATCACGGTGGTGCCGTAGGCCAATGAGGCGGCCATCAGCGCCACATGGGTGCCGCCGACCGTGACCTTCGGAAAGTCGATCTCGGCGCCGCGCAGGCCGTTCTTCGTCTTGGCGACGACGTAGCCGGCATCGATCTCGATTTCGGCGCCAAGCTTTTCGAGCGCCATGATCAGCAGGTCGACCGGCCGCGTGCCGATGGCGCAGCCGCCCGGCAGCGAGACCTTGGCCTCGCCGAACCGCGCCAGCAGCGGCGCCACCACCCAGAAGCCGGCCCGCATGGTCGAGACCAGCTCGTAGGGCGCCGTGGTGTCGATGACGTTCGAGGCGGTCAGCCGGATGGTCTGGCCGGCTTCGGTGCTCTGGCCGGGACGCTTGCCCACGACCATCTGGTCGACGCCGTGATTGCCGAGGATGCGCAGCAGCGAGGTGATATCGGCCAGACGCGGCACGTTGATGAGTTCGAGCGTTTCGCCCGTCATCAGGCTGGCGATCATCAGGGGCAGCGCGGCGTTCTTGGCGCCCGAGATCGGGATCGTGCCGTTCAGCGGTGCGCCGCCGGTGATGTGGATGCGGTCCATGCTCGTTCCCCAAGCGCCGTCGCCGCGTGGGCGGTCTTCAACGGGCGCCATTCCCGGGGCAAGCCGCCCCTCCAAACGGTCAAGTATAGGCCGTGTTGGGCGGAAAGAGGATCGCGGGACGAACCGGAAGTCATGGCCTGTGGCTGCCGTGCATCGCAGTCGCCGGTGACGACCCCGGTCGCAGAGCGTCAGTCCATGCCGCGTTCGGGCTCCGACGGAGGCGTCGTGTCGGGTTTGGGCTCCTGCCCCGGCTTGCCGCCGTCGTCCGCCGCCGGTTCCGCCCGGCCGCGGGCCTGCAGCTTCCTGCGCTTGAGATTGTCGCGCAGAGCCGCCTTCAATCGATCCTGGCGTGACATCCGGGGCGTCTCGTCCCTCGCGCGCGGCGCGACATCGCCCGCGAAATCACAAAACGGCTAGCGCCTTTGCGGGGCCGTCTCAACAGGTGCAAGGCAGCAATGACCCGCGTTCACCTTGAACCGATTCCAAATTCGCCTCTATTCTACTGACCGGTGAGCCGGCGTCCGGTGGACTGGCCGGAAGCAAGACGTCACCGCAGCGAGATCGGGCTCGTCGCCGGTCGGCCGGCAGGAATGCGCAGACCCGCGCGGATCGCCGCGTCGATCATTGTCCCGGCCGCTGGATCCGACTTCGGGATGAACCCGAAGCTCGCAGCCGAGGACACGCGTCGAGGACGGATGCCCGTGAACCTGATGCCCGCGCAGACAGACACCGCCGAGCGGCCCGAGATGGGCACCGGCGAACGAAGCAGCCATCGGGCCAGCCAGTCTCCGAAATTCGGCTACGAGCAGCATTTCCGGACGGCCGTCGATCGCCTGCATGCCGAGCGCCGTTACCGCATCTTCGCCGATATCGAGCGGATCGCTGGCCGCTTTCCGCAGGCGCATTGGCGCAGGCCCGACGGCGGCACCCGCGAGATCACGGTGTGGTGCTCCAACGACTATCTCGGCATGGGCCAGCACCCCGACGTCGTCGAGGCTATGACCGAGACGGTGAAGCGCTGCGGCGTCGGCGCGGGCGGCACCCGCAACATCGCCGGCAACAACTCGCCCCTGGTCGACCTCGAGCGCGAACTCGCCGACCTGCACGGCAAGGAAGCGGGCCTCGTCTTCACCTCGGGCTACGTCTCGAACCAGGCCGGCATCTCGACGATCGCCAAGCTGCTGCCGAACTGCCTGATCCTGTCGGACGCCTTCAACCACAACTCGATGATCGAGGGCGTGCGCCATTCGGCCTGCGAGAAGCGCGTGTTCCGCCACAACGATCTCGCCCACCTGGAGCAGTTGCTCCGCGAGGCCGGAGACCGGCCGAAGCTGATCGCCTTCGAGTCGGTCTACTCGATGGACGGCGACGTTGCGCCGATCTCGGGCATCTGCGACCTCGCCGACGCCTACGGCGCCATGACCTACATCGACGAAGTCCACGCCGTCGGCCTCTATGGCGCGCGCGGTGCGGGAATGGCCGAGCGCGACGGCGTCATGGACCGCATCGACGTGATCGAGGGCACGCTGGCCAAGGGCTATGGCTGCGTCGGCGGCTACATCACCGGTTCGGCCGTGCTCTGCGACGCGGTCCGCAGCCATGCCGCCGGCTTCATCTTCACCACCGCCCTACCGCCGGCGATCGCCGCCGCGGCCCGCGCCTCGGTGCGCTACCTCAAGCGCTCCCAGACCGAGCGCGCGGCGCATCAGCGTCAGGCCGCCAACACCAAGGCCGCCCTCGATGCGGCCGGCCTGCCGGTGCTGCCCACCGAGACCCACATCGTACCGCTGATGGTGGGCGACGCAGAGCTCTGCAAGGCGGCAGCCGACCATCTGCTCGAGCGTCACGGCATCTACATCCAGCCGATCAACTACCCGACCGTGCCGCGCGGCACCGAGCGCCTGCGGATCACCCCGACGCCGTTCCACGACGACGCCCGCATCGCGACCCTGACGGCGGCCCTCGTCGAGACCTGGGACACCCTCGACCTTCCGCGTGCCGGGACGATCTTCGCGGCGGCGGCCGAGTAGGTTCTTCGAGACACGAGGCGTCTTAGATCTCGACCACCAACCCATCCTCCGCGGCGATGTAGCCGTCCGGCGGACGGGCGATCATCTCGGCGCTCATATGCGTCAGCATCAGGCGCTTCGGTGCGATCTCCGGCAGGCGCGCCTTCAGCGTCGCCCAGTCGAGATGGAACGGGACCGGCCGGTCGATGGTGTAGCCCTCGGCAATCATCAGGTCGGCTTCCCGGCCGGCCGGGACCAGCGCATCGACCCACTCGGTGTCGCCGGTATAGGCCAACACCTTGCCGTCGCATTCCAGCCGCAGCGCATGCGAAGGCGCACCGGAGGGGTGGCGCACCACGAAGGCCGTCACGGTCACGCCGCCGACCTCCATGGGCGTTTCCGCCTCGATCTCCCGAACGTCCACCGCGAAGCGGCGCTCGACCGTGCTCGATCCGGGAAACAGCGCCTCCATGGTGGCGGTGAGGCGCGCCCGCGTCCCGGGGGGCCCGACGATGGTCAGCGGAGACCGGCGCTGGCTGACGAGCTGCCCGTCGAGGATCAGCCAGGGCAGACCGCCGAAGTGGTCGCCGTGGAGGTGCGTGAGGAACACGGTGTCGATCCCGTTCGGGTCGACGCCGTAGCGGCGGATCGCGATCAGCGAGGAGGCGCCGCAATCGACGAGAAATCCGGTTCGCGCAACCTCCACGTGGAAGCAGGTATGGAAGCGCCCGCCCGATCCGAACGCGTCGCCGCAACCGAGAACCTGGAGCCGCATGGTCGCCTCCTCGTGATACCCCGAGGACAAGTCGTCGGGCGGTTTCGCGTTGCGCGCCGTCCCGTCATGGGCTGTGACTGCCACGCTCGCGAATCATCGAAGGGGAAGCACGGATGTCGGGTGGCGGTCATGGGGCGATCGAGGGTTCGAACAAGCGCGTCGCGCTGATGATCTCGGTGCTGGCGCTGTTTCTCGCGGGCGCCGAGACGCTCGCCAAGAGCGCCCAGACCGAGGCGCTCGGCGCGAATGTCGAGGCCTCGAACCAATGGGCCTATTTTCAGGCCCGCACGATCCGGGCGACGGTGCTCAAGACCGCAGACGAGGCATTGGCGCTGGCGCCGCCCGCCGGGGGCGACGATGCAGCCGTGAAGGCCAAGCGCGAGGACTGGGCCAGGACCGTGGCCCGCTGGGAATCCGAGCCCGCGACCGGCGAAGGCCGCAAGGAACTCGCCGCCAAGGCCAAGGCTTCCGAAATGCGGCGCGACCTCGCGCTGGAGCGCTACCACCATTTCGAGCTCGCCTCGGCCGCCTTCCAGGTCGGCATCGTGCTGGCCTCGGCGGAAGTGATCACCGGCATCGTGGCGCTCGCCTTCGCCGGCGGTTTCCTCGGTGTCGCCGGCTTGGCGCTGGCCGCCTTCGGGCAGTTCGCGCCCCACACCCTGCCGTTCCTGCACTGACGCGGACAGGCAAGCGGACCACGAGCGTGCCGCGACAAGGAGAAGTGTGGACGCGGCCGCGCGGCTCCTGCCAGAGTTGCGGTCGGCGGCTCCACCCCGAGCCGAAGCGGATGGGCCGAGCATGGCACAAGGTTCCGACGACGAATCCGAGAACCGGCTGACCAAGCTGTCGGCCTTCCTGTTCCTGCACACCGAGCACCTTGTCTACGCGCTGCTCGGCGGACTGCTCGCGGCGACGGCGGCGCTCGCGCTCCTCGACGCGGCGGGGGTGCTCTACGAGGCGCTGAAGGTGCTCGGTGGCGCCAAGCAGATGCTCGACGTGATCGACCGGCTGCTGTTCCTGCTGATGATCGTCGAGATCCTGCACACCGTTCGGGTTTCGATGCGATCGGGGAGGCTGACCTGCGAGCCGTTCCTGATCGTCGGCCTGATCGCCTCGATCCGGCGGGTGCTGGTGATCACGCTTCAATCCTCGGAGGTGATGCACGGACAGATGAGCGATGAAAAGCAGGCGATGTTCAACGCCTCCATGATCGAACTCGGCGTCCTCGGCGGCCTGATTCTGGTGATGGTCGTCTCGATCTTCCTGCTGCACCAAGCGAGCCCGAGCGGGGCGCGACCGGCCGGCGAGGAGTGATTGCGGGGTCGATGAGACCAGGCCCGCAAGCCCCCGTGCGGCAATGCTGCAATGCAGGAACGGCGATTCCGGCCGCCGGTTGACCGCCCGATTGCGTCGGGACGACCGGCGCGGGTCAAGCGTCAAGCAGAGTAGTTTGCCATGAAGAAATCTGTCGCCCTCGCCGTGCTCGGCCTCTCCACGATCGCCGGTGGTTCCGCCTTCGCACAGGAGCCACTGCCGCTCCGCGTCCAATCGCCCGACCTGGCATTGCCCGCCGGTGCGACGACGAGCACCCCGACCTTCCGCACCGAGGCCCTGCGCTCGGATGCCGTGAGCATCGAGTCCAGCCGCATCGCCCTCGAACGCTCCCGCAACCGGGAGATCCGCAGCTATGCCCGTCGGGTGATCGAGACCCGGAAGGCGACGACCGAGGCGCTGCTGCCCCCCGGCACGTCTCTGAGCGCGGGCGGCACGATCGTTTCGGACCGGCAGGGCATCGAGACGCGCCTCGACAATCCCGTCGGCGTCGTGTTGGCGCCCGTGACGATCGCAGCCAATGTCGCGACGGGGATCGTCGGCGGCGTCCTCGGCGGTGTCGGCCTCGTCGACAACAGCCCGGCCGAGCCCGGTCGCCGCGTCGCCCTCGGTCCGCAGGGCCAAGCCCGGATCGACCGTCTCCGCACGGCCCCGAATGCGCGCAGCTTCGACCGCACTTACGTCGCCCAGCAGGCCCGCTCGGATGCCCGCACCCTGGCGCTCTACGCCGGCTATGCGCGCAGCGGCGACAGCACTCAGGGCCGCCAGTTCGCTAATGAGGCCCTGCCCTACATCGCCGCCGAACACGATCGCTCGGCGAACATCGACCTGAGCTTCGGCAGCTGATCTCGTCTGTCGTGACGCGAACTCGAAGGGCCGCCGGCAAGGCGGCCCTTTTTGCGTGGAAGGATGCTGTACGCGAAACTTATGCTTTGAAAGGCATCCCCTTAGGATCCGATCGGACTGATACGCCGAAACGTGTTTTCAAGGACGGCTGAACACGCTTATCGATCGCTATTTCACGATAAAAAGATCCCTCTCATTCTCGATACCGCCGCGCCGTCGGTGAAACCGCAGCAGAATTACTGCAAAGTTCAATAAACACGAAGCGTGCCAGCCGATTTACACTTCAGAGTGACGGCACTAGCCAAACTCGACGTTCGTCGCCGGCCTCCAGAACCTGCCCGGCGTCATCGACGGTCAATGACCCCATGGCACCAGGATGACGTTCTACGGCAGGACAATCCACGGCAACTTCGCCATCGCGCCACATGTCGATTTGCATAGCTTGCGCCGCTCGCGGCCGAGCCATGCGCCGGGCGCGGGAATATTCCTTGCCGGGCCGCTTGCGCTTTGTGCGGCGCAATGTATCTTTTGCATTGCGGGATCGCGATGGCGTCGCGGTTTCGCAGCCCTTCTTGGGCGTTTCCTCCCTAGACTTCGGGCCGCTCCTTCGGGGCGGCCTTTTTTTTGCTTTTGAGAGCGAGCCGTCGTCGCGGCAGACAGCCGAGGACTATTCGGCCGCCATCCGCCGGGAGCTCCAGTCCGACCAGTCGGCGGCCATCGTACCGACCACCCGCGTCAGACATTCCACCAGATCGCCGAAGCCGCCGGTGAGCGCCAGCGTACGTTCGTTCATGTACAGCGCGCGGTTGATCTCGATCTGCAGGGCGTGGCGGGACAGGTTCGGCTCGCCGTAATGCTCGGTGATGAAGCCGCCGGCATAGGGCTTGTTGCGCACCACCCGGAGGCCGTGCTCACGGAAGCGATGCTCGAAGCCGTCGATCAGGGCCGGGGCGCAGGCGGTGCCGAACCGGTCGCCGAGCACGATCTCGGTCTTCGCGTCCTCGTCCCGGCCGAGGCTCGACGACGGCATCGAGTGGCAATCGATCAGAACCGCGTTGCCGAAGGTCTTGACCGTGCGCTGGATCAGTCCGCGCAGCATCCGGTGATAGGGCTTGTAGAGCAGTTCGATCCGGGCGAGCGCATCCTCGACCGGCAGCCGCTCCCGATAGATCTCCTGCCCGTCGGCCACGATGCGCGGCACGGTGCCGAGGCCGCCGGCGACCCGCATGGAGCGGGTGTTGGAGAAGGGCGGAAGCCGCCCGACGAACATGCGCGGGTCGAGCTCGTAGGGCTCGCGGTTGACGTCGAGATAGGCACGCGGGAAGTTCGCGCGCATGAGCGGGGCGCCGAGCCCGACGACAGGGGCGAACAGCCGGTCGACATAGGCGTCCTCCGAGCGCCGGAGCGTCAGCGCATCGAGACGTGAGGCCGAGAGGAAGTGATCCGGATAGACCGCGCCGGAATGCGGCGTGTTGAACACGAAGGGAACCGCGTGGATGGCCGGCTCATCGACGGCGAAGGGCGGTTCGAAATCGGAGGGCGGGTGCGCGGGGCGCTCGATCATCGCAACACTTTGCTGTGAGCGGGCGATCCTGTCTACCGAGCCGTGTGCTCGGGCGCACCGAGGGGATTTTAACCCTGTGTTTACCAAGACGCAGGTTTATGGAATGAACACCTTAGTCGTATCGGGCCTTACAGGGACCCAGGAAGCCGTTCGATGAAGATCCTTCTGGCGGAAGACGACAACGACATGCGCCGGTTTCTGGCCAAGGCGCTTCAGAACGCCGGCTACGAGGTGCTGTCGTTCGACAACGGCCTCTCGGCCTACAACCGGCTGCGCGAAGAGCCGTTCGAGCTGCTGCTCACCGATATCGTGATGCCCGAGATGGACGGCATCGAGCTGGCGCGCCGCGCAACCGAGCTCGATCCCGACATCAAGGTGATGTTCATCACGGGCTTCGCCGCGGTCGCCCTGAACCCGGACTCGAAGGCTCCGAAGGACGCGAAAGTGCTCTCGAAGCCTTTCCACCTGCGCGAGCTCGTCAACGAGGTCGAGAAGCTGCTCGCTGCGGCCTGACGTCCTCCGGGGGCGAGGCGCGCAAGCCGACGGACGAGGCGAAGAAGCAAGGCCGGGCGGGCGCGTTCGGGCGATTGCCCTGGCCTGTGTGGCGCCTGCAATAGAAACCGACCGTTCCGGTGCTATAGGGTCATGTGTTCCCTCGCATGATCGAACCGAGACGATGCAGCCGGTCACCCTCTACACCACGGCCTGGTGCCCCTATTGTTCGGCGGCCAAGAGCTTGCTGAAGGAAAAGGGCGTGGCCTTCACCGAGATTGATGTCGAGAAGACCGCAGGGGCACGAGCAGCGATGTCGCAGCGTGCCGGCGGTCGCACCAGCGTGCCGCAGATCTTCGTCGGCGATACCCATGTCGGCGGCTGCGACGATCTCTACGCCCTCGAAAGGGCCGGTGGCCTCGATCCGCTGCTGGCGGCCTGATGGCGGAAGACGAGCACCCGCGCTTCGTCGCGGCCTGCGTGCAGATGCGCTCGGGACGCGATCCGCTCGCCAACCGCGATATGGCGGTCGCCGGAGTCCATGAGGCGGCAGGACTGGGCGCAGACTACGTACAGACCCCGGAGATGACCTCGTTGGTCGAGCGCGACCGCGCCCGGCTGTTCGAGACGGTTGGGCCGCAGGAGAACGATCCGACTCTCGCCAGCCTCCGTGAGGTTGCGCGGAAGGACCGCGTCTTCGTCCATGTCGGCTCGCTGGCGATCCGCACCGGCGACAGAATCGCCAACCGTGCCTTCCTGATCGATCCCGACGGCGAGATCCGGGCGGCCTACGACAAGGTCCACCTCTACGACGTCGACCTTCCGAACGGCGAGAGCTGGCGGGAATCGGCGACCTATACCGGCGGCGACTGCGCCGTCGTGGCGAGCCTGCCCTGGGCGGAGATCGGCATCGCCATCTGCTACGATATCCGCTTTCCTGCACTCTACAGGGCGCTGGCTGAGGCCGGAGCCACGGTGCTGACGGCACCCGCTTGCTTCACCCGCCAGACCGGCGAGGCGCACTGGCACCTGCTGCAGCGCGCCCGCGCCATCGAAACGGGATCCTTCATGATCTCGGCTGCCCAGGGTGGGCGGCACGAGGACGGCCGCGAGACCTACGGTCATTCGCTGATCGTCGACCCGTGGGGGCGGGTTCTCGCCGAGGCCGAGGGCGACGCGCCCGGCATCATCCTCGCCGAGATCGACCTCGCCCAGGTCGCGGAGGTGCGCGGGCGCATCCCGGCCCTGCGCAACGCGCGGCCTTTCACCGTGCGGCATGCCTGAGGCGTGCCCATGTTCCGGTCATGATCCGCTACACCCTCGCCTGCGAGTCCGGTCACGGCTTCGAGAGCTGGTTCCCGTCCGGCGACGCCTATGACGAGCAGGCCGCACGCGGTCTCGTCTCCTGCCCGATCTGTGATTCTCACAAGGTCTCGAAGGCCCTGATGTCACCGGCCGTGGCGCGCACCGACAAGGGCCCCACCGGCAAAGCGGCTCCGGATACGTCGGATGAGACGCCAGTCACGGCCCCGGCCACGACCCAGGCGGAAGCGGCTTTTCCGATGATCGCCGAGCCGGAGCGGCGCCTGCGCGCGCTGCTGAGGGCGGTTCGGGAGCAGGTGACGCGCACGGCGGACGACGTCGGTACACGCTTCCCGGACGAGGCGCGCGCCATGCATTACGGCGATACGCCGGCCCGCGCGATCTACGGTGAGGCGAGCCTGGACGAGGCTCGTGCACTCGTCGAAGAAGGCATCGAGGTCGCCCCCCTGCCCCCGGCCCCCGACGACCGTCACTGAGTCCCTCAGGACGTCATGCCGGAGGGCACTGGAGTGCCGTCATACCCATCGGCCGAAGGGTCGCGGTGGCATGGCTGCTTCCGGCCCGCTTGCCTTGAAGGCGTAGCTGTCGCGTGCCACATCCGCCGCCGGTCGCACGGTGCAGGTTGGCGGAGATGATGGAACGTCTTTTCGAACGGTTTCTGTTCGCGAGCCGCTGGCTGCTGGCACCGTTCTATGCGGCGCTGACGATCGGGCTGCTCGTTCTCCTGGTCAAGCTGATCCAGGAGATCGGACATTTCGCGACCCACGCCCTCGAATGGAACGAATCGCAGACCATCCTCGGCGTACTGACGCTCGTGGACCTGTCGTTCACGGCCTCGCTGCTCATCATCGTGATGTTCTCAGGGTACGAGAACTTCGTCTCGAAATTCGACCACAGCGACCATAAGGACTGGCCCACCTGGATGGGCACGATCGATTTCAGCGGCCTCAAGCTGAAGTTGATGTCCTCGATCGTCGCGATCTCGGCGATCCAGCTGCTCAAGGCCTTCATGGACATGAAGAGCTACACCGACCGTGAACTCGCCTGGTATGTCGGCATCCACATGGTGTTCGTGGTCTCCGGAATCCTGATGGCGCTGACCGACCGTCTCTCGGCCGGGCACCACGAGACCTGATCCTCGTCGAGCGGAGCAGGGACGCCAGTCGGCACGACGAGTTGGATTCGGGTCGGCCGACGGAGACGGTGTAATGGCTACCGCGCGTGCAGAACCGCCCGGCAGGCATCCGGCAGGCCGGCCATGGTCATCGGCGGGCGGGGCCTCGGCGGGGTCTTCGCCTTCGGCGGATTGAGGACGGCGGCGCTGAACCAATAGTCGAGCTCGGACCCGCAGCCGTCCCCGGGCGGCGGTGGGGCCTGGTCGCCGCAGGATTCGGCACCGCGCGGGCAGGCGAGCCGGATATGGTAGTGGTAGTTGTGCCCGTACATCGGGCGCACCTTGGTGAGCCAGCCGCGGTCGCCGCCGGCCTCGCGGCAGAGCGCCTTCTTGATCGCCGCGTTCACGAAGATCCGCGCCACCTCCGGCTGCTTGGCCGTGAGACGGATCAACCCGGTATGGGCCGAGGTCCAGACGTCCTCGTCGATATCGCGGCGGTCGGCGCGGACCATGTCTGTGGCGGAGGTCTGCTCGCGCTCGGCCCGGCTCATGCTGTGGTCCGGCATCGGCGTCAGCCAAATGTCGGCGTCGAGGCCGAGCTGGTGTGAGGCGTGACCGGTGAGCATCGGACCGCCACGCGGCTGCGACATGTCACCGACGAGCAGCCCCGGCCAGCCGACCTGCGGAGCCTTGCTCGCGAGCCGCTCCAGGAAGCTGACGAGATAAGGCATGCCCCAGCGCCGGTTCCGCGAGGGCCGCATCACCTGCCAGTTCGGCCCGTCGAAGGCGAGGCCCTGCCCGCCGGCAAAGCAGCCCTTGGCGTAAGAACCGTAGGCCTCGGCCGCTCCGCTCGACGGCGCAGTGACGCGGCCGAACAGCGCCTTGGCCGGCGTCGAGGGATCGTTCGGATTGGCCAGCGGCGGCAGGGGCTTTGGATCCATCGTACCCTTGTCCTGCGCCATCGCGGGGCCGGTGAGCGCGGCGAGCAGCGCAAGGGCGACGGGCAGGCTCGAGCCGTGCCTTGTCGCGCATGCTCGCGCTGCACCGGTTTCCAGTTCGGCGGAGTGCGCTCTGACGGTCTGCAGCATCGGCGCGGAGGTCCCTCGGCAACGGTTACAGGCGGCCATGACCGCCCCACCGGAACGTGCCCGGTGACCCGGGCGTTTTCCGGATTGGATGTAACAAGGTTGCGAGCCCCGCGCCATGGACCCCGTCAGCACCACCCCACCGGCCGGGCCGAAGGCCCGCACCCTCATCGCCAGCGACCGCGTGGTCGGCACCGAGGTCCGCCGCACCGACGGCGGCAAGGTCGGCCGCATCGAGCGGCTGATGCTCGACAAGGCCTCGGGCCGCGTCGCCTACGTGGTGATGAGCTTCGGCGGCTTTCTCGGCCTCGGCGAGGACTACTACACCCTACCCTGGGCGGTCCTGACCTTCGACCCGACGATCGATGCCTACGTCGTCGAAATCACGGAAGAGCAACTCCGCAACGCTCCGGCCCGCTCCCCCGAGGGCGGCGACCCTGCCGACGAACGCGAGTGGGAAGAGCACGTCCACCGCTACTACAATGCGGCACCGTATTGGGGGATCTGAAAGCCGACCGCTTCGGCTGGACCCTTTCGGACGAGACGAGCACCCGCGTCGACCGCACCGATGAGCCGGAATCGGCTCGGTCCGGCTACCGTCCTATCGCCTCGGAGCTTTCCTCGTCTTTGCGAGCGCAGCGGAGCAATCGAGGGCCAATGCGCGGAAGCCAGGAGGATGGCCCTGGATTGCTTCGGCTGCGCCGCGCACGGACAATTGAGGAATCTTCAGAGCATGGTGCTTGAAGGTTGAATCCGGTTTTCCAAGAACAATCACCGCTGCCTCGCGTCAGGGCCGCATCACGAACCCGATCGGCTCGCGGCCGGGCTGTCCGAGCCAGAGCAGCATCGCGCCGACCAGCAGGCCGAGGGCTGCCGCAGGGGCGAGGGTCAGCGGCAGGACCAGGACCTGCCAGAGCCAGGGGGCGACGCCCTCGACGGCCCCTTGGAGCGCACTCGCCTTGTCCTTGAACAGGGTGAAGAGCAAATCGCTCACCGTGGTGATACGCAGGCTGTTGTTGGCGATGGAGCGTGCGCCGTCATAGACGACCTGCACGAAGCCGCCGGCCAGGATCAGCAGCCCGAGCGCGCGGCTCAGGAAGGGTAGGCCGAGGAAGCTGGCGACGGAACGGAGCATCGAAACGGGCCTCGCCGGTCCGCCCGAGCGGAGCCGGTCCAACGGCTGAATACGGGGCCGTCGCCGGGGGCGCAAGCGAGGGCCGTGTCGCTGCCGTGCCGTCGCGATGGGCACGCCGCTGGCAGCGTCGCCCGGCGCATGGTCTACAGGACCGGCCGCCCGTGAGCTCCAAAAAGAATGCCCCGCTTCGCCGCCAACATCAGCCTGCTCTTCGGCGAGCACACCTTCCTCGACCGGTTCGAACAGGCGGCTGCGGCCGGCTTCGCCGCCGTCGAGATGCAGTTCCCGTACGACCACCCGGAGGAGGCCATTGCCGAGCGGCTGGCACGCCACGGCCTCGATTGCGTCCTGCACAACCTGCCGCCGGGCGATTGGGCCGCGGGCGAGCGTGGCATCGCGATCCTGCCGGAGCGTGTCGCCGAATTCCGAGGCGGGGTGGCACGGGCGATCGACTATGCGGCGGCGCTCGGCTGCACCCAGGTGAACTGCCTCGCCGGCCTCGTCCCGGAGGGAGCGTACCGGGCGCGGCTGCACGACACGTTCGTCGAGAACCTCGCCTTCGCCGCAGCGGAACTGGAGCGCACGGGCATCCGGCTCCTGATCGAGGCGATCAACACTCGCGACGTGCCGGGCTTCTTCCTCACGGGCACGACTCAGGCCCTCGACCTGATCGCCGCGGTCGGCTCCGAGAACCTGTTCGTGCAGTACGATGCCTATCACATGCACGTCATGGGTGAGGATCCCGGGGAGACGATCGCGGCTCATCGCGACCGCATCGCGCATGTCCAGATCGCCGACGCTCCTGGACGGCACGAACCGGGAACCGGCCGGATCGATTTTCCGGAACTCTTCGAACGGCTCGACCGGATCGGCTACGGCGGCTGGATCGGTGCCGAGTACCTGCCGGCTGCGGCGACCCACGAAGGGCTTGGGTGGTACGCGGCTTATCGAGCGGGCTGATACGATATGCCATCCTCACCATGCGGCGCGCAATGACGGGACATGAGACGCGTCATCCATCCGGAGGCAGGTGAGGCGCGCTTCTCGGTATCGGCGTGCTTTCGAATTATGTATTCATTGCGCCGAAGATGTCGGCCCGACGGCTGGGATTAGGCCGCCCGCCGGCAGTCCGGAGCCGACGCTCGGATTCCGGACTATCGTCGAAGGCCGTCCAACGCGGCGGCCAGGGAGGAACGGCTTGGGCGCGAGCGCAGCATCGGCGGGCAGCCACCGGAACGAGGCCGCGCCGGATTCGGTCCTCGTCCGTGAGTTGGCGGGAACGATCGCAGGGGAGGTGCGCTTCGACGCGTTCACCCGCGGCCGCTACGCCACGGACGCCTCGATCTACCAGATCATGCCCCTTGGCGTGGTGCTGCCGAAGAGCCGAGACGACATCGCCGCCACGCTGACGATCGCGAGCCGGCACGGCGTCCCCGTGATCCTGCGCGGCGGCGGCACCTCGCAGAACGGCCAGCCGATCGGCTCGGGGCTGGTGGTCGACTGCTCGCGTCACTTCAACGGCGTGACCGGCTACGACGCCGACGCCGGGACCGTAACGGTCGAGCCCGGCATGGTGCTGGAACGCCTCAACACGCGCCTGAAGGCGGACGGCTGGTTCTTTCCCGTCGAGCCCTCGACCGCGACCCGCTGCACCATCGGCGGCATGGCCGGCAACAATTCCTGCGGGGCGCGCTCCCTGCGCTACGGCAAGATGAGCGACAACGTGCTGGCGATGGAAGCACTCTTCCATGATGCCGAGTTTTTCGGTTTCGGCCTGACCGGCAACGAGAGTTTGGGCGTCGCGGGCACGGCACGGGCGGAAGATCTGGCACGGCGAATGCTCGCGCTCGCGGAGCGGAACCGCGACGAAATCCTGCAAAAATACCCAAAAGTTCAGCGGCGGGTGGGGGGGTACAATCTCGATGCGCTGATCGAGCCGCGGCCGAACCTCGCGCACCTGCTTGTCGGCTCGGAGGGCACGCTGGCGGCGACGACCGCCGTGACGCTAAAGCTGTCGCGGCTGCCGGCGCATCGCGTCATGGGCATCTGCCACTTCCCCTCCTTCCGGTCGGCGATGGAGACCACGAAGGCGATCGTCGATCTTGATCCTGTGGCGGTGGAGCTCGTCGACAACAATGTGCTGGTGCTCGGCGCCGACATCCCGATGTTTCGCGCGACGCTCGCCGACATCACCCGCGGCACGCCGAATTGCCTGCTGATCGCCGAGTTCGCCGGCGACGATCGCGATGCCCTTCGGCGCAACCTGACGCGCCTCGATGCCTGCATGGCCGATCACGGTTTCGCCGACGCCGTGGTCGAGGTGCCGGAGCCGGCGCGCCAGAAGACGGTGTGGGAGGTGCGCGAGGCCTGCCTCAACATCATGATGTCGATGAAGGGCGATGCCAAACCGATCTCCTTCATCGAGGATTGCGCCGTCCCCCTCGAGCATCTGGCCGACTACACCGACGCTGTGACGGAGGTGTTCTCCAAGCACGGCACCCGGGGCACCTGGTACGCCCACGCCTCGGTCGGTTGCCTGCACGTGCGGCCGATCCTCGACGTGAAGGAGGCCGGCGGTGTCCGGCAGATGCGGGCGATCGCGGAAGAAACCGCCGAGCTCGTGCGCCGCTTCAAGGGCTCCTATTCCGGCGAGCACGGCGACGGGCTCTCACGCTCCGAATTCATCGAGCCGTTGTTCGGCGCGCAGCTCACGCGGGCCTTCGAGACCGTGAAGGACGGTTTCGACCCACACAACCGGCTGAACCCCGGCAAGATCGTGCGTGCGCCGAAGTTCGACGACCGCTCGCTGTTCCGGTTCAAGCCCGACTACGCGGTGGCGCCGATCGCCACCGCCCTCGACTGGTCGGACTGGGGCGGCCTCGGGTCGGCCGTCGAGATGTGCAACAACAACGGCACCTGCCGGAAGCTCGCCGGCGGGGCGATGTGCCCCTCGTATCGCGCCACCCGCGAGGAGCAGCACCTGACGCGCGGCCGGGCGAATTCCTTGCGATTGGCGCTGTCGGGCCAACTCGGGCCGGATGCCCTCACCTCCCCCGAGATGAAGCGCACGATGGATCTGTGCGTCTCGTGCAAGGCCTGCCGCCGCGAATGCCCGACGGGCGTCGACATGGCCAAGATGAAGATCGAATTCCTGCATCACTACCACGCCCTGCATGGCCTTCCGCTCAAGGAGCGGCTGGTCGCCGAGATGCCGCGTTATGCGGGCGTGGCGGCGAAGCTCGCACCGCTGATGAACCTGCGCAATCGCATCCCGGCACTGGCGAAGCTCGGCGAGCAGATGCTCGGCCTCTCGGCCCGGCGCTCGCTGCCGGCTTGGCGGCGACCCTGGCACGAGGCGGGCGAGGCGGCGCATCCAGGCGACGTCGCGGGCGAGTTTCGCGACATCGTCCTGTTCGGCGACACCTTCAACCGTGCCTTCGAGCGCGAAAACCTCGAGGCGGCCGAGCGGGTGCTGACGGCCGCCGGCTACCGCCTGCACCGTGTCTTTTCGCGCGACGGCGGCCGACCCCTGTGCTGCGGCCGCACCTATCTCGCTTCCGGGCAGACCGGCCGGGCTCGGGAGGAGGCGCGGCGCACACTCGACGCATTGCTGCCCTTCGTGCGGGCCGGCGCCCGCGTCGTCGGACTGGAGCCGTCATGCCTCCTCACCTTCCGCGACGAGTTTCTGTCGCTGCTGCCGGGGGACGAGGCGAAGGTTCTGGCAGACAGGACGCTCCTCTTCGAAGAACTCTTGGCCGCGGACCTCAAGGCCGGCCGGATCGCGCTGAAGCTGGCCGACCAGGGCGGCCGGGTCGCGCATCTGCACGGGCATTGCCACCAGAAGTCCTTCGGCGTGATGGGCTCGGTCGAGACGGTCCTTCGGGCCGTGCCAGGCCTCGACGTCCGCGTCATCGAATCAAGCTGCTGCGGCATGGCCGGGGCATTCGGCTACGGGGCTGAGACCATCGAGACGTCGTTCGCCATGGCCGAGCTCTCGCTGTTCCCGGCGTTGCGCAAGGCCGGGCCGGACGACATCGTGGTCGCCGACGGCACCAGTTGCCGCCATCAGATTCAGGACGGGCTCGGCCGCGAGGCCCTGCACGTCGCCCGCGTGCTGGACGCCGCGATGGACACCCGCGCATGATCGTCGATCTCTTCAGCGACACCCAGACCCGGCCTACGCCCGGCATGCGCGAGGCCATGGCCCGCGCCGAGGTCGGCGACGAGCAATCGGGTTCCGACCCCACCACCAACGCGCTGTGCGAGCGCGTGGCAGAGATGCTCGGCATGGAGGACGGCGTGTTCATGCCGTCCGGCACCATGTGCAACCTGGCCTCGATCCTCGTGCAGACGCGCCCCGGCGACGAGATCATCTGCGACGACCAATCCCACCTCTACAACACGGAGGCGGCCGGCTCGGCCGCCATCGGCGGCGTGTCGGTGAAGGCGCTGCCAACCCGCGTCGGGCTCTACACGCTGGAGCAGGCCGAGGCTGCGATCCGCATCCCCCAGCGCACGGCGCCGCGCTCGGCTCTGATCTCGATCGAGCAGACCACGAGCTTTTCGGGGGGCACCGTCTGGGACCTCGGCACCATGCGCGCGATCCGCGATCTCGCGCATGCCAAGGGCCTGAAGGCGCATATCGACGGCGCACGGCTGCTGAACGCGGTGGTCGCCACCGCCATTCCGGCAAGCGAATACGCAGCAGGATTCGACAGCGCGTGGATCGACCTCAGCAAGGGCCTCGGCTGCCCGGTCGGAGCGGTCCTCTGCGGCTCCAAGGACTTCGTGGTCGAGGCCTGGCGCTGGAAGTACCGGCTCGGCGGCGCCATGCGCCAGAGCGGCGTTCTGGCCGCGGCCGGCCTCTACGCCCTCGACCACCACATCGAACAGCTCGCCGAGGACAACGCCAACGCCCACCGCCTGCACGAGGCGATCCGCGCGGCCCCGGGCCTCGTCTTCGACCCGACGGCGGGCCAGTCCAACATCCTGTGCTTTTCGGTAACCGGGCTCGGCATCACCGCCGCCGAGTTCGCTGCCGCCTGCCTCGCGGACGCCGTGCGCATCCGCGCCATCGGCCGCGATCAGATCCGCGCCACGGCCAATCTCGACGTCGATCGCGCCGGCATCGCCCGCGCCGCCGAGGTCATCCTGGCGAAGGCGGCGGTGTTCGCGGCCCGGGCCGAAACGCCGCCTGCCGGATCACCGCGGTTGCAGCCGGGCGCCCACTCTCAGTAAGGATAATTCATAATACGAAACTGCCGGCGAAAACCGCCGGTCGCGCGCCGACAAGACGTCTCCGCAGAGAGACGGCGGCGCGCGAGACAATCAGAAAAGTCTTGGAGGACACCCCATGTCGACGACGCCCGTCGCGCCACCGCGCAAGATCCCGTTGATCAGCGCCACGAACAGCGTGCTGTTCCTGCTCTGCCTGATGTACTTCATCACCTATCTCGACCGCGTGAACATCGCGACGGCGAAGGGCGTCATCAGCAAGGATCTCGGGCTCTCGAACACCGAATTCGGCCTGATCCTCTCGGCCTTCGCCTACCCCTACGCGATCTTCCAGGTCATCGGTGGCTCGGTGGGCGACAAGTTCGGGGCACGGCGCACCCTGCTCGTCTGCGGCATGATCTGGGCCTCGGCGACGATCCTCACCGGCTTCGTCGGCGGCATCGTCAGCCTGTTCGTCGCCCGCCTGCTGCTCGGATTCGGCGAGGGCGCGACCTTCCCCACCGCCACCCGCGCCATGCAGAACTGGACCGCGGCGGGCAAGCGCGGCTTCGCGCAGGGAATCACCCACGCCTTCGCGCGGCTCGGCAACGCCGTGGCGCCGCCGGTCATCGCCTTCCTGATCTACCATGTCGGCTGGCGCTACTGCTTCGTGATCCTCGGCTGCGTCAGCTTCATCTGGGTGGTGATCTGGTATCTCTACTTCCGGGACGACCCGAAGGACCACAAGGACATCACCCAGGCCGAACTCGACATCCTGCCGCCGCCGCGTGCGCCCGGCACGAGCCAGGCGGTGCCGTGGGGTCCCATCACCAAGCGCATGCTTCCGGTGACGATCACCTATTTCTGTTATGGCTGGACCCTGTGGCTCTTCCTCGGCTGGATCCCGAGCTACTTCGCCGAACACTTCGGGCTCGACCTGAAGAACTCGGCTCTGTTCGCCTCGGGCGTCTTCTTCGCAGGCGTCGTCGGCGATACGCTCGGCGGCGTGCTCAGCGACGGCATCTTCAAGCGCACCGGCAACCTCAAGCTCGCCCGACTCTCGGTCATCGTCGTCGGCTTTCTCGGCGCGGCCGCGAGCCTCACCGGCGTGTTCTTCACCAAGGACCTGACCACCGTCGCGCTGCTGCTCTCCTCCGGCTTCTTCTTTGCGGAGTTGGTGATCGGGCCGATCTGGTCGGTGCCGATGGACATCGCCCCGAAATTTGCCGGCACTGCCAGCGGCCTGATGAACACCGGCTCGGCGGTGGCCGCCATCGTCTCGCCGATCGTGTTCGGCTTCGTCGTCGACAAGACCGGCGACTGGACGCTGCCCTTCGCCGGCTCGATCGGCCTCTGCCTGCTCGGCGCAGCGCTGGCCTTCACGATGCACCCGGAGCGCAAGTTCGAGGAACCGGAGGCGGTACCGGTCGGCCCGAAGGCGGCCGTGTTGCCGACGCGGTGATCACACCGTCATTCCGGGGCTCGCCAACGGCGAGAACCCGGAATCCAGGACCGTCGACAGCCCCGAAAGTCACACGACGGCGTGCTTGTCAGGCAACGTCGGCGGCTCTGGATATCGGGTTCCGCTGTGCGGCCCCGGAATGACGGTGGAAGATTACCCCTCCCCCGAGGAAAGGTCCGCATGCCAGAGACCAAACCCCATAAAACCGGCCCTCTCGCCGGCGTGCGGGTGATCGAACTCGCGCACATCATGGCCGGTCCGGTCTGCGGGCTGATGCTCGGCGACATGGGCGCCGAGGTGATCAAGGTGGAGAAGATCGACGGCGGCGACGACACCCGCCGCTCGGTCCCGCCGGCCATCGAAGGCGAGAGCGCCGCCTACATGATGATGAACCGCGGCAAGCGTGGTCTCGCCCTCGATCTGAAGAGTGGCGAGGGAAAAGAAATATTTCGCCGGCTCCTGACCGACGCTGACGTGCTCATCGAAAACTACCGTGGCGGCACGATGGAAAAGCTCGGCCTCGGCTACGAGACGCTCCGAACGGAGTTCCCGGGACTGATCTACTGCGCCCTCTCGGGCTTCGGCCGTACCGGCCCCTATGCCGACCGGGCCGGGTTCGACCTCGTGGCGCAGGGTATGAGCGGGCTGATGAGCATCACCGGCGAAGGTCCGGGCCGGCCGCCGATGAAATGCGGGCCGCCGGTCACCGACATCACCGCCGGCATCCTCGCGGCCATGGGCGTGCTCGCCGCCTACACGCACAAGCTCAAGACGGGCGATGGCCAGGCCGTCGACACCTCGCTGTTCGAGGCCGGCATCACCCTGACCTACTGGCAATCCGCGATCAGTATGGCGACCGGTGTCGCACCCGGTCCGATGGGGTCCGCCCATCCGCTCAACGCACCCTACGAGGCCTTCGAGACGGCGGACGGCTGGATCACGATCGGCGCGGCCAACCAGACCAACTGGCTGCGTCTGCTCGCGGTCCTCGGCGCCGAAGATCTTTCCGGCGACCCGCGCTTCGCGACGAACCGCGACCGCATGGCCCATCGCGAGACGCTTGCCGCAGCGCTCGCCCCGCATTTTCGGCAGGCGAACTCAGAAGACTGGCTGGCGCGGCTGGAGGCCGGCGGCGTGCCGGCCGGCCCCGTCCTCGACGTCGCCGCCATGCACCGCGACCCGCAGACGCTCGCCCGCGAGATGGTGGTGGAGGTCGATCACCCGAAGGCCGGCCGCATGACGACGCTGGGCCTTCCCGTGAAATTCTCGGAGACGCCCGGCCGGGTCCACGGCCCCGCCCCGCTCTTCGGTGAGCACAGCCGCGCCGTCCTGCGCGAAGCGGGTTACGACGCCGAGACGATCGACGGGTTCTTTTCAGGCGGCGTCGTGCGCTGACCGGCGCCGCGAAGTCATCCCAACGACGTCACGGCTTCATCACCGAGGGCGGCTGGCCGTCCGTGGTGAACTCGGCCGCGAAGTTTCCACCCTGGGTGTCGGCCTTGCAGCTCACCAGTCCGGGCCGGGCGTAAGGGTTGGTGAAGCGGCAGGTGCCCACCGCCTTGGTGCGATCGAACTGGCCCTTGAAGCCGAAGATCACACCGTCGACCGGCTGCACGGCGGTATCGGGATCGGGCTTGATCTGGCTGCTGCCCATGCCGGTGAAGGTCAGCGCGGCGCCGTCGCTGGTGACGAAGTAGAACCCGACACGGCCCGTGCTGTAGCTCGTGTTGAGCAGCGTTCCGTTGCATTGCGCGGTGACGTCCCGGCCGCCGATGACCAGCCGGTCGCAGGTGCCCTTCACGGTCGCCAGCGTCGGCACCTCGCCGCCCCGGGGCGCGGCCTCCGCCTGCCCGATGAGAACCGCTGAGATGCCGAAGCAGAGGATCGACCGGATCATGCGGCCAGGATAGCCGGCAGGGCTTATCGCGCGGTGAATGCCGGGCCGATCAGCGCGGCGGCGGGAACGTCCAGAAGAACTCGCCGGTGCGGCCGCCATTCATCGCGGCCTGCCGCGTCAGGAAGCGGCACTCCGTCTGCAGCGCCGCCTCGCTCCAGCCGGTGCACGAGGTCATCTTGAGTGAGACCGGATCGTAGTCGAGCCGGTGCTCGGGCGGCGAGCGCACCATCAGGCCGGAGGGCAGCACGACGCAGTGGTAGACCCGCAGAGCGCAGGGCAGCTGGCGGGCGCGCTCGAAATTGCGGCGGAAGGCCTCCGGGCTGTCGCCAGGCAGGCCGAGGATGATCTCGACGGCGAGGCTCGCCACTTCGTCGAGCCTGGCAAAGGTCTCGTCGAAGCGCCGCTCGTCGTAGGTGCGGTCGACATGGGCCAGCACGGCGTTGTCGAAGCTCTGCAGGCCGATGCCGACATAGGCGTTGCTGACGGATTTCAGGAAATCCAGGTGTTCCTGGCGCACGGCTGCCGGATAGACCTCGCAGATCAATCCGTGCCGCTCGAAGAAGCCGCTCTCGTCCGCCGCGCGCCTGAGGTTGAGGAAGGCGTTGCGGTTGAGGTTCAACCCGGCGTCCACCAGTAGCGCCGCGTAGACGCCGTGGCGTGCGATGGCCCCGAATTCCCGTTCGAGATGCTCCACCGCGCGGACGCGCTTGGGCGATTCCATCACGCCCCATTCGCAGAAGGCGCAGGTGAAGGGGCAGCCGCGATAGGTCTGGAGCACGCCGAGACCGCCGTGCTGGACGAGGTCCAGGGCATAGGGCGAGGCCAAGCTGTCGAGATCGGCGAGCGGGCGGGCCGCGGTCTCGCGCCATCCCGGCCCGTCCTTGACCGCGACGCCGCGCAGCGTCCCGAGCGCGTCCGGCGTGCGCGCGTCGAGGGCGACGATGTCGCGAAACGTCTCCTCGCCCTCGTTGATCACGAGAACGTCGATCACGTCGCGGAAGCCGAAGAAGGGCGGATGCGCGAACATCACCGGGCGGGCGGAGGGGCCGCCGAACACGATGAGCCGCCGCGGGTCGTCCTGCTTGATCAGGTCGGCGACGCGGCACAGGAACGGCAGCGACCAGAGGTAGGCCGAGAAGCCGACGATGTCGGGATCGAAGGCGACGATCTCGCGGGCGACCGCGGCAGGGCCGGCCTCGTCGAGGTCCCAGACGCGGCAGGCGAGATCTGGAAAGCCGGCCGCGCGGACCGAGGCCTCGACCATGCGCAGGCCGAGATTGGGCACGAAGCTCGGCATCGCCGGGTCGCGCTCGGGATATTGCGCGACCAGCGCGACGCGCCGTCCGGACCGGAGGGCCGTCATTGCCCGGCGGCCCGCCGCCAGGATGGACGCTCTTCCCGCCGTGGAAACGCCCACCAGAACTCGCCGGCCTTGCCGCCGGCAATCAGGGCGCGGCGGCGCAGCTCCTGGCGTGTGCGCTCCACCGCCTCCTCACTCCAGCCCTCGCAGGAGCGGATCGTCATGGTCTCGGTGTCGAAGCGGACGTTCCATTCCGGCCGGCTGCGGGTCAGCAGCGCGTCGGGCAGCACGAGGCAGTGGTAGACCCGAACGTTGGCGGGCAAGGACAGGGCGTAATCCAGGGTGCGGAAGAAGCCCTCCGGCGTGTCTCCCGGCAGGGCGGTGATGATCTGTAATTCGATGTTCGTGACGGCCGCGAGCGCCCGCACCGCGGCCTCGAAGCGCGGCGAATCGGACGGGCGATCGTGCAGCCGCAGCACCGCCGGGTCCATCGATTGCATGCCGACGCCGAGATAGGCGGTCCCGATCTCCTCGATGAAGGCGAGGTGCTCGTCGCGCACGATGGACGGGTAGATCTCCGCCCAGAACAGGGTCTCCTTGAGGAAGCCCGAGCGCTGGTTGGCGATGCGCAGGTTGCGGAACGCGCCGATGTTCAGGTTGAGGCCGGCATCGAGCAGGAAGACGGCCGGCGCTTCGTGCCGGCGGAACGCCTCGAGCTCGCCGGCGACGTAATCGGCGGAGAAGGCCGCCTTTGTGTTCTCCTTCGAGCCCCACTCGCAGAAGCGGCAGGAGAGCGGACAGCCGCGAAACGTCTCGAGATAGGCGACCCCGCCCTGCGGCATCAGGCCGTGCGCGTAGGGCGAGGCGATCCGGTCGAGGGAAGCGATCTGCGGGCGGCGCTCGGTCCGGTGCCAGCCCGTCTCCGTCGGCAGCGTCAGGCCGCGCACGCTCTCCCAGTCGGAACGGGCGAAGCTCGACAGCTTCGCGATGTCCTGGATGATCTCCTCGCCGTCGCCCTCGACGAGGGCGTCGAGATAGCGATGCGCCGGGCTATAGGGTTCGAGGTCGAAGAAGGCCGAGCGGGCGGAGGGACCGCCGAACACGATCGGCAGGTTGGGCCGGTGCCGGCGCAGCCGGCGCGCCACCTCGATCATCGCCGGGGCGGACCAGACATAGATCGAGAATCCGACGAGATCGGGCTCGAAGGCCAGGATCTCTTCGACATAGCCGTCCAGATCGTCGGCGCGGCGGTCGATCTGCGCGACTTGGAGACCGGCGAGTTCGGGATCGCCCAGCAACGCGGCATGGATCCGCCTGATGCCGAAGCTCGGCAGGCGCAGGTGCCCGAGTTCCTGCGCATCCGGACGCGGGGTCAGGCAGACGAGCGCGACGCGCCGCGGACGGGCTGTGGGGAGGGACATGCGACTCGCGCCGGGAGCGGGCAGATGCGGTACGCCTTCGTGTACCGGATGAGCGAATTCAAGGCGTTGGGAGATCGGCGTCGGTGGGTCGATGTCAGCCACCGGCGTCATCGCCTCTCGAGACGCAGATGCAGATAACGCAGGCAGCCGAGGCGGTGCAGCTCCCGCAGCACGACGCCTCCGGTCAGGCCGGCACGGTCGTCGGGGGCGATGGTGTGATAGCTCGGCCAAGTGTTGGCCGTGGCATCCGTGACCTCGAGTGCGAAGCCTGCGCGTTCCGCATCCGCGCGAGTCGCGTCGAGCGACGTCCAGATCGCAGGCCATGGGCCGTAATCCGCCTCCAGCCTGTCCGCGAAAGCGGCGATTGTCGCGACCGGCAGCGGCGGCTTGGCGAGAACGATGTCGCTCATCACGAGCACACCGCCGGGGCTTAGAACCCGGTACGCTTCCTCGAAGAAAATTTGCCGGCTCGCGAAATGGAAAGCCGCCTCGACGCAGAGGAGTTTTTCGAAGACGCTGTCCCTGAAGGGCAGTCGGCAGGCATCGGCGGCCACCCACGCGGCCTTGTCCGGCATTCCGTCGCCGCGATGGGCGACCGCCAGCTGGCGCACATCGATGTTGAGGCCGATGACCGCGATGCCGGGATGGCTCTGCCGGATTGCCCGCACAGTCCCCCCGAAGCCGCAGCCGACGTCGAGCACGCGGTCTCCGGTGCGAAGCTCCAGCCTATCGACGCAATGCTCGCTCAGACGCGCCTGCGCCCGGGCAAAGCCGGCACGGGCCCGCGACGGGCCGACCGCGTCCGGCTGGTCCCAGTGCCCGAGATGGACATGGTCGATCGCGGCGCCCTGGTCGATCGCCTCCAGACAGGCGTCGAAATAGGCCGGTACCCGCGGCAACGCCCTAGCCCCAGCAATACACGCCGTCCCCGGCCCGCGACGCGGCCATGAACGAACAGGCCGTCCAGCGCTTCGTGCCGCCGACGACGGGGGTGACCCGGTGCAGCATGCGGCCCGAGCGCAGCAGCACGATCGTGCCCGCCTCCACGTCGAAGGCGTGGCGGGCGAAGCCCGACAGGTCCGGCTTCGGCGCCGCGCGGTCGCGGTTCTGGAAGCGCGAGGACCATGCCTCGGATTGCGCCTCGAAGACTTCGAGCATCCCGCCCCGCTCGGCCTTGGACAGGGTGAGCACGAAGGAGAAGGTGTCGCCTGCGATGAGCGACTCGAGGTGGCGGTAGCTCGGCCGCATCCGCTGCTCGTTGTCGAAATGGGGCGGGATGTAGCCGCCCTCGTGATGCGAGCGGAGCGTGGTGACCATGTAGGGGCCGGCACCGGGTGGGCCGGGCGGCGCGCCGTAGGGGCGCCCGCCGTCGATGGCCGAGAACGCCGCCATGACTCGGGCGTCGAAGCCGCCATGCGGCACCATCAGCGCCGCGAGGGATTTCGCAAAGCGCGGCGCCATGGCGAAATACGCCTCCAGGTCCGGGTCCGCGAGGTTCAGGTTCATCCCGTAGAAATGCGAGCGGAACGGCGCCGGAAACGACGTGGTCGGGAAGTCCTGCGCGTTGGCTTCGATCTCGGCAACGATGCTCGCACATTCCGCGGACGTGAAGACGTTCCGAATGACGACTGCCTGGATGTCGTCGGCCCGCAGCCGGCTGAGGGCGGTGCCGTGGGACGCCACCTCTGCCCTGTCGAAGGCCACCGTTCGCAGAAACGTCATCTCACCCCACTCCGGCAGCCTCTCCGACTTTCCCGGCGGCGGCAGCCTCGCTCACCGAGGCGTCCCTTGTCGCGGGAAGAGCGCGTCCGTCCGAGAACGCGCCCTCCCCTCACTTCGCATGCTGCGTCGGATCACCGAAGCGCTTGGCGAGGAAGAGGATGTCGTCCTCTTGCAGCGCCTGCTCCACGAGGCTGCCCTTCGCCTCGTCGAAGTACCAGGTCGTGTACTTCGAGGCAGCACCGGCCGGCGCGTCCTTCGCCCGGAGCAGGATGTCGCCACCCTGGATCGAGCGGATCACGTCGCTGGCGAGCAGCGGCTTGTGGGCGATGCCCTCGATGAGCGACGGCCGGCCCGCGATGGCTTTCGGCGTGAGCGCATCGGCGGTCGTCGCGGAGAGCGACGGCAGCGTGACGCCCGCATCGTAGACCCATCCCGCCTTCTTCTTGACGAAGCCGCTGAAGGACAGGCCGCTGCCCTCGGTGATCTGGTCCGGTCCGGTCTGCATGCCCTGCGGCATGCCGAACGGTCCGGAGCCCTGCGACGCGCCGTAGGCCGACATGTAGCTCGCCAGCGACGGAACTCCGTACTTCCCGGCGATCGGCGTGCCGTAGCTGTAGTTGAGGATCTGGTTCGGGGTGCCGGCCGTGGTGATGATACCGATGCTGGCGGGAAAGCCGGCCGGGCTGAAGCTGCCCTGCTGTAGCCCGATATCGGTGGGGTTGAGCGCCGTGAGGGCGTTCGGTCCCACCATCCGGCCGTCGGCGGCGATCGCGGGAACGAGCGTCGCCTTCGAGCCGAAGATTCGGTTCTCGCCTTCTCCGCCCGCGATGATGTCCTCGCCGGCCTTCACCGAACTCGCAAAGATACCCGACGACGGCTGCAGGTCGAGCGGCACGCCCGGAGCGTAACCGGACGAGACCGCCCTGCCGCGCAGGAACTGCGACAGGTAGCCCGGCTCGGCCGGCAGGCCCAAGAGAGCCGCCGACGGCAGGCCGAACTTGCGCCCGTCGAGCGAATTGACCGTCTGACCCGAGGGCGGGCTGGCCTGGATGACGGAGCCGTTCCAGCCGAAGCCATACCAGACGGGATAGGCCGAGCCGAGGATGTCCACGGCCAGCGCGTCGGAAGCCGAACGGGTCCACGGATCGAGATCCGAGCCGAGACCGGCGGAGCCGATCCCCAGAACCCGCGCCGACACTTGTGCGCGGTCCTCCGCCAGGCTGGCAGCGGTCATACCCACGGCATCGGCGGCGTTGGCCGACGGCACCTGAATGAGGGCGGTGTCGCCGATCAGCGTATCGTTCCCGGCCCCGCCCAGGATGCGGTCGTTGCCGAGTTCGAGACGGTTGCCCGTGGCATTCCCCGCCGCGATCCAGTCGAGGGCGACGGCCTTGCGATCGACCGGGAAATTCGCGGTGAGCTGCTGCAGCATCGTCGCGAACCGCTCCGCCGCCCGATCCACGAGCGCCGCCTCGATCGACGCCGCCGTGCCCGCCGTAGCGGGATCGGAGGTCGCGAGGCCGCGCGCCACGCCCGGCTGAAGCATGACGAGAGTGTCGCCGACGACGAGGTCGTTGCCCGCACCCGCATCGATGACGTCGTTGCCGATCGACACCGTGTGCTTCGTCCGCAGCTGATCCGGCAGCCCGGACAGCAGCATCTCCTTCAGCGACTGACCGGAGACGCTCTCCAGGCTCGTCGTAACCTGCGCCTGGGCGACCCGACCCGTCATGGCGAGGTCGGTGACGACAACGCGCATGTCGGAGAGGAAGTCGCTGAGCGTCGCCGCCGCTTCGCCCGACAGACTGCGCAGTGGTCCGGGTCCGCGCAGGATCGTGCGGGCGGCATCGCCGACCACGAGATCGTCGCCGTCGCCGCCGGTGATGGTGTCGTTGCCGTAGGCGATCGCCGCAGCCGAGGGCTGGCCGCGACCGGCATTCAGCATGTCCACCCCGGAACCGAGGCTCGCGAAGACGCCGAGCAGGTCCTGCAGAGAGGCCGAGACCTTGTCGATCTGGCCGTTGAGCGCGGCATAGGCGGTGACGTCGAGGCTGTAGGCCTCGCCGCTGTCGCCGTAGATCGTGTCGTTGCCCGCACCGCCGTCGATGGTGTCGTTGCCCGCGAGCACGCCGTTGGCGTTGTAGATGCTCGGGACGAGAGACGCGTAGACGGTCCAGTTGCCGCCGTCGCTGCGCCGGATCGGATCGGCGCCGGCGATGTCGGCGGCGACACCGCCCATCGACGGATAGACCTCGATGCGCGGCGCACCGATGCCGAGTGCCGCCGGCACGAGGTTGGCGGCCGGCACCACGACCTCGCCGCCGAGCGGCAGCACGATCCCGGTCTCGGCCGCGGCACCGATCAGCCGGATGGCGTTCACGATGCCGGGCTGGTCGGACAGGGTCTCGGAGAGGTTGGAGGCGCGGTCGCCGTAGATCAGGTCGTCGCCGGCGCCGCCACGCAGGGTGTCGTTGCCGCGCTGCCCGAACAGCACGTCGTTGCCGTCGCCGCCGTCGATGACGTCGTCGTAGGCTGCGGCCAGCGAGACGGTCAGGGCGGCGGTGCCGCTGCCGTTCACGCCCTGCGACAGGCTCGTTCCGGCCTTGTCGCTGGCGCCGACGGCGAGCACGAGGTCCGCCCCTGCGAGCTTGGCGGCGAGATCCGCGGTCTTCGCGGCCCCAGCCGCCGAGCCGGTGTCAATGCTGCCGGTGACGGAGCCGATCTCCTCGAGCACCACGTCGCGGTGCCAGGTGCCGTCGGTGTTGAGCACCGCCGACCCATCGGCACGGTAGGCGCGCACGATGCGGCCCTCGTCGCCGATGAGGTAGTCGACGCCGGCGCCGCCAGCGATCGTGTCGCGGCCGAGGCCGCCCACGATCTCGTCGGACCCGTCGCCGCCGGCGATCCTGTCGTCGCCCATCTGGCCGAACAGGCGATCGTCGCCCGCGCCGCCATCGATGGTGTCGTTGCCGCCGACGAAGTCGATCAGGTCGAAGCGCAACACGTCGCGCATGACCGTGTCGGCGAAGCTGCCGGGCGCACGCTGCCAGGTGACGGTCTTGACGTCGTCCACCAGCACGTTGCGCGTGATCACGCCGTTGTCGCCGAGGATCACGTCCGCACCGCCGCCGCCGGTCAGCGTGTCGTTGCCGTCCGCGCCGCCGAGCACGTTGTGGCCGCCGGTGATGTCGTCGTCACCCTCGCCGCCGACGAGCGTGTCGTCGCCCTGCTGGCCGTAGAGGAAGTCGTCGCCCGCACCGCCTTCGATGGTGTCGTTGCCGCCGCCGTCGGTGGCGGCCGTGAAGATCGAGACCGCGCGCTGATTCACCGGCAGCGCGAGGTCGTAGAGCATGTGGTCGCCGAACAGCACGTCGTGACCGCCGCCGCCGAGGATGACGTCCGCGCCGGTACCGCCGGCCGCATAATCGTTGCCGTCGCCGGCCTCGATGCGGTCGTCCCCGCCCGCGAGCGGATCTGTCGTGGTTGCACGCCGGACCACGGCACGACCGCCGACCAGGGCGAGTTCCGCCCGGGCGTTGTCGCCGAAGATCATGTCGGCCCCGGTGCCGGTAAGGATCTTGTCCGCACCGATGCCGCCGAAGACGAGGTTGTCGCCGTCGCCGGCCACGATGGTGTCGTCGCCGCCGACGGTCGGATCGATCGTCTCCAGAACCGCCAGGACGCCGCCGGAGAAGGTGGCGCGGCCGTCGTCGCCGACGATGACGTCGTTGCCGAGCCCGGTGGTGATCGCGTCGCCGCCGAGGCCGCCGAAGACGAGGTTGTCGCCGTTGCCCGCGCGGATGGTGTCGGCCGCGCCCGAAGTCGCGTCGACGGTCGTCACCGAGGTCACCACGCCGACGGCGAAGCGAACGTCGCCGTTGTCGCCGAGCACGATGTCGGCGCCCGAGCCGACGGTGATCGTGTCGGAGCCGACGCCGCCGAGGACGAGGTTGTCGCCATCGCCGGCCACAACGATGTCGTCACCGCCGAGCGTCGTGTCGGTCGAGGCCACCTGCGTGACGAGGCCGTTCGCATCGAAGCGCACGAGCCCGCTGTCGCCGAGCACGATGTCGCGGCCCGAGCCGGTCTCGATCGTGTCGGCATCCATGCCGCCGATGACGATGTTGCTGCCCTCGCCCGCCTTGATGACGTCCTTACCGCCGATGCCGGCGTCGAGGCTGCGGAACAGCACGGGCCGGCCGAGCTCGAACAGGGCTTCGCCGCTGTCGCCCAGGATCACGTCGGCGCCGCGGCCGGTCGTGATGGCGTCGGAGCCGAAGCCGCCGATGACGAGGTTGTCGCCGTCGCCCGCCGTCACCGTGTCGTCGCCGCCGAGCGCCGTGTCGGTCGAGACGACCTGCACGAGGGCACCGGAGGCGTAACGCACGATCCCGCTGTCGCCGAGCACGATGTCGGCACCCGAGCCGGTCTCGATCGTGTCGGCGTCCATGCCGCCCAGCACGATGTTGTCGCCGTTGCCGGCCTTGATGACGTCCTTGCCGCCGATGCCGGCATCGAGGCTGCGCAGCTGCGTCAGCAGCCCAGCCTCGTAGAGGGCCTCGCCGCTGTCGCCGAGGATCACGTCGCCGCCGCCGCCCGTGGTGATGGTGTCGGAGGCCGCGCCACCGAAGGTGACGTTGTCGCCCGCACCGGCATCGATGGTGTCGTCGCCGCCGATCCCGGATTCCACCGAGACGATCTGGCTGAACAGGCCCTTGGCGTCGAAGCGGATCTCACCGTTGTCGCCGAGCACCGCATCACGGCCGGAGCCGGTGACGATGAGGTCCGCACCCGCGCCGCCGAGCACGACGTTGTCGCCCTCGCCCGCCCGGATCTCGTCCGCCCCGCCGATGGCCGGGCTCGTGGTCCGTACGAACACCGGCACCAGTGCGCTCAGCGTCACCGCGCCGTTGTCGCCGAGGACGATGTCCGCGCCCGAGCCCGTCGTGATCAGGTCGGCACCGAAGCCGCCGAGCACCACGCTGCCGCCGTCGCCGACCACGATCACGTCGCGGGCGCCCACCTCCAGCGCCGTCGAGGCGATCTCGGCGGCTCGCGCCTGATCATCGAGATCCACCGTGCCGTTGTCGCCCAGAACCACCGAGCGGCCTGCGCCGAGCGTCAGGGTATCGGCACCCGAGCCGCCGAGCACCACGCCGTTGCCGGCGCCGAGCGTGACCACGTCGTCACCGCCGACGGTGACGTCCGTGCTCTCGACATGGACCGGCTTGCCGTTGGCGAACCGCACGAGGCCGGCATCGCCGAGCACCACCGCGTCACCCGCGAGGCCTTCGATCCGGTCGCTGCCGGCGCCGCCGAGCACGAGCTTGTTGCCCGTGCCGAGCCTGATCGTGTCGATGTCGCCGATCGCGGCATCGAGCGTCTGCGCCAGGGTGATCACACCCGCCGTGAAGTCGAGGCGGCCGCTGTCGCCGAGCACGATCTTGGCACCATCGCCGGCGGTGATCGCGTCGGAGCCGAAGCCGCCGACGATCACGTCGCTGCCGTTGCCGGCGGTGATCGTGTCGTTGCCGCCGATCCCGGTGTCGCTCGACAGGACCTGCGCGAGCAGACCCGCCGCGTCGTAGCTCACGGCACCGTGGTCGCCCACGATCACATCCGCACCCGCACCCGACGTGATCACGTCGGCATCCGCACCGCCCAGCGCGAGGTTGTTGCCGTCGCCGAGGGTCAGCGTGTCCTTGCCGCCGTCGGTCACCGCCAGCGTGGCGATCTTGACGCGCACGCCGGCCAGGAACTCCGCGAAGCCGTTGTCGCCGAGAACGATGTCGTTGCCGCCGAGCGCCGTGACCTTGTCGGCACCGACGCCAGCGATGACGAGGTTGTCACCCGCGCCGGCATCGATGGTGTCGTCGCCGCCGATGGCCGTATCCAGGCTCTCGGCCCGCGTGATCAGACCAGCGGCATCGAAGCGGATCTGGCCGTTGTCGCCGAGCACCGCATCACGGCCGGAGCCGGTGACGATGAGGTCCGCACCCGCGCCGCCGAGCACGACGTTGTCGCCCTCGCCCGCCCGGA
>NZ_BJZT01000010.1 GCF_007992175.1 Methylobacterium haplocladii | reverse complement strand
CCCACGATCACATCCGCACCCGCACCCGACGTGATCACGTCGGCATCCGCACCGCCCAGCGCGAGGTTGTTGCCGTCGCCGAGGGTGATCCTGTCGGCCATGCCGATCTCCGGATCCGTCGTCCGCACGAGGATGCGCTTGCCGTCCTTGCGGAAGGTCGCGAGGCCGTTGTCGCCGATCACGACGTCGGCGCCTGCACCGGCGACGATCGTGTCGCTGCCGAAACCGCCGAGGATGACGTTGTCGCCGTCGCCCGCCGTGATCGTGTCGTCGTCGCCGCGCGTCGGATAGAGCGAGGCGACCCGCACGAGGTGACCGTCGGTGAAGCTCGCCTCGCCGAAGTCGCCGACGATCAGGTCGGCGCCCGTGCCGGTGGTGATCTCGTCGCGCCCGGTGCCGCCGAAGACGATGTTGTCGCCGTCGCCGCCCTTGATGACGTCGCCCGAACCCCTGCGCTCCTCGGTCGTGTAGACCTCGCTGACGAGGCCGTCCTCGAAGCGGACGACGCCCATGTCGCCGAGCAGGATGTCGGCGCCAGAGCCGGTGGTGATGTCGTCGGCGCCCACGCTGCCGATGACGATGTTGTTGCCGTCGCCACCCTTGATGACGTCGCGCGCGCCGTCATCCGGATCGGTCGAGGCGAACTCGACACGCGCGCCGGCCTGGAAGAGCGCGTAGCCGTTGTCGCCGAGGATCACGTCGTTGCCGCCGAGGGCGGTGATCGTGTCGGTCCCGGTGCCGCCGATGACGACGTTGTCGCCGCCGCCGGCATCGATCGTGTCGTCGTCGCCGAAGGTCGGGTCGAGGCTCTCGGCCCGCTTGACGAGGCCGAGGGCATCGAAGGTGACGCGGCCGTTATCGCCGAACACGACGTCCGGCTGGGCGTCGTCCTTGCCGGAATCGATGCTGTCGGCACCGAGACCGCCCAGCACGACGTCGGCACCGGCGCCGGTGCGGATGATGTCGCGCGTGCCGCCGTCGCGGTCGCTCTGGACGACGGACCGGATGCCGAGCTCGAAGCTCACGCGGCCGTTGTCGCCGAGGACGATGTCGTCGCCCTTGCCGGTCGTGACGGTGTCGCTGCCCGAACCGCCGATGACGAGGTTGTCGCCGTCGCCGGCATCGATCCGGTCGTTGCCGGCATCCGAGGTGTCGGTCGAGACGAAGGAGACGCGCACGCCGGCCTCGAACACGGCGTAGCCATGATCGCCGAGGACGACGTCGCTGCCGCCGAGCGCGGTGATCACGTCGCTGCCCGATCCGCCGATGACGATGTTTTCGCCGCCGCCGACACGGATCTCGTCGTCGCCGCCGAAGCCGATGTCGAGGCTCTCGGCGCGCTTCACGCGGCCGAGGGCGTCGAACGTGACCTGGCCGTCGTCGCCGAAGACGATGTCGGCATCGGTGTCGTCGGTGAGGGCGTCGATCTTGCCCGCGTCGATCGTGTCGGAGCCGAGGCCGCCGATGACCAGATCGGCGCCGGCGCCCGTCGCGATGACGTCGCGCGCGCCGCCGTTGCGGTCGCTGAGAACACGCGCCCGGACGCCGAGCTCGAACGCCACGAGACCGTTGTCGCCGAGCACGATGTCGGCGCCGCCGGTGGTCGTGACGGTGTCGCTGCCCGAACCGCCGATGACGAGGTTGTCGCCGGCGCCTGCCGAGATCCGGTCGTTGCCGCCGTCGGAGGTGTCGGTCGAGGCGAACTCGACGCGCACGCCCTGCTCGAACACCGCGTAGCCGCCGTCGCCGATGACCACGTCGCTGCCGCCGAGCGCGGTGACGACGTCGCTGCCGGTGCCGCCGATGACGATGTTGTCGCCGCCGCCGACGTCGATGGTGTCGTCGCCGCCGAAGCCCGGATCGAGGCTTTCGGCCCGCTTCACGACGCCGCTGGCGTCGAAGGTCACGTGGCCGTCGTCGCCGAACACGAGGTCGGCATCCGAGTCGGTCGTGCCGGCGTCGATCACGTCGCCGCCGAGGCCGCCGATCACGAGGTCGGCGCCCGCGCCGGTCGTGATGGTGTCGGCCGCGCCGCCGTTGCGGTCGCTCGTCACCTCGACACGGATTCCGCGCGTGAACTGCACCCGGCCGTTGTCGCCGAGCACGATGTCGGCACCGGCGCCCGTGGTGATCGTGTCGGAGCCCGCGCCGCCGAAGACGAGGTTGTCGCCGGCACCCGCGTCGATCTCGTCGTCGCCGCCGACCGTCGGGTCGATGGTTTCGGCGAGCGAAACGCGGCCCTGACCGTCGAAGGTGACCTCGCCGTCGTCGCCGAAGACGATGTCGCCGTCGCCGTCGGTCTTGCCGGCGTCGATCGTGTCGGAGCCGAGGCCACCGAGCACCAGATCGGCGCCCGCACCCGTGGCGATGACGTCGCGCGCGCCGCCGTTGCGGTCGCTGACTACGTGGGCCCGCACGCCGAGTTCGTAGGTGAGCGAGCCGTTGTCGCCGAGGACGATGTCGCCGCCCGCGCCCGTGGTGATGGTGTCGCTGCCCGAGCCGCCGAACACGACGTTGTCGCCGTCGCCGACGTCGATCCGGTCGTTGCCGGCGCCGACCGTGTCGGTCGAAACGAAGGCCACGCGCACCCCGCCGTCGAACTCCGCCGAACCGCTGTCGCCGAGGACGATGTCGCTGCCGCCGAGCGCGGTGACGACGTCGCTGCCGACGCCCGCGATGACGAGGTTGTCGCCTGCGCCGACATCGATGATGTCGTTGCCGCCGAAGCCGAGGTCGATGCTCTCGGCACGCTTCACGCGCCCGTCCGTCTCGAAGGTCACGCGGCCGTCGTCGCCGAGCACGGTGTCGTTGCCGCCGAGCGCGGTGACCTTGTCGGCGCCGGTGCCGGCGATGACGAGGTTGTCACCGCCGCCCACCACGATGGTGTCGTCGTCGCCGAAGCCCGCATCGAGGCTCTCGGCCCGCTTCACGCGGCCCCGCGCATCGAAGAGGACGTGGCCGTCGTCGCCGAACACGATGTCGGCATCGCTGTCGCCGAGACCCGCGTCGATCGTGTCGGCCCCGAGACCGCCGATCACGAGGTCGGCGCCCGCGCCCGTGGTGATGGTGTCGCCGCCGCCGCCGTTGCGGTCGCTGATCGCCTCCAAGCGGATTCCGCCCGTGAATAGGACCTTGCCGTTGTCGCCGAGGACGATGTCGGCGTCCTTGCCCGTGGTGATCGTGTCCGAACCCGCGCCGCCGAGGACAAGGTTGTCGCCCGCGCCGGCATCGATGATGTCGTCGCCGCCCAACGTCGCGTCGATGGTCTCGGCCAGCGTGACGCGGCCGAGGGCATCGAACGTGATGTGGCCGTCGTCGCCGAACACGATGTCGGCATCCGAGTCGGTCGTGCCGGCGTCGATCACGTCGCCGCCGAGGCCGCCGATCACGAGGTCGGCGCCCGCGCCGGTCGTGATGGTGTCGGCCGCGCCGCCGTTGCGGTCGCTCGTCGCTTCGAGACGGATCCCGTTGCTGAACGTGACGGCGCCGTTGTCGCCGAGGACGACGTCCGCGCCGCCGCCCGTGGTGATCGCGTCGGAGCCCGCACCGCCGAGGACGATGTTTGCGCCCGCGCCGGCATCGATGATGTCGTCGCCACCGAGAGTGGGATCCATGGTCTCGGCGAGGGTAATCCGGCCGAGGACGTCGAAGGTGACGTGGCCGTTGTCGCCGAACACGATGTCGGCATCGCTGTCGAGCCGGCCGGCATCGATGCTGTCGGCCCCGAGGCCGCCGATCACGAGGTCGGCGCCGGCACCGGTCACGATCGTATCGCGGCCACCACCGCCGGCACGCTCGCTGAGCGCCTCGAAGCGGATACCGTTCACGAAGTCGATGGCGCCGTTGTCGCCGAACACGACGTCGTCGCCGACGCCCGTGGTGATGGCGTCGTTGCCCGAGCCGCCGAGCACGACGTTGGCGCCGTCGCCCGCGCGGATGGTGTCGTCGCCCGCGACGCCCTCGTTCTTCGTTGTGACACGGACGAGCTTGCCCTGCGCGAAGGTGGCCTGACCGTCATCGCCGAGGATCACGTCGCGGCCGGCGCCGGTGGTGATGTCGTCGGCGCCGACGCCGCCGAACACGACGTTGTCGCCCTCGCCGGCCAGGATCAGATCGCCGCCGCCGAAGGTCGATTCGAGGGTTTCGAGCGAGACCAGCACGCCGTCGAGGAAGACGACGCTGCCGTTGTCGCCGAGGATCACGTCCGAGCCGGATCCGGTGACGATCTTGTCGGCACCGACGCCGCCGACGACGACGCTGCCGCCGTTGCCCAGGGTGATCTCGTCGCGGGCGCCCGAGGTGGCGGCCGTGGTCGCGGCCTGCACGACGCGGCCCAGGGCGTCGAACGTGGCCTGGCCGTTGTCGCCGAGCACGACGGCGCGTCCGTCGCCGGCCGTGATGAAATCGCCGCCCGAGCCGCCGAGAATCACGCTGTCGCCGTTGCCGACCGTGATGACGTCGCTGCCGCCGACGTTGTCGTAGGTGGTCTCGACGATGATCGGCAGGCCCGCCGCGGTGAAGCGGGCGTAACCGGCGTCACCGAGGACCACGTTCGCACCGTCGCCGGCCGTGACGCTGTCGCCGCCGGCACCGGCGATGACGGTGTTTCGGCCGCGGCCGAGCTTGATCGTGTCCCGGTCGCCCACCTCCGGGCTGGTACTGGCGATCTCGACGATGGCGCCGGCCTCGAAATCGGCCTGTCCGCTGTCGCCGAGGACGACGTTGCTGCCATTGCCGATGGTGATGCCGTCGCGGCCGTAGCCGCCCAGCACGACGTTGTCGCCGTCGCCAATCTCGATGGTGTCGTCGCCGCCGACCGCCGTGTCGGTCGAGAGCGCGCGCAGGATCCGGCCGAGGGCATCGAAGGTGACGACGCCGTTGTCGCCGAGGATCACCGCGCCCTTGTCGGCGCCCTTGATGACGTCGCCGGCCGCGCCGCCGAGCACGACGTTGGTGCCCGCACCGAAGGTGATCGTGTCGGCGCCGCCGACCGAGGGAGCGGTCGTGGCGATGCGTGCGAGCTGGCTCGTCGCCACCCCGTCCAGCACGGTCACGGTGAAGTCGGCCTCGCCGCTGTCGCCGAGGATGACGTGGTTGCCCGCGCCGGTGGTGATCGTGTCGGCACCCGCGCCGCCGATGATCCGGGAATTGCCGTCCTTCGCCTCGATGGTGTCGGCACCGCCGACGTCGGGCGTGATCGACTCGATGCGCTGGGCGCGTCCGTTGCGGAACACGGCCTTGCCGCTGTCGCCGAGGATGACGTGGTTGCCCGCGCCGACCTTGATGATGTCCGAGCCCGCACCGCCGAGGATGACGGTGTCGCCGCTCGTCGCCGTGATCGTGTCGTTGCCGCCGATCTCGGTAGCCACCGAGGTGATCGTCGCGATCAGGCCGTTCTCGAAGGTGGCCGAGCCGCTGTCGCCGAGCACGACCTGCGTGCCCTTGCCCAGCGTGATCGTGTCGGCGCCGGCACCGCCCAGCGCCGTCACGTTGCCGTCGTCCGCGGTGATCGTGTCGTTGCCGCCGATGCCCGGATCGATGCTCTCGATCGAGACGAGACGGCCGGCCGTGAACAGCGCCCGGCCGTTGTCGCCGAGGATGACGTGGTTGCCCGCGCCCACCGTGATCCCGTCCGCGCCGGCACCGCCGAGGATCGTGGTGTTGCCGTCCTTGGCCGCGATCGTGTCGCCGCCGCCGGTATCAGTCGCGACCGAGGTCACGGTGGCGATCTTGCCGTTCTCGAAGGTCGCGGAGCCGCTGTCGCCGAGCACGACCTGCGTACCCGTGCCGAGCGTGATCGTATCCGCACCGGCACCGCCGATGACGGTGACGTCGCCGTCGGCCGCCGTGATGGTGTCGCCGCCGCCGATGCCCGGATCGATGCTCTCGATCGAGACGAGACGGCCGGCCGTGAACAGCGCCATGCCGCTGTCGCCGAGGATGACGTGGTTGCCCGCGCCGACCTTGATGATGTCCGCGCCGAAGCCGCCGAGAATGGTGGTGTCGCCATCCTTGGCCGTGATCGTGTCGTCGCCGCCGGACCCGGTCGCGATCGAGGTCACGGTGGCGATCATGCCGTTCGTGAAGGTTGCCGATCCACTGTCGCCGAGCACGACCTGACGGCCTGCGCCCAGGGTGATCTGGTCGGCACCGGCGCCGCCGATGACGGTGACGTTGCCGTTGGCCGCCGTGATGACGTCGTCGCCGCCCACCGTCGGATCGAGGCTCTCGATCGAGGCGAGCTGGCCGGCCGCGAACAGCGCCATGCCGTTGTCGCCGAGGATGACGTGGTTGCCCGCGCCGACCTTGATGATGTCAGCGCCGAAGCCGCCGAGGATGGTCGTGTCGCCGTCCTCGGCTTTGATCGTGTCACCGCCGCCGACCTTGGTGGCGATGGAGGTGATGGTGGCGATCTTCCCGTCCACGAAGGTCGCAGAGCCGCTGTCGCCGAGGACGACCTGCGTGCCCTTGCCGAGCGTGATCTGGTCCGCACCGGCGCCGCCGATGATGGTGACGTTGCCTTCGGCCGCGTTGATGATGTCGTCGCCGCCGATCGCGGCCTCGTCGTCGGCCGTCTTGATCGCGGTCAGGACCGGGACCGGCACGATGACGCCGCCGACGCTGCGCGTGCCGGGCACGAAGGTCGCCGCGCCGGTGTCGCCCAGGATCACTTGCGTTCCCGCGCCGACGGTGATGCCGTCCTTGCCGGCGCCGCCGACGATCGTGGTGTTGCCGTCGGCCGCCTTGATCGTGTCGTCGCCGCCGATCGCGCCGTCGATGCTGCGCAGGCTCGTCAGGATGCCGCCCGTGAACAGGGCTTCGCCGTTGTCGCCGAGGATGACGTGGTTGCCCGCGCCCGCGGTGATCTTGTCGGCGCCGAAGCCGCCGAGGATGATGTTGTCGCCGTCCGTCGCCGTGATCGTGTCGCTGCCGCCGACGCCCGTGTAGGTCGACACCACGCGGCTGACGACGTGGGTGCCGTCCAGTGCGATCCCGGCGGTCGCCGAGCCGTCCTGGTAGATCTGGCCGTGGTCGCCGATGAGGACGTTCGCGCCGGCCTTGGCGTCGATGGTGTCGGCGCCCGCAGCCCGCGGCTCGTTGAAGAAGGGATCGGCGATCGTCACGATGCGGCGGACGTCGTCGAGGTTCAGGCTCGAATCGCCGAGGATGACGTCGGCGGCGGGGCCGCCGGTGATCGTGTCGTTCCCGGTGCCGCCACCGATGATGTTGCGGCCCTTGCCACCGGTGATCGTGTCGTCGCCCGCGCCGCCGTCGATGATGACGAGGCCCGTGGCGCCCGAAGCGTCGATGATGTCGTTGAGGCTGACCGGACGTCCGTCGGGTCCGGTCGTGCCCTCGTCACGGAATGCGAAGGCGCGGCCGGTCGGCTTCTCGGGCGTCGCGTCGTAGCGGCTGCCGTCGGCCGTGGTGTCGCCGAACAGGGCGAGGGTGCCCTCGGAGCCGGTGACCTTGATGGTGTCGGCACCGCCGCCGCCATGGACCGCCGTCAGCGTGTCGAGCGCCGTGCCCGTGATCGTGACATTGTCAGCGCCTGAGCCGAGCAGCAGCTCGACCGAGCGCATGCCGCGATAGGTGACGCCGCCGTCGAAGGTGCGGACGTTGGCGCTGCCGCTCGCCGCCGTGGAGACGTCGTTCGTCGACATGCCGAAGCCGTCGATGTGGCTGAAGCCGGTGGCCTTGTCCGAGCTCAGGGTGCCGGACACGCCGACCGAGATGGTATCGTTGTAGAGCGTGACCTTGTCGAAGTCGGGGAGGCCGTCATCGATGATCTTGCGCTCGACGGACGGATTTTTCTCGCCGGGCAGGACGATGGCCGGGGTGAGCGAACGGCTCTCGGGGCCGACGCCACCCTCGAGGACCAGCGGTCCCTCGATACGGCTGAGGTCGTGCGGCTGGCGCGAGAAGGTCTTGACGTCCGACGTCGCCTGGGAGGCGTTCGGATTGCGCTTCACGATGACGCGCACGGCCTGGTCGTAGTTCGAGGCGTCGAAGGTGACCGTGGCCGGGCTCCCGGAGGTCGCCGCCTTGAAGCGGCTGTCGTTGCTGGCCGTGATGGTCTGGCCGTCGCCGGCGAGGCTGATGGTGACCGGGCCGGTCGGCGCCGTGGTCAGGACGAGGTCGTAGTAGGAATCCTGGCTCGGCGTCACCGCGACGCCGCCCGCCGCGGGGGTCACGACGACACCCGCCGTGTTGCCGTCGGTCACCTGCACGCGCACGACCGGGGTGCCGACGAGCGCCGCCTTGAAGAAGCCCTCCGGTCCGGTCGCGCTGCCGACATGGCTGGTCACGACGTGGCTGATCTCGGCCACGAAGCGGTTCTCGGGCGTGGTGTCGGCGGGCGAGGCCACGGTCACGGTCTGGGCCGCGTTCCAGTTGGCTGCAGTGAAGGTGAGGTAGGCGAAGCCTTTTTCGTCCTTCGGCAGCAGGTTGCCTGCGGCATCGGTGAAGACGAGCTGCGAGAGCTGAGCGGCCGGCACGGAGAGCGTGACGCGCACCGTCTCGCTCGCCAGCGGCGCGTTGTTGAGGACGACGGTGTAGCCGTCCTTGTTCTGCGCCTGGCTCGGACGGCCCTGGGCCCCCTCGATCACGGCGGTGCTGCCGCCGCTCTCGACGATGATCAGGCCCGGCTTGTCGTTGTCGATGACCTTGACGAGCGCGGTGCGCACGTAGGTGCCGTTCACGTCGATGTTCGTGCTGACCACCGAGTGGCCGATGGCGACGTTCTGATCGCCCTCGAGCGCCGTGTCGGACTTGGCGCGGACGAAGACCGTCTGCGCCGGCGACCACATGAAGCCGCCATTGCCGTCGGAAACGGCCGTGAAGGTCAGCGTCAGCATGTCGGCGTAGGTGGTGCCGTCGGCAGAGACCGCGACCGTGCCGGCATTGCCGGCTAGCGCGCGCGACTGGGAGGAGGCCTGCGCGGCCGAGACCGTGATCACGGCCGTGTCGCTCGCCATCAGAGGCTTCGTCTTCGGAGACGGCGGCAGGATCGTATACTTGCCGACGCTGCTGCCCTCGGCATTCGGCGTCGTGATGACGGAATCCTCGCGCAGCGTCAGGCCGCCCTCGTCGCTGACGGCACCGCCGTCGGCCGCCGAGACGGAGGCGTTGATGCCCTGCACGAACAGGCCGTCGAAGCGCTTATCGGTGCTGGCGATGGTGTGGTTGATGACCGCCGAGTTGCCCTTGGCGTCGCGCGCCACGACCTCGCCGCTGACGTCGCCGGCGACGTTGAAGGTGTCGCTGCCCAGACCGCCGATGAGGGTCGTGACCACGCCGGCCGGCGTCGACAGGACGTAGAAGGTGTCGTCGCCTTCGAGGCCGTCGACCTCGACCGACTGGATGTTGGTGAAGCGGATCGACAGGCCGGCGCCGAAGATGCCGTCGCTGGTGACCACGAAGGTGTCGTTGAACTCGGTGCCGAGCGCGACGATCTTGTTGAACCCGGAGCCGCCGTCGATGTCGAGCGGCGCGTTGATGTTGTATTCGATCCGGTCATTGCCGGCGCCGGCATTGAGCTTGATCTTGTTCGCTTGGTCGGTGGCGAAGGCGCGCACGATGAAGGTGTCGTCGCCGTCCTCGCCCTCGAGGCGCAGGTCCGCCTTGTTCGAGTAGATCTGGAAGGTGTCGTCGCCGACGCCGCCGTAGATCACCGTCGGGATGGAGATGCCGCGCGAAAGGTAGCCACCGAAGGACAGCTTGGTGGTCTCGAAGGCGTCCTCGGCGAGCAGGCCGTTGGCCATGTCGCGCGGGGTCGCGAAGACCTGGCCGACCTGGAAGACGTCGTTGCCCTCGCCGCCATCGACGGTCATCAGCGCGGCGTTGTCGTCCATCGCAAAGCGGTCGTCGCCCTTGCCGCCTTCGACGATGACGCGCCCGTTGACGCTCATGTCGTAGTTGATCCGCTCGACGGCGGTGTTGGTGAACGTGCCGTCGGCGTTCGGGTGGGTGAGCGCCACGAAGTTGCGGCGCATCAGGAACTGGTCGGCGGCGTCCGTGCCGAGGATGGTCAGCGTGTCGACGCCGCGGTTCGCGTCGCCGGAATCGGTCACGTTGATGCGGTAGGACGACGTTCCGGCCAGCTGGATGCGGATCGTGTCGGTGTCCTGGCCGCCGTCGATGTCGAGCGTGTCGGTGCGGATGCCGGTCTTGCTGGTCAGGTCGGGCAGACGATCGACGTTGATCGCATCCGCGCCGCCTTCGCCGAAGACCTTCGTGTTGCCGGCGATGGAGACCGGCGCGAGGTCGAGGGTGTCGGCGCCCTCGCCGAGGTTGATCGTCGTCGTGGAGGACTGCATCCGGCCGCGCAGGGCGAAGCGGTCGCGGCCGCCGAGGCTGGTCATCGCCAGCGTCGAGGTCGCGATCGTGGTGCCGAGCAGCGTCACGGCGTTGTCGCCCGCGCCGAGGTTGAACGCGATGTCGGCCGCCTTGATCGTCGCGGTCTTGACGACGGTGCCGCCGTCGACGGCCGCATCGGTGACGGTGTCGGCATCGGTGCCGGCGGTCAGGTTGAAGTCGGTCCTGGCCGTGTGGCTGCCGGCGAGGCTTACGCGGTTCGCGCCGTTGCCGAGCGCCACCGCGATCCTGCCGGCCTGGAGATCGATGGAATCCGTCACTGCCGCGCCGACGAGACGGTAGTCGGTCAGGGTGTCGAGGCCGGACCCGGTGGTGAGCGTGAAGGCGTCCGTGATCCGGTACTTGCCGGCAAGGGTTGCGGTGTTTGCACCGTCGCCGAGGCCGATCGCGACGGATTTCGCCTCGACATCGGCCTTTGCCGACGTGCCGTTGACGACGCGCAGGTCGGTCAGCGTGTCGGTGCCGCCGGTGCCGGCGATCGTGAAGGTGTCCGCGATCCGGTAGGTGCCGGTCAGGGTCAGGGCGTTGTCGCCGGCACCCGCTTCCACGGCCATCGAGCCGGCGGTGTAGCTGCCCTGCAGGTCGATGGTGTCGTTGCCCGCGCCGGTGCGGATCGTGAGCGCGTTGGTGACGGTGTAGCTGCCCGAGAGCAGCAGGGTGTTGTTGCCGCCGCCCGCGTCGAGGGTGAAGCTGCCGGCCTTGATGCCGCCGGTCAGGGTGATGGCGTCGTCGGCGTTGCCGGCGGTGAATTCCAGAGCGTTGGTGACGTCGTAGCTGCCGGTCAGGCTCGCAACGTTGGCGCCGTCGCCGAGGTTGATCGACAGCGAGCCGGTCCTGATTTCGGCCCTAGTCGGCATGCCGCCGACCGTGCGGGAATCGGTCAGGATGTCGATGCCCGATCCGCCGCGGATCTGGAACATGTCTCCGATCTGGTAGGTGCCGGTCAGCGTGAGATCGTTCCGCCCTGCGGCGGAGCCGGCATCGATCGACAGCGTATCGGCAACGTAGCTGCCCTGCAGGTCGATCTGATCGGTCGCCCCGTCGGCCTTGATGCTCATCGCGCCGGTCGCATAGGTGCCGGCGAGCTTGACCGCGTTGTTCCCCGTCGCGCCGCTCAGGGCGTCGATCGTCATCGAACCGCCGCGCGTGACGGCGCCTTCTCTGACGTTGGCTGCGGTACCTTCGGCGGTGATCGTGCGCTGGCCCGTCGCGAAGCTGCCGTCCAGCAGGATCTGGCCGCCCTTGGTGCTGCCGGTGATCGCGATCGAGGCACCGACGAAGGTGCCCTTCAGGTCGATGGTCGCGGCGGCATCGTTGGATGCCGCATGGGTATCCCGGTTCCAGTCGGCGCGCAGGGTGATGGCGCCCTTCGCCTTCACGACGGCCGTGGCCTCGACGATGAGATCGTCGCCGGCATTCAGCTCGACCGAGCCCTCGGTCGAGAAGATGGTGACGCCCGCCTTCACGGTGAGGTTGTCGTCGGACCGGGTCGTCTCCTCACCGGATTCCACGAGGATGGAGCCCTTGGCGATCATGTCCTGCGACACTTCCACCGGGCTCGACGTGCGGATGCCGAGCTTGCCGCCGGCCTTCACGCCGACAGCGGAGTTGGCGTTAACCCCGCCGACGCGCAGGCCGCCGACGTTCCACAGCCAGAAGTCGCCGCCCGACGAGCCCTCGATGCCGCCGAACGCGCCGACATCGGCGCTGACCATCTTGGCGACGAGGCGCCGGCTCTCGGTGCCGATGCTGCCCGAGGCGACGAGATAGGCCTTGCCCGAGGTCAGGTTGGACTCCGTGTTGAACTTGTCCGTGTCGAAGTACTTGCTGGCGCCGTTCAGGATGCTGCCGGCCGTCGCGGTGATGAAGGCGATGTGGCTCGCATCCGTGCCGACGGTGTTGAGATAGAGGTCGCCCGTGGTCTCCACGACGGCGATGTGGTTCGCCGCGGCCCTCAGCGTCACGACGCCGTCGGTGGTGCCGTCGACGTTGCTGTTGATCTCGAGTTCGTGGCCGAGCGCGTCGCTCAGGCTGCCGATGCCATCCTTGGCGTTGAGATCGATCGCGTGGCCGCTGATGTTGGCCCGGCCCGAGCCGGCGATCGGCGCGGAGTCGATGTCGGTCGGGTCGGTGAGATCACCCCCGTCAATGATAGACGCGGCGGCCTTCAGCACCACGTCGCCCTTCGTGGCGATCGCCACCACCTTCATGGTGCCCTGCGTCTCGCTCAGCACGATGTCGCCGGTGGCGCTGGCGCGAACCGTGCCCCCGAGCTTCATCTCGATCGCGTCGGTCTTGGCGCCGATCGCACCCGAAGCCTTCAGGTAGGCGTTGTTGGCGACGATCTTGTTCGTGTCCGAACCGATGCCGTCGAGGATGCTGCCCGAGGTCGCGACGAAGGTAACGTCGCCGCCCGCCGAGAAGGCGGATTCGAGGTTCAGGTTTCCGGCGCGCTCGGTGACGTAGATGCTCTGGTCGGCGCGCACGGCGATGGTGTTCGTGGCTCCGAGATCGGTGCCGATCGCCTTCGCCGCGCTTCCGATGCCGCCCTTGCCGCCTTCGAGCAGGGTATCGCCGCCCTTGACGTTGACCGCGTCCGCCGCGCCGCCGCTGACGAGGCCGGCATTGGTCTTGAGCCGGATTTCCTTGGTGCCCGTCGACTCGACGAGGCCGACGGTCAGCGCAGTCGTGAGGGTGGGAACGTCGATGTAGATCTGGCCGCCGGCCGTGACGTCGAGCGAAACAATCGTCTTGTCCAGCGCGACCGGTTTGCGCTTCTGGATCAGAACCTGGGTGATTTGCGCGAAGGGGTTGTTGGGATCGGTCTTCGACTGGAAGACGATCAGGTCGCGGCCGCTCTCGGCCTTCAGAGCTCCGTTCGCCTCGAGGATGAGGCTCGCGTCGGTTCGCGTCTTGATGGTGAAGCTCTGCTCCGCACTCGTCGCGTTGGCGGTCTTCACGCCGAAGGAGCCAGCGATGCCGATGCGCATGCCGTCCTTGAAGCCGTCTGCGGTGAAGGTGTCGGTGGGATCGGCGAACACGCGGTTGATGACGGCGACGCCGGTACCGGTCGAGGAACGCACGCCGACGTCGACGGTCGCGACCACGCTGGCGGCCTGCTGACCGTTCGCCGCGCGCGTGTCGAAGACTTGGCCGACCTTGAGGCGGATTACCCCGCCGCTGACCGACGCGATCTCATAGACGTTCGAGGCGACGGCCGTGGTGTTCCGGGTCTGGCCGGCGATGTAGAGCTTGTCGCCCACAGTGTAGGACGCGTCCCAGCTCCCGCTGCTGCGCGTCAGGACGCCCTGCTCGGCGGCCGTGTCGTTGCTGAACGTAACGTCGACGCTCGTCGGAGCCGCCTTCAGCAGGTCGATCGAGGTGACGGCGCTGGCGCGCGGCGCCTCGCCGTTCACGGCGATGCTGACGCCGAAGCTTAGTCCGCGGCCGAAGCCCTCCTGGTCGAAAAGCTGGTCGACGGTGATCACCGAGTCGACGACGCTCAGGATCTTGAAGACCTTGGCGGTCTGACCGCTGGCGTTCGCCGACAGGCCGCCGATGTAGAGCGTGCCGTCGAAGAGCGTGCCGTTCTTGAAGAAGGTCGCGGTATCCCAGGTGCCGCCTTGGAGCGTCACCGTGCCCCTGGTCCCGTCATGGCCGAAGACGACGGTGCCGGTGGCGATCGGAGCCTTCGTCAGGAAGACGAGGTCGCTGCGCTCGGCGGCCGCGAGGTCGATCTGCTGGTCCGTGGTCAGCGGCTTGGCGTTGGCGCCGAAGCCGATCAGCGTCGTGCCGCTCACCGAGCCGACGTTGCCCGACGTCACGATGCGGACGTTGGCGCCCGAAATGATCGTATTGGTGTTCGTGATCGTGCTGGAGACCTCCTTGAGCAGGCCCTGACCGACTGCGCCCAGAAGTTCGTCCTGCGTCCAGCGCTTGATGCCGGCATTGATGCCGTCGGCCGTCGCCTGATTGACGAAGAAGGCGGGCGTCGCCTGCTTCTGCGCCGTGAGGGCGCCCGTTTCGTACGAGGCGGGCAGCTTGTTGAAGAAGGTGTTCAGCTCCGCATACTGGGCCGTGAGCTTGGTCTCGCGCGCCGTCTGGGCGGCGGCGAGGGCGTTGGTGATCGCCGTCGAGCCGGCATTCGCCGCCACGGCGGCCGTGCGGGCCGCGGCCACCGCGTCGGCGAGGGCCTGACCGGTCAGGCGCGGCGCGAACGACGCGTTGTAGACCGACGGATCGACCTGCTGATTGCGGTAGCTCCAATAGGTCTCGTAGGAGGCCTGCTCGGCCGAGGTCAGGCTCGCGACCTTCGCGGCGTCGTAGACGTCGCCGAGGTTACCGAACGTCGCGTGCAGGGTTGCGTAGGTGGCCTTCAGCCCGGCTTCGACGGTGGCGACCCGCGCCGAGGTATCCAGGCGCAGGGCAGCTTCGCCCAGGGTCTGCGTCGCCGCCTCCGTCTGGAGCTGCGTGGTCAGCGCCGTGAGCTCGGCGCCGGTGATCGCAGTCTTGTAGCCGCTGTAGATCGTGTAGGCCGCGGCGAGTTTCGGCAGATACTTGTCGCCGAAACGGGAGAAGATCGTGTCGAGCGCGGTGTACGCGGCGGATGGTGTTTCGCCCGCAACCAGGGCCTCGCGCAGCTGCCAGTACTGAGCGTACTGAGCCGCGAAATCCGTCACCGTCGTGCTGTCGAAGCCGCTGAAAACCAACTTCAGGTTATTGTAGTCGACGGTTCTCGAGTCCTGGATCTGCTGGATCTGGGCGGTGACGTAGGTCTGGAGATCGGTGCCGGTCAGCCGGAGGTTGCGTGCCTCGGCCTGGATCGCCGTGGTGTAGAGGCCGGTGATCTCGGCAACGCTCAGGCGCACCTTGCCCGCCGTCGCGTCGAAGGCGTTCCGGTACTGCCAATAGGTATTGTACGCCGCCAGATCGGCCTGCGTGGGATTGGTCAGCTTCGTGCTGTCCTGGACGTTGCCGAGGCCGTCGAACCGGGCCCGGAGCGCCGTGTAGGCACTCGTCCGCTGATCCTCCATGTCCGCGATCTGGGCGGTGATCGCCGCCATCATCGCGTCGCCGGGGATCGGCGCGGCGTGCGTCGCCGCCTGGATCCTGGCGAGGTCCTGGGCCGTCGCCTTGACGGTATAGGCCGAGCTGTACGCGCCGGCGCCCTGCTGTGTGCGGTAGGCCCAATAGGCCGCGTAATCGCCGGCGAGGTCCGCGTGATAGACGTCGCCGTAGCTGCCGTATTGCTGGTGCAGCGTGTGGTACTGCTGCGTACGGCTCGTCTCGAGCGCGTTGATCGCCTTGGCGACATAGGTCGCGACGTCCGTGACGCCCTGGCTCGTCGCCTGGTCCGTGTAGAGCTTGGTGTAGTAGTCGCGCTCGCCGTTCGTCGCGTTGAGCGTGATCGCACCGGCCGGGTCCGGCTGCTGCTTCCGGTAGGCCCAATATGCGTTGTAGTCGCCCTCGCGGGCGGTCTCGAAAGCGCTGAGCGTGGCCTGATACTTGAGATCGGCGGCCGCACCGGTCAGGGCGAGGTCCTTCCAGACGCCGCCGATGAGCTGGGCCAGCTTGCGGTCGTCGCGGATCACGGTGCTGTTGACGTTGAGCAGATCTCCGGCGTCGACCTTGATGTAGACGTCGCCGTTGGCGGTCAGGCTGTCGAGGCGCAGGTCGCCCGCGATCTCGCGCACGCCGACCGCGCCGCCGGCGACGATGTTGGTCCTGTCGCGGCTCGTGCTGCCGCCGTCGAGCTTGATCGGCGTCCCCTCGGAGCCGAAGCGGCCGCCGGCCGCCAGATTGAGCACGCCACCCGCGATGATGCCTTCACCCCGGATCGTCACGCCCGCCGATGAGACGAGCTTGACGTCGTAGCCGCTGCCCGCCGCGATCCTGTCGATGCCGAGTTCGTTGTCGAGCGTCCGCACGTTGAGGTTGATGTTGCCCTGGCTCGTCGTCGCCTTGAGACTGTTGCCGGCGCCCACCGTGTTGACGTTGAGGGCCTTGGTGTTGGCCGAGAGAGTCGCGCTGATGGTCTGGGCGCTGTCGGTAGGCTTGTAGTCGCTCGCGACACCACCGATTCCGTTCACGGCCTGCAGCACGACGGTCGAACCCGTGACGGCCGCGGTCGAGCCGAGGTGCTCGATCGTGCTGCCGGATTTGATCGTCGTGGCGCCGTTGTCGTTCTTGATGCCGCCAGCGATGAGCACGCGCCCCGCGCCCTGCGAGTCGACGTTCACGGTACCGGTGCGACCGCCGGTGAAGGTGATCTTGATGCCGTAATCGGCCTCGAGGCTATGGGTCGCCTGGGTTTCCGTATACTCGACCGTCTGGAACTTCGAGTAATAGGTCTTCTTTCCGTACCACGTGCTCGTAGTCCAGCTCGCGACCTCCTTTGCCTTCTCCGCGCTGCGCGTATACTCGGGCGCTCCCAGGAACGCGTAACCCGACCTGCTCGTGTCGACGTAGTAGTACGCGGATTCCGGCTGCAGGGCGGCCTTCTCGGTCACTTCCTTGTTGAAGGTGCTGAGGTCCGGCGGGTCCTTCGCGAAGGCGTCGATGCCGGCCCATGACGACGTGCCGATCGTCTTGCTGTAGGTGTTCTTGTTGCCCTGGCCGATGGTGAACGCGTAGCGGAATCCACTCTTCGGCGCATAATCCGTCAGGCTGCCCGAGGATGTCGCGATCTCGCGGCCGGACGCGCTGAGATCGGCGGTGTAACGGCTCACCGTTCCCGCAGCATCCTGCCTGATCAGCGTCTGGCGGAAGGCGATGTCCCGCGCGGTGTCCTTGTAGGCGAGATCCTTGATGTCGATCGTGCCGACGCCGCGCTGCGACAGGTCGATGCGATTGAGGACGACATCGCGGTTGAGCCGGTTGACGATGTTGACGCTGGCATAGCCGCCGAGCGCGCGCAGTTCGCCCTTGCCCTGGTTGGTGTTGACGATGACGCCGGTCAGATTGATCTGGCCGCCCGTCGAGACGATCTCGTCGATCTCGATCGCGCCGGTCTGGCGGTTGTAGCTCGCCGAGAAGCCGTCACGGGTGAGCGAGCTAAGATTGGCCGTGCGGCCCGGGTTGTTGATGATCTCCCGGATCTCGTCATCGACCGTCTGGTCGATGACGATGGTGTAGCTGTCGCGCCCGCTCTGCACGAGGCCGTTCACGTTGAGGTACTGCGCCTTGATCGTGACCGCGCCGCTCGCGACGAGGCTCGCCGTGGACTGGCCCAGCGCGGTCGCGATGGCGGTGTTGGTCTTCGCGGTCAGCGGCCCGCTGCCCGTGTCGAGCACGGCCTTGATCTGGCCGTAGGGATCGCCGCCGACGGAGTAGGTGCGCAGATCCTCCGTGGTGCCGATCGAGACGGCGCCGCCGACATCGAAATCGGTGCTCTTCACAGAGGTTGCGGCCGTGATGGTCAGGTCGCCGCCGGCCGCCGTCTTGACGTGGAAGACCGCGGTCGGTGCGTAGACGTCGCCGACGACGAAGACCGATGGCGCGGAATTGCCGTTGCGGGCGCCTGAGGTGTTCGTGAGGTAGATGTCGCTCTTCACGGCATCGGTAGCGATGCCGCCGGCCGTCAGCGTGGCGAAGGAGACCCCGCGGCCTCCCGCGACCAGAGCCGCCGCCGCGGCGTCCGGGCTCTTGGCGTTCTCGGTGGCGATGGCTGCCATGCGCGTGGTCACGTCGCCGCCCGAGGTCATCACGGTGCCGTTGAGGAAGGTGCCTCCGTTCGATTCCGGCATCGTGATGCCGCCGATGACGAGGCTCGCCACCGAGTTGTTGGTGATCTCGACCTTCGTGTCGGAGGCGGCGTCGAGCCTGCCCGAGCCGAGCAAGGCGTCGGCCCGCACGAAGATGCCGCCGGCGCCCGCCGTGAACGGGCTGACCGTGATCGCCTGCACCTGCTTGAAGATGGGGATCAGAACCGTCTTGCCGTTGTAGTCGGTCTGGAACTCGGCAAGCCCATCGGCAAGGAGCTCGGCTTTGATGCGGTTCACCTCGCCCTGGTAATAGGCCTGGAGCGTGCCGTTGTCCTTGTAGGTCGCAAGGCCCTTCGTGGCTTCGTTGTAGGCGGCGACGAGGCTCGATTGCGCGTCGGCGAAGCCGAGGCTGACGGTGATCGGCAGCTTCGGCAGGGCCGCCCATGCGGAGGTCGCGCCGTTCGCCAGCGAGATCGTGAAGCTCTTCGTCGCGTCGGTATCGGCGATCGGGTTGCCGTTCGCGTCGTATTTCTGGCCGTTCAGCTTCACCGTGCCGGTGATCACGGTCGGCGGATTGGTGCCGTTGCCGCGGGTGAGATCGTCGAACACGATCGAGATGTTGCGCGTGATGCCGGTGACGATGTTGCCGTCGACGATCACGGTGCCGACCGAGCCGGTCTGGGAGTCGCCGACCGGGGTGACGGACGAACCGCCGAAGGCACTGTCGATGGCGCCGGCGACGGCCGTCGTCCAGTTCGTGCCCTTCATCCGCGCGACGGCGTTGGAATTGCCCTGGCGGTTCGTGAACAGGTTCGCGTTGCCGGCCGTCTTGATCGTGGCGCCGCCGTCGACCTTGATCGTGTTGGTTTCGCTCACCCGGATCTTGGCGGCGAGCGACGAGATCGGGATCGCGCTGCCCGCGAAGTTGTCGGTGGTCGCGGAGGTGTCGTAGGCGTCGTCGTAGGCCTTCTTGTTCGTGCCGGCGAAGAAGTCGGCATCGCCGTATGCGGTGATGTCGGCATTCGCGCCGACATTGACCGCGTTGTCCGGCTTGATGATGACCTTGGTGCTGCCCAGCGCGACGGTCGCGGCGCCATAGGTCTCGGAGTTCGAGACCGCGTACGCCGAGCCGCTACCGTTGGCCGAGAGCGCGAGGTTTCCGAGCGTGTACAGCGTCGCGCTGCTGCCGACGTTGACCTGGGCCTGGAAGTTGCGCGTCTCGATGGTCGAGAATGCGCCGGCACCCGAGATGGCTCCGCCGGTGGTGAGCGAGACCTTGTCGTAGGCGTTGATGATATTGTTGGCCGCCAGGCGGATGCCGCCCTGGCTTCCCAGCCGCGCGACGGTCGTCAGGTTCGTCTTCTGGCCGGCCGTGCTGTCGACGACGACCTTCGTCGTCAGGTCGATGGTCGTGGTGCTGTAGGCCGCGGCGCCGCTGGCGATGCCGCCTGTCGAGCCGACGATGTTGGCCTGTCCGAGCTGCGGCTTGTTCACGGTGTTGGTGGCGGTCGCGACGATGTCGCGCGCGGTGACGCGGACGCCGGCGCCGAAGGTGGCGGCGACGGCATGCGCGACGTCGTTGGTGACGACGGCGCCCGCACCCGCGAGCGCGCCGTAGCTGTCGGTGATGACCTGCCCGTTGACCGTCGCTGTGTGGTCGGCCGCGAGATAGAACAGGCCCGTGCTGTCGCCGCGCGTCGTCAGGTCGACGGTCACGCCCGGGGCGAGATCGGCCTTGGTGCTGCCGCCCGTATTGGTGCTGGCGCTCGCGGCCGTGCCCGAGACGAGGCCGCCGCTGCCGGCGATCGACTTGGCGAAGTTGTCGTCGGCTCCGGACGCGGTGACGGTCATCGAGCCCGCATTGAGCGTGCCGAGCGACGCGACCTTCGCGGCCGTCACGGTCGCCGAGTTGGCCGAGGCGAAGGTTGCGCCGGCCGCGACGAGGCCGATGCTGGCGCTGCTGGCGTTGGAGCTCTGCTTCGTCGCGCTGGTCGCGGTCACGGCCACCGCGCCGCTGACGGTGAGCACCGTGCCGACGTCGATCGTACCGCTGACCGTGCTCGCGTTCTCCGCCGTCGTGACGGTGGAGTTGAGCCCGATCAGACCGCCGACGGCACCGGATGAGCTCGCCGTGGCGGAATCCTTGCCGGATTGCTGGGACAGGCTGCCCTGCACGGAGAGGCCGGCCGCGGTGATCGCGACGTTCTTCGTGTGGGCATCGACCGTCGCGGCGACCTTGGCCGTGGCGACCGAGGCGCCGATCGCCGCGGTGCCGGCATTGATGCCCATGGCTCGGGCACTGACGGCCGGAAGCGCGGTCGCGAGGACGCTGACATTGCCGGCCGACAGGCTACCGCCCTCGATCGCGGCCGTCACGGTCGGTCTCGCCTCGACAACGGCGACCGAACCGCCGGCAGCGAGGGCGAGCAGGCCGCCCGCCACGGAGATGCTGAGGACCTGCGAGTCGACGCTCGTCGTGTCCGACGCGCGGACGGAGACGTCGCCCGCGGCGCTGACCTTGCTGGCGTAGATGCCGGCGCTCGTCGTGCTCTTGACGGTGTCGCCGGTGCCGGCGCCGCCGCCGGCGATCGAGAAGCCGACGGGGGAGAAGTTCGCCGCGAGGGCAGCCGTACGCGCCCGGCTCGTCAGGCTCGCCGTCTCGGTCGCGGTGACGTTGACCGCATTGCGGGCCGAGAGGCCGTCGTTGACGTTCCTGATCGCGGCCGTGACCCGGTTTTCGATCACGTTGTCGGCCGCGGCGACGGCGATGGAGGCCGCGGCGCCACCGCCGAACCCGACCGAGGCCGCGACCGAGGCGGCGCCGGTGTCGACGCTGAGCGACGAGGCGTCGCGGGCCGAGACGGTGACGGTCCCGGCCGAGATCCTGCCGCTGGTGCCGTCGCCGTCGATGGTCGCGCTGACCTGCGCGGCGATGCGGTTATGCGTGCCCGCACCGGCGCCGGCGGCGCTGACGGCGATGGCGCCCGCGCTGATCGCGACGGAGCCCGCCAGGATCGTCGCGTTGATCGTCTGGCCGGATACGGCCGTGACGTCGAGGTTGCCCTGGGCCTCGATCTTCGTGTCTTTCGAAAGCGCCTCGATCACGAGGGCGGACGAACGGGCGGAGCCGAGGCTGCTGCCGATCAGGTTCGTCGCGACGCCGACGCCGATGCTGGCGCCGACCGCGACACCGCCGATGCTGACGCCGGCCGCGATCGCCGCGACCGAGGCCTCGATCCGGCTGTTGTTCGCGGCATTGACCGCGATATCGCCCGAGGCCTTCAGCGTGGCCGCGTTGACCCTGGCGCTGGTGCTGCCGCCGATCAGGTTCGTCGCGACGGCACCGCCGCCGGCGACAGAGACGGCGACGCCGCCGCCGGAGATCGACACGGCCGCCGCGGCGACCCTGGCCTTGATGCTGGCGCCCTCAACACCGGCCGTCGCCGGATCGTCGGCCGGAACCAGCGCCTCGACACGGATTCCGCCCGAGCGCGCCGTCACGCTGCCGCCGTCGATCACCGCGCTCAGCGCGTTGTCGATGACGTTCAGCGCCGTGGCGACGCCGATCGACGGAGCCCCGCCGACGCCCCCGAAGGCGGCGGCGACGGCGGCTGCGCCGACGTCGACGTTGATCGCGGCCTGGTCCTTGGCGCGCACGGTGACGTCCGCCGCCGTGACGCTGCCCGCGCCGAGGATGGCGGCTTTGGTGGCGAAGCTGATCGCGTTGCCGGAAAAGCTTCCGGCTCCGGCGACGCCCACGGCCACGGCCGCACCCGTCACCACGGCCGCAGCCGACGCGACGGTGGCGTCGATGGTGCTGGCGGAGGTCGCCGTGACAACGACGTTACCCGCCGCATCGACGATCGTGTCGCCGATCACGGCCTCGACCCGGGCGCCGCCGTCGGTGACGAGCGTCGGCTGGTCGAGGCGCGAGCCGTCGGCGGCCGTCGTCCGCCAGCTGCCGATGATGTTCTGGGCGCCCGAGAGGCCGATCGCCACCGGCACGCTCGCGATGCCCGCGCCGCCGCCGGCGGCGGCGAGCGAGACCACGGTGGCGTCGATGTCCTGGTTGCTCGTCGCGGCGACGCGGAGCGCCGCGCCGCTGGTGACCTTGTTGAGGGCCGTCTGGCCGGCGGCCTTCGCGATCACCGCGCGGGTGCTCGTCGTGATGATGTTGACCGCGGAAGCACCACCGCCCGAAACCTGGACGTTGGCGATGCCGGCGCCGCCGAAGCTGAGCGACGCCGCCGAGGCGATCGCCTTGATCGAGCCGCCGCTGGTCGCCTCGACCGAGACGTCGCCGGTGGTCGAGGTGACGCCCGTGTCGGCGTTGCCGATCGTGGCCTCGACCGTATTGCCGATCGTGTTGGTGGCGAAGGACAGGGAGACCGCGACGCCGACGCTGGCCGCACCCGCGCCGCTGCCGGCGATGCCGGACGCGCCGACGGAGGCCGTGATCAGCGAATCGTCCTTGGCGGCGATGGCGATGCCCGAGGCTTTGACGCCGCTGGCGCCGTCGCCGTCGATGGCGGCGCGGGTCTTGACCGCGATGGTATTGGTCGCGCCGACACCGGCGCCGGCCACGCTGACGCCGGCAGCGCCGCCGCCCTGGATCGCGGCGGAAACCGCCGCGACGTCGGCCTTGATGGTCTGGCTCGAGGTCGCGCGGATTCCGAGCGCGGAATCCGAGTCGAAGCTCGAATCGCTGAGGTAGGCCTGGACCTCGTTGCCGCTGCCGATGACGTTGCTCGCGCCGCCGACACCGACCGAGACGCCGACGCCGGCCGCACCGCCGCCGCCGGCTGCGATCGCCGCCGCCACGATCAGCGCCTGGATGTCGGACTTCGCATCCACCGAGACCGTGGACGCACCACCGCGCACCGTCAGACGGCTGTTGGCGACGAAAGCGTTCGTCTTGGTGGTGATGACGTTGCCGGCACCGGCGCCGCCGCCGCTGACCGAGACGCCGGCCGCGCCGCCGCCGCCGACCGACACGGCCGCAGCCGCCGAGGTCGCCTTGATGCGGCTGTTGCTCGTCGCCGTCACCGAGACGCCGCCGGCACGCGTGGCAAGCCCGGTATCGACGTTGCGGATCGAGGCTTCGACGCCCCCGGCGATGGAATTGAGGGCGAGGGCGAAGCCCACCGCCACGCCGACGCCGGCCGCACCACCGCCCGCACCCGAGAGTGATGCGGCACCGGTGAACGCGGTGATCGCGGAGGTGTCGCTGGCCGAGAGCGTGACGCTGCCGGCCTGTATGCCGGTGCCGTCCCCGTCGATCGTGGCGCGTGTCGCGACGCCGATGGCGTTCGCGGCCAGGGAGCCGGCGGCGCTCACCGCGACGCCGGCCGCGCCGCCGCCCTGGATGGCAGCCGATGCTGCGACCACGATGGCCGAGATGGTCTGGCTCGACGTCGCCTCGAGGCCGAGCGCACCGGCGATGACGAGGGCCGAATCCTTGACCTTGGCCTCGACGGCCATGCCGCTTCCCTCGGACAGCGTGTCCTTGCGGGTCGCGCCGCTGCCGCTGGTGCTCCAGCTGCCGATGCGGTTCTCCGCGCCGCTGACGCCGAGCGCCACGCCGACGCCGGCCGAACCGCCGCCGCCGGCCGAGGCGGCCACCGCGGAGATGATCGCCGTGATCTCGGAGGATCCGCTGGCCTTCACCGTGAGGCCGCCGGCGCTCGTGGTGATGCTGCTGGCATCGACCGTGGCGGTGGTGGAGCCGAGGATGCGGTTGGAGGCGAAGGCACCGCCGCCCGAGACGCCGACACCGGCAGCGCCGCCGCCGGCGATGCTGATCGCCGCCGCGGCCGCAGCCGCGTTGATGCGCCCGGCGCGCGAGGCCGTGACAGAGACGGCGCCCGCGCTGACGAGGGAATTCGCCCCCGTGATGCTCGCGGCGACGCCGCCGGCGATGCTGTTGAGGGCGAGGGTGAAGCCGACCGCGACGGCGACACCGGCACTGCCGCCGCCCGCGCCCGCGAGCGAGGCCGATCCGGCGAGCGCATCGATCGTGGAGGTATCCGCTGCGTTGACGACGACACCGCCGGCGTTGATGCCGGTCGTCCCGGAGCCGCTGATCGTGGCGCTCGTGGCGACCGCGATCGCGTTCGAGACCACGGCGCCGGCTGCCGACGCGCCGACGCCGGCGGTTCCGCCACCGCCGATCGCGGCGGAGGCCGCGACGACTTGTGCGGTGATCGTCTGCGCCGAGGTCGCCGTGACGCTGAGCGCCTTGCTCGCCGAGACGCCGGTGTTGCTCACGAGAGCTGCGACGGCCGTACCGCCGGCACCCTTGAGCGTGTAGGCGGTCGTCTCGGTCTTCTCTTTGCCTGCCGCGTCCTTCTCGACGGTCTTGTCCCAGGAGCCGATGTAGTTCTCGGCGATGGCCGCGCCGATGCCGACACCGACGCCGTTGCTGCCGCCGACGCCGACGGCGAGCGCGGCGGCCAGGATCTTGGCCTCGATGGCGGCGGAGGATTCCGCCTTCACATCGATCGTGCCGCTGCCGCCGGTGGTAACGAAGGCGCTGTCGACGACGCTGGCGCGCGTACCCGTCGTGATGACGTTGCGCGCATAGGTGACGGCCGCGCTGACCGCGACGGCGTTCGAGCCGCCGCCGGCGATGCTGAGCGCGGCCGAGGCGGCATGGGCCGTGATGGCGCCGGCGGACTTCGCACTGACGAGGATCGCGCCGGTGGTCTGCAGCCCGCGATCGACGTTCTTGACGGTGGCCGAGACGTCGTTGGCGATGCTGTTCAGCCCGACGCTGCCGCCGACCGCGACCGAGACGGCGTTGGAGGCTCCGGCGGCGAGCGCGAGGCTCGCCGACAGGGCCTTGGCGGTGATGGTGGAAGCGTCGCTGGCCGAGACCGTGGCGCTCGCGGCCGCGATGCCGGGGCCGGTACCCGTGCCGTCGCCGTCGATGAGCGCGCCGGTCGCGAGACCGATATTGTTCATCGCGAAGGTGCCGCCGACGCTCACGGCCCCGGCGTTCGAGCCGGACAGGGCCGCACCGGCCGCGATTGCGACGATGTTCGCCGTGATCGTGTTCCGGCTCGTGGCCGTGACGGCGAGCGCGCCCGTGGCCGAGACCGGCGTGTTCGAGAGTGTGGCGGAAACGTTGGCGCGGTTGCCGAGGGTCGGCGTCTGGCTCAGCGTGTTGCCGGCCTCGTCGTAGGCCGTCCAGGCCCCGATCTCGTTGTAGGCGATGGCGATGCCGAGGGCACCGGCGCCGCTGCTGCCCGATCCCGCACCGACGGAGGCCGCTGCCGAGATGATGTCGGCCTTGATCGTGGCCGTGCTGCCGGCCGAGACGGTGACCGCGCCCGCGGCGTTGAGCGCGGCGTTCTGCCCGATCGCCGTGGTGCTGCTGTTGATCTTGTTGACGGCGGCGGCGCCGGCGCCGGACACGCCGATGCCCTTGTCGCCGCTGACCCCGACCGCGACGCTCGCGGCCGCGGCGGTGGTGGAAATGGTGCCGGTCCGCGTGGCCGCGATGGTGATGTCGCCGTTGCGGGTCGTCACCTGCGCGTCCTTCACGGTCGCGCTGACGTTGCCGGAGATGCTGTTGAGAGCGACGCTCGCCGCGAGGGCGACCGTGACCGCCGTGCCCTGGCCGAGCGCCGCGGCGATCGAGGCCGCGCCGACGGTCGAGGACACGGACGACTGGTTGTCCGCGTTCACCGAGAGGCTGCCGGCATCGACCGCGACGGCGCCGAGGACCTCGGCCGTGGTGGCGACGTCGATGACGTTGCGGGCGACCGAGCCGCCGAGGCTCGCCGACGTGGCGGTGCCCGAGCCGCTGCCCGAGACGCCGATCGACACGGCGACCGTCGTGGCGTCCACGGTCTCCTTCGAGAGGGCGCGGACGGTGACCGCACCGGCGGCGCGCACGGGCGTGCCGGACAGGGTCGCGCGCACCGCGGCGCCCGAACCGATGACGTTGTTGGAGACCGAGGCGCCGACCGCGACGCCGATGGCCTTGTCGTTCGCCGAGGCCGCCAGCGCGATCGCGGTGGCGCCGGTGAGCGCGGCGATCTTGGCCTGATCGTTCGCGAAGATATCGAGGCTGCCGACCTTGCTGGCGTCGGTCGTGCCGTCGCCGACCTTCGAGCCGAGCAGCTCGGCGACGGTCGATCCGCCGATCGTATTGAGCGCGAGGGCTCCGCCGCCGCTGACCGCGACGCCCTTGCCCTGCGACGAGACCTGGGCGCCGACGGAGGCCGCGAAGGTCTGTGCGGCGATGTCGGCGGTGCGCGTCGCGGAGACCGAGACGGCACCGGTGCTCGCGAGGTTGGCGACCTGCGTGATGCGGGCCGTCACGTCGCTGCCGATCTCGTTGTTGGCGAGGGAGGCACCGATGGCGACGCTCGGCTTGGTGCCGGTGTCGCTCGCATTCGCGCTCAGGTTCGCCGAGACCGCGAGGGCGATGGAGGTCGCCTTGATGAGGCTGGTGTCCTTGGCCGAGACGCTGATGCCGCCCGCCCCCGCAGTCACCGCATCGTCGGTGCCGCCGCTGCCGTCGATGACGGCCGTGGTCGTGGTGACGATCTTGTTGCCGACGTAGAGGCCGCCGCCGGCGAAGGCGACGTTGCTGCCCTGGCCGCCGCTTCCGCCGCCGGTGGATGCGGCGACGGCGACGGCCGCCGCGAGCGTCTTCGCGGTGATGGCCTCGGACGACGTGGCCTCGACCGAGACCCGGCGCCCGGCCGAGAGGCGGCTGCTCGTGACGCTCGCACGCACGTCGAGGGAGCGTGCGGTTCCGTTCTTGAAGTCTGCGCCCGTCGGCAGCCCGGCCCCGTAGAAGCCGATCATGTTGAAGGCGAGTGTCACGCCGATGGCGACCGCCTGCGAGGTGCCCTTGCCGACGACGACCGCCGCCGCGGCCGCCTCGACCGAGGCGGTGATGGCGGAGTCGTTCGTGGCCGCGACAGTGATGTTGCCCTGGCCGCCAGTGCCGTCCTGGGCCGGAGCGACGGTGCCGCCCGCCGTGATCTTGCTGCCGGCGAGATGCGCATCGACGCCGCCGAGGATCGTGTTGAAACCGAGGGCGCCGCCGCCGGCGAAGCCGATGTTCTTGCCGTCCTCGGTGCTGAGAAGCACGGCGATCGCGGTGGCGGTCGCCTTGGCAACGATGGTCGCGTCGCTCGACGCCGAAACGCGGACGTCGCCCGCGGTGGCCGTCAGCTGACCGACCCGGTCGATCCCAGCCGTCAGCGTCTCGTCGACGATGGTGTTGCGGGCGATGCTGAGAGCGACGGCAATCGTCTTGCCGGTCTGGCTCGTGGAGCCCGTGTTCCCGGAGCCGCTGTTGCCGGCGGCCGGATCCGTCGGAGGCAGCTTGTAGGCCACCGACGTCACCGGGGCGGTGACCACGGCATCGATCGCGGAGGCGCTGAGCGCACTCACCGAGACACCGCGGGCCGCGTTCAGGTTCGTGACGTCGGCGATGGTGGCCGAGGTCGCGAGACGGGCGAGATTCAGGCTGACGACGGCGCCGACGCTCGTCACCGAGGCGCCGACCGTGGTCACGGCGTTCTTGATCTCGGCCTTGATCGTCGCCTTGGACTGCGCGGTCACGGAGACGGCGCCGGTGGCGTTGATCGGCTGGCCGGTGATCGAGGCGGTCGCGGCGAAGGTGTTGGCGCCCTGGAGTACGGTTCCGAGATCGGTCCCGAGGATCGCGTCCGAGAGATCGAACAGGACGTTCTGGCTCGACGTGCCGATCTTGTTGAACGCTGCGGTCACGCCGACGGCGGTCTCGCTCGACTCGACGGTGCTGTCGACCGTCGCGGTGATCGCAGCGGTGTTGCTCGCGCCGACGGCGACGTTGCCGACGGTCTTGCCGCTGTCGACGTCGCCGAGCTTGCTGCCGGCGATCGTCGCGCTGCTCGTTCCCGTCACCACGTTCGCCGCGATGACGGCGCCGATCGCGAGGGCGCTCTTGTCGCCCGGCTTGGTGCCGGCCTTGAGCTTCGATTCGACCTTGCTCGTGATCGTCGCGGTGATCGTGCCGGTCTGGGCGGCCTGCACGCTCACGTCGCCGGCCCGGACCACACCCGTGTTCACGAGGCTGGCCGTCGCCGTGCTCTGCACATCGTTGCTGACGAGGATGCCCGCGACCGCCACGGCGTACGGCTTGGAGGAGGTGCCGCCGCTGGCCGGCTGCGCGCCTTCGGCCGGAGGCGTCGAAGAGGCGCTCGCGTCCTTGCTCTCGCCGAGGTTGAGGACGCCCGGCGGTAGGAACTTGATGAACTCGCGCAGATTGTTCTCGCGCCAGGAATTCGCTTCCGTGAAGATACCCGTGGCCGTCAGGTCGACCGACTTGGTCTCGCCGAAATAGACGAAGCGCTTCTCGACGCCGTTGATCTTCGCAAAGACGATGTCGCCGAACTTGACGGTCTTGGTGCCGGACTTGGTCGTGTAGGTGTAGTTGTCGAGAACCTTGTTGGCGAAGTCCTCGAGCACGCTCGGCTTGGTGAGGCTGGCGAGCGAGGACAGGCTGTTGAGCGAGACGATCGACCCGTTGCTCGTGGCCGAGATCGTGACGGCGCCGCCGGCATCGACCGTCTTCGTGGTGCCGGTGTTGTCGATGGTGGCCAGAGCCTTGGCGTTGACCATGTTGCCGGTCAGCGCGAAGCCGATCGCGTAGGCGCTCGCATCCTTCAGAACGGCATTCGAGGCGCTGGCCTTGTTGTTGACCTGAGCGTTGATCGTGGCGTCCGAGCGCGCCGACACGCCGAGCGTACTGCCGGCGCCGGTGACGACCGTGCTCCGCAGAATCTGCGCGCTGGCGCCCGATGGGGTGTCGTCGTTGCCGGCTCCGATGAGCGGCTGGCCGGTGATGAGGTCGGCCGTGCGGAACAGGATGTTCTGCTCCTTCCAGCCGATGGTGTTGAAGGCCAGCGTGATCGAGACCGCGCCCTGGTCGCTCGATGTCGCGACCTTGTTCGTCGCGTCGATCGTCGCAGTGTTGACGGCACCGACGCTCACACCGCCGCCGCCGGTGACGGTGCTGTCGACGATCTCGGCCTTGGCGGTGCCGAGGACCGCGTTGGTGGCGATGATGCCGCCGAGCGCGAGGCTCTTGGTCTGCGACTTGGTGCCGGCCGTCGGATCGGTCGTGGCCGCGCTCGGCGCCGGGGTCGAGCCGGCAGCCGCCGTGCCGTTGGTCTGCCTGTAGGAGCTGGCCGACTTGACGTTGGCCGCGCTGTCGGCCGTGGCGGTGATCGTCGCCGTCTCGGTCGCCGAGACCGTGATCGCCCCGGTTCCGGTGGTAGCGGTGACGCCGGTGATGCGGGCGATGGCGTCGCCGTGAACGCTGTTGAGCACCACGAGGCCGCCGATCGCGAGCGCCGCGGCCGATTGCGGCTTCACGGTCCCGGTCTGGGCAGCGTTGCCGGCGGAGGGATCGCCGGTGGGCGTCTCCGTGGTGGTGGCGGGGGTCGCCGCCGGGGCAGCCGCAGGCGTGCTGCCGGTGCTCGGCAGGGTCAGACCATCCGGGATGAAGTTCGACTCGAGCGCCCGCTTCCAGAGCAGCTTGTTCGAGTAATCGGTCGCCGCAAGGTCGAGCTGCGGGGCATTGGTGCCCATGTAGATGTAGATGTCGCCCGCCTTGTAGGCGTCGGACTTGGCGGCGATCAGCGAGAACTTGGTCGTGTCGGTCAGGACGAAGGTGCTGGGCTGGACCTTGCTCAAAAGCTCGGCGCCGACATACTTGTAGATCTTGCCGTCGAAGTCCTGGATCGTGTCGCCGGTCTTGACCGTGACGCTGGCCGAATCGACCGCCTTGAAGGTCGGCTTGGCGTAGCCTTCCGCGATGCGGACCCGCGTGCCGAAGGTGACGTCCTGCTTGTTGACGGTCTTCGGCGCCTGGCCGAAAGCCGAGAGGTCGAGGGTGCCGATGCTGTCCGTGCTGAGGCCGAACGGCTTCAGGAACGCGTTCAGGCCGTCCTTCAGCTCCACGATCCGGGCGGCGACGCCGATGACGGCGCGGTCAGCCGCGACCTGCAGACCGATCACCGAGCCCACCGTCTTCTCCGCGGCCTTCGTGGTCGCGTCCGCATTTGTGCTGTTTCGCAGCGCGGCATCGTCGAGATAGCCGCGGCGGGCGGCCTCCGCGGCGAGCTTCAGGGCCTCGGTGCGTGCCTCGTCGGCGGCGGGTGTGTTGAGGAAGCCCACCGCGGTGAACGGCTTGAGGTCGTCCGACGCCTTGGTGAGGCGACGGGCGAGGTCGGTCTGTTCGGTGGTTGGAATGACCTTGGCGTCGACCACGGCCTTCAGCGCATCGACCAGGGTCTTGTTGATGGTGCGCAGATAGGCGTCGACGCTGTCGCCGGCCTTGAGCTTCAGCGTGGCCGTCTCGACCTGCTTCAGCAGTTCCGTCGGGCGCGCCTGCAACTCCAGGATAAGCCCCTTCACCCGGGCGATCTCGGCACTGGCCTTCTCTTCCAGGGCCGTGAGTTCGGCCGGCAGGAAGTCCTTGCGGTTCTTGATGATGTTCGACTGGATCGTGGCCGACTGGACCTCGTTCGGGTTCGTCGAGAAGTCGGACGGCAGGTACTTGTTGAGCTTGGACTGGTTGGTGACGGCGCCGCCGTCGGTCTTCACCACGGTCGAGCTCGTCACGATCTGGACGTTCGAGGTGATGCCGGCCGCGTCCTTCGCGGTGACGGCGAGCGCGCCGCCGGCCGTGATGTCCTTGGTCACACCGGTGTTGTCGATCAGGGCCGTCGCGCTGCCGCTGACCTTGTTCGAAGACAGCACGACGCCGAAGCCGGAACCGCCCGAGCCCTTCATCGAATCGGTCGACGACATCGCCGCATTGCTGATCGTCGCGTTGATCTTGGCGGCCGAGGTCGCGGAGACGGTCAGGTCGCCGCCGGCTTTCGCCGAGGACTTGACGATCGTCGCCTTGGCGCCCGAGCCGACCTCACCGCCGAAGGCGCCCGAGATGGCCGACTGGCCGATCAGGGTGTCGACGGCGTTGAACAGCAGATTCTGAGTCTGATATCCGACCGAGTTGAAGGCGAGCGTCACGGCGCCGGAGACGCCGCCGCCCTCGCCACCCGATGTCGTGGACGAGGCGCGCACGCGCGCATCGACGCCGGCCGTGTTCTCGGCGGTGACGTCGAGATTGCCCGTCTGCGCCTCCACGGCCGAGCGCAGCACGCTCGCCTCGGCCCCGCCGCGTACGACGTTGGTCGCCGCGATGCCGTTGGCCGCGATCAGCGTGCCGCCGCCGGTCCCGCCGCTGGTCCCGGCACCGGATTGCGACTTGAAGGACGCTCCGCCGGAGGAGGTGACGGTGCTCACGAGCGTGGCCGAGATGTCGGCGGCGTCCTCGGCTCGGACCGACAGGTCGAGTGCGGACGTCACCGTCGCATCGGTGATGCGGGCGGTGGAGCCGCCGTTCACCTCGTTGAATACGATCAGGCCGCCGAAGGCCTTGGAGGACGAGGCGGGCGTGCGGTTGGTGGGGGTGGGAGCACCCTGAGCGGGGGTCGCCGCCGGTGCGGGATCGGCCACCTTGTCGATCTGCGGCATCACGGTCTTCGCCGCGGCCGGGATCCAGTTGTCGCTGGTGTAGTCCTCGCCGTGGAGCGTGACCCACGTGTTGTCCGCCCCGCGCCAGATGTAGATCGTACCCTTCTCGCCCTTCGACACGGTATCGGTGCGCGAGAGCAGCACGCCTTGGCCAGCGATCATATCCTGGTAGCTGGGGGCGTTCGACGTGTAGCGCGCCTTGGTGCGCGTGATCGTCGTGGTGCCCTCCGCCGTCTTGACGGTGGTGGTATCCTTGTCGGCGGTGTCGCCGGTGGTCGTGTCGGTCGTGGCCGTGGTGCCGGCGGCCGAGGGCTTGGTGGAGACGGTGGCGCCGTCGTCCACCGCGAACCAACGCGCCGTGTTCGAGTAGTCCTCGCTCGCGAGCACGACGCCCTTGGCGGCGCTGCCGACGAAGATGAAGACGCGCCCGGCGAGCAGCGGCTCCTCGGCGCGCTTGGCGTCGGTGCTGGAATCCGCCCCCGCGGGCGTGAAATCGGCGGCGAGGCGGACCCGGTCGCCGGCCGTCAGGTCTCGGGTGCCGGATTTCGAGGTGTAATCGTAGATGTTGAGGGCGGTCGCGACCGCCTTCTTGGCCAACTCGGCCACGCCGCCGGAGACGGACGAGGAGCCGATCATCGTGCTCTCGGACTCGATGCCGGCCTGGTTCTTGGCGGACACGAGAACCGACCCCGCCGTCGAAGTGACCGTCGCAGCGAGCTGCGTGGGGGCCTGATCGGATACCGTCTCCGAGCCGATGAAGGCCTCGGCGCGGCCGCTCACCTTGTTCATGGCCAGGACGGCGCCGGCGGAGATGCCGCGTGCGCCGGTTTCCGCCTTGTGGACGGTTTCCTCGGAATCCGCCTGCTTCACCTTGTTGCCGGCCTCGGCCTTGATGCTGGCCCGGCTCTCGGCTTTGACGGTGACGTCCTGCTCCGCCGTGACGGTGCTGCCCGTGATGTAGGCCTTCGCCCCGGCCGGGTTCTCGGAATTGGTGGCGGTGGCGATCAGGGGATCGCCGACGATCGTGTCGACGGCGGCGAAGAGCGGGTTCTGCTGCTTGAAGCCGACGGTGTTGAAGGCGAGCGTGAAGCCCAGCGCCGTCCCTTCGCCCGAGACCGAGCCCGCGGCGCTGGCCTCGATGCTCGAAGAATTGACCGCGGAGACGCTGACGCCGCCACCGCTGCTCGTGACCGTGCTGTCCTTGATGAAGGCCAGGGCCCCGTTCTGCACGTTGTTCGAGACGAGCACGCCGTTGGCGGCCGCGCCGCCCTCGGCCTCGACCTCGCTCTCGTCGGCGGCCGTGATCGAAGCCGTCGAGTCCGCGCTGACGGCGACGTCGCCGCTCGCTTTCAGCGTCGTGTTGACGATCTTCGCCTCGGCCTTCCCCGAGACGTCGTTGCGCGCGAAGATGCCGCCAAGGCCGGTCGCCGACATCTTGCCGGTCGGCGCCGCCCCCCCGGTGGTGGTGTCCGAAACGACGTTGGTCGCGTCGAGCTTCTTCCAGAGGGCGAAGTCGGCGAAGTTCAGGTTCGCGTCCGTCGTGCTGCCGAGATCGACCGCGGCGGCGAAGTCGGTGCCCATGTACTGGTACACCGCACCCTTTTCGCCCCGTGTGGCCGCTCCGGCCCAGGTATCGCTGAGGCGGATCTTCTCGCCGAACTTGACCTGCCGCGTGCCGGAAGCCGTGGTGTAGGTGTATTCGCCGAGCAGCGCCTCGGCGCCCTTGGAGACGCCGCCGACGTCGCCGGTCTTCTCGGCCGTGGCCGTGGCCGCAACCGCCGTCTCGGCATCGATGCTGACGGAGTCCACCGCCGAGACCGTGACGTCGGTGCCCGAGACCGTCTTGCCATTGGCATCGATCTGCGCCTGGGCGGCGCCGCTCACCCGGTTCATCGCGACGAGACCCGAGACGGCGAGCGCATTAACGCTGGCGGCCGCGGCGGAAGCGGTGACTTCGTTGCTCAGCTTCGACGTGATCGCGCCGGAGGACTCGGCCGTCGCGCTGATCGCGCCCGTGGCCGTGACCGTGCTGTTGCTGATCCGGGCGCTCGCCTGAGCGGTCGCCGGGTTGGTCAGGTTGGTCCCGACCACGGCGTCGAGGGTATCGAAGCCGAGATTGCCGCTCTCGTAGCCGATCGCGTTGAAGGCGAGCTGGATGCCGGCCGCCCGCGCGGAGGTGGTCGGTGGCTTGGCCTGTCCCGAGCCGGTGGTGGTGGTCGCCCCTTCGGAGCCCGACGGACCACTCGTGGCCGCAGTGATCGCTGCCTCGACCTCGGCCTCGATCACACCGGCCGTCTTCGCCGTGACCGCGACGGAGCCGTCGCTGCCCGTGGTAGTGACGGCGGCGTCCGTGATGGAGGCGTCGGCCGCGGACTGGATGGTGTTGGTCGCAATCACCGCGTTGATGGCGAGCGCGCTCGAACGCGACTGGTTCGCGGTATTTCCCTGGCCCGACTGGGTCGCCGGGGCCGCCTTGTCGAAGGCTGAGGTCTTGCCGGGAACGTCGCTCGCGGTGCCGGCCGTGTCGGCTGTGCCGTCGGCCTTCTCCCCGGTCTGCTCGCGGATCGTCGCGATCGCCTCGACGGTGGCGTCGGCCTTGGACGTGATCGTCGCGCTCCTCTCGGCGGCGACTGCGACGCTGCCCGCGTTCACCCGGGTCGCCGAGCCGCTGATGGCGGCGACGACGCCGCCCTTGATCTCGTTGCGCACGACGATGCCGCCGGCCGACATGCCCGCGGAGCCGGTGGTCTTGGCGGCTGCGGCCTCGCCGTCGCCGACACTGCGCCAGAGGTCGCGGTTCGTGAAGTCCGCCGTCTTCAGGTCGAGCTTGGTCGTGGCCGTGCTGTCGGGGCCCATATAGGCGTAGACCGCACCCTTCTCGCCGACGAGCTTCCACAGGGTGGCGTCGGTGAAGTCGGCCTTCGAGAGGTCGATGGAATCCTGCGTGGCGGGGACGGCCTGTGTGCCGGTCGCCTTGATGTAGCGGTAGTAGGAGCCGACCTCGCCCTTGCCGGCCGGCTGGCCGGGGCTGACGAGGACGACGTCGCCGGTCTTGATGAAGCGCGGGGTCGCGGTGGTGCCGGTGGCGCCGCTCTTCGCGTCCTTGGTCGTCGCAGGCAGCTTCGACTTGATCGCGTCGGTGGTGCTCACCGTCCGGATCGGATCGATGCCCAGCGCATTGGCGAAATCGACCGCGACGCGCTGGCCGAGCGTGATCTCCACCGGCTGGCCGGCATTCGCCTTGAAGTCGGACTTGATCTGCGGCTGCTTGCCCGACAGGCCGCCGTCGCTCGCAGCCTGACTGGACGCCACCAGCTTCACGTTGGCGTTGATCGTCGACATGTCGGCGGCGCGCACGCCGAGCTCGCCGGCGCTCGTGATGGTCGCGCCGCTCACCACGTCGGCGGTCGCCGAACGGGCGATGCGGTTGGTGGCGATCAGGCCGCCGATGCTGCGGGACGCCGCGGTGGTGACCGTGCCGGCATTGCCGCCGACCGCCGGCTTGCCGAGAACCCTCCGGGCTTCGTTGAGCGCGCTCTGCCGCGCTTCGGCTTTCGCGAGGTCGGCGCGGGTCTGCTCCGGCGTGCGGGTGGTCACGGTGTTGCTGACCGTGGCGTTCACGGTGCCCGCGCTCGCGGCGTTCAGGCCGACGCGTCCGGCGCTCGCCGTGACGATGGCGGCGTCGACCCGTGCGCGGATCGACTGTGTGGCGGCCACCGTGAAGAAGCCGGTGCCGAGCACCGTGTCGAGGGCCATGCCGACGATCTTGTCGGCGAGTTTGTCCGTGCCGGTGACACCATCGGCCCTGTAGCCGACGATGTTGAAGGCCGCAGCGCCGCCGATGGCGTTGTTGCCGCTCGCGGTGCTGCCGACGGCGGCGCCGCCGGAGCTGGCGGCACCCTCGACGGTGGTCTGCGCCCGGGAATCGATGTTCGTGACGTCGGCCGCGTTCACGGTGACGTCGCCGGCGGTCGCGATCACGCTGCCGCGCAGGACGGTGGCCGTGGTGCTGCCGAGAACGATGTTGACGGCGTAGGAGCCGGCGACGCCGAGCTTGCTCGAGGCGACCGCCGCCTTGGCCTCGGTCGTGAGATCGAGGGCGTTCTGTGCGGTCAGCGTGACGTCGGTCGCGGCGCTCAACTCGGAATCCGTGAACGCGGCCGTAATGTCGCGCTCCGTGGTGTTCACCGCCGAGCCGCGCGCGATGCCGATGAGCTCGCGATTGGCCTTCTGGGTGTCGGTCTCCGCCTCCAGGGTGCCGGTCTCGATCGGCACGGCAATCGCGCTCGCCTTGGTGGCGTCCATCGCGACGACGGAGACGGCGCCCGTGCTCGCGCTCAGGCGCGACGCTTCGACGATAGCGCTCGTGGAGCCGGTGAGCAGGTTGCGCGCCTGGACGGCACGGCTCTCGATGCCGGTGTCGTTCGTCGCGGCAACGGCGAGCGACGCAGCGGCGATGCGCACGCCGCGCACGGCCACGCGCACGGTGTCGTTGACGGTGATCTGCGCGGCGCCGGCCTTGATCGGCGCCGGCAGCGAGCCGTCGTCCTCGCCGTCGCCCGCCACGGTCTTGGTGGTCGGGTACAGCGGATCGGGCGCCTCGGTGGCCGCGCGGATGCGGACCTGCAGCGCGCCGCTGTTCGAGGCCTGGATCGCGGCGTTGCCGGCGGCGGAGATCAGTGCGGTGGCGTCGGCGGTGGGTGCGCCGGTCGGCGGGGTGCCGGTGGCGGGAACGCCGAGGTCGACGCTGGTGACGCGCGTGACGTTCTGGTTCGCCGTCAGCGCGAACAGGTTGAGAAGGCTGCTGAGGACGGGGATGTCGGTCCCGTCCTTCGCCACGAGGGTGGTGGTCGCGTTGGTGCGGTCGTCGGCCGAGATCTGCACCGAGACGGCGGGATCGCTGCCGGAAATCGTCGCCGCGCCGGTCTGGACGATCTGCGCGCCGGCGGCGACCGTAACCTGCGTCGTGTTGGTGATCGTCGTCTCGGCCCTCTTGATGATTCCCTCGACCGCGAGTTCGGCGGGCGTGAACACATCGCTCAGGTTCTTCTCGCCCTTGACGACGGCCTTGATCGTGTCGGCGGTACCGGACGCGGCATTCGTGAACGTCGTGGCGCTGGGCAGGACCAGCCCGATCGCCTTCACGTCGACCGTGGCCCGCGTGTTGGCGGCGAGCTTGACGGTGCCGCCGTTCACGGCGCCGCTCGCGCCGACGACGATCGTCGAGCTGTTGGTCAGGGTCGGCGTGACGCGCTTGAGCTGCGAGGTCAGCGTCGAGGTCAGCGTGATGCTGTCGACCACGTCGGTCGTCAGCGCCGCGGCGCCCGTCCTCGCATCGATCCTGCCGGCGAGGGTGATCCCGGCGAGGCCATCGGCCGTGACGGTGAGGGTCTGGGTGTCGGCGGGCGCCGTGTCCGCGACCGTGACGCTGCTGGTCACGGCGATCGCCACGCCGACGCCGCTGATGACGGCGTCCTTGTTCACGGTGACGCCCATCCGCGCCTTGGCGTCGGCGGAACGGCCGTAGTTGTTGTCCGTGGTCAGAACCGGGGTGAGGGTCGCATCCGCAGCAATCCTGACGCTGCCGCTCGCGGTGATCGTCTTCCCCTGGGCGACGGTCAGGCTGTTGTCGCCGGCGCCGCCCTGGAAGGTGATGCCGATCTTGCCGGCCACCGTGCTGAGATTGGCGGCGATGTCGATGCGGTCGTCGCCGGCACCGCCGTCGAAGGTGAGGGCGAGATCGCCGCTGGTGGCGCTCAGATCGGTATCGAAGACGATCCGGTCGGCGCCGGCGCCGCCGCTGACCGTGAAGTTCGGTGCGGGCGGCAGGCTGGCGAGATGCAGCGTGTCGTCGCCGCTGCCCAGGATCACGCCGAGGCTCGTCGTCGGCGCGGTAAAGGCGAGGCTGAAGTCCGCAGCGCTCGATCCCGAGGTCTTGGCCAGGGTGTATTTGCCGAAGGCCGCCGACGACAGGGTCGCGTCGATGCTGCCCGTCAGGGCGGACGAGAGGTCGAGCTGGAGGCTGCCCTTTCCGCCATCGAAGGTGCCGCTGAGGCTGGCTCCTGAGCCGATCGTCAGCTTGTCGTCGGCCGCCGCCGCGCCGGTCAGGTTGCCGATGCCCGAGAAGCTTCCCGCGAACTTGCCCGAGGCGATCGTGCCCGCATCGGTACCCGTCAGGGTGAATTCCGCGCCCGAGCGGGCGGCGCCTGTCGGCTTGTTGAGGAGAGCGATCGTATCGCCGTCGCCGGCGGTCGCGTCGGCAATGGTCAGCAGCGGCGTCTGACTGCCGGTCAGCAGATTGAACGAGTCGGCATCGACGGTGATGCGGTCCTTCCCGGACGTGCCGGTGAGCGTGAAGGCCTTGTTGCTGTCGCTGATGTCACCGAACGAGTGGAGCTTCTGCCCCTTGGTGCCGCCCGTATAGTCGAAGATCTGGACCTGCTGGACCTTGTCCGCGCTGGCCGCCATCGCGGCCGACGTGTCGACCAGCTGGACGAGGACCTGATGCTCCTGCGTCCCGGAATCGATCGGCGCCGTGATCAGGTAGCTGCTGGTGCCGTCGAGCAGCACGCGCGGCTCCAGCGGATCGAAGATCAGCCGGTCGCGGTTGAAGATCCGGTCGGCCTTCTTCTTGAGGTGCAGCACGAGCTGACGCTTCGACGGGCGTGCGGCCCGCGGCGCCTCCACGCTGATGCGTGCGCGGTCGCGGCGGCGGAACAGGGGTCCCCAGAAGCCTTCCGACTTGAACGGAAAAGCCATGACGCTCTCTCCAACCGGGCAGGGCGCACCGCGTTCGGCGCGCGCACATCAAGTGACCCGGCCGCCGTGGCACGGCCGGGTCGTCAAAGGTGGTCTGGAAGATCCGATCGGCGCCCGCTCGCGCGCGCCGATCGCCGTGGCGAGCTTCGCCCCCGTGTCGAGGACGAGGCCGACGCCGGATCAGGCGTTGCCGGTCGTCTCGAAATCGGCCGGAGAAGCCGGAGCCGTCTCGGCCTCCTGCGCAGCCGTTTCGACCGGCACGCCGATGCGCTCGGCGATCGGCGTGAGGTTCCGAAGCGAGGCGAGGTGCTGGTAGATCAGCTCCATCTCGTCGGCCTGCATCAGCTCCGCGAGCTTCTCGGCGGACAGCGCCTTGAGCCGGTCGCGGTTGACCACGCTGAATCCCGACAGCGTCGAGCGTTGGCCCGTGCGCAGGGTGAATTGCGCCTGCATGGATTCCAGCAGGTCGAACTCCTGCAGACGCTTCACGAACAGCTTGGTGCGCTGAAACTGCGTCTGGTAGGCCTGAAGGAAGCCGAGGACGTTCTGCAGATACTGCGTGCGGTCACCGTCGGCATCGAACAGGCGCTCGCCGCGGCCATCGTCGTTGCAGCCGGAAAAATCCTCGTCCACGCACAGCGTGAAGGTGGCGTCGGGGTCGTTCGCGTTGTCGCTGGAGAACACGAACGGATAGCGGCGCAGGAACGCCGGAACATAGGCGCCGGACCAAGAGCCCGCCTCGCTCACGTACAGGTTCTCGCCGTCCCGGATCCCGAGGAGCGCCACCGGGATGATCTCGTCGTCGGCGCCGCCGAACACGATCGTGTACTCGGCCCCGGCATTCGGGAACTCGGCGACCATCAGGGGCACGGAGTTGACGCCGCGGGCAAATTCGAAAGTCGCACCGGCCTTGACCGACCAGGAGCCGTGCCGCTGCCGGGTCACCGGTACTGCACGCTCGTAGATGAGAAGCTGCTTACTCATTCCAACCCCACGTTGCCACGCAAGTGCGCTTCCCGCATCTTTGCGATCCGCTGCATACCAGCAAGGGCCTGATTTGCGGAGAGATTGCACGCCTTTTCGATTGATCGAGCGTCTCAGTTTTCAGGTGGCGGAGTACGGACGATCGCGACCGCGTCCCGCCTGCAACAGCTGCCGAAAATGACCCGGCACAACCCACGCCCGACCACCTGAGCAAAGCCGCCGGCCACCGGCAGTCCTTCCAAAATACAGACGATTTTCCCGTACATCGACGGCACTTTTGGACGCCATCGGATCGCGCGCAATAGGCTTGAGACCGCTCAAATGACTCGATTTTCTCAGTCAAATTCAGTTAATCGATAATTCAATAAGCATTCACGTTTTTATCGAAAATCTGCGCCAGCTGAATGAACATCGCGCTGCGCTGAACATGAAATTTCAGCAATTTCCATTGAATATTTGCTTTTTCAAAAACAAAAAATGATCCCGCCATGGGGGCTGATTGAGGAAATTCATCGTCTTCGTGCGCCGACAATATCAAATCATGCCACTGATCGGGCGCATCTCATTCGATGTACATCGGAGATCATCGACTTTGCATAAAAGAGATTCTGAGCCTCTTGAAACCTGCAACGGTACCTTTAGCTTGATCGTCGATTCTGTCGTCAAGGCGTTGCATACGATCGATAAAACAGGGTCGGCCTCCATACTAAAGCTATCTTACAGTCCGGGGCAGCGGATGGTTCGGGCCGGCAAGTCGATCGACTGTGTTCCGACGTCACGCATCCTGCGGCGCGGGCACGGCGTGCCCGGCATCTGACCTTTCGAGACGCTGGCCGAGACGCCGAAGCATCCCCGTCGTACTTTTTTTAGAAGCCTCTTCGCGTGTCGATCCTCCAGCGCCTGGACTACCTTTCGACAGGTCTGCCGAACGAGAAAGCGTTCGAGATCTGGAAGGGCGTCGTCGGCGCCTTGTTCGAGCCGCGCGTCGTCCATCCGAACCAGCGCCTGCCGACCGGCTCCGCCAGCGGCGTCGTCATGGGTGATCTCATCGTCGCGCGCGTCGTCTTCGGGGCACAAAGTTTCCGGCGCGATCGCGACCTCATCGCCCGGACGCCGGACCACATCCTGTTCCACCTCTACAACGTCGGCGGCTTCAACGGCCTGATCAGCGGCCACCAAACCACGCTCTGGTCTTCGCAGGTGGCGATCATCGACCTCGGCTTCGAGGTGGACACGTTCGCCACCTCCTCGGATACGATCTCGCTCATCGTGCCGCGTGCGCTCCTGCCCGGCATCGCCGGCAGCCCCCTGCCGCCACGGCTCGATCCGGTGCGCAACCGGCTGCTGGCGGCGCATCTCACGGCTCTGCGTGAACGCAGCCTGTTCCTCGAAGAGCCGCAGGTCGAGGGCGTCGTCGCGCACACGGCCGACTTCCTGCAGGCGCTCCTCGATCCGGCGCGGGCGAAGGATCTCGTGGAGGAGCAGGAGTTCGAGACCTGCTACGTCGCCCTCGCCGAGCAGGCGATCCGCAACCATCTCGCCTCGCCCGACTTGTCGCCCGAACTGATCGCCAGCGAGATCGGCGTGTCGCGGGCCACCCTCTACCGGATGTTCGCTCCCCATGGCGGCATCATGCGCTCGGTCCAGGAGCGCCGCCTGCTTGGCGTCCGCGCGGCGCTGAGCGACCCGCTGGAGACGCGCCGCCTCTCCCGGCTCGCGACCGATTTCGGCTTTCGCGGCAAGGTCCATTTCAGTCGCAGCTTCCGCGCGCAGTTCGGCGTCACCGCGAGCGAGTTCCGGGCCGAGCAGGTGGCCTCGGCCCAGAACTCGGAGCGGACGGGCCTCGACGTTCTCAACTGGTGGTGGGACCGGCTCGGCGCCGCGCGCTGACGCAGGATGCGTTCAGGCGGACGTTCGCTGCCAGCGGCGGGAGATGGGACTCAGCAGGTCGGCTTCGAGGCCGAATTTTTCGATGTAGGCCGTGTTGAGCCCGAGGCATTCGCGGGAGGCGCAGGCGTCCCGATGCACGCATTGGTAGAAGCCGTTGCGTGCGAATTCCGTCCAGAAATCCGGATCGATGTGCAGCTCCGGCTGGCCGTTGACGAGGGCGTCGCCGAGGTCGCCGAGCAGGCATTCCGGAAAGTTCTTGACCTCGACCGCGCGTCCCTGCGCACGGGCGCGGGAAATGGCCTCTCGCAGGTACGGCAGCACGTCGCCGTGGCGCGGGACGAGACCCTTCTCGTCCCGCTCGGACATCGGGAAATAGACCCAGAACTCCATCTGGGTGAGGCGCCGGAGATGGCTCAGGCGATCGACGAGGTCTGGCAGGAGACGGTAACTCCGCTCCGTCACGACGGTGTTGGTGAGCGTCGCCACGCCCTCCATCGCATCGAGCGTCTCGAGGCCCCGCAGCGCCCGCTCGAACGATCCCGGCACCAGGGTCAGCGCATCGTGGGTCGCGGCGTCGCTGCCGGCGATCGAGACGAAGAACTCGTCGACACCGGCCTCGACGAGGCGGCGGCAATAGCTCGCCTGACCGAGATGCATGCCGTGGGTCTGGATGCGGACGTGCCGGAAGCCGCTCGCCCGCGCCCGGCGCGCCAGATCCGGCAGGTCGCGCCGCAGGGTGATCTCCGAGCCCGTGAGGATCAGCCCGATCCAGCGCTTCTCCCGCGCGTTGCGGGCCAGCAGTTCCTCGAAATGAGCATCCGATTCCGGCGCGAGCCGGTCCATCGTCCCCTCGATCATGCAGTGGACGCATTTGAGATTGCAGCGGAATTCCATCGTCAGGGAGACGTAGGCTGCGTGGTCGTAGCGTCCCATGACGTCTTTCGCTGCGAAGATGTTTTGCGCGGCGCTCGCCGGGAGCCGGGCGACGCTACCGATATCGCGGCCGGAAGGTCTCAAAGAAGGCCGTAATAGGCACTCTTCGTGACCGTCAGCTTTCCGTCGACAACGGCATAGTCGATTCCGAGATCGAAGAGCAGATGCGACAGGCGCCGGCGCTCCGCACGCACGAAGTCGCGGATCGCCGCCGGATAGGCGAGCCGGTCGAGGAAATACAGCAATCCGTCGACGTCGATCCGTGAGAAGTAGACGCCGTCGCAGAAGCGCTTGTTGGCGACGACGACGACACCGCAGCGCATCAGCTCGGGCCAGAGGATCGCGTCGAGGTCGAGGCCCGGCAGGTCGAGATGCGCCGAGCAGGCGGCCTTGGCCACGATGGCCTCGCGCTCGGTCGCCGTCTCGAAGAAGCTGTAGAGGTTGTCGAGGACGAGGCCCTGGGCGGTGAGGCCGTAGCACAAGCCGGAGGAGACGCTGCTGCCGGGATTGCCGAGATAGACGTTGAGCCGGTCGAGGCCGCGCTCGCCGCGCGCCAGGGCGTCGTCGAGGTCCAGCGAGAACATGAAGTAGGGGCGCGCGCCGGCATAATGCAGGCCGCAGGGGGCGAAGGGCGCGAGGATCGCGAGCACGCGCTCGATCGAGACGCTGCGCTCGAGCCGGGCATAGTCGTAGAAGTAGAACTCCCAGGTCGTGACGCCGCCGCGGAGCTTGGCGCCCCAGACGCTGTGGCCGGGACCGAGGCCGGCCCGCAGCGCGTCGCAGATCGCGAAGAGACGCGGGTGTGCGCCCGCCGCAGCCAGGGAGTGCCAGAGGAGGGTGGACTGGCGCAGGCGGCCGGCCGTGGGGCCGAGGGGTTCGTAGTCCCACAGGCAGTAATCGGCGTAGCGGTCGCCCGGCGCGGCGAATTCGAGGCGTGCCGGGTCGAGGCGGGTCATGAGCCCGCCATGCCGGAATAGACGGTAAGGAAGGGCTGTCCGTCGCGCCCGACGCCGCCGGCGACGTGCCCCAGGGCCTCGTCGCGGCGCTCGGCCAGGACCGTCGCGACCGCCTGGGGGGCGATGCCGAGATCGGCGAAGGCCGCCGCGAGCAGCGCCTCGGCGTCGGCCACGGCGAGGCCGCAGGCATAGAGGTTGAGGTCATACGACAGGCGCGGCCCCGGCTCCTCGCGAGCTTCGAGATAATGGACGGCGCCCCGCCCCTGATCCTGCGCCAGCCAGAGCAGGGTGCGGGCGAGGCCGACCACGCCCGAGCCCGCCCCGCCCCAATCCGCGCCCATCCGCTTCAGCCGGGCCTCGATCGCGTCGGGCTCGCGCACGCGCGGCCAATGGTAGAGCGTCACGACCGGAGGCGCCGCGTCGCGCGGGCTCCACTTGTAGGCGCGGTGGACGAGGAGCGGCTCGCCCTCGGTCTCGTCCTGGCGCCAGGCCGCATCGGAGCGGACCGACCATTCGACGTAGAGCTTGTAGAGGGCGCCGGAAGGACCCTCCTCGTAGCCGAGATGCAGCACGTCGGCCTCGCCGATCAGGCCGGCGGCCTCGGTGCGCTCCCGCTCCGGCAGGCCGAGCTTGGCCGCGAGCGTGTCCAGCGTCTGCCCGGGCTGCGGTCCGAGGCTCGTGCAGTGCAGGCTCACCAGGAAGCGCTCGACCTGGAGCCCGGCCGGCGTCGCCTTGACCGAGCGCTCGTAGCCGTAGGGCTGGCCGAGGCCGGCGACGAGGTCGGCCAGCCGCGCGCCGTCCGGCGTCCGGCGCAGGCTCGCCGGCCCGGAGGCGGTGCCGGCGGCCGCCGGCGCCACGCGGGCGGTCGGCTCGGGGGCCGGTACGGTCCCATGCAACGGTTCGAGGAGACGGCCATGCGGCGCCATCGCCTCGGCGACCTGCGCGGCGCGTGCCCGGATCTCGGCGAGGTAGCCGCCGAGTGCGCGCCCATCCGCGACGTCGACCGGGGCGAAGGCCCGGCGCGGCAGGAAGTCGGCCCCGGTGAAGAGCAGGTAGTAGTCGGTCTCGCCGAAGACCGCGTCCTCGCGCGGCACGACATGGCCGGCGACTTCGTAGAGGTCGAGACGGTCGGCGAGCCCCTCGGGAAGCATGGCGGCGCGGGCGGCAGCCCAGAGCGGCTCGGGCCGGCGGCCGAGCACGTAATGCGCGGCCAGCGCCTCGAGCGCGTCGTCGTGCAGGCGGTTCATCCGGGCGATGTAGGACCGGCGCAGGATTTCCGCCCCCTCCCCGCGCGGCAGGTGCTCGACGAAGGCTTCGAGGGCTACGAGGTCGAGATCGAGGCCGAAGCCCGCCAGCGGCTCGACGGCGCGGGCCGCCGCGCCGAGGGCGACGACGTTGCGCAGCCAGGGATTGCGGCGGCCGCTGCGCAGGCTGCGATGGACGATGCTCTCTCCCGGGCCGATCGCCGCCGTCAGGGCCGCATGCGCAGCCTCCGGCGTGGTCGCGTTGCCGTCATAGGCCAGCATGGCCTCGGTGCGGCCGGCGAGCGACAGGGACACGGTCCAGCCCTCGGGCCGCCCCACGTAGGTCGTGAAGGGCGAAGGATCCCGCGCGGGCGGCAGAGACAGGCTGACGAGGCTGTTGCAGGCAGCATCGCCCGCGATCCAGGCTTCGCCGAGCGTCCCGCCGATCAGCAGGGCCGCCGCGCCGGTGCAATCGAGGAAGACATCGCCCTCGACGCTGCCGCCGCCTTCGAGATCGAGGGCGCGGATGTTGCCGGAGAAGTCGCGGCTCGCCCCGAGTACACGTGCGGGCACGGCCCGAACGCCTTCCGAGAGCGCGATCTCGCGCAGGAAGCGAATCAGGGCGGTGCGGTCGAGATGATAGCCGTAGCTGCCGGCTTCGACGGTCGAGGATATGCCCGTCTCGGGCCGCGGACCACGTCCCGTCGCAGCCATCAGCGCCTGGGGCGAATAGTCGGCGTAGGCTCCTCCCGAGCCGCCCTCGTGGCGGTGCTTGAGCCAATAATGGAACAGGTCGCGCCCGTTCACGCGCGGGCCGCAGGGTCCGAACGGATGCCAGTGGCCCTGCCCCACCTCGAACCAGTCGTCGAAGCGGCTGGCGACCCGATAGGTCGCCGCGCAGCGGCGCATGAAGATCGCCTCGTCGATGCCGAGGCCGCGCAGGAAGCGGGTCAGGATGGGGCGCGTCGCCAGGCCGATGGGCGGCCCGGCCGGCGGAACCGGCCCGACCACCGTCACCGTCCAGCCGACCCGCCGCAGCATGCGCCGCAGGTAGGCGGCGGCGGTCCAGGCCGCGAGGCCGCCGCCGGCGATCACGAGGCGCGGCGGCGCGGTGCGCGATGGTCCCAGCATCAATGCGGCTCCGAAGGCGAGGCGGCCGGCGCCACGAGCGCTGTCAGGGCACCGAGGGCTTCCGCGAGGTGGTCGGCCAGCGTCCCGAGGCCGAGGATCTTGTCGGCCCCCGGCCGCACCCGGTCGCGCTGAAGCAGGTAGGTCGGGTGGAGCAGGGCGTCGTAGCGGCAGAGATAGGCGTCGAGGGCGTGCAGCAAGCCGGGGGCTCCCGACGGGTCGCGGCGCGCCTCTCCGGTGAAGCTGCGGAGCTTGCGCGCGAGCGCCACGTCGAGGGGCAGGTCGAGCCAGATCAGGTGGTCGATGAGCGGCCCGGTCCCGGCATGGGCGCGGCCGAGCAGGGTGTCGAACACGATGACGGGGCGGCCGGCGACCGTCCCGTTCAGGCGCAGCATGCGGCCGCCTTCGCGGTCCCGAACCGGCTCGCCGTTCCGGAGCCGCGCAAGGTCGGCGGCGAGGCCCGGCACCGGGATCTCGTCGAGGGGCGCGCCGCGCGCCATCCAGGCCGAGACACGCTCCGGCGGCCAGCCGGTGATTTCCTCGTAGGCATCGTAGGAGAGCACGGGCGCGCCGAGCCGTTCCGCCAGGGCGCGGGACAGCGTCGTCTTTCCGCTTCCCGGCGGCCCCGCGACGGCCACGACCAGCGCCGGCCTCGCGCTCACGATTCGCCCCCCGGCTTGCGGGCCACGATCAGGTGGAACGGCGTCTCGAGCCGGATGCGGTCGACGGCGATCTCGGGAAAGCCCTGCGCTCGTAGAATTTCGGTGTAGAGGCCGGCCTCGCGGAAAAACGGCTGGAAGACGAGGTCGGCGGCCTGGACGTAGCCGGCCGGGCGGTCGCGGAGCGGCACGGGCGTGCGTTCGTAGACGACGAGGCGTCCCCCCGGCGCCAGCGCCTGCGCGGCGCGGGCGAGGAGAGCGCAGGCTTCCTCCGGCGGCCAATCGTGCAGCACCGACTTGAAGGTGACGAGATCATGCCCTTCGGGCAGGGGATCGCGCCGCATGTCCCCCGGCTGGAACCTCACCCGCGCGGCTTCCGGCCGTCCCGACAGGTTCTCGCGGCCGAGGGCGCAGACCACCGGCAGGTCGAACACCGTGGCGGAGAGCCCCGTAGCGCGCCGGCAGGCCTGCGCGGCGAACTCGCCGCTGTTGCCGCCGAGATCGAGCAGGCGCCGGTGACCCGCGAGGTCGATCCGCTCGAGGCAGGGGCCGGCCTCGTAGCGCGTCAGGCAGGTCGTGTACGAAACCCAGCGCCGGGTGGCGGCCAGGTTGTCCGGGGTGACCTCGAAGCAGCGGTCGTAGCGGAACAGTTCGAAGGTGCGTGAGGCCGCCATGAAGGCCGGAAGATCCGCGATGAAGGCGGGAAAGCAGCGGCGCAGGTCCTCGGCGGCCGCCGCGGCGAAGCCGAGCTTCGCCGCGATCAGGTCGCGGTACGGCAGCACGGCGCGAAAAGCCGGGGTGAGCGCCAGCAGGCCGGGACCGGGCTCCTCCACGATGCCGCCCCCGACGAGAAGTCCGGCGAGGCAGTCGAACCGCGCGCGATCGAGACGAAGCCCGGCGGCCAGCGGATCGGCGGGGACCGTCGCCTGCCGGTCGAGACGGTCGATCAGACCTCTCTCGAACGCGAAGGTCAGGGCGTGGGCGACGACTTCGCTTTCGAGGAAGCGGTCGACCCGGGGAAAATTGGCCTGGTCCACGTGCGGTTCTGACATCTCGTCGGTCGATCCGCCGACCCCAGCGGCCGGCATCAGCGTGCGGAGAGACCGCTCGCACAGGAGCGCGGTCGCGGGCATGGCCTTCGCGACGGAACGCGAATTCTGAGACGCTGGATCAACGCAAAATCCTTGGAGACCACCACCCCTGCCACAATCCATTCGTGATCGAATCGCACAGAGCGTGCATGAGCTCCTACTGTGCTGTCTCGCCGACAGGCAAGGCAACGTGGATGTGCTAGGGGTCCGAGGCAAGCCGCCATTCCGATGGCGGCTTTATTCGTGAAACGTCTTGTCGAGGACTTCGGTCGTTCGCGCCCTGCAGCCCGTATCGGCCGGCGCGGATCTGAGTCCGAACGTATAGCGCCAGGGGGAAAGAGTCGTGAGCGAGAGCAACGAGGCCAAGGCAGGCGCGGCGGATCAGGTGCGGGCCATCGAGTGGCGCGAGACCGACATGGCGACCCAGTTCGCCAACGTCGTGAACGTTCAGGGGACCCGCGAACAGGTGGATCTGTTCTTCGGAACGAACCGGACCTGGAATCTTGCGGAGACGGCGAACGTCGTCGTCGACCTGTCGAACCGCATCATCCTCACGCCGCTGGCCGCCAAGCGCCTCCACTCGGTCCTCGGCGGCGTCCTGACCGAATACGAGAACCGTCACGGCCGCCTCGATCTCGACGCCTAAATCCGGAAGCAGAACGTCGTCACGAAGGGGGTCGAGGGGCGATGAGCGAGCGTTTGGCGGCGGAGATTGCGTCGACGGCCGGGCCGGCCGCGCGCCTGCCCCTGGTCGAGCCGGCGCTCTGGCAGGTTCTCCAGACCGCCCAGACCCTTCAGGCGGCGGCCGAAGCGTGGCTCATGCTCCAGGCGCCGATGCTGGGAGCGCCGCGTGCCAGCGTGCTGATCCCGGGGACCTCGGTCGGCCTCGCGCCCATCGCGGTGTATCCGATCCAGACCGAGTGCGAGGTCGGCCTGCGCGAGACGGCCGAGGCCGCGCTTCGCGAGAACCGGCCCGTCGTGCAGGCCATGGAGGACGGCGGCTCCGGCGCCTGGATCGCGCTGCCGGTCGCGCTGGACGGCGAGCGCTTCGCGGTGACGGCCTTCGCGATCGAGGGCCGCGACAAGGACGAGCTGCGCGGCGCGATCCGCCAGATCCAGTGGGGCAGCGCCTGGCTCGTCGCCAAGCAGGCCGAACTGATCGGACGCGGCAACCAGAAGACCCTGGCCCGCTCGTCGTCGGTCCTCGGACTGCTCGCCGGTGTCCTGGAGCAGTCGCGCTTCTCCGCCGCCTGCACCGCCGCCGTGACCGACCTCGCGATCGCCTTCGGCTGCCAGCGTGCCGCGATCGGGTTCATGCGGCGCGGCACCGCCCGGATCAAGGCGATCTCCCACTCCGCCCAGTTCGGCCGCGAGATGAACCTCGTGCGCCGGCTCGGCGCCTGCATGAACGAGGCGATCGACCAGCGCAGCCTGATCCTGTTCCCCGCCCCCGAGGGAGACGTCTACGTCACCACGGCGCACGAGGATCTGGCGCGCCTGCAGTACGGCGGCCGCGTGCTCACCGTGCCGATGCTGGTCGACGACCGCTTCGTCGGCGCGCTCACGCTGGAGCGGCCGGCCGACCAGCCCTTCAGCCTCGACACGATCGAACAGATCAACGCCTGTGCGGCGGCGATCGGCCCGGTCCTCGAAGAGAAGCGCCAGAACGACCGCTGGCTCGCCGCCAAGGCGGCCGAGTCGGTCATGGACGGCATGCGGCTCGTCGTCGGTCCGAACCGGACCGGGCTCAAGCTCGGCATCGCTGGCGTCCTCGCGGCCATCCTCGCCCTGTCGGCGATCAAGATCGACTATCGCGTGACCGCCGACGCCCGGATCGAGGGGCTGGTCCGGCGCTCCGTGGTGGCTTCGTATGACGGCTACCTGAAGACGGCCGAGCACCGGGCCGGCGACACGGTCCGCAAGGGCGATCTCCTCGCCGCGCTCGAAGATCGGGACCTCGCCCTGGAGCGCCTGCGCTGGGTGACCGAGCGCCAGCAGCGCACCTACGAATACGACAAGGCGCTCGCCACCCGCCAGCCGGCCACGATCAACGTGGTCAAGAGCCAGATCGATCAGGCGGACGCGCAGATCCGCCTCCTCGACGAGCAGCTGTCGCGCTCGAAGTTCCACGCGCCCTTCGACGGCCTGATCGTCTCGGGCGACCTCTCCCAGGCGATCGGCGGGGCGGTCAGCCGCGGTCAGGTCCTGTTCGAGATCGCGCCGCTGGACAGCTACCGGGTCGTGCTCAGCGTCGACGAGCGTCTCATCGCCGACCTGAGCGAGGGCCAGACCGGGCACGTGCTCGCCACCTCCCTGCCCGACCAGCCGCAGGCGCTCACTGTGCAGACGATCACCCCGGTGGCCGAGGCCAAGAACGGCCGTAACCTGTTCCGCGTCGAGGGCCGGATCACCGACGGCGCGACCCGGCTGCGGCCGGGCATGGAGGGCATCGCCAAAGTCGATGTGGACCGGCGCCTCCTCGTCTGGGTCTGGGCGCGGCCGATCGTCGACTGGCTGCGCCTGAGCCTCTGGCACTGGTGGCCGTGAGGACGTGAGGCATGTCCCAGTCGCTGTTCAGCCAATCCTGGTACCGGGTCGCGGCGCTCCGCCCGCGCCTACGCCGCCACGCCGAGATCCATCGCCAGAGCTTCCGCGGCGAGATCTGGTACGTCCTGCAGGACCACCAGACCGGGCGCTTCCACCGCCTCTCGCCTTCGGCCAACCTCATCCTCTGCCTGATGGACGGGCGCCGCACCCTGCAGGACATCTGGGAGCGGGCCGCACGCCGCAATGAGGACGACCCGCCGACCCAGGACGACACGATCCGCCTGATCTCGCAGCTCCACGGCTCGGACCTGCTCCAGGGCGACCTGCCGCCCGACCTCGCCGAACTCGCCGAACGCTCGGAATCGACGGCCCGGCGCACCCTGATGGCCCGGGTCAAGAACCCGCTGGCGCTGCGCTTCGCGCTGTTCGATCCCGACGCCCTCCTCGACCGCCTCGCGCCGTTCTACCGGCCGATCTTCTCGCTCTGGGGACTCGCGGTCTGGCTCGCGGTCGTCGTCGCCGGCCTCGTCGTCGCGGCCCTGCACTGGGGCGAGCTGACGGGCGACGTCGCGAACCAGATGCTCTCGGCGCAGAACGTCGCGCTGATGCTGTGCCTCTACCCCGTCATCAAGGCTCTGCACGAGACCGGACACGCCTGCGCCACGAAGGCCTGGGGCGGGGAGGTCCACGAAGTCGGGATGATGCTGCTCGTCCTGTTTCCGGCGCCCTATGTCGACGCGTCGAGCTCCGCCGCCTTCCCCAGCAAGTGGCAGCGGATGATGGTGGCCGCGGCCGGCATCTTCGTCGAGCTGTTTCTGGCGGGGGCCGCCGCCATCGTCTGGGCGCTGGCCGAGCCGGGCCTGGTGCGGGCGGCGGCCTTCAACGTGATGGTGATCGGCAGCATCTCGACGCTGCTGTTCAACGGCAACCCGCTGCTGCGCTTCGACGGATATTACATCTTCGCCGACCTGATCGAGATCCCCAATCTCGGCTCGCGGGCGAACCGCTACGTGTTCTACCTGATCGAGCGCTACGCCCTGAAGGTCGAGGGGACGAAGAGCCCGGTCACGGCCCAGGGCGAGCGGCCGTGGATGCTGTTCTACGCGGTGAGCGCGTTCGTCTACCGCACCACCGTCTCGATCGCGATCGCGAGCTTCATCGCGACCCAGTACTTCGTCTTCGGCGTGCTGCTCGCGCTGCTGGCGCTCTTCGGCATCGTCGTGACCCCGCTCGTGAAGGGCATCAAGTTCATCCTGTCGGACCCGAAGCTGAACGGGCGCCGCCGGCTGGCGATGACCGTCACGGGGACCGCGGCGCTCGCGGTGTTCGCGATGCTGTTCGTGATCCCGCTGCCCTACACGACGATGGCGCAGGGCGTCGTCTGGGTGCCCGACGACACGCAGATCCGCACCCGCACCGACGGGATCCTGACGAACCTCCTGGTCCAGCCGGGCCGGGACGCGCAGGCCGGCGAGGCTCTGGCCCAGCTCGAGGATCCGAGCCTCGACAGCCGCGTCGCGGTCCTGCAGGCGCAGCTCGCCGAGCTGCGCCTGCGCTATGACGCGGCGCGGCTCGGCGACCGCGTCCAGGCCCAGATCCTCCAGGAGCAGATCGCCAGCACCCAGGAGATCCTGCGCGTCTACAGCGAGCGTCAGGCCGGGCTCACGGTGCGCGCCGAGCATTCCGGGCGCCTGATCGTTCCGGGCGCCGTCGACCTCCCCGGGCGCTACCTGCGCCGCGGCGAGCGCATCGGCTACGTGCTGACCGCCGACGATCCCGTGGTTCGCGTGGTGGTGCCGCAGACGGACGTCGACCTGATCCGCAACCGCACCCAAGCCGTTGCCGCGCGTCTGGCCGAACGGCCCGAGGAGGTCCGCGTCGGCGCGATCCGCCGAGAGGTGCCGGGCGCCCAGCAGGAGATCCCGAGCCTCGCCCTTGCCACGCAGGGCGGCGGCACCATCGCCGTCGACGCGAGCAACCCGCAGAAGCCGATCGCGCTGCAGAGCATCTTCGTCTTCGACGTACAGCTCGCCGGCGGCCTGCCGTTCAACGTGCTCGGCGAGCGCGTCTATGTCCGCTTCGATCACGGGGCGGAGCCGGTGGCGTGGCGGGCGCTCCGCAGCCTCCGTCAGGTCTTCCTGAGCCAGTTCCGTGTCTGAGCCGCTCCTCGCCCCCTCGCTGGTCCCACAGGCCGAGGCCGCTTACCGGCTGCCGCAGGCCCGGGCCTATACCGAGCGCAAGCCCCTCAAGCCCGATCGTCTCGACCAGGCCGTGGCCCAGGTCGTCGGGCTGGTGCGCGCCGGCCTCGCGGGGGTGAGCGCGCGGCGGTACGGGCGCATCGCGAAGAACGCACTGGCGCAGGCGCAAGGGATCGCGGCGCTGTCCGACGCCGCACTCGACGCGCGGGTGCGCGGTCTCGCCGGCATCTTGCGCGGTCGCACGGCCTTTCGCGATGCCGACATCGCCGACGCCTTCGCCCTGATCCGCGAGGTCTCCGGCCGGGTCAGCGGCCAGCGCCATTACGGCGTGCAGATGATGGGCGCCGCCGCCCTGCTCGACGGACGCATCGCCCAGATGGCGACAGGGGAGGGCAAGACCCTGACGGCGACGCTCGCCGCGGGCGCCGCGGCGCTGGCCGGACTTCCCGTCCACGTCGTCACCGTCAACGACTACCTCGCCGAGCGCGACGCCGAGCTGATGCGTCCGCTCTACGCGGCGCTGGGCCTGACCGTCGGCGTCATCAAGGAGAAGCAGGAGTTGGCCGAGCGGGCGCAGGCCTATTCCTGCAACATCACCTACTGCACCAACAAGGATCTCGCCTTCGACTACCTGCGCGACCGCATTGCCCTCGGCCAGCGGGCGAGCGACGTCCGGCTGAAGCTGGAGAGCCTCTACGCCGCGGTGAGCCGGCTCGGGCAGCTGCGCCTGCGCGGCCTGTACTTCGCGATCGTGGACGAGGCCGACAGCGTGCTGATCGACGAGGCCCGCACGCCGCTGATCATCTCGGCGCAGGCCGGCTCGCAATTCGCCGACGACGTGCTGTCGCGGGCGATGGAGATCGCCAAGGCGCTGCTGAGCCCGCGCGACTACCTGATCGAAGCCTCCGAGCACCGGGTCGTCCTCACCGAGGCCGGCCGCGCGCAGATCGCCGAGCTGGTCTCGGGCGACGGGCAGGCGTGGCGCGGCCGGGTCACCCGCGAGGGGCTGGTGCGTCAGGCGCTGTCCGCGCTGCACCTGTTCCACCGGGACGAGCACTACATCCTGCGCGACGGCAAGATCGTGATCGTCGACGCCAATACCGGCCGTGTCATGCCGGACCGGACCTGGAGCGACGGCCTGCATCAGATGGTCGAGCACAAGGAGGGCTGCGCGCTGTCGAGCGCCCGCACGACCCTCGCCCGCATGACCTACCAGCGCTTCTTCCGGCGCTATGCCCGCCTCTCCGGCATGACCGGCACCACGCGCGGCGTCGCCGCCGAGTTCTGGACGGTCTACCGGCTGCCCGTGGTGCGGATTCCGACCCATCGGCCGCTCAAGCGCAAGCATCTCCCCGACGAGATGCTCCCCGACGAGGCGGCGAAATGGAAGCGGGTGACCCAGCGCATCGCCGAGTTGCACGCGCGGGGATGCCCGGTCCTCGTCGGCACGCGCTCGGTGGCAGCCTCGGCCCGGGCGAGCGCCAACCTGACCCAGGCCGGTCTGCCGCACACGGTGCTGAGCGCCGCCCAGGACAACGCCGAAGCCTCGATCGTCTCCGAAGCCGGCCAGCAGGGCCGCATCACGGTGGCGACGAACATGGCCGGGCGCGGCACCGACATCAAACTCGGCCCGGGGGTCGCCGAACGCGGCGGCCTGCACGTCATCATGGTCGAACGCCAGGATGCGCGCCGGATCGACGACCAGCTCGCCGGCCGCAGCGGCCGCCAGGGCGAGCCGGGCTGCTTCCAGGCGATCCTCTCCCTCGACGACCCGCTGCTTGCGGGGGGCTTCGTCAAGAGCGGTCTGGCCCGGCGCATCATGGCCCTGCTCGGTCCCGAGCGGGGCCAGGCCTTCGGCTGCCGCCTGCTCCGCTTCGCCCAGTTCCGGACCGAGCGCCTGCACGCGCGCATGCGCGCCGACCTTCTGCGATCCGATCAGATGCAGGATCGCATCCTGGCCTTCGCCGGACATTCCGAATGAGACGCCGCCGAATGAGGACCCCGTGATGACGTCTCGGCCCCTACGCCGCACGCAGCTCATCGCCCTCTCGCTCCTGGGAGCATGGTTGGCGGCGCCGGCCGGCGTCGCCGCGGCGCAGGAGACCCGCGTCGATTGCGTGGTCGAGCCCGCGCAGAAGCTGAAGATCGGCAGCGCCACGCTCGGCATCCTCAAGAGCGTGCCCGTGAACCGCGGCACCACCGTCAATGCCGGCGACGTCATCGCGCGGCTCGATTCAAGCGTCGAGGAGGCGAACGTCGCCCTCTCGCGGGCGCAGGCCGAATCCGTGGCCACCATCGAGGCCCAGGAGACCCGCGTCGAACTCTACAAGCGGCGCCTCGACCGCCAGAGCCGGCTCTCCAAGGGCATCGTCACCCAGGAGCGCCTCGATCAGGTCGAGGCCGATTACGAGATCGGCCGGCGCGACCTGCAGACCGAGATCCTCAAGCGCAAGCTCGCGGGGATCGAGCTGATGCGCGCCGAGGCCCAACTCGAACTGCGCATGATCCGCAGCCCGATCCGGGGCATCGTGACCGAGCGCCTGATGTCCGCGGGCGAATTCGTGCGCCAGGACAGCGCGATCTTCACCCTCGTCCAGCTCGATCCGCTCTATGTCGAGGCGTATCTGCCGGTCTCGCGCTGGAAGGAGATCAGCCTGGGGATGGCGACGACGGTCGAGCTCGACCAGCCGATCGGCGGCACCTACGAGGCCAAGGTCACGGTCGTGGACCACGTCTTCGACGCCGCGAGCGGCACCTTCGGCGTGCGCCTGGAACTGCCGAACCCGGATTTCAAGCTGCCGGGCGGCCAGCGCTGCAAGGTCGGCTTCCCTTCAGCCCAGAAGGGCCCCCTCGCGACGGCCGTGCCCCTCGGCGGGCGGTAAGGTGTTGAACCGCAGCCAAAATGCAAAAGGGGCCGGCGCAGCGCCAACCCCTTGCATCGTCACGACAATTGAATGGTACCACCGCCCCGGCTCGAACGGGGGACCTCTTGATCCACAATCAAGCGCTCTAACCAACTGAGCTACGGCGGCACTGCGGCAGCGTGTATCGTGCAGGCCGGCGCTTTTCAAGCGGTCGGATGACGGATCGCGGCTCCCCCGACTCCTGCGTTGAACGGCGGGGCGCAGCCCGGTAGGCCCTTCTCCATCGCCGCTCGCGCGGCCCGGCCGTGGAGGGGGAAAGCGCCCGTCGATGAAGCCACCCTCTCTCGGCGCTGCGCGGCGCTTGGTCCAGGCTCCGGAACGGCTGCGCGCGCTCGTGCGCGGCAGCGAGGCGGGGCTCGTCGTGCTCGCCGCACTGATCGGGGGCGTCGGCGGCCTTGCGGTCGTGGCGATGGGTGTCGTGACGCAGGTGCTGCGCGAGGCGCTCTACCACCTGCCGCATGGCAGCCGGCTCAGCGCCGTGACCGAATTGCCGGTGGAGCTCGCCTTGGCGGGGCCGGCCCTCGGTGGGGCGCTGCTCGGTCTGCTGGCGCTCGCCATGGCGCGGGGGCGAAAGGGACAGCCCCGCAGGGCGATGATCGATCCGATCGAGGCGAATGCGCTGCATGGCGGGCGGATGTCGCTGCGCGATTCCGTCACGTTGGCCGTCCAGAACGTGATCTCGAACGGTTGCGGCGCCTCGGTCGGGCTCGAAGCCGGCTACACGCAGATCGCCGGCGGCCTCGCCTCGCGGGCCGGCATCGCTTTCGGCCTGCGCCGCTCGGACCTGCGCACCCTGGTGGGCTGCGGCGCGGCCGCGGCGATCGCAGCCGCCTTCGGCTCGCCGCTCACCGGCGCCTTCTACGCCTACGAACTCATCATCGGCACCTACACCATCGCCACGCTCGCGCCGGTGGTGGTGGCGGCCTTCTGCGGCAGCCTCGTCGCGCAGGCCCTGGCGACGCAGGCGGCCTTCGTGGACGTGCGGGCCCTCGCCGGCAGCATGCGGCCCGGTATCACCGTGGCGAACACGTTGCCCTGTCTCGCCCTCGGCCTCGTCTGCGCCGGCCTCGGCGTGGCGGTCATGCGCGGCGTCACCCTGGTCGAGCAGGGTTTTCGCCGGACCGGCATGCCGGGCGCGCTGCGGCCGACCCTGGGCGGCCTCTGCGTCGGTGCGCTCGCCTTCGTCACGACGCCCCAGGTACTCTCGGGCGGGCACGGCGCCTTGCATTTCCACCTGTCCGATTCCGGGGCGAGCCTCGGTGCGGCGGCGCTCGCAGGCCTGTTCGTGGCCAAGGCGGCGGCCTCGGCCATCTCGATCGGCTCGGGATTTCGCGGCGGGCTGTTCTTCGCCTCGCTCTTCCTCGGGGCGCTCGCCGGCAAGATCTTCTACGTGCTGGCACCCGGCATCGACGCCATCGCCATGACGGCGACGGCCTATGCCATCGTCGGAATGGCCGCGCTGGCGGTCGCCATCGTCGGCGGCCCGCTGACGATGACCTTCCTGGCGCTCGAGATGACCGGCAGCTTCCCGCTGGCCGGCCTCGTGCTGGTCGCGGTCATCGCCTCCTCGCTGACCGTCCGAAAGACCTTCGGCTACTCCTTCGCGACCTGGCGCTTCCACCTGCGCGGCGAGAGCATCCGCAGCGCCCACGACATCGGCTGGATCCGCAACCTCACCGTCGGCGGCCTGATGCGCCGGGAGGTGCGGACCGTCCCCCTCGACACCCCCCTCGCCGTGTTTCTGCACGAGCACCCCCTCGGCTCGCCCTCGCGCGTGGTGACGACCGACGCCCGCGAGCGCTATGCCGGCATCGTGCTGGTGCCGGAGGCCCATGCCCATGCCGGCAACGGCGAGGACGGCCGCCTCGCCGACTTCGTGCGCAACGTCGACGACGTGCTGCTCGCCGACATGAACGCCAAGCAGGCCATGGCCACCTTCGACCGCACCGAGAGCGAGGCGCTGGTGGTGGTCGACGGCACGGTGAGCCGAAAGGTGATCGGCCTCCTCACCGAGAGCCATACGCTGCGCCGCTACAGCGACGCCCTCGACCGCCAGCGACAGGCGATGGTCGGCGAGACGTCTTGACCTCGGGCCGGCGTGCGGCACTTCCCGCGGGAACGGCACTCGCCCGCGGAGACCAGACATGGCCGGCACGGCACGCAGCTACCGCATCGCGGTGATCCCCGGCGACGGCATCGGTAAGGAGGTCGTGCCCGAGGGCGTACGCGTCCTCGAGGCTGCCGCGAAGCGGCACGGCTTCACCCTGAGCCAGGACTGGTTCGATTTCGCCTCCTGCGACTACTACGAAGCCCACGGCCGCATGATGCCGGAGGATTGGAAGGCGCGGATCGAAGGCCACGACGCGATCTTCTTCGGCGCCGTCGGCATGCCTGAGCGCGTGCCCGACCACATCTCGCTCTGGGGCTCGCTGATCCAGTTCCGGCGCGAGTTCGACCAGTACGCCAACCTGCGCCCCGTGCGCCTGATGCCGGGCGTCAAGAGCCCGCTCGCCGGCCGCGAGCCGGGCGACATCGATTTCTGGGTGGTCCGCGAGAACACCGAGGGCGAGTACTCGAATGCCGGCGGCCGCATGTTTGCCGGCACCGAGCGCGAATTCGCGATCCAGGAAACCGTGATGACGCGCCACGGCACCGACCGCATCCTGCGCTTCGCCTTCGACCTCGCGCAGTCGCGGCCGAAGAAGCATCTGACCTCGGCCACCAAGTCGAACGGCATCTCGATCACGATGCCGTTCTGGGACGAGCGCGTCCGCGCCGTCTCGTCCGACTATCCCGACGTGCGCTGGGACCAGTACCACATCGACATCCTCACCGCGCATTTCGTGCTGAACCCGGACCGCTTCGACGTCGTCGTCGCATCGAACCTGTTCGGCGACATCCTCTCGGATCTCGGCCCGGCCTGCACCGGTACGATCGGCATCGCGCCCTCGGGCAACATCAACCCCGAGCGGCACCATCCCTCGGTGTTCGAGCCGGTCCACGGCTCCGCCCCGGACATCGCCGGACAGGGCATCGCCAACCCGATCGGCCAGATCTGGTCGGGCGCGATGATGCTGGAGCATCTCGGCGAGAAGGACGCCGCCGCCGAGATCGTCTCGGCGATCGAGCGGGTGCTGAGCGAGCGCACGCTGCGGACGCGCGACCTCGGGGGGAATGCGGGGACGGCGGTGTGCGGGAAGGCCGTCGTCGAGGCGCTCGGATAGGAGATGAGCCGATGAGACCCGTCGTCGTCGCCGTCGCGATCACCGGTTCGGTGCCGCGCAAATCCGACAACCCGACGCTTCCGGTGACGCCGGCCGAGCAGATCGCGTCGACACAGGCTGCCTACGAGGCGGGCGCGGCGCTGGTGCACATCCATGTCCGCAACCCGGACGAGACGCCCTCCTCCGATCCGGATCTGTTTGCCGAGGTGCAGGCGGGAATCCGCGAAAACTGTCCAGGGATGATCGTGCAGTTCTCCACCGGCGGGCGCGGGCGCGATCCGGCTGCGCGGGGGCTCTCGCTCCGGCACCGGCCGGACATGGCCTCGCTCTCCACCGGCTCGGTGAACTTTCCGACGATCGTCTACGAGAACCCGGCGGCGCTGGTCACGGAACTGGCCGGGAGCATGAAGGCGCTGGGCGTGCGGCCCGAGATCGAGATCTTCGATCTGTCGCATCTGCACGGCGCGCGCCGGCTCGTCGATGCGGGCCTGATGGATGACCGTCCGCACGTGCAGTTCGTGATGGGCGTGCAGAACGCGCTGCCGGCGGAGGAGCGGCTGCTCGACATCCTTCTCGCCGAGACGAAGCGCATCCTGCCGAACGCGACATGGACCGCCGCCGGCATCGGCCGTCACCAGACCGCGGTGATGGGCTGGGCGCTGGAGCGCGGCGCCGACGGGATTCGCACGGGGCTGGAGGACAACATCCGGCTCACGAAGAGCCAGCTCGCGGACGGCAACGTCGATCTCGTACGGGTCGCCGTCGCCATCGCCGCGCGGAACGGCGCTCGGCCGGCGAGCTGTACCGAAGCGAGGGCCATGCTCGGCCTCGCCTGACTCGCCTCTCGATCGATCGCCCGGAGGCTCACGTCAGGAAATCCACTCCCGTCGACGCCTCGGACACCGTCCATAGCCGCCGCGCATCGGCCTCGTCGCGTGCATGCGGGAAGACCTGGGACAGGGCCGGCCACCCCCGCGCCTCCCAGATTCCGTCCGGGCCATAATAGCCCCCGCCTTCCGCCTTGGGCGCGGTGGCGGCGTAGAGGAGAGGCAGCGCGCCCCGCGCCGCGGATTGGCCCAGCAGGGCGAACAGCAGCCGTCCCGTCAGCCGCTGCACCGGGCTCGCCCCGCCGCCGCGGCGGATGATGGCGGTGCGGGTGATGCCGGGATGCACCGGGATGGCCCGCACCTCCGAGCCGGCCGCCCGTAGCCGCCAGTCGAGTTCGAGCCCGAACATCAGCATCGCGAGCTTCGACTGCCGGTAGGCGGAGCGCGCCGCGTAGGCCCGGAACTGCAGGTCGTCGAAGTTCAGCGTCCCGCGCTGGTGCGCGATGCTCGCCACCGGGACGATCCGCGAGGCCGGCCCGGGCCGGAAGCTCGGAAGCAGCAGACCGGTCAGGGCGAAATGTCCGAGGTAGTTCGTGGCGAGTTGCCGCTCGAACCCGTCCTCGGTCTCCTGTCGCTGCGGCAGCCAGGCGATGCCGGCATTCAGCAGCAGGATGTCGATGGGCCGCCCCTCCACCCGCCACGCCTCGGCGAAGGCGCGCACGGAGGACATGCTGGCGGTATCGAGCGGTTGGAATTCTAACGCAGCACCCGGATGCACCCGCCGGATCGCCGCCATGGCGCGCTGGGCCCGACCGGCATCGCGCGCCGCCAGCACCACCCGTGCCCCGGCTCCCGCGAGCGCCAGCACAGCTTCGTATCCGATGCCGCTCGTCGCGCCGGTGACGATCGCGAGCCGGCCGTCCTGCGCCGGGATGTCGGCCGTGGTCCATCGTCGTTCGGGCATGGAGCTCGCGCCGGAGGCTGATCGTGGGCGATCTTATCGATCGCCGCCCTATCGCCCGCAAGAAATCGCGACGACCGATCCCAGCACCGGGGCCGCCGCCGCGCCGAGGCTCGCCCCCTGCGGGTGCGCGGGCGCGAGCTCTCCGGGTGCCACGCCCGCCTGCGCCAGGAAGGCGGCGATGGTGCCGGCGGGGACGAGGGCGTGGCTCGTCGGCGGCATCACCCCGGCGATGAGACGCGGGGTGGCGGGGAATCGCGCGACGAGGCCGACGAGGCGGCCGGAACGGTCGAGGACCGGCGCGCCTCCGGCGCCGGGTTGAAGCGGGGCGAAGACGCTGCCGGCGCCGGCCGTGCCGGGAGCCACCGCCGCACCCTTCGCCTCGGCGCCGAGCACCACGAGGGCCTCGCCGGAGGCCGGTGCTTCGACGCGGATCGCGGGCGGCTGCGCACCCTGCGCGTGCTGGCCGCCCTCCAGCAGCGCGAGGGCGCCGGTTGGATCGCGAAGCGTCAGCCGTGCCGGAGCCCCGCCGATCAGCGGGCTCGGACAGGTTTCGAGCGCCGCTGCGGCAGTCAGGACCCGGCCATTGCCGAGGGCGAGGCCGGTGGCGACGGGACGCGCGACCGAGCCCGGAAGCGGCGGCGGGGCGAACGGCGCGGGCGCACCAGCGCCGGGCCTTGCGCCGCCGGGAGAGAGGGTCGCGCTCGGTGTGGCCTCGGGCGCCGGAGCCGCGTTCGGAAATGGCGAAAAACTGTTGGCGACGGCGATGACGAGCCGGTCGACCTCGGCCGTTAGAGTCTTGTCGTAGCTCATGGTGAAGCCGCGGATACCGTCCGCGCCGGCCGCGTGCCGGATGTAGAACCGGCCGGTCGGCGTCTCGCCGGTCACCACCAGAAAGTCCGGCTTCCTGACCTTGTAGGTCACCTTACGCTCCGGCGTCACGGCGGTCGCGCGCTCGAACAGGGCGTCGAGGTCGGTACCGCCCGGCGGCGAGGACGTCGTGTCGAGGGTCACGCGGCCGTCGGTGCTCTGCCAACGGGTGCCGCGCGGCAGCGGGCTCTTCCGTGCGAGCAGCTTCTCGGGCACGCCGATGACCGCGCCGCTCGCCGGATCGGCCTGGACGGTGAAGCGAAGGGACTTTCGCACCGCTTCGCCCGCGGCATCGAGAGCGGGGCGGTCCCGGACGGTCAGGATGCCAGTGGGCTCGACACCCTGCCGCCGCTGCCAGCCGACGATGCCCTCGTAGGTGCGGCGGCCGAAGGTGCCGGCGGTCACCGCGTTGTAGTCGCCGGTCCAGACCAGCGAATCCTGGATCGCCCGGCGCTGCGCCTCCGGCAGCGCCTCGAACGCCGCGCGGGCCGCCTCGTAGGCCGGGTCGGCCGCAGGCTGAGCCGGAGCGGGCGGCCTGGGTTTCGCCGTGGGCAACGCCGGCGCGGGTCCCTGCGCATGCGCGGCGGGCACCAGGAGCAAGCACCACCCGAGGACGGCCAAGCGAGCAGGCTGCATCATCGTCGTCGAGTCTCCCGGTGGGCTCATGTCGGGCCGGTACGCTGCCGCACCGGCCGGAGACAGATGCCATGGCCGAGCGGCAAGGGAAATCGCAGTGCGTCGCGCGATCGAAGTCCAGGCGATACGCGGCCTGAATGGTGCCGCGCACATTTATACCGAACCGGCATCCGCTCCAGCGAAGAGCGCTCGTGCGGCCGTTGCGGCCGGCAACGGCCGTGATAGCGTGCCGGCCCGCCGGTTCGGCGGCTCTGACGGGGTGGAACGTGCTGATGTCGCGAATGAACCTGTTGGGGCGCCGTCTCGGCGCGTGCGCGGTCCTCGCGCTTGTTGCCGCTCCGGCCTCGGCCCAGGCGCCGCGTCCTCCGGTTCCGGCCGCGCGAACCGCCACGGCTCCCGTTCCCAAATCCTATGTGAAGGAGCAGCTCGCCAGCCAGGGCGTGCGTCTCGAAAGCACACTCCGCAGCGAGGCTCCGGCGGGCGGCAAGACCGCCGCGCAGTGGCGCAAGGAGGCGGAGGCCGCGGCAGCCGACGAGTCCGAGAACGCCGACGCCGATGCGGAGATGAACGCCTATGCGGCGGCCGTCTCCGCCGATCCGTTCGACCCGCGCAACTGGCTCGGCTATGCCCGCACCGCCAACGCCGCGGGCGTCGACGAGGAAAACGGCGACTACGCCTCGCGCTCGAAGCTGAAGGAGCGTGCCCCGGCGGCCGCCTATCAGGCCTATCTCCGCGCGAAAAGCCCGGCGGACGAAGCCAAAGCCCTGTCCGACTTGGGCGATCTCTATGCCGCGCAGACCGAATGGCGGCCATCGCTCGACGCCTATCGCGCCAGCCTCGGCATCCGGGATGTTGCGGAGACCCGCGCGGCCTACGAAAAGCTGCGCGAAGAACACGGTTTTCGGATCACCGACTACAAGGTCGATTCGGACGCCGCCGCGCCGCGCGCCTGCTTCACCTTCTCGGAGCAACTCGCCCGCAAGACCGATTTTTCGCCGTTCGTCGCGGTCTCGGGCGCGGCCAATGCCGCGGTCACCGCCGAGGGCCAACAGGTCTGCGTCGACGGGCTCAAGCACGGCGAGCGCTACGCCTTCGTGGTGCGGCAGGGACTGCCGTCATCCGTCGGCGAAACACTGCTGAAATCAGCCGATTACGAGGTCTACGTCCGGGACCGCTCGCCGCAGGTGCGCTTCACCGGGCGCAACTACGTGCTGCCGCGGACCGGGCAATCCGGCGTGCCGCTGGTCTCGGTCAACGCCGCCAAAATCGACGTCGAGGTGCTGCGCATCGGCGACCGCGCGCTGCTGCCGGCGCTCCGCTCGGAGGAATTCCTGGGCCAGCTCAGCGGCTCGACGGCCAAGACCATCGCCGACGAGAAGGGCGTGCGGGTCTGGAAGGGCACGCTCGACACGGCCAAGGCCGAGGTCAACCGCGAGGCGATCACGGCATTTCCGGTGCTGGAGGCGGTCGGCAAGCTGGAGCCGGGGGTCTACCTCATGCTCGCGAAGCCCAGCGGCACCACCTCGCCGTCCGATGACGAGGGCGGCGGCTACGAGCAACAGGCGACGCAGTGGTTCGTGGTCTCGGATCTTGGCCTCACCGCCTTCAAGGGCCGCGACGGCGTCCACGTGCTGGCCCGTTCGCTCGCCTCGGCCGCGGCGGTCGCCAGCGCCGACATCCGGTTGATCGCCAGGAACAACGACGTGCTGGCCACCGCCAGGACCGACGCGAAGGGCCTCGCGAGCTTCCCGGCCGGCCTCGCACGCGGCGAGGGCGGATTGGCGCCGGGGATCGTGGTGGCGCAACTCGGCGACGATTACGGCTTCCTCGACCTCAACCAAGCCGCCTTCGACCTGTCCGACCGCGGCGTGAAGGGCCGCGCGGTGACGACCGGCGCCGAGGCATTCGTGTTTCCCGAGCGCGGGGTCTATCGCTCCGGCGAGACCGTGCAACTGACCGCGCTGCTGCGTGACCCACAGGGTGTCGCCATCGCCGGCCTGCCGCTGACGCTCGTGGTGAAGCGTCCCGACGGCGTCGAGTATCGCCGGGTTTCGGTGGCCGACGAGGGCCTCGGCGGCCGTTCGCTCTCCCTGCCGCTGATGGCGGGCGCCATGCGCGGGACATGGCGGGTCACCGCCTTCACTGACCCGAAGGCCCCGGCCGTCGGCGAGGCGAGCTGGCTCGTCGAGGATTACGTGCCCGAGCGGCTGGAGGTGAACCTCACGCCCGAGACGCCCGCCCTGAAGAAGGGCGAGGCGGCCAGGATCGACGTGGCGGCGCGCTACCTCTACGGCGCCCCAGGCTCGGGGCTGGAGGTTTCGGGCTCGGTCGCCGTGCAGGCGGCGACCGGCAGCGGCATCAAGGGCCTGGAGGGCTTCTCGATCGGTCTCGACGACGAGGCGGTGGAGGCGACGACGGCCGAGATCGGCGAGAAGGCGACGACGGACGCGCGCGGGCACGCCGTGGTGAGCGTCCCCGTGCAGGAGGTTGCGAGCCCGCGCCCGCTGGAGGCGAAGATCACGCTGAACGTCGGCGAGCCGGGTGGGCGGGCGCTGAGCCGCAGCGTCACCCTGCCGATCCTGCCGGCCGCGCCCGTGCTCGCCATCCGAAAGGGCTTCTCCGGCGACCTCGCCGAGGGCGCCCCCGCGAGCTTCGACGTGGTGATGGCAGCGCCCGACGGCCGTCGGCTCGCGCAGCCCGGCGTGAGCTGGTCCCTCGTCAAGGTCGAGAAGAACTACCAATGGTACCGCGAGGACGGCCGCTGGCAGTTCGAGCCCGTGAAATCGACCCGCAAGGCCGCCGACGGCCGCATCGACATCAGGGCGGACACGCCGGCCCGCATCACCGCGCCGGTGAGTTTCGGGAACTACCGGCTGGAGGCGACCGTCGCCGGTCAGCCGCTGGCGGCGGCGAGCGTGTCCTTCACCGTCGGCTGGGGCGGCGGCGAGAGCGCCGACGTGCCCGATCTGCTCGACCTCACCCTCGACAAGCCGGCCTACGCAGCCGGCGAGCGCCTGCGCGCGCGGCTCCAGCCGAAATTCGCCGGCACCGCGACGCTCGCCATCGTCGGCGACCGGCTGCACGAGGTGCTCGACGTCACGGTCGCGGAAGGCGGCTCGACGATCGAGATCCCGGTGAAGCCCGAGTGGGGCTCGGGCGCCTATCTCGTCGCCACCGCCTACCGCCCCCTCGACCAGGCCGCCAAGCGCATGCCGGGCCGGGCGCTCGGCCTGGCCTGGTTCTCCATCGACAGGGACAAGCGCGGTCTCTCGGTCGCGATCGGCGCGCCCGAAAAAACCCGGCCGCGCGAGACCCTGACGGTACCGGTGAAAATCGCCGGGCTTCAGGCCGGCGAGGAGGCGCGGGTGACGCTCGCTGCCGTCGACGTCGGCATCCTCAACCTCACCCGCTACGAGGCGCCGAACCCGTTCGCCTACTTCTTCGGCCAGAAGGCCCTCGGGCCGGAACTGCGCGACCTCTACGGCTACCTGATCGACGGCATGCAGGGCACGCTCGGCGCGATCCGCTCCGGCGGTGACGGCGGCGGCGGCGAACTCGCCGACACCCCGCCGACCCAGGCGCCGCTGGCGCTTTATTCGGGCGTGGTCACGGTCGGGCCCGACGGCACCGCGCAGGTGCCGCTCGCGCTGCCGGCCTTCAACGGCACCGCCCGGATCATGGCGACCGCCTGGACGAAGTCCCGTGTGGGTCAAGCCTCGGCCGACATGATCATCCGCGACCCGGTGGTGCTCACCGGCACGCTGCCGCGCTTCCTCAATGTCGGCGACCGCTCGCGCTTCTTCGTGGCGATCGACAACGTCGAGGGCGCAGCCGGTGACTACACCGTCGATCTCGATCTCACCGGACCCGTCGTGGTCGGCGGCGAGGCGGTGCATTCGACGATGACGCTGGCGGCCGGCGCCAAGGGCCAGCTCGTCATCCCGATCACGGCCGCCGGCCCCGGAATCGCCAAGCTCGACGTGAACCTGTCGGGCCCCGGTATCCAGGGCGTCGCCGGCCAGAGTTTTTCGTTGGCCATCGGTCCGGGCACGGGCGCGCTGGTGCGGCGGACCGTGCGGCCGCTGGAGCCGGGCGCCGGCCTCGAAATCACGAAAGAACTCCTGGCCGACATCCTGCCCGGCACCGGGTCCGTCTCGGTCTCGGCCAACCGGCTCGCCGGCATCGAGGTGCCGGCGCTGCTGCAGGCGCTCGACCGCTACCCCTATGGCTGCTCCGAGCAGACCGTGAGCCGCGCCCTGCCGCTGCTCTACGTCAACGCGCTCGCCGCCGCCGAGAAGCTCGGCCTCGACGGCAAGCTGGATGACCGGGTGCGCGAGGCGATCGAGCGCGTGCTGTCCCGCCAGGATTCGAGCGGCGCCTTCGGCCTGTGGTCGACGGAGAACGCCACCGACACCTGGCTCGACGCCTACGTGACCGACTTCCTCACCCGCGCCCGCGAGCGCGGCTTCGCGGTGCCTCAGGTCGCGTTCAACAACGCCCTCGACCGGCTGCGCAACACGGTCGCCAACGCCACCAAGGTCGAGAACGGCGGGATGGACCTCGCCTACGCGGCCTACGTGCTCGCCCGCAACGGCCGCCCGGTGATGGGCGACCTGCGCTACCTCGCTGACACCAAGCTCGCCGATTTCTCTACGCCCCTCGGCAAGGGCCAGCTTGCCGCCGCGCTGGCTTTGCTCGGGGACCGAGGGCGAGCGCAAAAAGCCTTCGATTCGGCGGTGAAGTCCCTGCAGACCGAGCGCGACAAGGGCGCCTACCGCACCGATTACGGCTCGCGCCTGCGCGACGGCGCCGGGCTGATCGCGCTGGCCGCCGAGACCGGCATGACCGGCGGCATGATCCAGCCGGTCTCGTCGATCCTCGGCGAGGAGCGCGCCAACGGGCGGCACACCAGCACCCAGGAGAACGCTTGGATGGTGCTCGCTGCCGAGAGCCTGTCGAAGGAGCCGGACGCCCTCGCGCTCAGCGTCGATGGAACGGTCTCCAAGGGACCCCTCGCCCGCCTGTTCAAGGCCCCGGCCCTCGACGCGAAGCCGGTGCGGATCGGCAACGAGGGCCGCGAGCCGGTGCAGCTCGTCGTCGGCGTCTCGGGCAACCCGATCGCGCCGGAGCCGGCGGAATCGCGCGGCTACACGGTGGAGCGCGGCTATTACCGGCTCGACGGCAGCGCGGTGGATGCCACCAAGCCGCTCCGCCAGAACGACCGCCTCGTCGTCGTGCTCAAGGTGACGGAGGCCAAGGCCAGTTCCGGCCGCCTGCTCCTCGTCGACCGCCTGCCCGCGGGTCTCGAGATCGACAACCCGAAGCTCCTCGACGCGGACGCGCTCACGGGCCTCGCCTTTGCCAAGAGCGACGTGCAGCCGAACCACACCGAGTTCCGCGACGATCGCTTCGTGGCCGCCTACGAGCGCGGCCCCGACCAATCCGCCTTCTTCTCGGCGGCCTACACGGTGCGCGTGGTCTCGCCCGGGACCTACGTGCATCCCGGCGCCACCATCGAGGACATGTACCGCCCCGAGCGCTTCGGACGCACGGCGTTCGGATCGATCGAGGTGGTGGCGAAGTAGGTGGGCGGGCGCGACGCCCGTAGCCCTCCCCCCTCTGCGGGGGAGGGTGCCCGCGGAGCGGGCGGGAGAGGGGAGCGACGCTTCCGGACAGGGCGCTCCCCTCTCCCGACCCTCGCTGACGCGAGGGCCACCCTCCCCCGCAGACGGGGGAGGGTTTTGGCGGCGGTGACTACAGCGCTCTGTTTCGCCGTCGCCCTCCCTTCGCTCGCCCTCTGGCACTTCGCCGCCACGCTCCCACCCCTCGACCTCACCCAGGCCTCCCTTCGCTCGACCGTCATCCTCGACCGAGACGGCCAGCTCCTGCGCCCCTTCGCCACCGCCGACGGTCGCTGGCGGCTGCCCGCGAATGCGGGCGACGTCGATCCGCGCTACCTCGCCATGCTCAAGGCCTACGAGGACCGCCGCTTCGACGACCATCCCGGCATCGACCCGGCCGCGACGCTTCGCGCCGCGTCGCAATGGCTCCGCCACCGAAAGATCGTCTCGGGCGGCTCGACGCTGTCGATGCAGGTCGCCCGGCTCGTCGAGCCCCGCTCCGAACGCTCGCTCGCGCAGAAGCTCCGGCAGATGGTGCGCGCGGTGGAACTCGAGCGCCGCCTCGGCAAGGCCGGCGTGCTCGACCTCTACCTGCAGCTCGCCCCCTATGGCGGCCCGGTGGAGGGCGTGCGGGCGGCAAGCCTCGCCTATCTCGGGCGCGAGCCGGCACGGCTGTCCATCGCCGAGAGTGCGCTGCTCGTCGCCCTGCCGCAGGCGCCGGAGGCGCGGCGACCGGACCGGTTTCCGGCGCAAGCCCGGCGCGCTCGAGACCGGGTGCTCGACATTGCGGTCGAGCGCGGCGTCATCGGCCGGGAGGAAGCCGAGACGGCCAAGGCCGAGCCGGTCCCCCGATCGCGAAAGACCTTCCCGATGCTGGCGGCCCATGCGGCCGAACAGGCGGTTGCCGCCGATCCGGTGGCGCGGGTTCAGCGGCTAACCCTCGACAAACGCCTGCAGGCGAGCCTCGAGACCCTGGCCGCCGAGCGCGCCACCGCCATCGGCCCGGCGCTCTCGGCGGCGATCCTGGCGATCGACAACCGCACCGGCGCGGTGCTCGCCCATGTCGGCAGCGCCGGCTATCTCGATGCGGCGCGCGCCGGCGCGGTCGACGCGACGCAGGCCGTGCGCTCGCCGGGCTCGGCGCTGAAGCCGTTCGTCTACGCGCTGGCTTTCGAGAACGGCGTCGCCCATCCCGAGACTCTGCTCGACGACCGTCCGGTGCGCTTCGCCGCCGCCTATGCCCCCGAAAACTTCGACCTCGGCTTCCACGGCACGGTGACCGCCCGCGCCGCCCTGCAACAATCGCTCAACGTGCCGGCGGTCGACCTGCTCGACGCGGTCGGCGCGGCCCGCTTCATCGCCCGCCTGCGCGGCGCGGGCGCGCAGATCCTGTTGCCGCGCGATACCGCGCCGGGCCTGCCGGTGGCGCTGGGCGGGCTCGGCATCACGCTCACCGACCTCGCGCGGCTCTATGCGGGGCTGGCGCGGGGTGGGGCGGTGCCGGATCTGGTGCGGCGGGTGCCGTCCCGTCCCGTCATTGCGAGCGGAGCGAGGCAATCCAGTGCCACATGCGCGACGGTCGACGCGTCGGCCCTGAATTGCTTCGCTCCGCTCGCAATGACGGAACGCACCATCGCCGACCCAGTCTCGGCTTGGTACGTCGCCGACATCCTGCGCGGCGCGCCTCCCCCAGAGAACGCGCTTTCAGGCCGGATCGCCTTCAAGACCGGCACCTCCTACGGCTATCGCGATGCCTGGGCGGTGGGCTTCGACCGGCGGGTGACCATCGCCGTCTGGATCGGCCGGCCGGACGGGGCCTCGGTGCCCGGCCTCGTTGGCCGTGTCTCGGCTGCGCCGGTCTTATTCGACGCCTTTTCGCGGTTCGGCGGCGAGCCGGAAACCCTGCCGCGCCCGCAAGACGCCCTCGTCGTTGCCACCGCCGGCCTGCCGCCGCCCCTGCGCCACATCCGCCGCGACGCGCCCAAGACGCTCGAAGCCACCCTCGGCGTACCGCTCAGGATCGCCTACCCGCCGGACGGCGCACGGGTCGATCTCGGCCTCAGCGAGGGTGCGCGGGCACAGCTCGCCCTCAAGGCGCTGGGCGGCCAGCCGCCGCTGACCTGGATGGTCGACGGCCTGCCCGTAGCGGAAGGCATGCGCCGGCAATCGGCGTGGAGCCCCGAGGGGGCGGGCTTCGCACGCATCTCGGTGCTGGACGCCTCGGGCGCCAGCGACAGCGTGGTGGTGCGGATCGAGTAGTTTTTGGTGGTGCGCGACACTGGGCTGCACCGGCGCGGCTGGCTCGCCGACCGCGCCGCCCGTACATGCAGGGCATGAGCCCGACCCGCATCGTTTGCATCCGCCACGGCGAATCCACCTTCAACGCGCATCACCGGGCCACCGGCCGCGACCCCGGCCATATCGATGCGCGGCTGTCGGAACTGGGCCACCGGCAGGCCGCCGAGGCCAGGACGGCTCTTCAGGCAATTCCGTTCGATCTCGTGGTGACCTCGCCCCTGACGCGGGCGCTGCAGACCACCGCCGGGATCTTTTCCGGGCACCCGTCGAAGCCGCGGATGCTGGTCGAGGTGCTGCACCGGGAGTGCCAGGAAAGCTCCTGCGACGTCGGCCGCGCGACCTCGATGCTGGCCGAGGAGTTTCCAGAGTTCGACGTCGGCCATCTGCCCGAGATCTGGTGGCACGCCGAGGACGCGATTCAGGCCGAGGGCTTTCCGACCGAGCCGCGCGACCTGTTCGACGCGCGCGTCGCCGGCTTCCGCGACTGGCTGCGGGCGCGGCCGGAGAAAACCATCGCCGTCGTCGGGCACTCGACCTTCTTCTATCACCTCACCGGGCGCTGGCTCGCCAACTGCGAGGCGATGGATCTCGATCTCACGGTGGAACCGCGTTTGCGCGCGTTCGGTTGAGAGCGGGTCACGCGGCGGCGCGAGCGGCGTCGAGACGGTCCCTGGCGCGGAGAAGGTCGATCTCGGGCGCCTGACGGCCGATCGCAAGAGCCTCGTCGAGAAGACCCACGGCCGTCGGCCAGATGCCATCGACGAAGGGCGCGGCGCCTTCCGCGACTTCCGCCGCGCAGCGTGCGTCTCCGAACGCTTTCACGGCGGCTGTGGCCGTCCGCGCGACGGCGGCGAGCCGCGCGCCCTGCACCCAGGCCCGCCGGCTGGAGGCGGCCTGGGCCAGGACGGCACCCTGGCTCTCGGCCGTGCGCGCCGCCGCCAGGGCCTCGGCCGTTCCCGATGAAGCCTCGCAGCGGACGGCGAGCGCAGGCAGTCCGGCCCGATCGAGCAACGGCGGCAGGATGCGGCGCACGCTCTCGACGGCGAGGAAGGTCGTTCGCGATGCCTCGATCCCGGGCGCGTCGGCCGTGCCGGAGAGACGCAGCACGAAGGCCATCAGCCTCGGCCGCTCGCCCTCCGGCATCGCGTCGTTCAAGCCGAGCGCATAGGCCGCCAGAGGGCGCGAAAAGCAGGGCGGACAGTCCTCGGTGGCCGTGATCGCCTTGTAGGGGAGCCCGGCCGCGACGATCGCCGCCTCGTTGATGCAGGTGCCCCCATCCGGCCCCGGGAAGGCATGCGAGCCGGCGAGCAGCCGCCAATTCAGGATGTGGTCGAAGGGGCCTGCGGTCACGGGCGTTCCTCTCGGGATCCGCCGAGAGACTGACAGCAGCGAGGATGTTTGGCGAGAGCGTCCGACGCCCGCCGCGATCGGCGCTGGGCAGGAAGGGCCTGTGCGGTTCGGTCCCGACCGCCTTCGCCGGCAGCCGGGTGGCGCGTTCGACCGCTTGCAGGGGGAGCCCGGCGCCGGCTTCGGCTCAGGGGGTGCCGCCGCAGAACGCCGCGCGACGTGGCTTCCTTCGTCCGGCGCCGGACGCAGACCCGAGTTCCGTTGCGAGCCGGCAAGCGCCGAGGATAGGATCGTCGGCGGCACGACCGGCATCGCCGAGAAAGGCCATCGGTCGGGTCGCGTCAGGTCATCCGGGTTTCATCAATGCTGTCGGCGGGGATCGAGGACGTATCGAAGACGGAAGACCGGCCCGATACGGACACCGCCGCCGCGATCAAGCAGATGATGCTGCAGTTCCAGGGCATCGGCGACAATTGCGAGTTCGGCCTCGTGCAGCGCTTCTGCGGCGCCGAGCCGCTCGGTCTGTTTCGGTTCAGCAGCGGCAGCATTCCCAATCTCGTCGAAGCGTTGGACAGTGATTTTCGATGGCTGGGATCGCCGGGGGACCTGGATATCTTTGCCGGACATGGCGACTGGCTCTGGTGCAGGAGCCTTCGGTACGCGTTCACCTACAACACCAACCATCGCGTCGGCGCGATCACGCAGGACGACCTGACCCGGAGCGAATACAAACGGATCGGGTACCTCAAGAGACGCCTGCTCGAAGACTTGGCCGAGGGTACACGGATCTTCGTGCGGAAGGGCCTTCCGGACGAGTCCTTCGACGCCTTCATGAGTCTCGCCACCGCGATCCGGCGGCACGGCCCTTCCGTCGTTCTCCGCGTCGAGGAGACGGCGGATCCAGCCCGCGTCGGCAGCGTCGCGTGGCGATCGCCCGGCATTCTGCAGGGCTATGTACGTCGGTTCTCGCCCTACGAAGGCGGCATGCGGATCGATCTGGAACCCTGGGTCGAGCTCTGCCGGAATGCGTATGGCCTCGCCACAGGCGGCCGGCCGGCTCCGGCGCGAACATCGATCTCGGCCCCGATCCGCTTGCCGGACAAGACGGATCGCCACGTCACGCGGCGCTCGCCCGATCGCTTCACCCCGTTCTCGATCGACATCGATCCCAAAACCATCGTGCCGGAGGCGATCACCGTCTTCTCGGCCTGGATCTGGATCCCGAGCGGATTTCAGGCCGATCAGGTTTTCGGGCTCGTCAAAGCCTCGGACGTCTACCAGCGGCTGGCCCATCGGGACGCCGATCTCGGCCTTTGCGACGCGTGGCAGCGGATCTGGATCTCGGCCCGGATCCCGTCCGGGTGTTCCCGGCTCGTGGTCGGTCTCGGCGTGACGGGCGACCCGGGCCAGCGCTTCTGGTCGACGGATTGGCGCCTCGGCGAAGGCCCGGTTCCGCCGCCGGCGCCGCCGCCGTCGGTGACGATCCGGCGGGGCATCCTGGACTGGCTCGGGCGCTGACGGGCGTCAGCCCTGCTCGTCGGGTCCCGTCGAACTCGGCTCGATCTCGTCGGCGGTGTAGCCCTCCAGCCAGTCGAGGCTCGCTTGCGAGCCGGCTGGATGAGGGTTGTCGGTGTCCGGCTTGTTCGCGGCCTTGGCCGCCTTGCCTTCGTCGTAGATCGCTTGGGATGAGACGGCCATGGCGATGTCCTCCTGTTGTGGAGGACAAACGCCGGGCGCCGGGCCGGTTCCGGATAGCCCGGAACGCCAAGTCTCCGGCTACAGGGGTACGCGGCCGCGCCGCTCGCGGGCATCGTCATCGAGCGCGGGAATGCCGGCGAGCACGCGCAGGGGATAGGTGTGCAGGATCCGGCCCCTGTAAGGGCGAGCCTCGCAGCCGATGCAGAAAGCCAGGGACCAGCGCGTCATCAGGGCGCGATAGCCGGTATTGATGGCGTCCTGCCGTTTGCGGCCTTCGCGCGCGGCAGCCCTGATCTCGGCGGCTCTTTCGTCGCTCACCGCCTCGCGTTGCTCCTGCGTAACGGAGGATGGCGGTTTGCCGTCCTGCGCGAGGCAGGGCCCGGCCGCCCCGACAAGGATGAGCACGACGCCGACCGAATTTCGCATTGGATGCTCCTGAACTGTTCAGTGAGCATTCCCCCATTCGGATGAGTACGGTCGCGAGAATTGTAAAGTTTCAAATAGTCGGGACGATTTTTGGGTACGCCGCGAATGTCCACAATGTTCGTACGCGGATATCGCATCCCACGGCCGCCCATTCTCGACGACGCGGATGCCGAAAGATCGATCGAAGAAGCGCAGCGAGCTCCCGAGGATCTGCGGTTGGCCGATAGGTCCGGCCCCACGAAATCGCCGGGCGGAGACGGCTGCTACTGCGGACCCGTGAACGCAGCCGGAAGCTCCGCAGGCAGCGCATCCTTGATGCAGGTGCCGACGCGTTTCGCCACGGCGCGCGACGGAAAGATTGCGTGCGACCCATCGATGGGCGATTCGCCGATGCCCCGATAGATCGTCCAGGCCCAAAGCCGGTCGCCTCGGCTGGCCTGCACAACCTCGACGCGCAGATGCGGAGGTGATTGCGTGATCATCCGAACGCTATCGCATGCGCGGACGAAATCACCCATGCGGCCGATGGACCGTGGGGCCTGCGCCGAACGCCGGGCACTCAAGCGGAAGACGTCGCCGGCGGATCGTCCGGCGCCTTCAGCCGGTAGCCGACCCCCGTTTCGGTGAGCAGGATGCGCGGCCGTTCCGGGTCGGCCTCCAGCTTCTGGCGGAGTTGGCGCATGTAGACCCGCAGGTATTGCGGATCTGACGAGGTCGAGACCCGGCTGAGCAGTTGGGAATGGGTCAGCACCTTGCCGGCATGCTGCACCAGGATGCGCAGGAAGTCGTATTCGCGCGGCGTCAGCTTCACCTCCGCATCGTTCACCCGCACGATCCGGCGCACGAGATCGACGGTGAGGCCGTCGACCTTGAAGATCGCGCGCTCGCCTTGCGTCGCGAGCTGGTGACGGAGCGCAGCCCGCAGGCGCGCCAGCAGCTCGGCCATGCCGAAGGGTTTCGTGACGTAGTCGTCGGCGCCGAGATCGAGCGCCTGGACCTTGCCCGGCTCGTCGTCGCGGCTCGACAGCACCACCACCGGCAGGTCGGGCTTTCGCTCGCGGATGGCACGGAGAAGATCGTGGCCGCGCATGTCGGGCAGGCCGAGATCGAGGATGACGAGATCGACCGTCTCGGCCGCCAGCGCGTCGAGCGCGGCCTTGGCCGTCCCGGCCTCGAGCATGGCGTAGCCCTGCGTCGCCAGCCCCATGCGCAGGAGTTTTCGGATCGGAGGCTCGTCGTCGATGACGAGGATCGTGGCGGTGGCTGTCATGCTGCGATGTCCGAGGCAGTCCGCCCGGCCGCCGGGACCGGCAGTGTCAAGGAAAACACCGCGCCGCTGCGGTCGCGGCGATTGGCGGCAGTGAGGCGGCCGGCCATGGCTTCGACGAATCCGCGGGCGATGGCGAGGCCGAGGCCGGTGCCGGCGCGGACCCGGTCGCCCTTCCGCGCCCGGTAGAACTTTTCGAAGATCCTTTCGGAATCTTCCTCGGGCAGGCCGTCGCCCTCGTCGAGGAGGTCGATGCGGAGCACCGCGCCGTCGCGGCGGGCGCGCACCGTCACGGTCGAGCCTTCGGGGGCGTATTTCGCGGCGTTGTCGAGGAGGTTCACCAGCACCTGCTCGAACAGCACCGGGTCGAGGGCGACCGGCGGCAGTTCGGGCGCGAGGTCGACGGCGATGCGGTGACCGCACAGGATCTTGTCCGTGCGCCGGAGGGCCGTGGCGATGGTCTCGGCGACGTCCTGGCGCGAGAGGTTCGGGGCCACGGCGCCGGCCTCCAGCCGCGTCATGTCGAGCAAGTTGGCGATGAAGCGGTTGAGCCGCTCCGATTCCGTGACGATGGTCGCCAGCAGATCGGCCTTCGAATCGCGCGGCAGGGCCTCGTCGAGGTCGCGCAGGGTCGTGGCCGCGCCGAGCACGGAGGCGAGCGGCGTGCGCAGGTCGTGCGAGATCGAGGTCAGCAGCGCCTGGCGCAACCGGTCGGTCTCGGCCGCGCGCTCGGCCCGGTCGAGGTCTTCGACGAGCCGAACCCGCTCGATGGCGAGCGCCCCCATGTCGGTCAACGCATCGAGCAGCCGGCGGCCCTCCGGCGTCAGCAACGAACCCGGGGCGTCCGAATCGAGGCCGATCACGCCGAGCGTGCCGCGCCCGGTGCGCATCGGCAGGAAGAGCCGCCGGGCGCCGGGCAGGGTGTCGGCGCCGCGGCCCGCGGGCCGATCGTTGTCGAAGGCCCAACGCGCGGCGGCGAGGTCGGCTTCGTCGAGACGGTCCTCGGGTGGGTAGCCGGCGCGCACCGCCACGGTTCCGTCCTCCGGCAGCACCAGCACGACGCGCACGCGCAGCATCGCGGCGACCTGGGCGGCGGTGGCCCAGAGCACGTCGTCGAGAGTGCCGCAGCCGGAGAGCTTGCGGCTGAAGCCGTAGAGCCGCTCGGTCGCCAGCGCCCGCGCCTGCGAGACCACCGCCTGCCGGCGGGCGCGTGCGGCGAGGTTCGAGACCAGCACGGCGACGAGCGTGAACAGCAGGAAGGCGGCGATGTTGGTCGGGTCGGCGATGGTGAAGGTGTAGAGCGGCGGCAGGAAGAAGAAGTTGTAGGCGAGCGAGGCCGAGACCACCGACGCGAGCGACGGCCCGAGCCCGAGCCGCACGGCCACCGCCACGACCGCGGTGAGCAGGATGAGATCGGCGTTCTCGATGCCGAGCAGCGGCTGCAGGAGCAGCGCGACCCCGAGGGCCGCGCTCGAGGCGAGCAGTGCGAGGGCATAGGGCAGCGGCGCCCAGGCGGCGCCGGCCGGCGCGGTGGCGACGCCGCGGCGCGGCGCCGGATCGGCCTGCCCCGCCTCCCCGCTGATGACGTGGACGCTGATGCTGCCGCTGCCGCGCACGAGTTCGTGGACGATCGAGCCGTTGATGAGTTCGAACAGCCGCGAGCGCTCCGACTTGCCGACCACGATGTGGATCGTGTTGGAGGCGCGGGCATGGGCCAGGATGTCCTCGGCGATGCGCCGGCCACCGGGCAGCGTCACCGGCTCGCCGCCGAGCCGGTCGGCCAGCCGCAGGGCCTCGGCGATGCGGTCGCGCGCCGCCTCGCTCAACGATGCGCTGCGCGGGCCCTCGACGGTGAGCGCGGTCCAGGGCGCGTGCAGCCGGTCGGCGAGGCGCTTGGCGTAGCGCACGAGGCCCGGCGCGCGCGGATCCTCGCTGACGCAGACCAGCACGCGCTCCCCCGCCCCCCAGGGGCCGGAGATTGCGTTGGCCCGCATGTGGCTCAGGAGTTCATCGTCGACCCGGTCGGCGGTGCGGCGTAGCGCCAGCTCGCGCAGAGCCGTGAGATTGCCCCGCGAGAAGTAGTGCAGCAGCGCCCGCTCGGCGTTCTGCGGTACGTAGACCTTGCCGTCCCTGAGCCGCTGGATCAGGTCGTCGGGGTTGAGGTCCACCACCTCGATGTCGTCGGCCCGGTCGAGGATGCCGTCGGGCACGGTTTCGCGCACGCGGATGCGGGTGATCTGCGCCACCACGTCGTTGAGGCTGTCGACGTGCTGGATGTTCAGCGTGGTGTGGACGTCGATGCCGGCATCCAGGAGCTCTTCGACATCCTGAAAGCGCTTGGGGTGGCGGCTGCCGGGCGCGTTGGTGTGGGCGAGCTCGTCGACGAGCGCCAGGGCCGGGCGGCGGGCGAGCAGCGCGTCGAGGTCCATCTCCTCGAGCTCTGTGCCGTGATAGGCGATCCGCCGCCGCGGCAGCACGTCCAAGCCCTCGACCAGGGCCTCGGTCTCGGCCCGGCCGTGCGTCTCGACGATCCCCACCACCACGTCTGTGCCGGCCTTGGCCCGGGCACGGCCGACGGTGAGCATCTCGTAGGTCTTGCCGACGCCCGGCGCCGCGCCGAGGAAAATCTTCAGCCGGCCGCGCGGGCTCTCCTCTCGGCGCGCCGCATCGAGCAGCGCGTCGGGCGAGGGGCGGCTGGGGTCTCTCCGCTCGTCCGGCATGGGGTCATCTTATATCAGTTGCCTTCGACCGTGACCGGTCGAAGGCGTCCGCCGCACGCGCGGCGGCGCGCAGTCGCGCGCGCCGACTGTCGTCGGAATCGGCAGCTTATTTCCGGACGAGGTCGTCCAGCGCCAGATTGAGCGCCAGCACGTTGACCCGCGGTTCGCCCAGAAGCCCGAGCCAGCGGCCCTGGATCCGACCGGCGACGAGGTCTGCGAGCTTTTCGTCCGACAGGCCGCGCGCCTTCGCCACCCGCGGGATCTGGAAGCGGGCCGCCTCCGGCGAGATGTCGGGATCGAGGCCCGAGCCGCTGGTGGTGACGAGATCGGTCGGCACCGGCTGCCCGGGGTTCTCGGCCTCCAGCGCCGCGACGTCGGTCCTGAGGCGTTCACTCAGAGCGGCGCTGGTCGGCCCGAGATTGGCGCCGCCGGAATTCGCGGCGTTGTAGGGCGCCGGAACGGTCTTCGCCGCATCCGCCGGATCGGGCGCCACCGTCGCCGAGGGGCGGCCGTGGAAGTAGCGCGCGCTGGTAAAGCTTTGGCCGATCAGACCGGAGCCGATCGTCGTGCCGTCACGCTGGATCAGACTGCCGGCAGCTTTTTCAGGAAGGAGCACCCCGGCGATCCCGGTGATCGCGAGGGGATAAGCGAGCCCGGTGGTCAGCGTCAGCGCGAGGAAAAGCACGAGGGCGGGGCGAAGTTGGGAGAGCATGGCGGGACTCGATGGGTTCAAGCGAGGTGAAGCGCGCTGACGGTGAGGTCGATCGCCTTGATGCCGGCGAAGGGCACCACGAGGCCGCCGAGACCGTAGATCAGGAGATTCCGCCGCAGCAGCGAGGCGGCGCCGACCGCGCGGTAGGACACGCCCTTGAGCGCCAGCGGGATCAGGAAGACGATCACCAGCGCGTTGAAGATGATGGCCGACAGGATCGCGCTCTGCGGAGAGGCCAACCCCATCACGTTGAGCGCCTGGAGCTGCGGATACAGCGTCAGGAACATCGCCGGAATGATCGCGAAGTACTTCGCGACGTCGTTGGCGATGGAGAAGGTGGTCAGCGCGCCGCGCGTCATCAGCAGTTGCTTGCCGATGCCGACGATCTCGATGAGCTTGGTCGGGTCGGAGTCGAGGTCGACCATGTTGCCGGCCTCGCGGGCGGCCACCGTACCGGTGTTCATGGCGACGCCGACATCGGCCTGGGCGAGGGCCGGCGCGTCGTTGGTGCCGTCGCCGCACATGGCGACGAGCTTTCCTTCAGCCTGCTCCTTGCGGATCAGCTCAAGCTTGTCCTCGGGCGTGGCCTGGGCGAGAAAATCGTCGACGCCGGCTTCGGCCGCGATGGCGGCGGCGGTCATCGGGTTGTCGCCGGTGATCATCACCGTGCGGATGCCCATCCGGCGCAATTCCAAAAAACGCTCGCGGATGCCGCCCTTCACGATGTCCTTGAGATAGATGACGCCGAGGAGCCGGCCGTCGCGGGCCACCGCCAGCGGCGTGCCGCCGGCCTTGGCGATCTCTTCCGCGATGGCACGGGTCTCGCCGACGGCCTCGGAGACGTCGTCGGGGTGATAGGCGAGCGCGGCGTTGCCGTGCGTCACCGTCGGCGGCGTGCCGACCGAGGCGATCACCGAATCGACCGCCCCTTTGCGGATCGACGAGCCGTCGAGGTCGACGCCCGACATGCGCGACTGGGCCGTGAACGGCACGAAGGTGGCATTGAGCCCGGCCATGTCGCGTGCCCGGATGCCGTAGCGCTCCTTGGCAAGCACCACGATCGAGCGGCCCTCCGGCGTCTCGTCGGCGAGGGAGGCGAGCTGCGCCGCATCGGCCAGATCCTGCTCGGAGACGCCGCGTACCGGGCGAAACTCGGTGGCCTGGCGGTTGCCCAGCGTGATGGTGCCGGTCTTGTCGAGGAGCAGCGTGTCGACGTCGCCCGCGGCCTCGACGGCGCGGCCGGACATGGCGAGCACGTTGAAGCGCACCAGCCGGTCCATGCCGGCGATGCCGATAGCCGAGAGCAGCGCGCCGATGGTGGTCGGGATCAGCGTCACGAACAGGGCGACCAGCACGATCAGGGGGATCGAGCCGCCTGCATAGCTGGCAAAGCTCGGGATCGAGGCGACCGCGAACACGAAGACTATGGTCAGGCCGGCGAGCAGGATGTTCAGCGCGATCTCGTTCGGCGTCTTCTGGCGCGCGGCACCCTCCACCAGCGCGATCATGCGGTCGACGAAGGTCGATCCAGCTGCAGCCGTGATCCGCACACGGATCTCGTCGGAGATCACCTGCGTTCCGCCGGTCACCGCCGAGCGGTCGCCGCCGGATTCGCGGATGACGGGGGCGGATTCGCCGGTGATGGCCGCCTCGTTCACCGAGGCGACGCCCTGGATGACCTCGCCGTCGGAGGGGATCAAGTCGCCGGCCTCGACCAGCACCACGTCGCCGACCTTGAGGAGCGTGCCAGCCACGGTCTCGAAGTCGCGGCCCGCCCCCGTCAGGCGTTTCGCCGTCATCTCGGTGCGCGTGCGCCTCAAGGAGTCGGCCTGCGCCTTGCCGCGGCCCTCGGCCAGCGCCTCGGCGAAGTTCGCGAAGACCAGCGTGAACCAGAGCCAGAGGATGATCTGCCCTGAGAACAGCAGGTCCGCCCCGCCGGTGACGACGTCCCGCGCGAACAGCACCGTGGTGAGTGCCGCGACCACCTCCACCGTGAACATCACGGGGTTCCTGATCATCGCGCGCGGGTCGAGCTTCTGGAGCGAGCCGATCAGCGCCGGCCCGACCAGGGCGGGGCTGAATAGGGAGGAGGACCGGGGAGCCATCGCGAACAATCCAACGGGTGAGAGACGGGGCCGCAGCGCCGGGCACGCGCGGCGTCAGTTGTCAGGGCGCGAGAATCGACAGGCCGGCGAACATCGCCACGGCGCCGAGCAGGCAGACGCTGAGGACGGCGAGGATCAGGTCGGAGACCCGCACCGGCGGTATCTCGACGGCACGGGCTCGGACCGCGGGGCGCGGCCTGTGGAGGCGCAGGCCCTGGGCGGAGGAAACACGGGGCGGCGGCACGACGTGACGCATCTCAGCCTCCCGTCGCGAAGGTCTGGCCGGCGGCGCCGGCGAGATGCTCGACGATCGGGCCGAGCGCGAGCGACGGGAAGAACGTCAAGCCGCCCACGATCAGGATGACGCCGACGAGGAGCCCGACGAACAGCCCGCCATGCGTCGGGAAGGTGCCGGCCGAGGCCGGCAGCGTGGCCTTGCCGGCTAACGATCCCGCGATGGCGAGCGCCGGGATGATCACGAAGAACCGGCCCACAAGCATGCCGAAGCCGAGGGTGGTGTTGTAGAACGGCGTGTTGCCGGTGAGCCCGCCGAAGGCCGAGCCGTTGTTCGCCGCCGCCGAGGTGAAGGCGTAGAGGATCTCTGAGAACCCGTGTGGGCCGGCATTGGCGGGTCCGGCGAGGCCGGCGGCCAGCACCGTCGCCAGCGCGGTGAAGCCCAGCATCATCAGCGGCAGGCAGAGCACGGCGAGCATCGCCATCTTGACCTCGCGCGCCTCGATCTTCTTGCCGAGATATTCGGGCGTGCGCCCGACCATCAGCCCAGCCACGAAGATCGCGATGATGACGAAGACCAGCATGCCGTAGAGGCCGGCGCCGACGCCGCCGACGATGATCTCGCCGAGCTGCATGTTGATCATCGGGATCAGTCCGCCCAGCGCCGTGAAGGCGTCGTGCATGGCGTTGACTGCGCCGCAGGAGGCGGCGGTCGTCACCACAGCGAACAGCGCGGAGGCGACGATGCCGAAGCGGATTTCCTTGCCCTCGAGGTTGCCACCCGGCAGGCCGAGGGCGTTCAGCACCGGGCTGCCGGCGCTCTCGGCCCAGTAGGTGACGGTGACGCCGGCGAGGAACAGCACGGTCATGGCGCCGAGGATGGCCCAGCCCTGGCGCTCGTCGCCGACCTTGCGGCCGAAGACGTTGGTCATCGCGGCGCCGAGCGCGAAGATCGAGACCATCTGCACGAAGTTCGAGAGCGCGGTGGGATTCTCGAAGGGATGCGCGGCGTTGGCGTTGAAGAAGCCGCCACCGTTGGTGCCGAGCATCTTGATGGCGACCTGGCTGGCGACGGGGCCGACCGCGATGGTCTGCTTCGCACCTTCCAGGGTCGTTGCCTCGACGTAGTCGCCGAGCGTCTGCGGCATGCCCTGGAAGACCAGGAACAGGGCGTAGACCACGCAGAGCGGCAGCAGCACGTAGAGGGTACAGCGGGTCAGATCGACCCAGAACGATCCCACCGTCTTGGCCGACGACCGCGAAAAACCACGGATCAGCGCCATCGCCAGCGCGATGCCGGTGGCGGCCGACAGAAAGTTCTGGTGGGTCAGGCCGAGCATCTGGGAGAGGTACGACAGCGTGCTCTCGCCGCCGTAGTTCTGCCAGTTGGTGTTGGTGACGAAGCTCGCCGACGTGTTGAAGGCGAGATCGGGCGCCACCGCACCCTGCCCCGCCGGGTTGAAGGGTAGCACCGCCTGGAAGCGCAGCAATGCATAGAGCGCCAAGAAGCCCAGGATGTGGAAGGCGAGCATGGCGAGGCCGTAGCCGAGCCAGCCCTGCTCCTGGCGCGCGTCGATGCCGGCGAGCCTGTAGAGGCCGTCTTCGACCGGGACGAGCACGGGCGAGAGCAGCGTGCGCTCACCGTCGAAGACGCGGGCCATGTAGGCACCGAGGGGCTTCACCAGCGCCAGCACCGTCGCGCAGAACAGCGCGATCTGGATCCAACCGTTGAGGGTCATGATGTCGTCCTTCAGAACCGCTCGGGCCGGACGAGGGCGTAGGCGAGATAGGCGAGGAGGCCGGCGGTCACGAGGGCGCCGAGCATGAGGTCGAGGGTCACGCGGGCCTCCCTCAGAGCCGTTGGCAGAGGATCGCGTAGCCGGCCGCGACGCCGAAGAAGGCGAGGCCGGCACTGACGAAGACGATGTCGAGCATGATGGCGTGTCCGGCGGACGAAGCTGTGCGGGCCGCGACCGGGCGGCCCTGCCTCGCACCGACTCGTGCCGGGAAGCGCATCAGGATTCGAGACAGCGGTGACCGCCGCCGCATAAGGATCGCGTGAGGATCGGGCCGGCGACGGCAGCGGATCGATCCTGATATCGATCCGCTGCCCCTCACCTATAATTTCAGAAAAGTCCTGTGAAATTCAATATATATGTCGTTCACATAGCCGCCTATGTCGACACATAGTTCTTTATATAATTTCAAATGAATTCTAAATTTTAGAAATTGCGGCTATAGAGTCGTTTATTAGGATATAATATACAGATATGCACAATAAATTTGATAATATTCTTACGAAAATGATATCTTTCGGCAGCCTATCAGCGTCGGCGATCCTGTCATAAGTTCCGGTCTCGGAATCAGGGAGGCGCCCATGTCGAACGTGGCCGGCAAAGCCTACGGCATGAACGTCATCACACCGATGCCGCCCTGGAAGACCTGGATCAACCAGTTCCTGTTCATGGTGGCGCGCGGCCTGCCGGGTTTCCTGTCCGGACTGCTCGGGCTCTCGCTGATCCACTTCGCCCGCTGGGTGATGATCCGGCGCGACCAGTGGCCCGACCTCGGCCAGGGCAAGCCGCGTCTCGCCAACGACTACATGCTGTTCGTCAGCAACTTCAACGGCACCTGGGACCAGTATATCGACGCATTCTCGGACGGCATCCCGAACGGCCTCGACCTGTTCTGGTATTCGAGCAGCAAGTTTCCGCACTCGATCCCGATCACGCCGTTCAAGAACTACATCGGCGCCAATCAGATCGATACGACCTACTATTACAATGCCACTCCCGGCTCGGCGCAGCGCGACATCAAGTCGGCCCTGCGGGTGGCCGCGGCGTTGAAGGACCTTGCCGCGTGGCATGGCGGCCCCGGGGGTAATCCGGAGCGCTTCGCCCGGGCCTATCGCGAGGCACTGACCGGGACGGACGGCAAGCCCGGCATCCAGAACCATTTCGGCTCGCCGGGCTTCGCGCCGGTGGCCAGCACCGACACGGACGACGCCGACCGTCACCGAGAGCCGTTCATCCGCGGCCGCAAGCCGAACCCGCCCTTCCGATAGGAGCCGCCGGATGCCGAACTTCGATGGCGGCCACTACTTCCTCACCGTGCTGGCGCCGGTGCGCACCGACGTGCTCGTCGCCGACGACGGGCAGACCTGCTCGCCGGTGAGCGCGCTGCACCGGGCGCTCTACGTGCTGCCCACCGCCCTGCAATCGCCGGCGACGACGAAGATCGGGATCAACAGCCCGTTCTCGCGCAACACCCGCACGCATTTCGCGCGCTTCGCCATCCTGACCGACGTGGTGTTCAACGGGCGCACCGAGCGCAACGCCCTGGAGGTGGCCTTGCGCGGGCCGAACCCGGCGGTCGCCGAGCCGGTCGACAAGCTGCCCTGCCCCTACCTCGTCTTCGTCGCCGATTTCGACGCGCGCTCCGGGGACGAGAGCGAGCTGCGCGCCTATCTCGACGAGCTCTGGCGGACGATGGGGAAGGAGCTGAAGTCGATCTTCTCCGCCTGTTACGGCTTCGAGGGCATCGATGACAGCCGCGGCTTCCAGGACTACGTGCTGCGCTGCCAGATCGAGACGACGATGCCGTTCAACGATTACTGGGTCGGCGCGCCGCAGGTCCCGTCGTTGCGGCAGAACTGGCTGATCGGGCCGGCGGCGGTGTCCGCTGTCGTGTTCCTGGGGGCACTGGTGCTGGCGATCCTCCACGTCGGCGGCCTGCCCTGGCTCGCGATCGCGACGATCGGCTTCGTGGCGCTCGTGGCGAGCCTGTTCGTCGCCTACCTCACGGTGATGCGGAACGGAGCGGTGCCGTTCCCGACGGCGCCGCATTCCGACCTGCCCTCGGTGTTGAAGGCGCTCTACCTGCAGCAGGCCTTCACCCGGTTCGCACTCGCCAACCAGGGTGTCGACGCCGCCACGCTGCACGCGGCCTTCGGGCGCTTCATCGACGAGCACCGGCCCGACGACCCGAGCGGGCCGACCCAGGCGGCGGGCGTCGTCACGACCCTCGGCCCCACACCGGTCGCCCCCTACAACACCCAGACCGCGGCGCCTCCGGCCGGAGCGCTCCGCTCCGGGCGGTCCTGACAGCGAAAGGGACCGCAGCATGACGCGTGCGCTCGATCTCGCCGACATCCAGGGCAACATCCTGCGTGCCTACGGCCGTCAGGGCTTTCCGAAGGCGCGCTACATCTTCCTGCACATCGCCGATGCGCAGAAGGGCCGCGACTTCGTCGACCGCATCCGCCCCTCGATCACCACGGCAGTGAAATGGGACGACAGCCGGGCACATTACCCGAAGGGCGGCCATGTCGAGATCCCGCGCCCGAGCGTGACGATCAACATCGCCTTCACCTTCTTCGGCCTCTACGCCCTCGGGCTGCCGACGCGGACGCTGAGCGAACTGCCGGACGAGTTCATCCAGGGCATGGGCGCGCGTACCGCGATCCTCGGCGACCGCGGTCCCGATCCGGACAAGCCCTGGGCCTGGGACCCGATCTGGGAGGGCGCCACCGGCGACCGCCGGGTCCACGCGCTCGTCCAGCTCAACGCCGCGATGAATCCGGACGGCACGCCCGTCGCCGACCTCGAACGGGCGACGCAATGGCTGCGCGACCAATGCGCAGCGGTGGGCGGCGTCTCGATCCTCCCCGGCAACGGCCGCGACGGCGGCCTCGACTACCAGGACGCCTCGGCGATCATGGCGTCCGGCCCGGAGGGCACACCCGAACCGACCTCCAAGGAGCCGTTCGGCTTCACCGACGGCTTCGGCGATCCGGTCTTCGAGGGCCAGTACGACGCGGTGATGGAGCCGATCCGGTCGATCGGCGGCGGGGCGATCACGCCCGAGAGGACTTGGCGGCCGCTGGCCACCGGCGAGTTTCTGCTCGGCTATCCGGACGAGGCCCAGGAGCTGTCGAGCGCGGGCACGCCCTTCGACCTCACCCGCAACGGCACCTTCATGGCCTACCGCAAGCTGTCCCAGGACGTGGACGGTTTTTGCGGGGCGATGACGCGTTATGCCGAGACCTACGCCCGGATCATGGAGATCCCGCAGGCCGAGGCGGAAGAGACCGTCCGCGCCAAGATCGCCGGGCGCTGGTCGGACGGCATCCCGCTGATGGCCGCCCCGACCTACGCCGAGTACAAGGCCTTCAAGGCCAAGGCGCAGTCGAAAGAGGCGAGCGCGAAGACCAAGACGGCGTTGAGCCTGGAGGCCGGCCACCGCAAGCAGCAGGACGACCCCCTCGCCGCCCAGCTCGTCGACTTCATGTACGACGGCGACCCCGAGGGCCTGCGCTGCCCGCTCGGCGCGCATCTGCGCCGCGCCAACCCGCGCGACATGCTCGACCCGACCTACAAGCCCGGCGAGCCGTCGACCTCGAACGGCTCGGTGCTGAACAACCGCCGCCGGATCCTTCGCCGCGGCCTGCCCTACGCCGAGGGGGGCGAACAGGGCATCGTTTTCCTGGCGATCTGCGCGAGCCTGTTTCGCCAGTTCGAGTTCGTCCAGCAGCAATGGATGAATTACGGGCTCGATTTCGGCGCCGGCAGCGACACCTGCCCACTGATCGGCAATCACGGCGAGGACGCCAAGTTCGTCATCGCCGCCGACCAGAGGACCGGCAAGCCGCCCTTCTTCGCCGACCGCCTGCCGCAATTCGTCGAGATGCGCGGCGGCGAATACTTCTTCATCCCGAGCATGACCGCTTTGCGGATGATCGGCATGGGCGTCGTCGACCCGACCTGACCGCGGAGGCCGTCGATGTCCCTCGTGGCCAACCTGTTTCGCGCGCTCGCTGTGCGGCTCGGCGCGCTGATGGCGGCGCTCGGTGCCCTGGCGCGGCTCGCCGTCATCGGGGGGCGTGCCGCCTCCTCCGGCACCGGCACGGTCGGCGACCGGCTGAAGGGCGCGCTGAGCGAACCGGCGGCGCAGCGCCTCGCCTTCACGGCCCTGCGGGGGCTGCTGCCGAACCTGCTCATCGGCACCCGATTCATCACGTCGTACGAGAACACCGGGACCGCGATCGTCACCCGGTTCGGCGACGTGAAGGAGGTTCTGGCGCGCGACGGCGACTTCGCCGTCGTCTACGGCCCCCGCATGCGGATGATCACCGGGGGCCGGGACTTCTTCCTCGGCATCGACGACACGCCGGACTACACCCGCGACGTCTCGGTGATGCGGCTCGCCATGCGCCGCGAGGACGTCGAGAGCGTGGTCCGGCCGTTCGCCGCCCGCCGCGCGGCCGAACGTGTCGCCGACACACCCGGCCGGATCGATGTGCCGGCAGAATTGAGCCTGCGCGTCCCGGCCGAGCTCGTGGGCAGCTATTTCGGCACCCCCGGCCCCTCCCGGCAGGACATGATCGACTGGACCACGATCCTGTTCTGGTACCTGTTCATCGATCTCAACGCCGATCCGGACGTCGACGCCCGCGCGGTGGAGGCGGCAGGGCGGTTGCGGGCCTATCTCGACGCGACCATCGCCCGCCGGAAGGCCGGATCGCCCGAGCCCCGCGACGACGTCCTCGGCCGCTGCCTCGCGCTCCAGGCCTCGGGCACGCCGGGCACCGACGACCTTGCGATCCGCAACAATCTGGTCGGCCTTCTGATTGGCGCCGTGCCGACGACCTCCAAAGCCGCCTGCCAGGCCCTCGACCAACTGCTCGACCGCCCCGACGCTCTCGCCAGCGCCCAGCGTGCCGCCCGCGCGAACGACGACGCGGCGCTCGCCGCCCACGTCTTCGAGGCGCTGCGCTTCAACCCGGTGAACCCGCTGATCTATCGGCGCGCCCGGCGGGAGGCGACGATCGCCCGCGCGACGCTTCGCGCGCTCACGGTACCGGCCGGGACCATGGTGCTCGCGGCCAATCTGTCTGCGATGTTCGACCCATTGAAGCTCGCGGCCCCCGAAGAATTCCGCACCGACCGCCCCTGGGACGATTACATCCTGTGGGGTGACGGCCTCCACACCTGCTTCGGGGCACAGGTCAACCACGCCCTGATCCCGACGATCCTGAAGCCGCTGCTGCAAAAGCCCTGTCTCCGGCGCGCTGCCGGACCCGCCGGCCGGATCGATCCCGGCAAGACACCCTTTCCCGTGCATTTCGTCGTGGAGTTCGATGCCGGCCCGGACATGGAGGCGATTCCATGAGCGTCTGGCCGCCGCGAGCCTCACGCCTGATCACATTCGTGCTGCCGCACAAGAACGGCGCTCCCCTGCCGGCCCTCGCCGAGATGCCGCCGGCGTTGAAGGCAGTCGTCGCGGAGATGCGGGCATCGCCGGCCGGGCAGCACGCCCTCCGCGTCTACCGGAGCACCGAGGGCGGCTGCCGTGCGGATCGCGAAGGGGGGTTGCTGGCCGGTGCCCTCGAACAGGGGCGCCAGCGCCGGCACCAGTACGCCGACGATCATCGCCACCGTGCCGATCGCCATCAGGACGAGGAGGCCCGGATAGGTCATCGCCGAGACGAGGTGGCGGCGCACGGCATCGCGCCGCTCGATCGAGCCGGTGAGCGATGCGAGCACGTCGACGAGGGTGCCCGTCGCCTCGCCGGCCCGCATGATGTCCACCATGTCCTGCGGGAAGGCCTGGGGATGGGCCGCCATCGCCCGCGACAGCGAGGCCCCGCCAACCACCCGCTCCAGAACATCGATGCGAGCGGGTCTCCACAGGGTGACCTTCGTCCGTCGCCTGCTCGAACAGGCCACTGATCCCGGGCCAGTTCAGGACAACCCTATCCGGCCTGTGCGCCGAGCATCGGCGCGGTCACCGTCCGAGACGAACGCAGTTCCGTCCCTGCGCCTTCGCATCGTAAAGCGCGGCGTCGGCTATTTTCGTCACATCTTCGAAGCGCGCGCCACCCTGGAGCATCATGGCAGCCCCGATGCTGACCGTCGCCGTCAACGCCCCCGTCGGAAGGGGAAAGGATCGCTCTGCAATATTCGACCTCAATCGCTCGGCGACTTCGAGGAGCTCCCGCTGATTGACGCCCGGAAGCACGACGAGGAACTCCTCGCCACCCCAGCGAGCGAGGATGTCGGGCGAACGAAGGGCCGCTTTCGTCCGGGCCGCGAACGCGTTCAGGACGAGATCGCCGCACTCGTGCCCATACTGGTCGTTAATGGACTTGAAGTGATCGATATCCAGGATCAGCACACCTCCCATGGGCAGCGAGTCCGATCCCCGGAAGTAACGGCGCAGCATCGTCTGCAGGCCCCGTCGATTGAACAGCCCCGTGAGCGGATCCGTCTCGGCGAGGCGCAAGAGTGTGCGGTTGGCGCGCTCGGCGGCCATCGCGACATATCCGAGATAGACGAAGACCCCCGTGACCTGATCCATGATCATCGAGCTGCGCGCACTCTCGGCCGAGGCAATCGGCAGGTCGGTGCCGATGAGGATCCCGATCGAGAGGACGAACACGAGCGCATAGAACCCGAACGCCACGGACTCGATGTATTGCGACCAGAGCCTTTCGGCCCCGGCCGTCACGCGAACGGTCTCATACGTGGCGAGAACTGCCACCACGCAGCAGCAGGCAAAAATCGCCGCGATCGACAGCCGGGTGGAGAGGCCGAGGCCAAGTAGGGCCGGATAGAGGATGCCCGGAAGAGCGATGAGAGCAACGCTCAGCCCAACATTGATGCGCCTTCCAAAGAATTCGCGGAGTCCTGTCCAAGAAAGTACTAGACTTGCACTATACAGCCAGTAGGTTATCATCGTAATTGGAACGGGTGGCAAAGTGTCGGGCGACACGCTCATCATGATGAGCGATCCCGCCATCGACGTCCCCATGGCGCCCATCCAATGCCAGAGGTAAGCCTGCCGACTTTGGCTGAGGGCCATAACAAGGAACACGATGACGTAGGCGCACCGGCTGGCCGCGCTGGCGAAGTGAAGCGTGTTAAGGTCCAGAGCCATGAACGACACTTACAACAAGAACGCTTAATTTATTATTTAATTTCGCTCAATAGATATACCGTCGTTAACACACCTTTCTGAAGTCAAGCCAACCGTTCGCCCGATTTTTTACGGCCTGAAATATCAACGGTTGAGATTCCTCGTTCATGGCATCTCTAAGCGCGAATTATAAAAATCTTATCTGTATCGAGTCATAATAAATCTCTCCGAACTACATTTTTATAAAATCCATTCAATCGTAAATCTTTGAGAACCTTGTTCCGGTTTGCTGCATAAGAAGCAACCGAACGCGTCGCTGACTTTGGAACCCGAATTCAGGAAACCTATCGTGTCGCACAGACCTCCGAGATATGTTCCCATGTCGGCATTTACCTTTCCCCTGGCGTTGGTTTGTGTCGGCCTTCCTGCGTTTGGTCTGAGTGCGCACGCCACGCGAGCGGCGGAGCCTTTCTCTCTGGTTGAAGCAGACGCGAAATCCGTCGGAATGGACGCGGGCTTGCAGGCAGGGGACTGGCTCGTCCGCGGCCGTCTCAGTGGGTCGATCCCCACGCAACGGCGCTCTCACATTGATCTCATCGGAGGGAAGATCGACACCCCCGCTGCCATCCTCCCGGACTTCGATGTCTCGTATTTTCTGACGGATCACGTCGCCATCGAAGGCCAAGCTGGTGCGGTTCGAACTCGCCCGGCCATCCGGAACTCGCTGGTGGGCGACATCGCGATCGGATCGATCTGGAACGCAGCCGCAATGGGGATCGTACAGTACCACTTTCTGCCGATCGCACGCCTCAATCCATATTTGGGGGTTGGTGTCGCCGCGACGACACCCCTCGCCATCGAGCCGGCCAGGGGCATCCCGGATTTCAAATTGAAGTCCCAGGCCAGCCCTGTGCTCCAGGCCGGCTTCGATTATCGCATCACCGGCAATTGGTTCGCAAACGCAATGGTAAAATACGTCTTCCTTCCGCGGTCGGCCTACGAGCTCGGAGGTGTGAAGGTAACGGCCGAGATGAACATGCTCATTGTCGGAGCCGGCCTCGGCTACCGGTTCTGAACGGCGGCGTACAAGATACAGGACGGCTCGATCTACCGGCTCAGGCACGCCGAGCCCATGACCCGTCCGTAGAAAACGTCGACCCTTCCAAGGGAACAACGCGATCGCCCCGCAGGCCAACCGCGAAACAACGACGAAGAAACGGCCTCGCTCACACGAGGCCGTTTTGATGTGCGCCTTGGTGCATAAATCCGGAGTGCCGGACGGTTTCGAGTGGTCGTTCAATCAGCGCCCCACATCGTGTAAAAGCTCGGCAGGCTCCCTGCTACAGTTCAAGAATCTCACCTGTACATTTCTGCTTCTTGTTGATGTCTACGACTTCAGCCCACTGAGCGTGAAGCCTCGCGCACTTTGCGCGTCGCCTGATCGACCTGCTCGCTCGCCAGAGCGATGGCGTCCATGCCGGTCGCGATCGTGCTCACCCCGTGCGACGCCGTCTGCATGCTGCCCGACATCTCCTGCGTTACGGCGGATTGCTCTTCCACGGCAGCCGCGATCGAACCCGACACATCGTTCAGTGTACGAATGGTCGATTGGATCGTGTCGATGGCCACCACGGCTTCCCGTGTCGCCGATTGAGTCGCCGCGATCTGATCTCGGATCTGGTCCGTCGCCTTGGCCGTTTGCTCCGCCAGCGCCTTAACCTCGGCAGCCACGACGGCAAAGCCCTTGCCTGCTGCGCCTGCCCGCGCCGCCTCGATCGTGGCGTTGAGTGCCAGGAGGTTCGTCGGAGCAGCAATTCCCTGAATCAAGGCGACGACGTCGCCGATCTGGGCCGCTTGTCCGCTCAAACCCTGCACGATCGCTCCGGTGCGTTGTGCTTGCTCTACGGCTTCCCCGGCAATCTTCGCGGCATAGCTCACCTGCTGGCTGATTTCGCTCACCGACGCCGAGAGCTCTTCAGCACCCGATGCCACGCATTGGATCTCGCTCGAGACGCGCCCGACAGTGCCGGCGGCCTCCGTGGTCTGCCGGGTCACGTCGCTGACCGCAACGCCGATGGCATCGAGATCGAGACCGATCTCTTTCTGCGCGTCCGCGCGGCGATGCCGGTCTCGCACCTGATCCGTGATGTCGGTTGCAAATTTCACCACCTTGATCGGCTTGCCATCCGCATCGGCAATCGGATTGTAGGTGGCTCGTATCCAGATCTCGCGGCCACCCTTGCCGATGCGTCGGTACTCGGCCGACTTGAACTCGCCCCGGCCCAAGCTCGCCCAGAATTGGCGATAGGCTTCGCTATTCCGCTCCCGTTCGTCCACGAACATGCCATGGTGGCGGTCTGTTATCTCCTCGAGCCGGTAGCCGAGCGTGTCGAGGAAGTTCTTGTTGGCCGTCAGGACAGTGCCGTCGAGGGCAAACGCGATGACGGCCTGCGACCGGTCTAGCGCTGCGATCTGCCCATCCAGATCGAGACTACGGAGCTTCTGCGCCGTGATGTCCGACGCGAACTTGATAACTTTGACCGCCTTGCCTGCCCGATCGAACACAGGATTGTACGAAGCCTGAATCCAGATCTCCCGCCCCCCTTTTGCGATCCGCTTGAACTCGGCTGATTGGAACTCGCCGCGGCGCAGGGTTTCCCAGAACTCAGCGTAGGCCGCACTCTGGCTATAGACCAGATCGACGAAGAGCTTGTGATGCTGCCCCGTGATCTCATTGAGGGTGTAGCCAGTGGCCGCCAGGAAATTTGAATTTGCAGTCAGGATTGTGCCGTCGAGTTTAAACTCGATGATTGCCTGGGAGCGATTCAAGGCAGCGATTTTAGCTTTTGTCTTATCAAGACCAAAGTCGAGCATAGCATATCCTTTTTGGGGAGATTTTTATCACGTGTCTTATCGAGGCTTACATCGAGCTTGACAGAATTTCACGTATAAACCGACAGAACGTACGCGTCTATATTGAAGCTTTTATCAGTTTGATTTTGTGTTCCACAACTCAGCAGTTCGAAACGATATGAAATACCGAATTACTGCATGGAATTGATAAGACGGCATTTTTATAGGGTAATATTTTTGTTCCAGTCCTGAAAAACACCCAGTTTTCTATACTATGCAGTAGCTGCAATGTATTCATGCCGCTTCGCTTTACCCTCGATCGATATCGCGAAGGCCTCGACGAGTGCCGGTTCGAGCTTGCCTGTCATCCCGCGCAGGATTTGCAATGCTTCCGTCTGCGGCATCGGTGGTCGATAGGGTCGTCGCTCCGTCAGCGCCGCGTAAATGTCGCAGATCGTCAGTAGACGAACCGTATCACCGATCTGATCGCCACGGAGACCGTCCGGATATCCAGAGCCGTCAAGCATCTCGTGATGATGTCGCGCGACCGCGAGCATAATTGGATCGGCAGATCCAGCCGCGACTAGGATTTCGTGACCGAGCGCTGCATGATCCCGCATCGTTGCCATCTCGCTCGAATTGAGCTTGCCAGGCTTGTTCAGAACCGAAAGAGGGATTAGCGCTTTACCGACATCGTGTATCAGCCCGGCGCGGATCATTGTCGCCCGCTCCGAGGACGACAAGCCGAGGTGAATAGCAAAGTGTGCTGCATAGCCCGCAACGAGAAGGCAGTGTCGTAAAGTGGTGTCGTCGTGCGCTTGTATGAGCGTAATCCACCGGTTCAGTCCTCCTTCCTGTACGGCGGCGAGAAGCGGACCAACGGCTTCGTCGACAGTTTTCATGTCCAGCGATCCGGACCGGGCCGCTGCGAAAATCTCACTGAAGAGCGAACCGACCAATTCGAAATTGTATTCGACGAGCAAATCCGTCGTGGTTTTTCCAGGAGCGATCAAACGGAACAGGCTTGCAACGATTGTTCGCGGCTCAATGGCAAGAGCCGAGAAGCAGGCCATAATGCCGAGGTTTCCCGTTTCCCGCAGCACGGCATCCGTTCCGGTCCGTGTGAGGTAAATCAACGGTATACGACGGTCGCCGCGCCTCGCGGCCAACCTGCGAAGGCAACGGATCGCATTCGGACGCTCCAAGGCGAGATCTGCGATGACACCGATGACGGACTCAAGGTTCAACCACTGCTCATCGACACCGGCGACGCGACAGCGGGCCATCATTCGGACAGCGTCACACAGTGCGTGACCTCAATCAAACCTATCAGTAAGTACAACGACAGCCGAGCTTGACATCGATCCGACCCACTCTGGGCATTCAAGGAATGGCCTTCATATAGAAAGTGCCACAACATCAATCTTTTGGAGCTATAGCTTCTTTCACCTCGATTTCAAGCAATTAGGTAGTCAATCTTAATGTAGCTTTTTCTCACATTTTGTCTAGTTTCGCATCAATCAGGTTGCTCGATTTATTAAATAACTAGTCCGCAATTCTGACTTAAATTACAGATAAGATAATATATTATTGACCATTATGCAATAAAACCTGAGTATTAATTTCTGCGGGCTGAAAGATATCCATTGTCGTTAACTTGAATATCATAGTGCATCCGACTTGTGCCGTAATCCGCTCAAGGCTGTTTGCGATGTTTTTCCGACGCATCTAGAAATAGTCTTGCGCATTCTCAGGCTCTGAAAATTCTGCCGAATTTTGCCGATGCAACGTGCTAGGCTCGTGTTTTTATTCCGCTCGATTAGCAAGGCATATGGGTCGCGATGACGGTATCGCACTCTCGCGAATCTGGCCGATATGACGGCCACAATCCGCGATTGGGTACGGAAATCATACAAGTCAGAAAGAGCCCGGCGATCGCTTGCGAGCACCTCGACCTGATCGACGTCGCACGAGACCGATATGTCCTACCGGCTGCAGATCATTCCGATCCAATGGCGCGTTGACGAAACTTCTTCATGTATTCCCTCTCACCGCACAACTTTATAGATCGCCAAGGTTTTCAAAATCCTAATACGCATTTCGCGCAAAAATGATAGCAATATACGCAATATTTATAGGCTCGTTACCGCTTTTGATGTTGAGTTAAATCTCCTGTGGGACTTGCGTCACCGCGTCTGGTCCTGCAATGTATCCGCCACAATGTCGCCTGCCGGTCGAAAGGCGTAAATTATTCACGGGGCGGCAGTTGAATATGATAATGGGCAAGGACCGGCACGATGAAAACTCGTGGCGGCCCCAGTCCCGGTTTTCTGTGAGTATTAATTCCGCGCGCCAGCTCCGTAATTTCAATGACATCGGGGGCATTGCAGTTAACTTCGATATTTTGAATAGAGCTAAACCTGATATCAATATTCACGGAACTCAAAGCGATCTGCTTAGTTTGTGGGAGACACGTTCGGGCAGTGGCTTTATAACTCAACCTAAATTTTCCGCGGACCTTTTAACTGTGCGCTTCATTACAAGCGGCCACATCGTTTATTCGCACCGGAACGGAGATATACTGGGGTCCATAACGCACGCTACGCTGGCCACCTTCGAAGGCATAAAAGACGTTTGCGCACCTAGGGCGATCAACTCGATCAGCGGAACGATCCCGGTGAAAACTCTCATCGCTGCAAACAGGGCGTTGACAGGCAGCGACCACGCAGACTTACCCTCGCTTTCACCGGTAGCGGAAATGGCCAATCCCGGCATGATGGCTCTATTCTGCACCGTCAAGTTGATAATGAGTCGATTGGGCGACTCATTACAACCATCAGATATGCTATTACCGCTCATACAGGAAATTATGAGCTATCAGCTATTATCGGCGTGGCCAAGACTTGATAGTAAAGAATCATATGAACCGGCCGATGCGCCATCACATCCGGTAAAATTGGCAGTCGATTATATTAGAGCAAATTTATCAAGCGAGCTGAGCTTAGCTTATATTGCATCTGTAGCCGGCATTAGCGTTCGATCGCTGCAAGATAAATTTAAGAAAGAAACAGGTCAGACGCCCATCCAGTTTATCATTGACCAGCGTTTAGAGCGCACTCATCGCGATCTACTCTCAGTTGCCAAGGCGGAATGGTCAATCGCCGATATAGCTAGACTCTGGGGCTTCGTCCACATGAGTGACTTTGGGCAGCGTTACCGCAGGTTATACGGCTGTTCTCCTTCCGACACGCGCCGTGAGGCACCGATTAGTCGCTGAGAGGGATACCCTTTCAGATTATCGACCGAAGACATTGAAGTAGAATGGAAATGCCAAAGTACTTTTTCGACACCAAGGATGATCTCGATTACCGGGATCATATTGGCTGCGAATTCCAGAATCAGGCAACGCTGAGGCGCGGCGCCTTGAAGGCGGTTACCGGACTGCTAGCGGCAGGAGGTGACAAAGATGGAAGCTATTCCGTTGTCTTAAAAGTTCGGGATGAGCACGATAAGATCGTTCTCGTCGTCCGATCGGTCTGCCAGTTAGAGATTCCAAGCCAATCGCTTTGTTGAGCTTCGGGTACAAATAGATCCGACATAGATTTTTTTGATTTTTTTGAATGGAGCGTCTGCAACATTGTTAATACCATACCCTGTAAACTAGAGCGTTTTTGGTTTAATTTGGGTCGTATCCTGCGGCAGCGAAGAAGTTGGCGCATTCGTCGGGTGTGACGGTGTCGATGAGCCGTCCGATGGCCGACCACAGTGCCTCGACGGTCCGCTCGGCCGCCTTGCGCAGCAACGCCTTGAGCTTGGAGAAGGCCATCTCGATCGGATTGAAGTCGGGGCTGTAGGGCGGAAGGAATAGCAACCACGCCCCAGCCGCTTCGATGGCCGCGCGCACGGCTGGTCCCTTGTGGCTGCCGAGGTTGTCCATCACGACAACGTCGCCGGGCATGAGTTACGGCACCAGCACCCGATCGACATAAGCCTGGAAGGCCTGCCGGTTGATCGGCCCGTCCAATACGAAGGGAGCGGTGATCCCCGACAGGCGCAAGCCTGCCACGAAGGTCGTGGTTGAACCGCTCCGGGTTTCCCGGAGGCTCCGACTCTTGCGAGGATGGAGCCATGACGAAGCGAAGCAGACCCTTTTCGCCTGAAGTTCGCGAGCGCGCGGTCCGGATGGTATTCGACCACGAGGACGAGCACGGCTCGCAATATGCGGCGATCCGCTCGATCGCTTCCAAGATCGGCTGTTCGGGCGAGACGCTGCGGAACTGGGTCCGGCAAGCCGAGCGGGACCAGGGCCAGCGGGCTGGACCAACGACGGAGGAGCGGGAGCGGATCAAGGCGCTGGAGCGCAAGAACCGCGAACTCCGGCAGGCCAACGAGATCCTGAGGAAGGCGTCGGCCTATTTTGCGATGGCGGAGCTCA
>NZ_BJZT01000009.1 GCF_007992175.1 Methylobacterium haplocladii | reverse complement strand
CAGGATGGCGTTGTCGGCATAAGCCAGACCACGGTTGACCGTGTCACAGCACATGACCGGGATCACGGACGGATCCTGCTTGGGCTCGTACTTCCAGACGATCTTCGAGCCCTGGTCGAGGTCGAGGGCGTAGACGATGTTCGGGAAGGGGGTGTGGACGTACATCATGTTGCCGACCACGAGAGGCGAACCCTCGTGACCACGCAGGACGCCCGTCGAGAAGGTCCAGGCGACCTGGAGGTTCTTCACGTTGGAGGCGTTGATCTGATCGAGCTTCGAATAGCGCGTATTGGCGTAGTCGACCGTCTGAAGCGCCTGCTCGGCCGGGTTGGCGATGGACTTCAGAACGCTTTCGTTGGCGAGGGCCGGGGTCGCGACTGCGAGACCCGCACCGAGTGCAAGAAGATGGACCGCTCTCATGGATTCCTCCGGCAGACCTTGTTTCCTCGACCTTCGGCATGGCGCCGTGGTCGTGGTCGGTCTGCTGTTTGCGACAGGGATCGAATTTCGCTTCGGCAGCTCGCGGTAAGTCCTTCCACGCGATGCGCAAAAAGGACCAGCCGGGCTAGGATCGCCATCCCTGGACGACCCCTCTGGAAACCGAAGCTTGAACGAACTCTAAGAAAAAATCGGACGGCGTCAACTCGCTTCCACAAGCTGCGGCAAGGGCACGGTCAAGACGTTGTGAACAAAAACTCAACGGCCAAGCTCGCCTTGCCACGCACAAATCTTATTGTGCATCGCACTATAACGAATTTGTGCGAGAAATTTCTATGAAGGTCTTACATGCCATTGCATGTTTTCACCGCATGCGCGATCGCCCAGATCTCTCGAGCCATGATCCCCACGCCAGACATCGGTCGATTTTCGCCCATATCGCGGCTCAAAGGTTGCCGGATCGTCCCGTGCAGCGCGATATTTGGTAGGATGGTGGCTTGGCCGGTCTCGCCCGTCTGACGGCGTTGGAACCACCGCTGAGCACAAAGAACCCACGTCTGCGCCTTCTCGCCGCATCCGCGGCTCAGTGGTTTCTGCGGAGCGTACCGACCGAAGTTCGCCCTCATCGGCAGCGGCATTCGGGATTCGCGGCCTTGCCTCTCATCGTAAAGAGGGCTGCACGTCGCCGGAGACCCTCTCGATTCCCCGGCGGCGGCTGGTCTGCCTACCAAGCCAGGGTCTTACCTGTGTAGTCGAGATAGGCTGCGCCGCGTTCGCCGAGGCGGCGCTCGATCACGTCGGCCATGCCGGTAACGCTGGTCGCGACATCGATGTCGGCTTCGGCACCACCCATGTCGGTCCGTACCCAGCCTGGATGCACCAGTAGGATGCCGAACGGCCGTTCCCGATGACGGACCTCGAAGCTGCGGGCATTGGTGTTGAGTGCGGCCTTGCTCGCCCGGTAATTGTCCCAGCCGCCGCTCTCGTTGAGCCCGACGCTGCCGAGGATCGAGCTCATGAAGGCAATGGTGCCCCCCGGCGCGACCGTATCGGCAAAGAGTTCGGCGAAGCGGATCGGGCTCACCGCGTTGGTGAGGTAGACCTGCGCCGCCACATCGCGCGGGACTTCATGGAGCGGATCGTGCGCCTGGGTCGCCACGCCGGCGACGACGAAGACCAGATCGTATTTCCGCGTCTTCAGGCGGTCGTGCAGGGCGGCGACGGCCCCGTCGTCGTCGATGTCGGCCGTCTCGATGGTGAGGGCTTCGGTCGCGAGCTTCGCGAGGTCCGGCGACGCCTTGCGCTGGGTCGCCGTCACGCGCCATCCGCGCTTCAGGAAGGTCTCGACGAGGCCGAGCCCTAGGCCGCGCGAGGCGCCGACGATCAGTGCGTTCTTTTGTGATGTGGTCATGGTCGTTCTCCTGCGGAGCCGGTTTCAAGGATCGGTGCCGCTGGAGGTCAGATTGGTACAGGCGCGGTGCGGGGGAAGATCGCGGCCGTTGCCGAGCGGTGCGTCTGCGCACGACGGCAGAGCGAGGCTCAATCGCCGGTCTGTACCGACCACGTGGCGTGACGGATGCCGGGCTGCGCCGCGAGCTCGGCCACGACGGTATCGAGTTCTTTAGAGTCTACCGCCGTTGCGGTCAGGGTGGCGACGACATCGACCACTTCCTCCCCGCGCTCCTCCACCTCGACGCCGCTGACCGGATATGATGCCGCCTCCAGCCGCTCCACCAACAGATCGCGCGCGGGGCCGGCCGTTTCGGCCTCCGTCGTAACCTGCACCTCGTACGTCGCCTCCGTAGCGCTCTCGTCGATCGGGATGCGGTTGATGAGGTTCACCAGCGGACGCAGCAGCGTATTGCCGGCAAGAACCGCGATGGCGACGAAGCAGGCCTCCAGCGGAAGGTCGGCCCCGGCGAACGCGCCGACTGCGGCCGAGCACCAGAGCGTGGCGGCCGTGTTGAGGCCGCGCACGTTCATGCCTTCCTTCATGATGACGCCGGCACCGAGGAAGCCGATGCCGGAGATCACGTAGGCGACGGTCCGTACCGCGCCGTCGCTACCGGTCAGCCGCATGCCGAGGTCTACGAAGGCGGAGGCTCCCACCGAGACGAGCACGGCCGTCCGCAGGCCCGCGGTGCGCTGGCGATACTGCCGCTCCGCCCCGATCAGCGTTCCGAGTCCGAAGGCGACGGCGAGGCTGATCGCCGAATTCAGGGCTTCGGGTGTCGCGATGGTGAAGGGGCCGGCCATGGCGTGCTGATGTCGAAGCCATGTGACGCTTCGGTGACCATCGCGTTCGAGCGGTCGCTCCCTCGGGCAAATTGACCGACCGGAGCTTGCCGATCGCGCCCGGGATTGACGTGCGCCTGCAGCAACGGGCACATCCGCTGAATGTGGTCCTCCTAAGAAGCCACAACGAGGAGACGCGTATCATGCGGGTGATCGGCCCAGCCAAGTCCCGTCGGACGCAGCGCTCATGAGCGGCGCCATCCTGGCCGAGCGCCCGGCATCGGCCCCCTCCGCTGCCGACGACCACCTGCGCTCCCGCATCCTCGCCCTGCGCGACGGCCTCGAACATGGCCTCATCGGCTGTGCCGGCCTCGTCGAACGGCTGCTGATCGGCCTGCTCGGCGGCGGCCACTTGCTGATCGAGGGTGCTCCCGGCCTCGCCAAGACCCGTGCGGTGAAGCGCCTCTCGGAGGGGCTCGACGGCTCGTTCGCCCGCGTCCAGTGCACGCCGGACCTGATGCCGGCCGATCTCACCGGTACGACGGTGTGGCGCCAGGATGCCGGGATCTTCGAATTCCTGCCCGGCCCCCTCTTCCACTCTCTGATTCTGGTCGACGAAGTGAACCGCGCCCCGCCGAAGGTGCAGTCGGCGCTGCTCGAGTCCATGGCCGAGAGCCAGATCACCGTGGCCGGTCACACCCACAAGCTGCCCGACCCGTTCATGGTGGTGGCGACGCAGAACCCCATCGAGCATGCGGGCACCTTTCCGCTGCCGGAGGCCCAGCTCGACCGCTTCCTGCTCCACGTCGTCGTCGAGATGCCCGACGAGGCCTCCGAGCGAAAGATCCTCGACCTCGTCGAGGGCGAGCTGAACCATCACGCCGAGCCGATCGCGGTGAAGCTCTCGGTGGACGAGATACTCGCGGCGCGCGAGGCCGCGCTTGCCACCTACGTCTCGCCCGCGCTCAAGGACTATCTCGTCCGCATCGTCGCCGGCACGCGCAACGAGTCCGTCTCGAAGGAACTGCGCGCCGCGATCGAGCATCCGGCCTCGCCGCGCGGCACGCTGGCGCTGATGGTGGCCGGCAAGGCGCGGGCCTACCTGCACGGACGTGATCACGTGGTTCCCGAGGACATCGCGGCGCTCGCCAGCGACGCCCTCGCCCACCGCATCGGCCTGACCTGGCGCGCCGCGGCTGAGGGGCGTACGGCGCGGGGGATCATCGCCGGGCTCGTGGCGCAGACACGGGCTCTGTGAGGTGATGTCGATCTCCGGGAGAAGCGCGCCAAGGCTCTCCCCCCTCTCCCGCAAAGGGAAGAGGGTCGTCGCGGTGCAATCATGACCGCTTCCCCCGCCCCGACGACCAACCCCTACCAAGCCCCCGGCATCCATCTCTCCGGCGAGACTCTGATGGGTCTGCGCCATCTCGCCCGGCGCGGCGTTTCGCCATCGTCGCGCACTCTGGCCGGGTTGCCGGGAGGCATCGTCACGAAGAAGCGCGGGCGCGGTTCGGAGCCGGACGACGTGCGCCTGTGGTCGGAGGGCGACGACATGCGCTTCATCGACCGCAACGCCACCGCGCGCACCGGCGAGCTGCATGTGCGCACCCATCATGACGAGCGCGACCGCACCGTGGTGCTGCTCGCCGATTTCCGGCCCTCGATGCTGTTCGGGACGCGCCGGGCTCTTCGCTCGGTGGCGGCGGCGGAAGCCCTAGCGCTCCTGGGTTGGCGCGTCGTCGGCGATGGCGGCCGCGTCGGGCTAATCGTCGCCGGGGCCGGCGAGCCCGTGGTGATCCGCCCGAGCGGCGGCGAGCGTGCCATGATCGCAGTGACCGGCGCCATGGCCCAGGCCCATGCCGTCGCGCTGTCAGCTGGACCCAAGGAAGACCCGCCCTTCGGGCCGATGCTGAACCTCGCGGGCTCGCTGCTTCCGTCGGGAGGCCACCTCGTCATGGCGACCGCCCTCGACACGCCGGGTCCGGAGTTCGACGGCCTGCTTACGGTGCTGGCCGAGCGCCTCTCGATCCGCCTGCTGCTGGTCTCCGACGCCTTCGAGCGGATGCGGTCGCCGGGCTTCTATCCCTTTGCGACGCCCGACGGCCAACGCGGCACCATCCAAGCCGTCCGCGCAGAGGGCAGCACCCGGTCCGCCGACGATCGTCTCGCCGAGATGCACCGCCGCGGCATCGAGGGCCTGCGCATCGACGTCGAGACCGGACCCGAGGCTTACGCGCCATTGATGGAGCGGCTCGATGCGATGCTGTGAGCGACACGACGCAGCTGCGGCATCGCCTCTCCACGCTTGGCGGGCAGAGGGGGAAGCGCCGCGATGAATCCGGAACTCTCCACCCTCCGCGGCCTGCATCTGCCCGCCGGCGGCAGCAGCGTCCTGCAAGGTGAGATCGTCGCCGCCATCGCCCTCGGCTTCGCCGCCGCGCTGCTCTTTGGCCTCGCCCGCATCCTGCTTGCGCGAAGACGCTCGACCGTCCGTCGCGCGGCGCTGCACGAACTGACACGCGCGAGGAACCTCGATCCGCAGACGCGGCTGACGGCACAGGCCCGGCTGCTGCGCCGGATCGTCCGCACGCTCGAGGGCGAGGAGGCCGCATCGGCCCGGGGCACGGCCTGGGCCCAGAAGCTCGACGGTACCTTCGCCACCGACTTCTTCAGCCGTGGCGCCGGCCGAGCCTTCGTCGACGGCCTCTACCGCCGGCCGGCGGCGGCCGACCCGGCGGCGATCGACACCGAACTCGGCCGCCTCTTCTCCCGGATCAAGGCGTGACATGCCGGCCTGGCTCTCGGCTCTCGCTTCCGCCTTCGACCTCGCGGCGCCCTACGCGCTGCTGCTGCTGGCCGCGCCGATCGTCTTCGCCCGCCTCGTGCCGGCCGAGCGCGAGGGCACGAGCGGCGCCCTGCGCGTGCCCCCCTCCCTCGTCGGCGGTGCGGAGCGCGGCGAGAGCCTGATCGCGCGCGGGCGGCGGCGGACCTGGCTCGTCTGGACGCTCTGGGTCGCCTTGGTCGCTGCGCTCAGCGGCCCGCGCCTCGTGCTCTCCGCCAACGCCCTGCCGGCCTCGGGCCGCGAGATCATCCTGACGCTCGACCTCTCGGGCAGCATGGAGCGCAAGGATTTTTCGCTGGACGGCGAGACCGTGAGCCGGCTGGCGGCGGTAAAGCGCGTCGGCGCCGGTTTCATCCGGCGCCGGGCCGGCGACCGCATCGGCCTCGTGGCCTTCGCCGATCAGGCCTACGTCGCCGCCGCTCCGACCTTCGACACGGCGTCCGTCGCGCGGACACTGGAGGAGGCGACGATCGGCCTCGTCGGACGCTCCACGGGGATCGGCGACGGTCTCGGCCTCGCCCTGAAGCGCCTCGCCCCGGCCCAGATCGCGAGCGCCGACGGCGACGGCCCGCCGCCGGCCTCCGACAAGGTCGTGGTGCTGCTCTCGGACGGCGCCAATAATGCCGGCCAGACCTCGCCGAAGGACGTCGCCGCGCTGGCGAAGGAACTCGGCGTGCGGGTGTATACGATCGCGCTCGGGCCGATCGATATGGCGAACAACCCCGACAATGAGCAGGACGTGGTCGACGTCGACACCCTGCGGGACATGGCCGAAGTCAGTGGCGGCCGGGCCTTCCGGGTGAAGACCACGGACGACCTCAACGCCGTCGCCGATTCCATCGATCAGCTCGAAGGCGGCCGTGCCCAGGCTCCGCCGGTGCCGCTTCGGCGCGATCTCTGGCCCTGGCCGGCGGCGTTGGCGCTGCTTTGCGCTTGCGGGCTGCTCGCAGTGAGGCGGGACGCGTGATGCTCGACGCCTATGCCCTCCTCCGTCCCCTCTGGCTCCTCGCGATTCCCGTCGTCGCGATCCTTACCCTGCGTGCCGCCTGGCGCTCGGCGCCGCTCGGTGACTGGGTCAGGGCGGTAGACCCGGCGCTGATGGCGATGCTGCAACGGCGGGGGGCGGTGCTCGGTGGCCGGCGGCAGGCCAACGTCGTCGCGGCCCTGGTAGCCGGGATCATCGCCCTGGCGCTGACGGGGCCGGCCTTCGAGCGGCCGGATACGTCGACCTTCCGCAACCTCGACGCCACCGTGGTGGTGCTCGACCTGTCGCGATCCGTCACCGAGGGCGGGCGCTTCAAGGAGGCGCGGCAGGCGGCCGAGGCCGTGGCGCAGGCGGCCGGCAGCCGCTCCGTCGCCCTCGTCGTCTATGCGGGGGATGCCTACACCGCCGTCTCGCCGACCACCGACCGCGAAGCGATCAGCACGACACTGTTCGCCCTCGACACCGACACGGTGCCGGATCGCGGCAGCCACCCGGAGCGCGGGCTCACCCTGGCCCGCAAGATCCTCGACGAGGCGAACGTCGTCGCCGCCGACGTGGTGCTCATCACCGACGGCGACGGCGTGGGCCAAGCCGCCGAGCGCGAGGCCGCCGCGATCCGCGACAAGGGCTGGCACCTGCACGCGCTGTTCGTTCCCGCCGGCAAGGCGCTGGCCCCCGGCGCGCCGCGGCCCGACCCCGCGGCCCTCGACCGGCTCGCCTCCGACGGTGGCGGCCGGGTCGCAGATGTCGATTCCGCCGGGCCGGTTCTCGACCGCGTCGGCGCCAGCACGGCCCAGCACCTCGCCGCCGGCGGCTACAGCGTCCTGGCCTTCCAGGATCTCGGCCGCTGGTTGCTGCTCCTGGCGTTGGTGCCGGCGCTGATCCTCTTCAGACGGAGCGCGTGATGGCCGCCGCACCGGATCACCGCCAGTTTCTGGCCGCCCTGCCCTTTCGCAACGCTGCCTTTCCCCGCCGGTTGCGGCTCTATGCCCGGCTCGTCGGGCTGGGCGTGGCCGGCGCCGGGATCCTGGCGCTGATGCTGGTCTCGGAGCCGCGGACCAGCCTCGGGCGCCTGCTCATGGTGAGCGGCCTGCCGGGCGTTGCGGCGAATGTCCTCGTCGATCCGGCCTGGCGGGGTCCGGCCCTGTACGAGGCCGGTCGTTACGCCGAGGCCGTCCCGATCTTCCGGGCGCAGGGCCGGCGCGGCGCCTACAATCTCGGCAACGCGCTCGCCCGCTCCGGCGACCTCGCAGGCGCGGTCGCGGCCTATGACGACGCCCTCGCCTTCAACCCGCGCGACGCCGACGCGCAGGCCAACCGCTCGCTGATCGCCAAGCTGATCCAGGAGGAGATCGACCGCGGCAACGGCGGCGGCATCGCCAACGCCTCCGCGCAGTACGGCGCGCGCTTCAACAAGACCACGAACCAGGACAAGGACGACGACATCAAGGCGACCTCCAGCGGCGAGGGACTGGCCGGCAACAAGGAGGCCGGATCGAGCGCCTCGATCCCCGGCAACAGCCCGGTCGCCCGGCGCGGCAAGTCCGAACAGCTGACGCTCGATTCCGGAAAGGGGCAGGCGCGCGGCTCGGCCAGCGACGCTGCCGGCCGCGGACGGCAGGGCTCCGGCTCCGCCATGGTCGCCGCCGCGCCGGAGCGGGAGGCGCGCCGCGTCACCAAGAGCTTCGAGGCCCACGAGATTCACCCCGACCGGCTCTGGCTCCAGACGCTGCCCGACGAACCCGGCCGCTTCCTCAAGCTGCGCCTCAAGGCCGAGCAGGGGCGCCGGATCGAGGCTGGCACCGCTATCCCGGGAGGGAGCAACCCGTGGTGATTCTTTTGGGGTTTTTGGCTCCCTTATCGCTCCTCCGCAGAGGGGGGAGGGTTCTGGCGTTACTGCTCGCCCTTCTCCTCGCCACCCTCCCCGCCCACGCCCTCGAACCCGACGACCTCACCCTCACCGTTACCCCCGAACTCGCCGGCAACGCGCCCCCCTATGCCCGCGAGATGGTCCTGCTGAAGCTGCGTGGTGTCTACCGCACGCAGATCCTGCTCGAAGAGGTCCGCCAGCCGGCGCTGACCAACTTCTCCTGGACGCAGCTCGGCCGCGATACCTGGGGGCGGACCCGGATGCCCGACGGGCAGATGGCGCTGCTGTTTGAGCGCACCATCGCGATCTTTCCGCAGCACACCGGCACGTTCGTCATCGAGCCGTTCACCCACAAGCTGACGATCAACGACAACGGCGAGCGCCGCACCGTCGACGTGCGGTCGGAGGCTATCCCCTTCCCCGTGGCCAAATGGACCGGCGAGAGCGGCGGCCCCGATGCGCCGGAACCGTGGTGGCTGCCGGCGCGCGACGTCGCCATCACCGATTCCTGGGACCCGGACCCGGAGACGATCAACCAAGGGGACACCACCCGCCGTATCGTTACCCTGGAAGCGCAGGGCATGCTCGCCGAAGGCTTGCCGCCGCGACCGGTCATGCGCACGCGCGGCATCGTCACCTTCGCCGGGCCGGTGAAGCGCGAGACGATCATCACGCCGACCGGCCCGGTGGCGCGGGCGACCTACCAGTGGGATCTCAAGAAAGGCGTGGCCGAAGTGATCGCGCTTGAGGGTATCGAGATCCCGTGGTTCGACACGGTCTCGCGGACCATGCGGGTCGCCGAGATCCCGGCCCGGCAGATCGGCGGCGGGTCACCGGATCGGGAAGAAGACCTGAAGGCGCGGGCCTCGGCCTCATGGGCGGCGATCGGCGGAGCGGGCTTCGCGGCGTTCGGGTTAGGGCTGGTGTTGATCGGGCTCGGAACCGGGCGCCGCGTCCTGCGCCTCGGCCGGGCGGACCGGCTTGCCCTGAAGCGCGCGGCGGCGTCGGGCGACGCGGTGGCGTTCCGGGCGGCCCTGGGCCGTTGGATGCAGGCCGAGCCGGAACTCGCGGAGGTTTGGCACGCCGATTCCGAGAGCGTTGCCGCGCTGTCGGCACTCGACAGGTCTGTCTACGGCACCGGCGGTACGACGCCGCTCGATCTCGGCGGGATGGCGACGCTGTTTTCGAAACGTCGGAAGCTGGCGGCGAGCGCGCTGGCCGAGGAGCCGAAGCTGGCTCCGCTCGACGGGCGGGGCCTACCCGCGCGCTGAGCCCGGCTCAGCGCTTCGCCACCACCGATTTCTGCGGCTTCTTCTCGGGCGCGGCGCCGGAAATGAGCTTCAGCAGATGCTGCTGGTCGAGGCCCTGCGCGACCGGCTGTGCGACCGGGAGCGCCCGCTCGACCTTGCGCGGGGTGATCGAGCCCGTCGAGACGGGATCGGGGATCGCCGCCATGGCGGCGGTGGTCGCGACGGTTGCCGGGTCGCGCTGGACGCGCATGGCCCAATGGGCCGCCGTGGAGAGCGCAGCGATGGCGAGGATCGCCTTGATGCCGCCCGTCAGAAGGCGCCGCATGATCGAATAGCCTGAAGTGACGCTACTGGAGGCAGAGGGTTCCCGGCCTTTCCCTAGAATTGCGCGGAAGCGTCAACGAAGCTTTTCGCGACCCTCTGCGCCGTGTCTCGGGACGGCACAGACGCTCCTGACGATCTGTGGGCCATGCGCCGAGATCGCGGTTCCTGTTCCCCGCGCTTCCGACACGCCGACAGCGACCCGGCCCACTGAGCCTCAAGGAAACGGCGCAGAGAACTGGTCCGCGATCGCCCCGTCACTGCAAGCCCCAAAGCCACGCAGGCCCGTTCGAGCTCGCGATACCGTCACAGGCGCATCGGCTCCGGGGACGACGCATGTAGGTCTGTTATGCCCTGTGGACAACCGAACCTTGGCCGGGTGCGACGCCACCGTCTTGATTTTCCGGCGCGGATTCGCCTGATGGGCGCATGACGCAGCCGACGACCCTCCCCCGCCTCCCCGACAGTCCGATCCGTCACGACTGGAGCCTCAGTGAGGTTCAGGCGATCCACGATCTGCCGTTGCTCGACCTCGTTCACCGGGCCGGGACGGTCCACCGCGTGCACAACGATCCGGCCGACATCCAGAGGGCCGCACTGCTCTCGATCAAGACCGGGGGCTGTCCCGAGGACTGCGCCTACTGCCCGCAATCGGCCCACCACAAGGGCGCAGCCCTGCCCCGCGAGCGCCTGATGCCGGTCGACGCGGTGCTGCGGGAAGCTGCAGCCGCGAAGTCGCAGGGCGCTCACCGCTTCTGCATGGGCGCAGCCTGGCGCCAGCCCAAGGACGGCCCCGAATTCGATTCGGTGCTGTCCATGGTGCGCGGCGTGCGGGCGATGGGCATGGAGGCTTGCGTCACCCTCGGCATGCTCACGGCGTCACAGGCCGGGCGCCTCGCCGAGGCCGGGCTGACCTCCTATAATCACAACCTCGACACCGGTCCCGAATTCTACGGCGACATCATCTCGACCCGGACCTACGAGGACCGGCTCAAGACACTGGAACACGTCCGCGACGCCGGTATCGGCGTCTGCTGCGGCGGTATCGTCGGCATGGGCGAAAGAGTCCGCGACCGGGTCGAGATGCTGCAGCTCCTCTCCAACCACGCGCCGCATCCCGAGAGCGTGCCGATCAACGCCCTCGTCGCCGTGGAGGGTACGCCGCTGGAGGATCGGCCGCCGGTGGATCCCCTCGACCTCGTGCGGATGTGCGCCACCGCCCGGATCGTCATGCCAAAGGCGCGGGTCCGGCTCAGCGCTGGCCGCAAGGGCCTGACCCGCGAGGCGCAGATTCTCTGCTTCCTGGCGGGCGCCAACTCGATCTTCTACGGCGAGCGCCTGCTGACCACGGCCAACAACGAGGCCGACGCGGATGCGGCGCTGTTGCGCGATATCGGGGTGACCGTTCCGGAGATGTCGCTGGCCGCGGCTGAGTAACGCCGTTCAAGCGGCTTCCGCCTGCGCCTGCCGGTCGGGGATTTCCAGGAGGAAGCGCGCGCCGGCGGCGGTCGGATCGAGCCTGAGCGTGCCGCCGTTGAGTTCCGCCAGCTCGGCGGCGATGGCGAGGCCGAGACCCGTTCCGCCGGCGCGCATCGAGCCCTGGAACGGTGAGAACAGGTGCGTCTTGGCCCGGTCGGGCAAGCCGGGGCCATTGTCCATCACGGCGATCGTCACGGTGCCGGCGCCCTCGCGGCCCTGGCGCCCCGCCTCGATCGTGACCAGGGGCGACGCTTCGCCCGCGGCATCGAGAGCCTGGACCGCGTTACGCACGAGGTTGGTCAAGACGCGCGACAGCTGCTCGGGGTCGGCGTCGACGTTCATCCCGGCCTGCAACCGGATCGTGAACCGAACCTTTGCGTTCCGCGAGAGGGCGGCGAGGTCCGGCAGTTCGTCGAGGATCGGCGCGAGCGGCACCATCTGCCGCTGGGGATGCCGTTCGGCGGCGCGGCCATAGGCCAGCGTCGCCTCGCAGAAGCGGTTGGCACGGTCGAGGGTGGCGACGAGGCGTGGCGCCACGCGCTGCACCACCGGGTCGGCGACGCTCTCCAGCCGGTCTCCGAGAAGCTGAGCGGTCGTCAGCAGGTTGCGCAATTCGTGGCTGATCTTGCTGACCGACAGGCCGAGACCTGCGAGGCGGCGTTTATGGCGTAGCTCGCCGGCCAGGACGATTTCCATGCGGGCGAGTGCGGCCTCGGCGTCGCCGATCTCGTCGATCCGGCCGGATGGGGCGATCACGCGCTCGGCATTCTCGGGATTGTCGGCAAAGTCGGCGATATTGCGCGCGAGCCGCCGCATCGGACGCACGAAGACCCGCTGCAGGACGAAGAACACGATGGCGGCGGCAGCGGCGGCGACGATGAGGGAGGAAATGAGCAGGCGCAGTGCGTAGGCCGCGAGGGCCTGCCGCAGCGGCCGCTCGTCGAGTACGACTTCGATGGTGTCGGCACCGTCCCGCCCTCTGCCGATCACCCGGATCGCGGCAGGCGCTGCGCTCGCCAACGTGGACCACGACCCGGCGATGCCGCCGATCCAGCCGCTGGTGCGCAAGTCCACCGATTCGACCGCGGCATCCGAAACAGGCATCCGCGAGAGGACGCGGCGCCCGCTGCTTCCTTCTAAGACGATCTCGCGCGCGCCGACCCCGGTCAGGAGCTGTGCCACCAGCGTGTCGGAGACATGGTGGTCGGGCGTTGCATTGAGCACGAGGGCCGCGACCTCGGCAGCCGTCATTCGATCCGTCAGCCAGCTCTTGCGGTAGCTGGCGACGGCCGGCACGTAGATCATGATTTCGGCCAGGGCGACGAAAGCAACCGTCACCAGGAAGAGACGTGCCGAGAGACCGAGCCGGGGCTTGCGGCCCAATGGCTGCGTCGCGCGCACGGTTTCAGGAGCAGGGATGGCCTGGCCCGTACCGAACTGTCGACCGATACTCACTCCCATGGCGACCTCTTGCGGGCCTTGAACGAACCGTCGGTTGCGTGGCGGGAACGCCGGATACGTCGTCTCGGAAAGAATCGAATCTTGCGCTGCTGACGTCAGGTTAACAAATGCTAACCCGTGCGTATCCCCTGAATTTCTTCAGTTCGACGGTCGCCGCCGACAGGCGGCTGTCACCGGTACGGTACGTGACCGATCGCGCCAAAGTTTCATGCATATGCACGCCGAAGCGTTAGACGCGGCTCGATCGTGCGCAAGTCTTACGTGCGCAAGCCTCGCCGCTCCAGCCACCGGCGGAGGGTGATGGAGAGCAGCGCGAAAGCGGCGAGCGCTGCGAGCCCGGCGATCATGCCGGGCGTGACGAGGCTGCGCAGGTCGAGCGCCGCATCGCAGGTTTCGTCCCCACGCACGAGGCAAGCCGTCTTGGCCGCCTCGTGGGCCGCCACGAGGTCTTCGAGCCCCGCGCCGGTCGCTGCGTAGACGAAGGCGCCCGGCGTCAATCCGACCAGGGTGGCGAGCACGAAGGTGCGCGGCCGGACACCGAAGATGGCGGGCCCGAGATTCGTCATCCAGAACGGAAACAGCGGGAGCAGCCGCAGGAAGACGACATAGCCGAAGGCATCGCGCCGAAAGCCCTCCGCGAGCCGCCCGAGCCGCGAGCCGGCCCGACGCAGAAGCACGTCGCGCGCGGCGTAGCGGCCGATCGAGAACACGATGGCCGCCCCCGTCGTGGCCGAGCCGATCGCCACGAGCGCGCCGGTCACCGTGCCGAACAGGAAACCACAGATCATGCTCATGACGAGGGTCGCGGGGACCGAGACGACCACGCAGCAGACATAGGCCGCCGCTGCCACGAGGATCGCCTGCGGCCGGTCGGCGCCGACGGCTTCGTGCAGCCAGGCCCGCGAGGCCATCAGCCGGTCGAAGTCGAGCAGATGCGCCCCGCCCGAGACTAGCACCACGATCGAGATGCCGACGAGCAGCACGAGCGGCAGCCAACGCAGCCATGCCTTGCGACGCGGCGGCCCGTGCTCCGGGGACGTTTCTTGAGCGATGGTCATCGCTAAAGCGTCGGGCCGGCCGTCAGCCGGCCTTTCGCATCCGCAGGATCTTGAAGAAACCGCCCGGGAAAGTCGGCGCCACGCCGGAGAACTCGACGCCGTTCCGGCGCGCCCAGGCCTCGATCCGCGTGGACTTGAAGTCCGACGACCAGCCGATCTTGGTGCAGAGCGGCGCGACGATCTCCTCGACCCGCGCCATCGGCCCGTCGGTCTGGCCGAAATGGTTCGCCAACACGATTCCGCCGCCAGGGCGCACCACGCGCAGGAACTCCGAGAGCGCGGCTTCGGGATCCGGCACCAGGGTGATCAGGAACTGCGCGACGACCGCATCGAAGGAATTGTCGGCATAGCCGAGACGGCAGACATCCATCACCTGAAGGCCGCGCACATGCGTGAGGCCGCGGCGGCGCACCTTGTTGCGGGCGCGCTTCAGCATGTCCTCGGAGAGGTCGACACCGCAGACGAAGCTGCCCTTCGGATAGTAGCCCAGCGACAGGCCGGTGCCCACGCCGGCCTCCAGCACCCGCGGGCCGTGTTCGGCCGCAGCCTCGACCGCCGCGCGGGCCGCAGGTTCGGTGAGCTTGTCGTAGACGACGTCGTAGACCGGCGCCCAGCGGGCATAGGCCTTCCGCATCAGGGCCGTACTCGGACCAGCCGCGTTCGCCTCGGGCACTCGCTCGCTCAGCATGTCGTCGATCGTCTCCGGGAGGATTCTTGTCGGTCACGCCGCCTGTGCGGCGGCGTCGGCCGGCAGGGTCTGGATGCGCCGGATGGTGCCGCCGCCGAGCACGCGGGCGCGGTCGGTGGCGTCGGCATAGATCACGCAGGCCTGACCGGGCGAGACGCCGTCCTCCGGCGTGTCCAGCATCACCTCGGCGCAGCCCGCTTCGGCATTCCAGGTCAGGTGGGCCGGGCGTGGCGCACGGGTCGAGCGAACGCGCACGGCGACTTCGAGGTCCGAGACGTCCGCAAGCGGGCGCTCGCCGAGCCAGTTCACGTCCGTGAGGCGGATGCGGCTCGTCGCCAGGGCCGAACGCGGCCCGACCACGACGCGCGCTGTCTCGGGCTCCAGCCGCACGACGTAGAGCGGGGCGCCCGCGGCGACGCCGAGGCCCCGGCGCTGCCCGACCGTGTAGTGGATGATCCCCTCGTGCCGGCCCAGCGGCTGGCCGTCGAGATCGACGATCTCGCCGGGCCGCGTGGCGTCCGGACGCAGCTTCGCGATCACGTCGGCGTAGCGGCCCTGCGGCACGAAGCAGATGTCCTGGCTGTCGGCCTTCTCGGCGACGGACAGGCCGAGGTCGCGGGCGATGCGGCGGGTCTCGTCCTTGCCCATCTCGCCGAGCGGAAAGCGCACGAAGGCGAGCTGCTCCGGCGTCGTCGCATATAGGAAATAGCTTTGGTCCCGAACCGGATCGAGCGCCCGATAGAGCCCGCGTCCACCCGTCGGCAACGGTCGGCTCGCAACGTAATGGCCGGTCGCGAGCGCCTCGGCGCCGAGATCATGGGCCATGCCGAGCAGGTCGCGGAACTTCACCGAGCGGTTGCACTCGACGCAGGGGATCGGGGTCTCGCCCGCCAGATAGCTCTCGGCGAAGCGATCGATCACCGACTCGCGGAAACGGTCCTCGTAATCGAGGACGTAATGCGAGATGCCCAGCGCATCGGCCACGCGGCGGGCATCGTTGATGTCCTGGCCGGCGCAGCAGGCGCCCTTGCGGTGGATCGCGGCGCCGTGGTCGTAGAGCTGCAGGGTGACGCCGACGACGTCGTAGCCCTCGCGCTTCAACAATCCGGCCACGACGGAGGAATCGACGCCGCCGGACATGGCGACGACGACGCGCGTCTCGTGCGGGAGCTTGGGAAGATCGAGCGAGTTCATCACGACAGCGTTCGGCCGGGAGCGCCGGATGCGGGCGGGTATAGCGATCCGGCGGCCGGGTTTCCAGCGATCACGACCGCCCGTGCGCAGATGCCCGCAGGCGGGAGGCGATCACCGAGAGCTTCAGCGGATGCGGTCGCGCACGGGTCCGGCACCGAAGGACCCGGAAGAAACTGCCGGGCTCCGGCAATCTCCGCCGGGCGCAATCGTATGCTGCCGAAAAATAACTATTCATCGAGAGCATGTTAGCGAGTTTCTTGGGTGGCTCGGCCCTTGCTGATCCTCCGGTGAAGGAGTGCATCAGGCATGGCGCTGACGTTGAGGGATGTGGTGGAAAGCCGAGCGTCGCAGCGCACATCGCATGTGCGACGCGATGCGGCCGAAACGCGCGATGCGGTCGAGGGCCGCCGCGAGCGGTTCTCGCTGGAGGATGCCGACCGGCGCTCCGCCCTCGATTCCAGACTGCGTGCCTCGACCGCCGCTAGGGTGGATGCCGCTAGATCGCGTGTCGGCAAGCCGGACTCCGCTGTGGCCAACGCTCCCAAGCCGGCTGCTGCGGAGCCTGAGGGCGGCAAGACCAGCGAGACCCGAGCGGACCGGTCCGAGCCTCAGGACGAGACCGTACGAGAAAAAGATGGTCCGGCCCGATCGCCCGACACCGATCGCGCGGCGCGCCCCGAGGCACCGGCGAAGCCGATCCCCGGCAAGTCAGCACTTCCCGATCGCGCCACGCCCTTCAAGGCCGAAGCACCTGTAGCGGAGCAGGCCGATGTGCAGGGAGCTGAGGGCGAGCCTGTGGAATCGCTGGCAGCCGCCGTCGAGGGTCAGAGCGAGACGGTAACGGTCCCGCAGGCTGACACCGCGGCATCGGCGGCACCCCTTCCGATGATGGCGATCCCTTCTGCAACGCCTCCGCCAGTCGTCTCGGCCCCTGCTCAGGGCACCAGTGCAGGCGGAGCCAAACCGGAGGGCGAAGCCGACATCGCGGTTGCCGATTCGGCGACGGGCGGTACGGCCCCCCTTGCCGGCGGCAACACCGCGGCGCGCGGCAGCGCAACGGCGAAGGCGGGGTTCGACGCGGCCCTCGCCGAGATCGCGTCGGAGGGCGCCGGCGACGATGCGGCTGCAGCCCTGACCTCGCGAGGCACGGAGCCGTCGGCGGTCGGCGGCGGGACGGCGACACTCCCGGCTTCGACCGAAGCCAAGACTGCGCCGGCCGTCCAACAGCCGGCACCGGCCGCGCCTGCCCCTACTCCCGTGCCGCTCGGCGCGGTGCCGATGACGATCGGCCTACGTGCCCTCGGGGCATCCAACCGTTTCGAGATCCGCCTCGATCCGAAAGAGCTCGGGCGGATCGACGTCTCCATCGACATCGACAAGGAGTCCGGCACCGTCGGCGCGCGCCTCGTCGTCGACCGGCCGGAAACGCTGGCGCTACTCCAGCGCGATGCGTCGAGCCTGCAGCAGGCGCTGGCCCAGACCGGCCTCGACGCAAGCGCCGGTATCAGCCTGTCGCTGCGCAGCGACAGCGAGAATCAACGGAGCGGCGCGGGATCCGACGCCCAGGCCCGCCGCGGCGGCCAGATCGACCGCAACGGCCGCGAGAGCGGAATCGACCAAGTCCCGATCGACCTCGTGCCGCTTCGCGCCCTGCGCGGGCTCGGCCGCGTCGACATCCGCATCTGAGGAGACACGATCATGGCATCCGGCATTTCGAGTATCGCCAACACGGCCTCTTCCGCGTCCACGGCGAGCACCAGCTCGCAGGCGATCGCCGGCAACTTCCAGCAGTTCCTGACCCTGCTGACGACGCAGCTCAAGAACCAGAATCCCCTCGACCCGATGGACACCAATCAGTTCACGCAGCAGCTGGTGCAGTTCGCAGGCGTCGAGCAGCAGTTGAAGACGAACGACCGCCTCGATTCGATCCTGACCAACGCCAAGGCTTCGGCCTCGGCCACCGCGTCGAGCTTCATCGGCAAGACGGTCACGGCGGACGGCACCAAGACCACGCTGTCGGACGGCAAGGCGAACTGGACGCTCACGCCGGCCCGCGCCGCGACGAAGGCCCTAGTCACCATCAGCGATGCCAACGGCAACGTGGTCGCCACCAAGTCGACGACGCTCACCGCCGGCGCCAACGCGTTCACCTGGGACGGCAAGGGCTCGTCGGGGATGACCCAGGCCGCGGGCACTTATTCCATCAAGGTGGATGCGCTCGACGCGACAGGCTCCACGGTTGCCGTCGACACCTCCGTGACCGGTACGGTGCAGAGCGTCGATCTCAGCGGAAGCGAACCGGTGCTGTCCGTCGGATCGTCCAAGCTATTGCTGTCGACCGTGAAAAATCTTGCTGCGGCGAGCACTTAGCATGTTGTCCACATGGTTCGCGCAAAAACGAATCAACTCCGAACGGTCTGCTTCAACATATTTTAAGCGGACGCAAGTAGGTTCGATCTCGACAGGTCAGTCGAGTGTAGAGCGTAACATGACCGAGACACCCCGCCCGAGAGTAAAGTACGTCATCGGGCCCGACGGCTCTCCGCTGACCATCGCGGACCTGCCTCCGGTATCGACCCGCCGATGGGTCATCCGCCGCAAGGCGGAGGTTGTGGCTGCCGTTCGCGGCGGGCTGTTGAGCCTCGAAGAGGCCTGCCAGCGTTACACGCTGACCACCGAAGAATTCCTGAGCTGGCAGTTCTCCATCGATCAGCACGGCCTTGCCGGCCTGCGCACCACGCGCATCCAGCATTATCGCCATTAAGATTCTGACCGGCGGCGCTCTTGCGGCGCCGTCGATGAACGATCGAGCCGTGTCCGCACCAGCGGGCGCGGTTTTTTCGTTTCAGGGGGTGAATGACGCTTTCTTAACCGGCCGCTAACCACGCACCCGGCAAATCTTGCCGGGCGGGGCGTTCGGCGCCGCGATCTGTCTCGCAGGCGTCCAGCGCGTGAAGTCGGTCCTCGAACTGGTGACGAAGCTCGGGCCGGCGCGGCTCGCCGCCATGGCCGCGGTGACGCTCACCCTCGTCGGCTTCTTCGCCTTCGTGATCCTGCGGATGTCGCGTCCCGACATGGGCGTGCTCTTCGCCGACCTGTCGATGCAGGATTCGGCCGCCGTGATCCGCGATCTCGACGCCCGCGGCATCACCTACGAGACCAAGGGCGATGCGGGCCAGACCATCATGGCGCCGCGCGCCGACCTCGCCCGGCTGCGCATGGACCTCGCCGGCAAGGGCCTGCCGGTCCAGGGCGGCGTCGGCTACGAGATCTTCGACAAGGGCGACGCCTTCTCGTCCACCAGCTTCGTCCAGAACGTGAATCACCTGCGGGCGCTCGAAGGCGAGCTCGCCCGCTCGATCCGGGCCATCGGCCGGGTCCAGGCCGCCCGCGTTCACCTGGTGCTGCCCGAGCGCCGCCTGTTCGAGCGCGACCGCGACGCGCCGAGCGCTGCGATCGTGCTGAAGCTGGTCGGCGATCTCGACACCTCGCAGGTCCGCGCCATCCGCCATCTCGCGGCATCGGCCGTGGAGGGCCTGAAGCCCGAGCGCGTCTCCATCGTCGACGAACGCGGCCGGCTGCTCGCCGACGGCGCTCGCGGCGCCGAAGCGGAAGGCGTCATCGGCTACGAGGAGAAACAGACTGGTATCGAGCGCCGCCTGCGCTCGCAGATCGAGGAAATCGTCGCCGGCATCGTCGGCCAGGGCCGCGCCCGCGTGCAGGTCTCGGCCGATCTCGACGTCAACCGCATCGAGAGCCGCTCCGAGACCTTCGACCCCGAGAGCCGCGTCGTGCGCTCGAGCCAGACCCGCAGCGAGAACTCGCTGACCGGCGGCGCCGAGGGGCAGGTCAGCGTCGGCAACGAGCTGCCGGGTGCCGGCCAGCCGGCGGCCCAGCCGAGCCAGAAGGACACGGCGCAGAAGAACGAGGAGACCACGAATTACGAGATCTCCCGCGTCACCAAGACCGAGGTCATCGAAGGCGGCCGCGTCAAGCGGCTCTCGGTCGCGGTCCTCGTGGACGGGGTTTACGTGCCGGGTGCCGACGGCAAGGCGGCCTACCAGCCGCGTCCGGCCGCCGAGATCGAGCGGATCTCGGCCCTGGTGCGCACCGCGATCGGCTTCGACAAGACCCGTGGCGATCAGGTCGAGGTGGTGAACCTGCGCTTCGCGGAGGCACCGGCCGCGCCCGACTTCGTCGAGCCGAGCCTCGTGCAGTCGCTCCTCAGCCCGTCCAAGGAGGACGTCATGCGCTGGGTCGAGCTCGCGGTGCTTTCGGCGCTGACCTTGCTGGTGCTGATGGCCGTGGTGCGTCCGCTGCTGAAGCGCGTCCTCGAATCGGAGACCCCGACCGTCATGCTGGCCGGTCCGGCCGGAATGGCGCTGGCGGGTGGCGAGGTCGCCGTCGCGGCGATCGCCGAGCAGGGGCATGCCGCCAAGTTTCTCGAACACGCCAAGCTGAACGGCAAGATCCAGGCCGAGACCGTGGAGCGCGTGGTCGACATGGTTCGCGCCAACCCCAGCGAGACCGCCGAGGTCCTGCGCAACTGGATCCACGACAACTGACATGAGCGCCCCTCCGTCCAGCTTTGAAAGGGACCGGCGATGGCTGCCGGCGTAAACTTCGGCCCCCTGGCCAATACCGGGTCCGGCGGCGGCTTCGATCAACTCAGCGGCGCGCAACGCGCCGCCACGCTGCTTCTGTTGCTCGGTGAGGCCGAGGGCGCCGCGATCTGGCGCCTGCTCGACGAGGAGGAGGTCAAGAAGGTCTCGCACGCCATGGTGCAGCTCGGCTCGCTCGAGGCCGAGACCATCGAGCGGCTGATCGTCGACTTCGTTTCGCGCCTGCCGTCGGGCGGCGGCATCACATCGAACTACGAGCGCACCGAGTCGCTTCTGCTCAAGATCTTTCCGCCCGAGCAGGTCTCCTCGATCATGGCGGAGATCAAGGGCGCTTCGGCCAAGCGCGTCTGGGGCAGCCTGACCCAGATCGACCCCGACATCCTCGCCGCCTTCCTGCGCAACGAGTACCCGCAGACCGTCGCGGTGGTCCTCTCCAAGGTGCGCCCGGACTACGCTGCGCGCGTCCTGACGATCCTGCCGGAAGAATTCGCCATCGACGTGCTCAACCGGATGCTGCGCATGGAGACGGTCCAGAAGGAGGCGCTGCGCCACATCGAGGAGACGCTGCGCGTCGAGTTCGTCTCGACCATCGCCCAGAGCACCCGCCGCGACGCGCACGAATTGATGGCCGACGTCTTCAACGCCTTCGACCGGCAGACCGAGACGCGCTTCCTCGCCGCGCTCGACCAGGGCAACCGCGGCTCGGCCAAGCGGATCCGCGAGCTGATGTTCACGTTCGAGGACCTGCTGAAGCTCGACGCCGGCTCGGTGCAGACGCTGATGCGCAAAGTCGAAAACGACACCCTCTGCCGCGCCCTCAAGGGCGCCGAGGAGCGCGTGCGCGGCTTCTTCCTCGCACAGATGTCGACCCGCGCCGCCAAGAACCTCAACGACGAGATGAGCTCCATGGGCCCGATCCGTCTCAAGGAGGTCGACGAGGCGCAGGCCAAGATGACCGAGCTCGCCAAGGACCTCGCCGAGAAGGGTGAGATCATGATCGCCAAGAACGGCGGCGAAGAGGAACTGGTTTATTGAACGCCCGACCGTTCCTGTTCGACACCGACTTCCGCCGCCCCAACGCGCAGGGCGCGGCCAAGGAGGCTGCCGCCGTCGCCGATGCGGAGGCGCGCGCCTATGCCCGCGGTCTGGAGGAGGGGCGCCTCCGGGCCGAAGCGCAGGCGCAGGCCCGCCTCTCGGATGCGCTGACCCGTCTCGGGCTGGCGGCGGCGGGATTGCTCAACCAGTCCGACGCCCGCGACGCCGAGCGCGAGGACCAGGCCCTGACCTTCGCCACTGCGCTCGCGCGCAAGCTCGCGGGCGACGCCCTCGCCGCGAGCCCGCTCGCGGCGGTCGAGGAAGCGGCCCGGGCCGCGCTGCAGCACGTGCGCGGCCTGCCGCATCTCGTCGTGCGCGTGAACGAAGCGATCGTCGACGACGCCGAAACGCTCGTGAAGCGGCTGGCGCGCGAGCGCGGCTTCGAGGGCCGCCTCGTCGTGCTCGGCGAACCGGATATGCCCGAGGGCGACGCCCGCATCGAATGGGCCGACGGCGGCATCGTTCGCGAGCGCGCACGGGTCGAAGCGGCGGCGCTCGACGCCGCCGGCATTCTCTCATCACGGCACGGCTGAGGCAGCGCGATCATGGCAAGCGACGATTTCCACCTGCCGCAGCTCGGCGACCTGGACCCCTCCTTCGACGGCAGCGGACCGGAATCTGTCCTCGACGCGCCGACGACGCCGAAGACCGCCTCCGACCTCGAACAGGTCTTCGACGTGCCGGTTGTGGTCTCCGCCGTGCTCGGCTCCTCGCGGATGCCGATCGGCGACCTGCTGCGCCTTGAAGCCGGCGCGGTGCTGGAGCTGGACCGCAAGGTCGGCGAGGCCATCGACATCTTCGTGAACAACCGCCTCGTCGCCCGCGGCGAGGTCGTGCTCGTCGAGGACCGCCTCGGCGTCACCATGACCGAGATCATCAAGAACGATCACTGAAACGGCGCCCGCGTCGCAGGGCCCTCGTACTGGGAGATTGAGCCATGCGGCTCCTCATCGTCGGACGGCTCACGGGCGAGCTCGTCACCGCCTCGAAGATCGCGATGAACCGCGGTGCCGCGGTCACCCATGCCGACGGCATCGAGCAGGGTCTCGCGACGCTGCGCGCCCGGGGGGCCGACCTGGTGATGGTCGAGGTCAGCCTCGACATCCGCCGGTTCGTGACCGCGCTGGCCGACGAGCGCATCCGCACGCCGGTGGTGGCGTGCGGCATCGCCTCGGATGCCAAGGCGGCGGTGGCCGCGATCCAGGCGGGTGCCAAGGAATACATCCCGCTGCCGCCCGATCCCGAGATGATCGCGGCGGTGCTGGAGGCGGTCGCCGCCGACGGTCGCAGCTTCGTCTGGCGCGATCCGGCCATGGAGCGCGTGGTCAAGCTCGCGGAGCAGGTCGCCCGCTCGGACGCCTCGGTGCTGATCACCGGCGAGAGCGGCACCGGCAAGGAGGTTTTGGCCCGCCACGTCCACGCCCGCTCGAACCGCGCGAACAAGCCCTTCATCTCGGTCAATTGCGCCGCGATCCCCGAGGCGCTTCTCGAATCCGAGCTCTTCGGCCACGAGAAGGGCGCCTTCACCGGCGCGGTGGCCCGGCGCATCGGCCGCTTCGAGGAAGCCAATGGCGGCACCCTGCTGCTCGACGAGATCTCGGAGATGGACGTGCGCCTGCAGTCCAAGCTCCTGCGCGCGCTGCAGGAGCGGGTCATCGACCGAGTCGGCGGCTCCGCCCCGGTGAAGGTCGATATCCGCGTGCTCGCCACCTCGAACCGCAAGCTCTCCGAGGAGGTCGCCAAGGGGACGTTCCGCGAGGATCTGTATTACCGCCTGAACGTCGTTCATCTGCGCATTCCTGCGCTCCGCGAACGTCCGGCCGACATCCTCGAACTCGCCGGCTTCTTCGCCAAGAAATACGCCGAGGCCAACGGCATGCCCGTGCGCCCGCTGTCCCGCGAAGCGCTTGCGCTGATCACCAAGAGCCCCTGGCGCGGCAACGTGCGCGAACTGGAAAACACCCTTCACCGCGCCGTGCTGCTCGCCTCCGGCGCCGAGATCGGCCACGACGCGGTCCTGACGCCGGAGGGCGACGCCATCGGCGGCGCGGCCGGGCCGGCCGAGCGCGCCGCGCAGGTGGCGGAGGCGGCGACCCGCGGCCTCGTCGGTCGGACCGTCGCCGATGTCGAACGCGACCTGATCCTCGACACCCTGGACCACTGCTTCGGCAACCGCACGCACGCGGCGCGCATCCTCGGCATCTCGATCCGCACCCTGCGCAACAAACTCAACGAGTACGTGCAGTCCGGGATCGGCGTGGCCGAGCCGGGCAGCGTGCGGGCGGTGGCGGCCTACGGATAAGACAACCCGCTCAGCGGCGCTTTCCGGCGCGGGCCTCGGCTTCCGCGTCCTGCCGGGCAGCGGTTTCCTGCATCTTCTTCATGGTGAGGAAGCGGACGATGTCGGACTCGACGTCGCGGATCGTCTCCTCGACGAGATGCACCTGCAGGCTGGCCTGAATGTGCCCGGGATCCAGGTTTTCGCGCTCCTGCAGCCGCAGGACGGCTTGGCGCACGACACCGTAGACCGCCTCGCGCTCCTGGCGGCTCATCGAAGGGCTGACGGCGCGCGCGACGAGGTCTGTGAAATCCGACATGGGTTTTACGGCAACGACGCAGGGCGAACGGTTCGGGACCTTAATCCGCTTCTAGTGCACGAGCCGGTCTCTCCGGAAGGCCGCCTGAGGCATGCCGGAAGTTGCAGGATGCGCGGTCTCGGCCGTCGGCCGCTCAGATGCGCTGGTCCCTGACGCCGCTGAGCAGGAGCGATCCGGCGCTGCAGAGGGCAAAGCAGCAGAAGAACGTCACCAGCAGCGTGTAGCCCCGTTCCGGATAGATCGAAGAGGCCGGCAGCGAGGGCGGCACGAACACCGCGAGATAGACCTGCTGCTTGCTCGCGGAGATGCGGGCCTTGTCGAGCATCAGGTGCAGCGATTCGTTGAGCTTCTCGGAGATCAGCTGCTCGATCTTCAGACCCTCGAATTCGAGGAGCGCCTGCGTGATGTTGTTGGGCGTGCCGGCGGCCAGCCCTTCGGTGGTGAGCTGGTCCTTCAACCGCTTCATCTGGCCGTCGATCGCCGCGACCGTCGCCGCCAAGGTCTGGATGCCGCGGGATTTCTCGTCGAGACGCGAGTCGCGCAACACCTGCAGGTCGTTCTCGGCCTTGAGCTTGTCCTTGTTCAGCAGGGCGATCGTCTGCAACGTCGATTCCGCCGTCTTGAGCGGATCGATGATGCCCCAGGTGTTGCGGAAATTCTGGAGGGCGAGCCGCGATTTCTTGAGACGCTCCTCGGCCGCCTGTGCATCCGTTTCAGCATGGGCGATGAGGTCGGCTCGCGCCCGCCGTGAGATCTCGTTGACGAGGCGCTCCGAGCGCTCGATCACCAGCTCGGCGATCGCGACGGAATTCTCGGGTTTGAAGGTTCGCACGCTGAGGGTGATCACGCCCGAGACCGCCTCGATATGGGCGTTGACGTGCTTCAGCCAGTACTTGGCGAATTCCTCGATCGGCTGCCCGTCGCGGTAACGTGCCCAGAAATCCGCGTCCGATCCCGAGAACATCTTCGAGACCTGGAGCGCCGATTGCGCGGCCTCCGCCATGGTGCGGCTGTGGACGAAATCGCGGACGATGAAGCTGTCCTGACTGTTGTGCTTCTGGATCAGGCTGGCGAACTCGCCGCCGCCGGAGGTCTCGCCCATCGGCTCGACGTCGCCGCGCACGGCGAACTTCGCCTGGGCGACGTACTGGTCCGAGGCGAAGACGAACAGGTAGAGGGCCATGATCGCAGTCGGCAGCACCACGAAATAGCCGAACCGCTTCGCCAGCACGACCTGCAGTCGCTCGGCCGGCTTCGGCGCGCGGGTGCGCAGGCCCGGCAGCTGCCGCCAATCGAGCCGCTCGCGGGCGCGGCGCAGCAGCGCAACGGTGCCGCCGTCCTTCAGCGGTTCGAGGGTTTCGATGTTGCGGCGCAGCTCGGGCACGGAGCGGCGCGCCAGGTCCATCAGGCCCTGCAGACCTTCGCTCGGCCTGACCTTGACCTCGCGCTCTTTGACCTCGTCGGGGTTCATCGAATTGGGTCCCTGCGGATCCACCGGCGGGTAGGACGGGCGGCGACCCGTCGCAGACCGCGTCGCATCGCGGCGTGCCCCGTCGGGAAGCCGTGGCCACATCATTCTCAGATCTCGTCTTTTTCGGCCCTTTTTGTGGCGCACGCGCCGCTGCGCCGCTCGCGGCGCGATTGCACATGCTCCGTGGTTTCGCGATAGGGCGAGCGGAGGCCCGTCACCGGGAGCGGACGCCTCCGAGGGATCAGGGTTTGGGCAAGGACCAGCAGCACGATGGTACCACCGCGGCCGGTGCAAGGCCGCGGGCGGCGAAAGGCGATTTCGACGACCTGATCGTGGTGTGCGCGAAATGCGCCAAGCGCCAGGGACTTGGCAAACGCGCCTTCGGCCGTTCGCTCAAGCGCGCCTTCAAGCGCGAGACGGGAGGACGCCGGATGCGGGTCGTCGAGACAGGTTGCCTCGGCCCGTGCCCGAAACGGCTGGTCGCCGTCGCGACATCGGATTCGATCAGCCGGAGCCGCGTCCTTCTGCTCGATCCGGCTCTGCCCCCGGCGACCGTCCGCGGCCTGTTTCCGGACGGCGATCGTCTCGCGCTGGAGCCGGGAGCGATCCCGTCGTGAGGACGGGTCCGATGGCCCGGTTCGGCCGGGCGCTGCTGCGCCGGATGCCCCTCGTCGGCACGGTCCTCGGCCTCGCGCTCGGCGTGTGGCTGATCGTCACGAACGACGTCGCTGCGATCGGATCGGCGTTCGGCCGGATCGGCTTGCTCGGTCTCGCCGGGGTGGTGCTGGTGCGCTTCGGCGTGATTCTGCTGTGCGGATTGGCCTGGGCGCGCATCCTCGACGGGCTTTCGGCGATCGAAACGGCGGCCTTCCTGATCCTTCGCTTCGTGCGTGAGGGCATCAACGTGCTGCTGCCGGTGGCCTCGGTCGGCGGCGAAGTCGTCGGCGGGCGTCTGCTGACCTTCTGGGGTGTCGGCGGCGCGCTCGCCGCCGCCTCCATCCTCGCCGACATGCTGATCCAAGTCGCCACCGAGATCGCCTTCACGCTCTTCGGCGTGCTGCTGCTGCTGCAGGTCGAAGGTGAGGCGGCGGCCTCCCTCGCGCGCTTTGCGCTGCAGGCGCTCGGCGTCGCGGTCGTCCTCCTCGCCGCCTTCTTCGCGTTCCAGCGCCTCGGCGCGGCCAAGCTGGTGGAACGCGGTTTCGCCGCCCTCGGGCGGCAGGTCGCCGGCACGACGACACCCGATCGGGCCGCCGGCGGGTCCGGGCTCGGGGTCCAGCCGGCCCTCGATGCGGTCTGGGATCGCGGCCGACGCGGCCGGCTCGCGCAGGGCTTCCTGCTCCACCTCGCCGCGTGGGGGCTCGGCGCGGCCGAGATCTGGATCGCGTTGACCTGCATCGGCGTCGCGGTCACCGTCACCGAGGTGATCGTGCTGGAATCGCTGTCGCAGGCGATCAAGTCGGCAGCCTTTCCGGTGCCGAGCGGCCTCGGCGTGCAGGAGGGCGGCTTCGTCGTGGTCGGCGCCCTGTTCGGCATCGATGCCGGTACGGCCATCGCCCTGTCCCTGGCCAAGCGCGTTCCCGACGTGGTGCTCGGCCTGCCGTCGCTCATCGCCTGGCAGATGCTGGAGGCCCGCCGGGCGACGATCCTGCCGCCCTCACAGGCGGAGAATTCCTGATGGCGGTGACGCGCCCCTATCGTGCTGAGGCCTTGCCGGACACCCACACCCTGAGCGCATCGAAGGTCGCGATGCCGGCCTCCAGCGCGTCGTCGCCGTCGAGCCCGTCGAGGCGGGCGCGGAAGGCGTTCCACATCCGCCCGGTGGCGCGGCCGTGACCGCGATAGTAGCTGCAGGCGGCCTCGGCGTTGGGACCATGGCGCTCGGCGATCGAGCGGCCGATCACTTGCCCGCCCAGCGTCGAGCCTTCGAGCACGTAAAGCGCACCGTAGCCCGAGGCCCGGCTCGTCAAGGCGTTGGGCAGGATAGCCGGCAACGCCGCGATGGACGTCGCATCGAGCCCGAGCCGAGCGAGATCCGCATCGAGCGCTCCAAGCCGTCTGCGTGGCCCGAAAAAATCTTCGTCGCCGAGGGCCAGGCCGATGGCCGGCTCGAAGCCGGCGTGGAAGCCGCGCATCAGCGCAAGAAGGTCGCGGTACCCCGGAAGCGTCGCGGTGCGCGCCTCCCAGTCGAGATCGCGTTCGAGGGCTTGATGCGCCTGCGCCGTTGCCGCCCGCAGCCGCGCATGCAGCCCCTCGCTCACGCGTGCACGGTGAAGCACGCGCCGGGCACGTTCTCGACCTCGATCCGCGCGTCGATCTGCTCGAGCATCGCCCGCACCAGCTTCATGCCGAGCCCGGTGCCCTTGGCCTTGCCGGTGTCCCAGTCGGGGGGAAGCCCCTCTCCGTCGTCGCAGACCCTGAGCGTCACGCCGTTCGCGACGCCCGAGACGCTCACGTTGACCCGGGCGCCCTGCTCCGGTCCGCCCGCATACTTGAAGGCGTTGGTGACGAGTTCGGTGGCGATCAGCGAAAGCGAGACCGCCTTCTGATAGGGCACCATCAGGCCGGGATCGGCGGTCAGCTCGACATGATGCTGGTTGCCGGCGAGTCCCGCGAGGTCCTTGCACAGGTTCTCGATGGTCTGGCCGAGATCGACCTCCTCGACGCTGCCGGCCTGATAGAGGCTGTCATGCACCCGCGCGACGCTCATCACGCGGCCGGAGGTCTCGGAGAAGGCCTGACGCGCGGCCGGGTCGGTGATCTGGCGGCGCTGCATGTGCAGGAAGGCGGATACGATCTGCAGCGAGTTCTTGACCCGATGGTCGATCTCCCGGGTCAGCAGATCCTTTTGCGCCAGGAGGCGCTCCTTCTCGACGAGCAGCTCGGTCAGTTCCTCGATTTTGCGGCGCTGGCGCAGCACCACGCCTTCGACGGCCTGGGCGAGCTGTTCGGCCAGCGAGACCTGCCAGTCCGCGAACGGCGTCGCGACGCCACGGCGCTCCTCGACCCAGCGCTCGAACGAGCGGCGCGGCAGCACGGCGACCGAACCCGACCCGGCGATGACGGGCTTGCGGGGATCGCCGCCCCAAGTGACCGTGCTCGGCACTTCCGGACGGAACCAGAGCAGCAGGTGAAGGCGCTCGGCATCGACGAAGGCGGCGAGCAGGCCACTGGCGGTTTCGGAATAGGCGCCGGCACGAGCATGGGCGCTGCTCAAGGCGTCGGTGGTGTAGCTCGGCTGGCCCGGAGGGAGCGCGTCCCGCAGCCAGTCGGCGAGCGCCTGCACCTCCTTCTCGGTCGGGCAGGCGCCAATCAGACTGATATGGCCCTCGGAGACGATGCCGGCACCCCCGACGTCGAACTGGTCGAGGAGCGTGCTCGATCCGACGGTGAGCGCCTGGACGAAATCGTCGGACTGCGCGAGGCCACGTACAAGCCGCCCTTGGATATCTAGATGGGTCTGCTGCTCGGCCCAGCGGCGGTGCGCCTCGATCTCCTGAACGCGCATGGCGAAGGCGTCGGTGAGCACCGTCGAGGCGGCCCGCGTCTCGGGCGCGACGTAATGCGGCTGGCGGTGATGGCCGATCATCAGGCCCCAGAGGCCGCCCTCGACCATGATCGAGATCGACATCGAGCCGTTCACGCCGAGATTGCGCTGATACTCGAGATGGATCGGCGAGAGCGTGCGGTTCTGGGCGAAGGTGAGGTCGATCGGGCCGTTGCCGGCCTCCTTGCCCACCACCAGCGGCACCGGCACGCAATCGCGGTCGATCACGAAGCGGCTTTTGGCCTTGTGGTAGAGCGCGCGCGCCTGGGCCGGAATGTCGGAAGACGGGAAGCGCAGGCCGATGAGCGGGCGCTGCCAATCCGGTGTCATATCCTCGGCGATGGCCTCGCCGTTCCATTCCGCATCGAAGCGGTAGACCAGCACGGATTCGAAGCCGGTGAGGATGCGGATCTCGCTCGCCACGATCCGCGCCGCCTCGTCGAGACTGCCGGCCGCCCGCAAGCGGACGACGGCGAGTTCGGTCTCGAGCGGGGTGGCCGAGCCGAAATCGTCCGGACGGTCGGGCGCGCGTTCCAATTCGACGATGACCCGGCCCGCACGGACATGGGCGACGGCGAAGAAGCGGTCCTCCGGCCGGCCGGCGAGGGTCACGGCCTGCCGGAGAAGGCGGCCGTCTTCGATGCTGCCGGCCGCGACACCCAATTCGACGAGCGCCACGAAGGCAGCGGGCAGGATCTCGCTCAGGTGGCGTCCCTCGAGCGGATTGTCGTCCTCGTCGAGGATGTCGCCGATATTGGCGCTGTGGGCGAGAATCGCGAGCGTTCCGGCATCGGCCGCGAGCATGACGGCGTTGGGCTGGATCGAGCCGGGGATATGGATCGGTTCGCGTTCGCAGAGGCTCGGATCGACCGGCTCGGCCCGCGCACGCCGGCCGACCGCCGCCATCACCGCTTCGCGCGAGCGGCCGGCGCCGACGTTTTCGAGGGCTGCGATCACCATCCAGTATCGGCCCGGCGTCGACGACGACCGGAGATGGATCCTGGCCCGCAGGGGCTGCGGCACGCGGCCGAACACGAACTCGAAGGTCTCATCGAGCCGACCGCGGCGGACGCCGCTCATGAAGCGTCCGTGAAAGCCCGGCACGTTCGTGCTGCGTACGACGTCGCGGAAGTAGTGGCGACCGACGACTGCGCCGGCACTGAAGCCCGACAGGCTCGCGGCGCCTTCGCTGAAGGAGAGAATCCTGCCGCCTGCATCCAACGCGATCACGCCCTGGTCGAGGCGGTCGATGTCCTCTGCCGACAAGGCGTCGAGGTCGACGGGATCTCCGCGGACGTCGTGGATCGTGGTGTTCGATGGGTCGATCATTCCGGCCCCGGTATGACCGGGGCCGTCCTCGCGCGCAATGCTCAGCCGATCAAAGCCGAAGGGATACGATCGAGATGATTTCGCACAACTTCGTCCTCAGCCTGCAGTTTTTTGTGCGATATCAGACAAAGCGGTCTGGAGACCTTCCTCGAGAGTCGGGTGGTAGAACGGTCGATCCAGCAGATCCCGCGCGGTATGGCCATCCTGGATCGCGAAAGCGAGGATATGCGCGAGGTGCTCGACCTCGGGACCGATCATCTCCCCGCCGAGAAGTCTGCCGCCGCGGTCGGCATGGATCCGCATCCCGCCCTGGTTGCGGCCCATGACCTGGGCGCGGCCCTGATCGCAGAGATCGACCCGGCCGACGATGCCATCATCGCCGCCGATCTCTCCGATGGCCGCGATCTGCGGCTCGGTGAAGACCATGGCGAGCTTGACCCAAGGCCGCGGATTTTCGATCGATCCCCGGTCCGATCGTGCGAGCGCCGCGGCGTTGCGGCCGGCGATACGGCCTTGGCGGCTCGCCTCGTGCAGGACGGGCCGGGCTGCGTTGGCATCTCCGGCGATGACGATCGGCGCGCCCTCGCAGACCAGGGAGCGCGGATCGAAGGTCGGGACGCCTCTGTCGTCGAGGGCCAAGCCGGTGCGGTCGAGGCCAAGTCCCGACAGGTTCGGTGGCCGGCCGGCCGCGACGAGGACTTTGGCGAAGGACGCTGACCCGCTGTCGCCGTCCTCACCCGACCAACGCAGTGAAACCCCGCGGCCGTTCACCTCCGCCTGCTCGACCTCGGCACCGAGATGCAGGGCGATGTCCTTGCCGAAGATCTCGCGTGCGGCACCGGCGAGATCGGTATCGGTGATGCCGCCGAGAGCCCCGGCCGGATCGAACAAGGCGGTCCCGACGCCGAGCCGCGCCAATGCCTGAGCCAGTTCGAGACCGACAGGACCACCGCCGAGTACAGCGATCGAGTCGGGCAGGTCTTCGAGTTCGAAGAGCGTGTCGGTGGTGAGCAGGCGCTCGCCCAGGCCTTTCAGCGGCTCGGGTATGCTCGGGCTCGATCCCGTCGCGATCACCGCTGCCTGGAAGCGCAGCCGAATGCGATCGTCGATGACGAGCGTCGTGGCGTCCTCAAACACGGCGCGGCCCGTGATCCGGCTTTCCTCGGGAAGTTTCTCCAAGCCCTCGAACACGCTGGCGACGAAGCAGTCGCGCTGCTCGCGCACCCGCTGCATCACCGCAGGGCCGTCGATCCGCACGCGCTCGACATGGATCCCGAAGCGGTGGGCTCCGCGAGCCCCGTGTGCCGCCTCGGCTGCGGTAACCAGCAGCTTCGAGGGCATGCAGCCGACCCGCGCGCAGGTCGTGCCGCCCGGTCCCTGCTCGATCAGGATCGAATTGACTCCGGCATCGAGTGCCGCCCGGTGCGCGGCGAGGCCGGCGGTGCCCGCGCCGATCACGGCGACGTCGCATGTGATCTCTCTCATGGAGATCAGGACGCCATGGTCAGGACGGCGCCGCCGTCGACGCGGAGGTTCTCGCCGGTGATGAAGCTCGCCTGCTCGGAGCACAGGAAGGCCACTGCGGCCGCGACCTCCTCGACTCGTCCGCGGCGCTTTGCGACGATACCGGGGCGCTTCTCGTCCAGAAAGGTCTCGATCGCCCGGTCGAAGGACACGCCCATCTCCTTGGCGCGCTTTTCCATCATGGCATCGGTCATCGGCGTGGCGATGTAGGCGGGAGCCACCGAGTTCACGAGCACGCCGTCGGGTCCGTAGGCCTTCGACAAGCCCTTGGTGAGATTCATCAACCCGGCCTTGGCCGCGCAATAGGGAAGCTCCTCGACATAGGGCTGAACGGCATCTTCCGAGGTGAACAGCACGATTCGGCCCCAGCCGGCCTCGCGCATGCCGGGGATGAAGGCCCGTGCCACCCGCACGGCGCCCATCAGATCGGCCTGGATCGTCTCCAACCAGCCCGCATCGTCGATCTCGAGGAAGTCACCGGTCGCGCCGGTCACGCCGGCGGAGTTCACCAGGATCGTCGGCTTCTGCCCGAACGCCGTGTCGGAAAAATCGCGCAACGCGAGCGCGCCGTCGTTCGAGGACAGGTCGGCGGCAAAGGCACGGACTTCGCCCAGGGCCGAGAGGCGCCCGGCGGCCTCCTTGACCTCGTCGTCCTTGATATCGGATAGGACGATCTTCACGCCCTCCCGCAGGAGGTATTCGGCAGTCGCGTAGCCCATGCCGGAATCGCCGCCCGTAACGACGGCGACGCGGCCGCTGATGCCGAGATCCATTCGAAACTCCGTATTTGGTGTTTGGCGCCCGTCGCGCTCGCCTTGGGAGCGATCGACGGGCCTGCGGCCATGGCCGCTGGACATTCGCTGGCCAACCCGAGGGGGACGGTGAGGTTCCGGGTTCGAGCCGCGTGCGGCGATGGCGACAGGGACGATGTCGGCCCGCTCCTCGTCAGGCGGACGAGCCCGGCAACGCATCCCGTTCCGCCGGACCTTCCAGCGCGGCATCGCTCTCGTCCTTCAGGGCGACACCGCTCAGTCCGCGCGAGAAGGTTTGAGCGATCAGCCAATGCAGCTTGAACGCCGCGAGGTCATGCGAGAGGCCGGCCGGACGGACGTTGGAGATGCAGTTGCGCTCGGCATCCGAGCGGCCGGGTTTCGGCTCGAACGTCAGATAGAGGCCGAGGCTGTCGGGCGACGAGAGCCCTGGGCGCTCGCCGATCAGCACGGCGACGGCCTTCGCCTTGAGGAGCATCCCGATCTCATCGCCCAACGCAACGCGCGCCTGGGACGCCACGACGACGGGACCGAGGCTCCAGCCGGCTTTATCGGCGAGCGGCTGCAACGCGGCCAGCATCCGCGCGGCGCCCTCGTGGACGGCGCGGGCGGACAAGCCGTCGGCCACGACGAGGGCGAGGTCGACGGACTCTCCGGCAGCCTCGACGAGGCTGTCGCGGCTCGCCGGTGCGAGGCGCCGGCCGTAATCGGGCCGGCGCAGATACGTCGCGCGGTCCTCGGCTCGGGAGGCGACGGCGGTGACGAATAGGCCGAGCGCTTCGACGGCCTCGGTGATCGCCTCCACATCCATCGGCGTATGCACGGCGTCGCGGGCCCGGGCGTGGGCGAGACCGAAGCCGAGCACCTCGCGCGTCGGCAGGCCGGACCCGGCACGGCCGAGCCCGATCCGTGCCGGTGTCAGCCGCGCGAGCCTTTTCCAGAGATCGTCCTCGCTCACGCGGCGAGATCCGGCGCGGCCGTGAGCAGGGCCGTGCCTGCGCCGCCGGGGAGCAGAGCGCCCTCCCCGTCCGCCAGGCCGATCTCGTGTAGCCACGCCGCGAATTCCGGGGCGCGCTTCAGCCCCAGCACCTCACGGATGTAGAGCGCGTCGTGGAACGAGGTGGACTGATAGTTCAGCATGACATCGTCGGCGCCGGGCACGCCCATGACGTAGGTGCAGCCTGCGGCGCCGAGAAGCGTCAGCAGGGTGTCCATGTCGTCCTGATCGGCTTCGGCGTGATTGGTGTAGCAGACGTCCACGCCGAGCGGCACGCCCATCAGCTTGCCGCAGAAGTGGTCCTCCAGCCCCGCGCGGATGATCTCCTTGCCGTCGTAGAGATACTCGGGGCCGATGAAGCCGACCACGCTGTTCACCAGCAGCGGACGATAGACCCGCGCCACGGCATAGGCCCGCGCCTCCAGAGTCTGCTGGTCGATTCCGTGATGCGCGTCGGCCGAGAGGGCCGATCCCTGGCCGGTCTCGAAATACATCACGTTGTCGCCGAGCGGCCCGCGCTTCAGCGCCAGCGCCGCCTCGTGCGCCTCCTTCAGGATCGCCAGGGTCACGCCGAAGCTCGCGTTGGCTTGCTGCGTGCCGGCGATGGATTGGAAGACGAGATCCACCGGCAGGCCGCGGTTCATGGCGTCGAGGGTGGTGGTGACGTGGGTGAGCACGCAGGACTGCGTCGGGATCGCGAGGCGCTGGATCACGTCGTCGAGCAGGCCGAGCAGGCTCGACAGCGTGCGGATCGAATCCGAAGCCGGGTTGATGCCGATCACCGCATCGCCGCAGCCGTAGGACAGGCCATCGAGGATCGAGGCGGTGATGCCCTTGGGCTCGTCCGTCGGATGGTTCGGCTGCAGCCGGACGGCCAGCGTTCCGGGCAGCCCGATGGTGTTGCGGAATTTCGTGACGACCCGGCATTTGCGGGCCACGAGGATCAGGTCCTGGTTGCGCATGATCTTCGAAACCGCAGCCGCGATCTCGGGTGTCACCGCGGGTGCGATCCGCGCAAGCGTCTCGGAAGAGGCCGTGAGCAGGAACTCGCGGAAATCGCCGACGGTGAGGTGGGCGATCTCGGCGAAGGCCGCCTGATCGTGGGTGTCGAGGATCAGGCGGGTGACGTCGTCGTCTTCATAGGGGATCAGCGGTCGGGCCACGATCTCCGAGAGTGCCACATCGGCGAGGCACCAGCGCGCGGCCATCATCTCCTCCGCCGATTCCGCAGCGATGCCGGCGAGGCGATCTCCGGAGCGGATCGGCGTCGCCTTGGCCATCAGCGTGGCGAGGTCGGCGAAGACGTGAGTGCGGGGGCCGACGACGTGGCGATAGGCCATCCGGTGTCTCCTGATGTCACCGGATCACAGGATGCCAGGATCGCGTCGCATGTCGAGCCTCACACCGCGCCGGCATGCGGCGCGGGCTCTTCCGTCGAGATCGCGTCGACCGTGCGCTCGGTCGGCTCGGGGCCGCCGTCGGCGCGCTCGATGCGGATCTGCATGTCCGTCGGCTCCATCTCGCCGTAGGGCGTGCAGAAAGCGATCTCGGCGGCGTCGCGGCCGACGCCGATGCGCACGAGACCGTCGAGATGGGCCTGCCGCGTCGCGTCGAACAGCCACCAGCGGCCGTCAAGATAGGCCTCGAACACCGCGTGGAAATCGGCCGGCACGAGGCCGTACGCATAGGCCGAGACGAAGCGGGCCGGGATGCCGAGCGCCCGGCAGAAGGCCGTGCCGAGATGCGCGAAATCGCGGCAGACTCCGGCGCGCTTCAACAGCGTCTCGTGTGCGGTGGTCTCGCCGTCGCTGGCGCCGCGCTGGTAGGCGATGTGCTCGTTGATCCAGGTGCAGATGTCGTTCACCCGGCGGTGGCCCTTGGGCAGATGCCCGAACTCGGCCTGGGCGAAGGCGGCGAGACGATCCGAGGAGACGAAGCGGCTTGGCAGCAGGAAGGGCAGGATGTCGAGCGGAAGCTCGGAGACCGGCGTCTCGTTGATCGTCGCCGGATCGGCACGATGCACGGTCAACTCGACCTCGGCATTGTATTCGAGCGAGAGCGGTCCGGGGACGACGTTGAGGCCGATGTAACGGTTCTTCATATCCGGCGTGACGTAGACGCGCCGGTCGATGTCGGGCGCGAAGGTCAGGATCTCGCTCGCGATCGAAAGACTTTTGAGATGCGCGACCTCGACGTTGAAAATAAAGGTGGTGGGGGCCTTCACCTGGTAGGCGAGGCTGCAGCCGAGTTTGAAGCGCACGTCGATGTCCGGAAGTTGGTGAGGTATCGGGGCCATGGTGAAATCACCATGCACGCCAACGTCTTCACCCTCTTTCCGCTCCCGCTCGAGCTGCCTCAATTTTGCGCTGCAGCAGGACGACGGTCAGGGAGCGCACGCCCTGTGCCCCATGGATGAGCACGCCCTCGATATCGGCCGTCGCGGACGGGCCGGTGTGCAGTACGGCATAGGCCGAGTTCGCGAATTCGGGACGGCGATACGCGGCTTGCACGGTGTCGACGATGTCGGCCGGATCGAGCAGCACGATCAGATGCTGCGCGAGATAGGCGACGGCGTTCACGACGAGCTCGCGCTCTGTGAACAGGACCGAGCCGGACTCGGCGATACCGAAAGCGGCACGCACCACGGCGACATCGACGTCCTCGAGATCCGCCGGTCTCGCCACCATCGCGAGATCGCGGTTGCCTGTTACCTCGGGCACGGTCGAGGCCACGACCTTCGAACTGTCGAGACGCTCGCGCACGGCCGCCAGCGGGTCCGTATCGCCGGCCGGTTCGATGCGGCCGCCCATGCGCTTCAAGCGTTCGCCGAACTCCTCGACGAGATCCGCAGTGACCAGCGGTGTGAAGGCCGGGATTGCCGGCAGCGGGAAATTGCCTTTCGGCCGGTTCGTTCGGATGGCGGCGAGCGTCGCCGCGCGGCTCGTCATTTCGCGTCGTCCTTCATCCGGTTCTGCCTGTACCAGCTGTGAAAGCTCTGTTTCGGGGTCTCCGGCATCTCGCGGCCCTTCCCCCAGGTGTTGAGCGGATTATAAACGGCGAAGCGCGGCAGCGCCCGGAGCGCCGAATCGCCGGTGCCGATCGCCGCGCGATAGGCGGCCGGGCGGCTGAGCACGGCGCCGGCCGCCTTCATCATGCCCTGCTTCAGCAGCGGGATCTGGTGCTCCTCGGCCAGCACCTTGCGCCAAGCGAAGATCTGCTCGTGGATGTTGATCTTCACTGGGCAGACGTTGGTGCAGGAGCCGTTCATCGTGGAGGAGAACGGCAGGGTCGAATACTTCCGCTTGTTGAAGGTCGGGTCGATGATCAGCCCGATCGGTCCGGAATAGGTCGCCCCGTAGGAGAGGCCTCCCGAGCGCCGGTAGACCGGGCAGGTGTTCATGCAGGCGCCGCAGCGGATGCACTTCAACGAGGTCCAGAACTCCTCCATCCCGAGCCGGGCCGAACGGCCGTTATCGACCAGCACCATGTGCATCTCCGAGCCGGCCCGGGGCTTGCGGAAATGCGAGGTGTACTGGGTGATGGTCGAGCCCAGCGCCGAGCGGGCGAGCACCCGGATGAACACGCCGAGATGCTCGATTCGCGGGATCAGCTTCTCGATGCCGATCGAGTGGATCTGAAGTTTCGGCACGTTGCCGGAGAGGTCGGCATTGCCCTCGTTGGTGCAGGTGACGACGGTGCCGGTCTCGGCGATGGCGAAGTTGCAACCCGTCATCCCCGCATCCGCCTGCAGGATGAGCGGGCGCGTCGTCATGCGCTGGCTCTCGGCGAGGTAATGCGCGTCGTCGTTGGTCGGGTCGGTACCCAGCGTGCGGGCGAAGACCTCGGCGACGTCGATGCGGGTCTTGTGGACCGCCGGCATCACGACGTGGCTCGGCTCCTCGTCGTCGAGCTGCTGGATGCGCTCGCCGAGATCGGTCTCGATGATGTCGATGCCGTTGGCCGCCATGTAGTGGCGAAAGCCGCATTCCTCGGTCAGCATCGACTTCGACTTGATCAGCGTCTTCGCGCCGTGATCCTTGAGGATGCCGTGGACGATGCGGTTGTGTTCGACGCCGTCCGCCGCCCAGTGGACGTGAACGCCATTGGCCTTGGCCGCCGCCTCGAATTGCTCGAGGTATTCGTCCAGATGGCTGAGCGTGTGCGTCTTGATCTGCGAGGCGAGCTCGCGAAGCTCTTCCCATTCGGGGATCGCCTGGGTGGCGACGTCGCGCTTCTTGCGGACGTCCCACAGGCGGGCGTCGTGCGCGGCCTGATGCAGCGGCGCGGCCAGGAAGCGCTCGGCCGCCTCGGCCTGATCGATCGGCCTGTCGCCGCGGATCTTCGCGCCGCGGGGCTGGGCCTCGCGGGTTGCCGGCGCGCGGACCGGTTTCGAGGCGCCTTCGGCATGTTGGAGGCGCTGGCCGTCCTGGCCACGGGCGCTTTCGTCGCTCGCCGGTTGGACGTGCGGATGAAGCGAATCTTCCTGCGGACGCAGGTCTTCGGCGCTCATGGCAACAGCTCCACGGCCCAGACATCGTTCACCCCGTCATTGCGAGCGCAGCGAAGCAATCCAGGGCCATAGTCTCGACGGTTTGAGAGTCGGCCCTGGATTGCTTCGCTGCGCTCGCAATGTCGGGTGAGATCGGTCATGCGGCGGCTCCGTTCAGAACCTGGGCGATGTGGATGAACTTCTGCGGCAGCCCGAGCCGTTCGGCGCAGCCCTTCTGGTGCATCAGGCAGGAGGAGTCGGCCGAGACGACGTAGTCGGCCCCCGCCCGCGCCTGATCGCCGACCTTGTCGTAGCCCATCTTGGCCGAGACGGCAGGTTCGAACACCGAGAAGGTGCCCCCAAAGCCGCAGCACTCGTCGGGCCTCGTCAGATCGACGATCTCGATGCCCTTGACCTTCTTGAGGAGGTCGAGCGGCTTCGAGAAGAACGGCGCATTCAGCTCGGACGGCCGGGCGTGGTGGATGCCCCGCAGGCTGTTGCAGTTGTTGTGGTAGGCGACTTTGTGCGGAAACTCGGCCCAGGGCAGCTCCTCGATCTTCAGCACGTCGTGCAGGAACTCGACGAGTTCGAAGGTCTTCGCGCGGACGGCCTTCACCTCGTCCGTCTGCGGGATCGCGGTGAGGTGCTCGCGGACCTGATGCACGCAAGAACCGGAGGGCGCGACGACGTAGTCGAATCCCGAGAAGTTCTTCACGAATAGGGCTTCGGTCGCCGCAGCCTCGGCATGGCAGCCGGTGTTCGTCATCGGCTGGCCGCAGCAGGTCTGGTCGTAAGGGTATTCGACCCTGAGCCCGAAGCGCTCCAGCAGTTCGAGCGTGGCGATCCCGACCTCGGGCTCGAAGGCATCGACGTAGCAGGGGACGAACAGCCCGATGCGCATGGCGTTCTTCGACTCGATTAAAGCGCTATGGCCGTCATCCTGGGGCTCGCCAACGGCGAGAACCCGGAACCCACGATCGACCGGAACGCCGCTGCCGGCGTCGCATCACAAGTGGGTTCCGGGTTCCGCTGCGCGGCCCCGGAATGTCGGCGTCGGATTCGATAGACTGGAATCTTTGTAACCTGCCCGTTCTACCGGAGCAGGTTCGTCTTGGCGAGGTCGAGTACCGAATCCCCGCGCCCGCTCATCACCGCCCGCATCACGTAGAGGCTGAAGCCCTTCACCTGCTGGCCGTCGATCTTGGGCGGCATCGAGAGTTCGTTGCGGGCGACCACAACGTCCAGCAGGGCTGGGCCGTCATGCGCGAACACGTCGCGGGCCGCGCTCTCCAGCTCGGCCGGATCCTCGACACGGACACCATGGATGCCGGTGGCACGGGCGACGGCGGCGAAGTCGGGGTTCTCCAGGGCGACGCCGGTCTCGATGTAGCCGGCGGCCTTCATCTCCATCTCGACGAAGCCGAGGGACCCGTTGTTGAACACGACGATCTTCGCCGGAAGCTTCTCCTGGCGCAGCGTGAGCAGGTCGCCCATCAGCATGGCGAAGCCGCCATCGCCGGAGAGCGAGACCACCTGGCGCCTCCGGTCGCTCGCCTGCGCGCCGATGGCCTGCGCCATGGCATTGGCCATCGAGCCGTGCACCCAGGAGCCGAGCAGACGGCGCCGGCCGTTCATCTTCAGATAGCGCGCGGCCCAGATCGTCGGCGTGCCGACGTCGGCGGTGAAGATCGCGTCGTCGGCGGCCGTCTCGCTCACCACCTTGGCGAGGTATTGCGGGTGGATCACCGGCTTGTCGCGCTTCAGGCCGAACCAGCCGCGGGCGGGCTTCGGCGTCGCGAGTTCGTCGAGATCCTCGCGGGCCTTGGCGTAATGCTTGAGGCTGTCGTCGAGGAAGGAGCGATCCGTCTTGGCGCGCAGCTTCGGCAGCAGCGCGTCGATGGTTGCGCCGACATCGCCCACCAGGCCGAGATCGAGCCGGCAGCGCCGCCCCAGATTTTCCGGCCGTAGGTCGATCTGCGCGATCTTGGCCTTGGTCGGGTAGAACTGGCGGTAGGGGAAGTCGGTGCCGAGCATCAGCAGGACGTCGCAGCTCATCATCGCGGCGTAGCCCGACGAGAAACCGATCAAGCCGGTCATGCCGACATCGTAGGGGTTGTCGTACTCGACGAACTCCTTGCCGCCGAGGGCGTGGACGATCGGACTCTTCAGGTTCTCGGCGAGGCGCAGCAGGTCGGCATGGGCCCCGGCGCAGCCGCGGCCGCAAAGGAGCGTCACGCGGGACGATCCGTTGAGCAGTTCGGCGAGTTCGTCGAGATCGGGGTCGGCCGGTCGGACGATGGGCCTGCGCGGTAACAGGCCGGCATTCGGCGCGATGCCACGGGTCGGCGCTTCCTTCAGCGCCACGTCGCCGGGGATGACGACGACGGCGACGCCGCTCTGGCCGATCGCGGCGCGCATGGCAGCTTCCAGGACCTGCGGCAGCTGGCTCGGGTCGGAGACCAGTTCGCAATAGTGGCTGCACTCCCGGAACAGGTTTTCCGGATGCGTCTCCTGGAAATAGCCCGAGCCGATCTCGGCCGAGGGGATGTGCGCGGCGATGGCGAGCACCGGCGTGCGGGTGCGGTGGCAGTCGAACAGGCCGTTGATGAGGTGGAGGTTGCCCGGACCGCAGCTGCCCGCGCAGACGGCGAGCTGGCCGGTGATCTGGCTCTCGGCGCCGGCAGCGAAGGCCGCGACCTCCTCGTGGCGGACATGGACCCAGTCGATATCGTCGCGCGTCCTGATCGACTCCGTGATCGCGTTCAGGCTGTCGCCGACGAGGCCGTAGACACGCCCGACGCCGGCTTGGGCGAGGGTTTCGACGATGAGGTCGGCGACATTGGCGTTGGGCATCGATCCGGCTCCTGTTTCAACGAGCCGAACCGATGGAGGCAGCGCCGTGTTCCGCGCTGCAGCATCGGGATACGCGTGAGCGTCAGTCCGGGATGTCCGTCTGCCTCTGCGCGACGACCGCGAAAAGGTCGCCGAGGGCGGCGAGGCTTGCGGCCTGCAATGCGGCGGCGGAGACGATCGAACCGTCCGCGCTCGGCAGGTCGCGCGTCGCCGTGGTGCTGGCCACCACCGTTGGGCTGAAGCCGAGGCTGAAGGCGCTGCGCGCGGTCGAGTTCACGCACATGTGGGTCATGAAGCCGGCGACGATGACGTTCTTCACGCCGGCCTTCTCCAAAAGCTGCTGCAGGTCGGTCCCGACGAAGGCGCTCGGATAGGCCTTGGTGATCACCGCCTCGTCGCCCTGCGGCGCGACCTCGTCGCTGATCTGGCCGATCCGCGCCGCGACGTCGTAGGGCGAGCCCGCTCCGGCATCGTGGCGCACGTGGATGATCGGGATGCCGGCCTTGCGGGCCCGTTCCAGCAGCGCCTGCGCCTCGACGATCGCCGGCTCGACGCCTTCGAGCTTCATCAGCCCTTCGCGATAGGTGTTCTGCAGGTCGACCATCAACAGCGCCGAGTCCCGCAGGAGCGCCGGGCTCGGGCTCAGCCCGGAGACGTCGCGAAGGGTCTTGAGATCCGACATCGGCGGTGCTCCTCCGAGATTTTCGAGCGATCGGCGCGGCCGTCGCAACCCCTGCGGGACGCGAACCCGCGGCCGGTAAAGGCCCGAGCCCGCTGCATCGGACGGTCTCGGCGCCGGACCTCTAACAGGCACGATGGAGCGCGTCATCCACTGCCGCTTGGGTGGATCGACGCCGGGATTCACGAATTGAAAATGTCTGTCGCGGCTGGGTACAACCGGGGGGCGTGGAACACGGACAGTTCGTGACACCGCTCAAGAATCGACTTTTCTACGGGCTCGGACTCGCGGCTTTGGCCGGTGCGAGCCTGCGGCACCGCGTCGGAGGCTATCGCAACCCGACCGATTTCTCGCCCGACGATTGGCCGCGCGCCATCGCGCATGTGGTGGACATCGTTCTGGATTGGCGGAAGCATCTCGATACGCGCCATGGCGCGAAGAATCTGGCCGGTCTCGATATTCTCGAACTCGGTCCGGGTGCGACCCTCGGAACGGGCGTGCTGCTCGTCGGTCTCGGCGCACGCTCCTATCATGCGATCGATGCCTTCGATCTCGCGGGCCGCACGCCCCCCGGCTTCTACCGCGCGCTCGCCGAGGCCGAACTGCCGCCCGTGTTCGACCGGGCGCGGATCCTCTGGGCCGTCGATGCTCTGGAACGCGGCCGGACCGATCCGGTCGGCTATGTGGTCACGCCCGAATTCGACATTGCGTGCGCAGCCGGCGGCCGGACCTTCGACCTTCTCCTCAGCAACGCCGCGTTCGAGCATTTCGAGGATATCGAGCACGTGATCGCACAGCTCGCCGCGGTCGCCCGTCCGGGAGCGACTCTTCTTGCCGGCGTCGATTTTCAAACCCATACGCGCGGCATCCGCGCGACCGACCCCAACAGCATCTACCGTTTCTCGCCCAGCCTCTACCGGAGCCTCGGATTCCCTGGCCAACCGAACCGGCGCCGGCCCAGGGACTATCTCGAGGCCCTGCAGCGGCATGGCTGGACGAACGCGGAGTGCCGTCCCGTAGATGTCGCGGATGCCGTGTATCAGGCCTGGAGCACGGCTGGCCTGTACGAGCCCTATCGCGACGATGCCGCGGACATGAATGTGCTGACGGGCATCGTGCTGGCGGAAAAGCCTTGAACCGATCTCATCGTCCACAGCAATCTCGTAGAAATATTGTAGGGCGAGAGTACTGTCTGATCGCACCTACTGGTTCTTCTTAGAAATTCTAGCTGAAACCACTTAAGTAAAAGCCGCTCGGACGCCGGGTCCGCCGATGGGATCGGCCGTCATCGGGAGAGGACCGGGCACGGAATGCTGCTCGGAGCGGTGTGCCGAGACATCTGCAACGGCAGGACGCGTGAATGAGCAGCACACCGACACAGGGTGGAGAGGACGTCGGCAGAAGCTCGCTTTCCCGAGCGGCGGCGACGGTGCTCGTTACCGTGGTGATCAAGGCGCTCAACGAGGAGGTCCATATCGGGCGCGCCGTCGCGAGCGCTCGTGCCGCGCTGTCCGCGCTCAGTGAGGCGGGAATCGGCACGGGGGAGGTCATCCTCGCCGACAGCCGCTCGACCGATCGCACAGCCGAAATCGCGGCGGCGGCCGGGGCGCGTGTCGCTCGGCTCGCGGACGACGTGCGCCGCAGCTGCGGGATCGGGCCGCAGCTCGGCTACCAGTACGCTCGCGGTGGTTTCGTGTGCTTGATCGACGGGGACATGGAGCTCGATCCCGGCTTCCTCCTCGCGGCCCTCCGTTTCCTCGGCGAAAACCCGAAGGTAGCGGGGGTCGGCGGCGGCGTGCGCGACGTCAACGTGGTGAACCTCGAATTCAAGCGCCGTGCCTTGCGCGGCGCAGCCGACCTGGAGCCCGGCCCCGTCGACCGGCTCAACGGCGGCGGCCTCTACCGGCGGGAGGCCATCGAACAGGTCGGTCATTTCAGCGATCGCAACCTGCACGGCTACGAGGAGTTCGACCTCGCCGTGCGGCTGCGTGCGGCCGGCTGGTCGCTGCATCGGCTCGCCGTTCCCTTCGTGGACCATTACGGCCACGTGATCGGCGGCTACGCTCTGCTGCGCCGGCGGATCGCGAGCCACTATCTCGATGGCATCGGCGAACTGCTGCGGGGCGCGATCGGGCGGCCTCATCTCCGTATGGCCCTGCGCGACCTACCGGAGATCCGGCTCTGGCTCGGGGTCTATCTCGCCTGGCTCTTGGCCGCCGCCATCGCCGTCGCCGCGCCGGGGCTCGTGAAACTTGCCGCGCTCGCCGGTCTGATCGCACTTCCCGTTGCCGCCTTGAGCCTGCGCTACCGCTCGCTCTCGCTCGGCCTCTACGCCTTCGTCGCCTGGAACGCGCACGCCTTCGGCATGGCACGCGGCTTTCTCGCGGGACGTGTTCCGCCGGGTGAACGGATCGACGGCACGATCTCGGAGCCGGCGGCTCGGCCCGACATCTCGCCCTTGCCGTCGCCCTCGACCCCGAACGTGCCGCCGAGCCGGACGGCCAGGACGCTGGCCCTCTGGGCGGGGCTTTCCATCGCCATCACAGCCGCCGTGCCGATCGAACGTGCCGATGCCCGGCCGGCCGAGGGACAGTGGGTGGCTCTGCGCGACCGCAACCTCGCCATTGCCGAGGGCAGCCCCCTCGACTTCTCCGGCCTCGGGCCGCTCGCTCCGGCAGGAAGCCGCGGCCGCGTGATCGCGGGGCCGTCCGGCAACCTGGCGCTGGCGGACGATCCGGCCACGCGCGTCCCGTTCCTCTGTGCGTCGCTCGCCTGGAGCCCGGCCTCGGGCAGCTATCCCGACAAGCCGACCGCGGACCGCTACGCGCGGCAGCTTCGCGTCCACGGCTACAACATCGCCCGCCTGCATTTCGCGGACGCCATCCTGATGAGCGGGCGGGGGCGCGACTTCGATCTCGATCCGGAGCAGTTCGACCGGCTCCGCTACCTGCTCGCCGCACTGAAGCGGAACGGCGTCTACTGGATGATCGACGGGCTGACGTCGCAGTCCGGCGGCCTCGGCGGCGTCGCGGATCGCTGGGGCAATGCGGGCGGCCTTAAGCTCGGCGTCCATCTCGACGAGGCCGCGCGCGCCCATTGGCGGCGATTGATCGAAACGATCTATGGCAGCGTAAATCCCTATACGGGTCTGATTCCATTGAAAGATCCGGCGCTGGCGCTGGTCGTTCTCGCCAACGAGAATGGCGTCGAGTTCGACACGATCCTCGCCGAGAAGGGTTCCGGCAAAGCCTACCCGGATACGCTCCAGGCGCCCTTCAACGCTTGGCTGCGGGCGACCTACCGGACCACCGCAGGGCTCCGCTCGGCTTGGGGCAATCTCGGCCGCGACGAGAGCGTCGAGGCTGGAACGGTGCGCCTGCCCACGGATCGCTACGTCGCCGGCCCGCGGATGCGCGATCTCAAGCGGTTCTTCATCGCTCTGGAGACGGACACCGTCGGCTGGATGACCGGCGAACTCGGCAGGCTCGGCTATTCGGGCCTCGTCAGCGCCTACAACAACGGCCTGTCCAGCCAGACCGATCTGAGCCGGGCGGCGCTACCGGTCGTCGGCATGAACGCCTATTTCGACGAAGTGCTCTCGTTCGATCCCGGCACGACGATCTCGCAGAAGAGTTCACTCGACGATGCGGCCGGCTACCTGCGCGAGCTGGTTGGCCGCCGCCGGTTCGGCCGGCCCTTCCTCGTCACCGAGTACGACCACCTGTTCTGGAACCGCTTCCGGCACGAGGCGGGGATCGTGGTGCCGGCCTATGCCGCGCTCCAGGGCTGGGATGCGATCTGCCGCCACGCGGCCGGGCCGATCGACCTGACCGTCGACCAGCCCTGGCCGCACAAGAGCAAGTTGCTGCCCTACGGGATTTCCCTCGATCCGGTCGGCCGGGCCGGCGAGACCCTGGCAGCCCTGCTGTTCCGGCGCGGCGACGTCGCCGAGGCGCAAGGCGGCGCGGCTCTGCCGTTCGGGACGATGGCCGACCTCATCGACGACGGCCTCGGCGGCTTGCCGGATGCCGTGACGAAGCTCGGTCTGCTGACGCGCTTCGGGCTCGTTTCGCGGGCCGGCAATGGTGTTTCGGCCGGCGTCACCACGCTGCCGGCCCTGTCGCACGGAACGGCGCTTTCCTTCGCAGCGTATCGGAGCCTGCTTGTGGAGCGCGGGGCCGTGGCGGCCGACAACGCGACCGACGAAGCCCTCGGCATCTACGAAAGCGCCGGCAGGCAGATCCGGCTCGACGCCCGAGCGCGCCGGGTTCAGGTCGTCACGCCGCGCACCGTGGCCGCGAGCTATGCCGCGGTGACCGGGCCGCTCCGGCTCGGCTTCTTGACGATCGAGGCTGCGAGCGGGCCGGCTCTGCTCGCGGCAAGTGCGCTCGATGGGCGCGACCTGACCGCCTCCCGGCGCGTTCTACTGATCTTCGCCACAGACGCGCGGAACACCGGCATGCGTTTTCGCGACGGCGAGGCGCACACCGTCGAGAGCTTCGGCGAAATGCCGATTCTGATCGAACGGCAGACGGTGCGCCTGCGGCTCGCCCTCGATGCACGGCGGGAGTGGCGTCTGCGCGCGCTGCATCTCGACGGCACGCCGGGGGATGCGATGACGATGCGTGCCGAGGCGAACACCGTGGTGATCGACCTCGACAGCGCCGCACCCAGCCACGGTCCGACGACCTTCTTCCTCCTGGAGCGGTCGTGATGGCGGCCGAGACCTCGCCGCCCCTCGACTATCGCTACCGGGTCGGTCCGCGGGCCGACGCCGAGGTCGAGCCGATCCGGTTGGAGCGCGGACCCAAGCAGACGGCCGAATCCGGACCGCCGCCGAAGGCGTTGGCGGCGAGACCGGCACCGTTCGGCTCGGCCCTGTCCGTGGCCGCTTCGGGTCTGCTGTTTCTGCTGGTGTTCCTGTTCTTCTGGATTTCGGTGAACCCGTTCATCGATCTGACCGATCCGACCTCCCAGACGCCGAGCGAGTCGGCCGGCGCCCTCAATCAGGCCGCCGTCTTCCTCCTCGCCGGGTTGTCCGCCGCGAGCCTCGCGCTGGGCAATTGGCGCCATGCCCACAGCCTCGCCGTGCCGCTCTTCCTGGCCCCACTGGCCTGGTACCTCGTCGCGGCCGGCCTGTCCGTGGAGCCGTCGTTGTCGGCGCGCCGCTACGTGCTGACGCTCCTCATACTCGTTCAGGTGGTCAACGTGCTGCTGATGGCCGGCGATCGGCGGATGTTTTCCGCCTATCTCGCGGTCTCGCTGCTCGCCGTGCTGCTGATCTGCTACGGCGGGGTCGCGCTCTGGCCGAGCCACGCCGTCCATTCCGCCGACGAGATCCTCGAGCCGATGCATGCGGGGCATTGGCGCGGCTCGTTCCTGCACAAGAACGCCGCCGGCGGCGCCATGGCGCTGGCCGTGATCGTCTCGGTCTACGTCGCGCGGACGTTCAACGCGGCGATCGGCTGGCTCCTCGGGGCCGCCTCCGCGTTCTTCCTCATCGCAACGGTGTCGAAGACCGCGCTGGCGCTTCTCCCGGTCTCGCTGCTGCTGTCGGAGATCCTGCTGCGGGTGCCGAGCCCGCTCGTTCGCGGCGCGGTCGTCACCGCGGTGCTGGGGCTGTTCGGATTGTTCACGGTGGGCTCGGTGGTCCTGCCCCCGGTTCACGCGATCCTGGAGGTGGTCTCGTCCGACCCGACCTTCACCAACCGCACCGAGATCTGGAGCTACGCCCTCTCGCAATTGAGCGCGAGGCCGCTGATCGGCCACGGATTCGAGGCGTTCTGGCGCTCCGGTTCCGTGTTCTACTCGGCCTCCGAGACCTTCGCGAGCCAGGCCGCCAACGGCCACGACGGCTATGTCGACATCCTGCTGACCACCGGTCTGCCGGGCCTGATCATCAGCCTCGGCGCCTTCGTGGTTCAGCCGCTTCGGGATCTCAACCGCAGCCTCGCCAGCGGCAGGGACCCGGCGACGACGGCCTTCTTCACGCGGTTGTGGGTCTTCTGCCTGCTGACGAGCTTCCTTGAGAGCATCTTCCTCAACAACACGCCCGGCTGGTTCATGTTCTTGCTCGCGGTCATCGGTCTGCGTTTCCTGGCCTGCGCCCGCGTGATCGTCCCGTCATCGGTCGAGCCTGCACGATGACCGGCACGGTCCAGGCCCCGATGCGGGAACCGCTGCAGCGGCGTCTTGCGCGCCTGGCCGCCCGCACCATCCGCACGCGGACGGCGCAGGCCCGGCCTCACGCGCCGCTGGTGTCCTTCACCTTCGACGACATCCCGGACTCGGCTGCCGAGCGCGGTGCCGCGATTCTGGAGGAGGCGGGCGGCAGCGGCACGTTCTACGTCGCCGGCAGTCTCGTCGGCGCCGTCGAGCCGACCAGACGCCTCGCCAGCCGGGATCAGTGCCGCGACCTGCATCGCCGCGGCCACGAGATCGGTTGCCACACCTTCTCGCATCGCGCCGTCTCGGAGCTGGGCCGGGCGACGCTCGCGAACGACATTGCGAAGAACGCCGGCTTCCTCGGCGAGATCGATCCCGGCATCGCGCTCGTGAACTTCGCCTACCCCTTCAACACCACCTCGCTCCGCGCCAAGCGGCAGCTCGAAGCCCACTATGCGAGCTGCCGCGGCGGCGTCCCCGGGATCAACGCCGGCCGCATCGATCTCGGCTTCCTGCGCGCCGTCGAGCTGGCCGATGCCTGCATCGATGCGGAGACGGCACGGTCCTGGATCGCTCGCGCCGTCGAGGCGCGGGGCTGGCTGGTCTTCTTCAGTCACGGCATCAGCGAGCGGCCCGAACCGTGGGGCTGCCATCCGGACCTGCTCCGGGCCGCCGTGTCGGAGGCCCGGAGGCAGGGAGCCGCCATCGTCACGATGCGCGACGCCTTGCGGCAGGTGTTCGCCGGCGATCGGGCGCTCGCATCGTGATGGCTCTCGCGGAACGGATCGCGGCTCCCACGGCGTCGGCGGCCGGGCGGCTCCTGTCGATCAACAACTACCATTACCGTCGCGGTGGCGCAGAGGTGGTGTTCATCGAGCAGAATCGCCTCTTCGAGGAGATCGGCTGGGACGTGGTGCCCTTCGCCATGCGCCATCCGCGCAATCTCCCCTCCCCGCACGAGCACCATTTCGTCGAAGAGATCGAGTTCGGCCACGCCTACGGCCCGCTGACGCGGATCAAGCACGCCGCCAGCATCATCTACTCGCGCGAGGCCCGCGCACGACTTCGTGACATCCTGTCGGAAGCGCGACCGGATGTAGCCCACTTCCACAACATCTATCATCACCTCTCGCCCTCCTTCCTGCCGGTCCTGAAACAGTCTGGAGTTCCGGTGGTGATGACGGTCCACGATCTCAAGCTCGCCTGCCCGGCCTACACGATGCTGCGCGACGGCCACGTCTGCGAGCGCTGCAAGGGCGGCCGCATTCACAACGTCGTCGTGAACCGCTGCATCAAGGGATCGCTGCCGCTGAGCGGCCTCGTCATGCTGGAGACGGCCGTGCATCGGGCACTGGGTCTCTATCGCGACACCGTAGACGCCTTCGCCGTGCCGAGCCGGTTCTACATCGACAAGCTGGTGGAATGGGGCTGGCCGCGCGAGCGCTTCGTCCACGTGCCGAACTTCGTCGATGCCACCGCCCTGCGGCCGAGCACGACCGTCGGCGAGGGCTTCCTCTATGTCGGCCGGCTGAGCCCAGAGAAGGGGCTCGATACGCTGGTTCGTGCGGGCGCCCTGTCGGGGCAGCCGGTCATCCTCGTCGGCACCGGGCCGATGGAGGACGGCCTGCGCGCGCTCGCTGCCGAGACCGGCGCCGAATTGCGTTTCCTCGGGTTCCAGACGGGCGAGGCGCTGCACAATGCAATCCGGGGTTGCCGCGCCGTCGTACTGCCCTCGACCTGGTACGAGAATGCGCCGATCAGCGTGCTCGAAGCCTATGCCCTCGGCCGCCCTGTGATCGGTGCCCGCATCGGCGGATTGCCGGAAATGATCCGCGACGGCGAGACCGGCGCCATCGTCCCATCCGGCGACGTCACGGCACTGGCATCCGAACTCGTCCGCTTCGCGCGGCTGCCGGCGCAGACGCTGTTGGCGATGGGCCGGGCCGGGCGGCGCTGGGTCGAAATGGATTTTTCACGCGAATCCTATCGGGATCGCCTCCTTGACCTCTACGCCTCGCTCCGCGAGCGCCGTCGATGAAGCCTCCGATCAAGCCGCGCCGTCGGCGCGGGGCAGGCCGTCCGCTCAAGGTCATGATGCTCGGGCTGCGCGGCCTGCCGCGGGTTCAGGGCGGTGTCGAGCGCCACGTCGAGGAGCTTGCCCTGCGGCTCGCCAGGTCCGGCTGCTCGGTCGAAATTCTGGCGCGCGGCCCGTATGTCGAGCGAAAGGAGCCGCATCGCTGGCGCGGTCTCGTCGTCACCCCCCTGCCCTCGCCGCGGACGCGCTCCCTGGAGGCGGTGGTCCATACCTTCGTCGGCGTCGTGCATGCAGCCCGGCGCGGACCGGACATCCTCCACATCCACGCGGTCGGCCCGTCGCTTCTCGTGCCGTTCGCCCGCGCGCTCGGCCTTCGCGTCGTCGTGACCCATCACGGCTTCGACTACGAACGTGCGAAATGGGGGCGGCTGGCGCGGGTCGCGCTGAAGCTCGGCGAATGGGTCGGCATGCGCTTCGCCGACCGGCGCATCGCGGTCTCGCGTGTCATCGCCCGCACCATGAACACGCGCTACGACGTCCTCGTGGCCGCCGTGCCGAACGGCGTCACGCCGCAGCCCCAGCCCTCGAGCGTCACGGCCTTGCGCCAGTTCGGGCTGACGCGGCGGCGCTACATCATCACCGTCAGCCGCCTCGTGCCGGAGAAACGGCATCTCGACCTCATCGAGGCCTTCGCCCACGGTGCTCCGGACGGCTGGCACCTCGCCATCGTCGGTGCGGCAGACCACGAGGACACCTATTCCCGCATGGTGCTCGCGGCGGCCGATGCGACCCCGGGTGTAATTGCGACGGGTTTTCAGAGCGGTCTGGCGCTGCGCGAACTCATGGCCCATGCGGGCCTGTTCGTGCTGCCGTCGAGTCACGAGGGCTTGCCGATCGCGCTGCTCGAAGCCCTGGCGGAGGGCTTGCCGGTGATCGCCAGCGACATTCCCGCCAACCGCGAGATCGGGCTGCCGGACGACTGCTATTTCCCTGTCGGCGACATCCCAGCGCTGACGGCGGCGATCGCCCAGTCCTGCGCCAGCTTCCGCACCGACGCCCAGCGCGAGGCGACGCGCGCGCTGGTCGGCCGCGATTACGATTGGGACGTGATCGCGGAGGAGGTCCGCGCGGTCTACGAGACGATCAGCCTCGACCAGAGCTCCGAGATGATCCCCGGCACGCTCACGCCGCTTCCCCACCCGCTCCCGTAGATTTGCCGCCCTCCAGACGACGCAGCAGGATCCACTTGTAGGGGCGAAGCCTCTGCCAGAGCCGCGACGCACGAAGCCACTTCAGGATCGCGCCGGCTTGGACATAGAGCCGGCCGCGCAGAGTCACCGGGATCGCTGCGACGTGGAGCGGAATAACCAAGTCGCAATATTCGTCCTTGTAAGCCTCGTCACCGATGCCGAAATCGAACCAGCGGTAGCCCTGCCCGTGGCACCAGCGGATGAGTTCGTCGTTGAGGATCCGGCCGGGCGAGAACTTGCGCCACGCGCCGCCCGCATAGGCGGTCATCAGGAAGTAGAAGCGGTCGTCGTAGACGAGGCCCCAGTGGCTCGCGACCACCGTGTCGCCGGCCCGCACCGCCGACAGGTGGATCGGGGCCAAGTTTGCCAGCCGTCGCGTGGCCTCGTCGTAGAAGGCGCGCTTGCCCGGGATCTCGAAGCCCGGCACGCGGGTCTCGTGGAACTTGCGGGTCTTGTTCTCGATCATGTCATCGAGGAACTGCCGCGCCTGCTCGGGCGAAGCGGCGACCTCCAACCCCACGGCGTGATCCTTGGCGAGCTGCCGCATGTAACGGACATGGCGCTTCGAGACCGGGATCCGCTTTTCCAGATCCTCGCGGCTCTCGGGCAGGCTCATGACATGGCCCGATTCGGGCATCCGGACGACGCCGAGATGCATCAGCGGATTGGACCGTCCGCAGACCTCGGTGGGCATCTTGTCGAAAATCGCGACATCGAAGCCGGGCAGAGCCGCCCGGATTTTCGGCCAGAGCCGCTTCATCGCAACGGCATCGAGCTTCGATGCCGCCGGGAACAGGACCGGTTGGCTGTAGTCGACGACTGTCCCGTCGAGGAAGCCGAGCACCCGGACGCCCCGGATGCGCTCGATCCCAAGCGGCAGCAGCATCACGGTCCGTCCCGTGGAATCGAAGACGCCGACGAACAGCGCCCGGATCCGCCGCGCCGCGCCGATGGTGTCGAGCCAGACGTCGAGGATGTCGGCGCATTGGAAGACGTGGCAACGCGCGGCGGCCGCCCGATCGGTGCGAGGCCAGTCCTGGAAGGCGGAGGGCGACTCGGCCACGCGCACCTGAAAGACATCGGCTCGTCCGTCGACGGCCGTACTCGCGTCAGATGCGTCCGCCAGGGTCACGAACGGCTCCTTCAAATCATGGCGGTGATGGCGCACGTGCTCGAAAGCGTGTCGCTCGCCCTCGTCGGAATGACGGCGCAGCGTTCCGTTACCGGCCGGTCCGCGATACACCCGGACAAACGCAGAAAGCTCCCAAGTTCACCTGAACCTGAGAGCACTCACACATCTGCCCATAAGCCGATAAAATTGATGGTGCTGCGAGGGGGGATCGAACCCACGACCTCCTCATTACCAATGAGGTGCTCTACCACTGAGCTACCGCAGCAGGCGGGGGCGGCCGAAAAAGCGGCGCCGTCCGGCAGGAGGCGGCTCTAACGGATCGAGTCGGGCTTGGCAACGGCCGGAACGGCAGGTTTTTCGGCTCTGCGTTGACGCGATCCGAACCCGTGTCTATAGAGCCGGCACTGCTACCGGACGCGCTTCGCGGACCGGCAGCGTCGCCTTTGCCTGATCACAACCTGATGCGTCGATCGAACGCCCGCCATCGCGAGGACGTTTCGGTGGCGCCCAAATAGACGAGGATGCCCCATGGCCAACACCGTGTCGGCCAAAAAGATGACCCGCAAGATCGCCAAGCGCACGGCGATCAACCGCTCGCGCCGCTCACGCATGCGCACCTTCGTCCGCAAGGTCGAGGAGGCGATCGCTGCCGGCGATCAGGCCGTGGCCGCCGACGCCCTGCGCGTCGCCGAGCCGGAGCTCATGAAGGCTGCCCAGAACGGCATCGTTCACAAGAACAACGCGTCGCGGAAGGTCTCGCGCCTTGCCGCCCGCGTGAAGGCTCTCGCCGCCTGAGACGCCTTCCCCGGCACCACCGACGAAAAGAGCCCGGCCTTCGCGCCGGGCTTTTTCGTGCGTCGCGTCCGCGCCCGAGATGCCTGCCAAGCGCCGTCGCCCGGCTTATCCACTGCCCCGCGCAGGTTATTCACAGTTTCTTCGGACTTGTCCCAGCGGCCCTCTTGCATGGCCGAGCCGACGAACGGTTCAGATCGCGTTAACGCTAAACTGAATCGTTTCAGTTGCATCTGCGGCGCGCGGACCTGTAGCTTAACAAAACGTTGCCACCGCGGATCAACTACGAAGTGTCAACGGCTTGCGCTGGAGTCGTCCCCAAGTTCCGCACCTGCGCCTCGACTCCGATCGGCCGCGCTAAGGCCCCCTCGGTCCCGCAGATGCTATCCCCAGACTTCCCGGTGTTAGGAGAACGATAGAGGATTGTTGATAGACCGATCTTGCCGGTCGATGATCCCCAGGTAGGACTTGACAGGGCAGGACGGTTCCGGGGCCTCGCGACTCGCAGAGGTCTCCTTCAAGTAGCGTGAGCGTACGCGTCCCCGGCGGTCCCCCCGCCTCGGACGCGAGGAGAGTCAGGTTATGCAGCTCGACGGCAGCAGGACGGACGGCGACGGCAACGGCAGGAACGGCAACGGCGCCGGCGATGTCCAGGCGGCCTGGACGCGGGTGAAGCGCCGGCTGAGGGCCGAGCTCGGCGAGGACGTGTTCGCGAGCTGGTTCGCCCGGCTCGAACTGGAGGACGTCGTCAACGGCGTCGCCCGGCTGACGGTACCGACGCGCTTCCTCAAGAGCTGGATCGAATCGCATTACGTCGATCGGGTCCTGAACACCTTCAAATCGGAAGTCGAAGACGTCGTCCGCCTCGACGTCGGCGTGCGTGGCGCCTCGGCGCCGCCGCGCCCGGTGGCCGGTCTGGCCAAAACCGCCGCGCCTGCCGGACCGCTGGCTCGCTATCAGGCGGCAGGTGCTCCGGCTCCGGCGCAAGGTGCCGTCGCCAACGCCGTCTCCGAGACCGTCGCCGCTGCCCGCTCCGACTCCGCCTCGTCCGGCGACATGAGCAGCGCGCCGCTCGATGCGCGCCTCACCTTCGCGAGCTTCGTCGTCGGCCGCTCGAACGCCCTCGCCCATGCCGCCGGCGAGCGCGTGTCCCGTCATGACGGCGAGGGCGCGCTCTACAACCCGCTCTACGTTCATGCCGGCGTGGGCCTCGGCAAGACGCACCTCCTGCACGGGATCGGCCACGCCGCGCGCGACGCAGGCCACCGGGTGATCTATCTCACCGCCGACCGCTTCATGTACGGCTTCGTCAACGCCCTGAAGACCCAGAACGCCCTCGCCTTCAAAGAGCGCCTGCGCGCCATCGACCTGTTGATCCTCGACGACGTCCAGTTCATCCAGGGCAAGTCGATCCAGGCCGAGTTCGGCCACACGCTCAATGCCCTCATCGACGCCGGCAAGCAGGTGGTGGTCGCCTCCGACCGACCGCCGACCGAGCTCGAAGCCCTCGACGAGCGCGTGCGCTCGCGCCTCGCCGGCGGTCTCGTCGTCGAGATCGGCACCCTCGACGAAGGCCTGCGCGCCTCGATCCTCCAGGCCCGGCTTACGGCCGTGCGCGTGACGCACCCGACCTTCGAAGTCGCACCCGCCGTCGCCGCCTACGTCGCGAAAGCCATCACCGCCAACGGCCGCGATCTCGAAGGCGCCGTGAACCGGCTGCTCGCCCACGCCACCCTGACCGGCGCCCCGGTGACGGTGGAGACGGCCGAGGCCGCGATCCGCGATCTCGTGAAGAACCGCGAGCCGAAGCGGATCAAGATCGAGGACATCCAGAAGCTGGTGGCCTCCCGCTACAACGTCTCGCGCTCCGACATCCTCTCGGAGCGCCGGACCGCGGCCGTCGTGAAGCCGCGCCAGATCGCGATGTACCTCTCGAAGGTGCTGACCCTGCGCTCGCTCCCCGAGATCGGCCGGCGCTTCGGCGGCCGCGACCACACCACGGTGCTCCACGCAGTTCGAAAGATCGAAAAGCTGATCGGCGACGATCCGGTGCTCGGCGACGAGGTCGAGCTGCTGAAGCGGATGCTGCAGGACTGAAGGTATCGTCGCCGACACGCGGATCGCGGTCCGTGTGTCGGCTCCGGCGAGGGTTTCGGTACTCGCCCCGGCGTCCGCCGCATCCAATCCGGGCGGGAAGGTCGTCGCGTCTCTCTTGCCTTGGGCGTACGGCTTCGCCAAGCTGTTTGCCCCGATCCCGCATCTCCAGCGGCGGCAGGCGTTCTCCGAAGTTCAGAGTTTTCCCGATGAGAGTCACTGTCGAGCGCGCGGCCCTCCTACGGTCGCTCGGCCACGTGCATCGCGTCGTCGAACGGCGCAACACGATCCCGATCCTTTCGAACGTGCTCCTGCGCGGCTCCGCCGACGGCCTCCAGCTCAAGGCGACCGACCTCGACATCGAGGTGACCGAGACCGTTCCGGCCGACGTCACTGACGCCGGCGCGACCACGGTGCCGGCGCATGTGATCTACGATATCGTGCGCAAGCTGCCCGACGGCTCCCAGGTCTCGCTCGAGACCAGCGAGGAGACCGGGCAGATGACGATCCGCTCCGGCCGTTCGCGGTTCGCGCTCGGTGCCCTGCCCGAGGGCGATTTCCCGGATCTCGCTGCGGGCGAGTTGCCGCATGCCTTCGCGATCGCCTCGCTCGATCTCAAACGGCTGATCGACAAGACCCAATTCGCGATCTCGACGGAGGAGACGCGCTACTATCTCAACGGCATCTACCTGCACACGATCGAGGTCGAGGGCGCCTTGAAACTCCGCGCCGTCGCCACCGACGGGCACCGCCTCGCCCGCGTCGAGATGGATGCGCCCGAGGGCAGCCGCGGCATGCCGGGCATCATCGTGCCGCGTAAGGCCGTCGCCGAGATCCAGAAGCTCGTCGACGACGGCGGCGACAGCGTCTCCATCGAGATCTCGCCGGCAAAGATCCGGCTCTCGTTCGCGAGCGGCGTGACCCTGATCTCGAAGCTGATCGACGGCACCTTCCCCGACTATCAGCGCGTGATCCCGACCGGGAACGACAAGCGGCTCACGGTCCAGCGCGACGAATTCGCCCGCGCCGTCGACCGCGTCTCGACGATCTCGTCCGAGCGCGGCCGCGCCGTGAAACTGGCGATGACCGACGGGCGCCTCGCGCTGTCGGTGAACAACCCGGATTCCGGCTCGGCCACCGAGGAGCTCGACGTCGATTACGAGGCGGCCGGGCTCGATATCGGCTTCAACGCCCGCTACCTCCTCGACATCACGAGCCAGCTGGAAGGCGATACGGCCCTGTTCCGGCTCGCCGATCCGGGCTCCCCGACGGTGATCCAGGACCGGGAGGGTGCGCCCGCGCTCTACGTGTTGATGCCGATGCGGGTGTGAGACGGGCTATCCGGCGCACACCGAACGTCCTAAATCGCGCGGAATGGATACGCATTCGGGCGGGGGCGCTCGCCCCACCCGCTTGATCGCGCGCGACTTTCGCAACCATACCGAACTCGATCTCCCGATCGGCAGCCGCTTCATCGCGCTCGTCGGCGAGAACGGCGCCGGCAAGACCAACCTGCTGGAAGCGATCTCGCTGTTCTCGCCGGGCCGGGGATTGCGTCGTGCCGACCTTTCGGGGATGGCGCGGGCTGGCGGTCCGGGCGGCTTCGCCGTGTCGATCACGCTCGGGGGACGCGAGGACGGGCACAGGCTCGGCACCGGCTACGAACCCCCTAGCTTCGACGGTCGCGCGACGCGTCTGTGCCGGATCGACGGCACGGGTGCTGCCTCTCCCGTTGCCTTCGCCGAGTTCCTGCGCATCGTCTGGCTGACGCCCGATCTCGACGGCCTGTTTCGCGGCGCCGCCGGCGACCGCCGCCGGTTTCTGGACCGGCTCGTGCTGGCGGTGGATGCCACCCACGGCGGACGCGTCGGCGCCATGGAGCGGGCGCTGCGCTCGCGCAACCGCCTGCTCGACGAGCGGCCCGACGACGGCCGCTGGCTCGATGCAGTCGAGCGCGAGGTGGCCGAACTCGGCGTGGCCGTCGCGCTCGCCCGGCGCGAGACCGTCGAGCGCCTCGACCGGCTGATCGGCGAGACCCGTGACGACGCGCAGCCCTTTCCCTGGGCCTCCGTCCGACTCGCGGGGGACCTCGACGATCTCGTCGCGGTCTGGCCGGCGCTCGAGGCCGAAGACCGCTTCCGCTCCGCCCTCCGCCAGGGTCGCCACCGCGACCGCGCCGCCGGCCGCACGCTGTTCGGCGCGCAGACCACCGACCTCGTCGTCCGCCACGGGCCCAAGGACGTACCCGCCGCGACCGCCTCGACCGGCGAGCAGAAGGCCTTGCTGATCGGACTCGTTCTGGCCCATGCGCGCCTCGTCCAGGCGATGAGCGGTCTGGCCCCGCTGATCCTGCTCGACGAAGTCGCGGCGCATCTCGACCCGCGGCGCCGCGCCGGCCTGTTCGACGCCCTCGACGCGCTGTCGGGTCAGGTCTGGATGACCGGAGCCGATCCGGCGCTGTTCGCGGAACTCGGCGAGCGCGCCGACATCGTGAAGGTCGCCGACGGGCGGATCGTCTTGCCGCGATCGGATTGAGCGCGGTCAGACCGTTGCCAAGCGGATGTCCGTCCGCGGAAAATCATCGCCGACGAAGAGCAGCGGCACGTCGTGCGTGCGGGCGCAGGCATAGGCGAAGCAGTCGCCCATGTTGAGCTGGGCCGGATGACCGCGGCCCTTGCCGAAGCGCGCATGCGCCGCGAGTGCAGCCTGCGATTCGTCGTCCGCGATCGCTACGATTGCAATGCCAGCAGACACCAGAAAGCGTCGAACCTCCGTTTCTCCATCTTCGACGGACAATCCGTTCTTTCGGCTCAAGGCCATGACGGTCTCGAAAATGGCGAAGGCGGAAGTGATCGGTCTGCCCGATGAACGAAGGTGATCGGCAAGCGTCACATATCCCGTCTCGGCGCACAGGATCGCGACCAGGGCCGACGCATCGATGAACATCAGGTCTCGTCGTACAGGCTGTCGAAGAACGCCTTGTCCGTCTTGAGCCCGGTCTCGGGATAGCGAGCGATCCGATCCTGGATCGGCTTGATGCGCGCGAGAAATTCGGAGAGCGACTGCTCACGACGCTCCAACTCGTTGACGAGCGCCAATCGGACCGCTTCGGTCTTGCTGACACGCGCGACCGCGGCCAGCTTGTCGGCAAGCCGGTTCACCTCATCGCTGCGGATGTTGAGCGGCATATCGCCCTCCCTGTGTAGACAGACCGATCGTATTGCCTACACATCCCGATTTCAACAGTAATTGGCCTTTGAGCCGGACCGAGACACCCATGATCCAGCGCCTCAACGAGGCCCGCGCCGCGCTCAAGAAGACCTTCGGCTACGACGATTTCCGGCCTGGGCAGGCGGAGGTGATCGGCGCCGTGCTCGACGGCACGGACGTGTTCGCGGTGATGCCCACCGGGTCGGGCAAGTCGATGACCTATCAGTTACCGGCGCTGATGGGCGACGGGCTCACCGTGGTGATCTCGCCGCTGATCGCGCTGATGCACGATCAGGTGCAGCAGATGGTCGGCTTCGGCGTCGAGGCCGCGACGCTGAACTCGACGATTGCCGAGACGGCCGCGCGCGAGACGTGGCGCAAGATTCGTTCGGGTGAACTCCGCCTGCTCTTCGTCTCGCCCGAGCGCCTGCTAATGGACGGCTGCATGGAGGCGCTACGAAGCGCTGGCGTACAGCGCCTCGCCGTGGACGAAGCCCATTGCGTCTCGCAGTGGGGCCACGATTTTCGCCCCGAGTACCGCGAGATCGCCCGCGCCCGCGAAGCCCTCGGCAACGTCCAGACGCTGGCGCTCACCGCCACGGCCGACGCCGCGACGCGCACGGACATCGCCGAGCGGCTTTTCCCGACGGGACGTGAGGCAAAGACCTTCGTCCACTCTTTCGACCGGCCGAACATCCGGCTGACCTTCGCGGCCAAGGACAACCCGACACGGCAGCTGGAGCGCTTCCTGCGCAATCGCCGGGCGGAGAGCGGCATCATATACTGTTCGTCGCGCAAGCGCGTGGAACAGCTCGCCGAGACCCTCAAGGGCGACGGCTTCAACGCACTGCCCTACCATGCCGGCCTCGACCAGGGCACGCGGATGCGGAACCAGGACACCTTCCTGCAGGAGGACGGGGTCGTGATGACCGCTACGGTGGCCTTCGGTATGGGCATCAACAAGCCCGACGTCCGTTTCGTCTGCCACGCCGACATGCCGACCAATGTCGAGGGCTACTATCAGGAGATCGGCCGCGCCGGCCGCGACGGGCTCCCCGCCGACACGCTGACGCTCTACGGCCTCGACGACATGTCACTGCGCCGCCGCCAGATCGATGAGAAAGAAGTGCCGGACGAGCGCCGCCGGGTCGAGCGGCGCAAGCTCGAAGCGATGATCTCGCTCTGCGAAGGGGCAGCCTGCCGCCGGCAATCGCTGCTCTCGTATTTCGGCGAGTCGAGCGAGCCCTGCGGTCGCTGCGATCTCTGCCGCGGCGGCGTCGCGCTGATCGACGGTACCGTGGAAGCCCAGAAGCTGCTCTCGGCGATCGTGCGGACCGGGCAGCGCTTCGGGGCGGCCTATGTCTGCGACGTCGTGCACGGCAAGGAATCCGAGCCGATCCGGAAGAACGGCCACGGCCAGCTCAAGACCTTCGGCGTCGGTGCCGACAAGCCCGTCGCCGCATGGCGCGCTATCCTGCGCCAGCTCTTCGCCGCCGGCGCGGTCGCCGAGAACGGCGACGGCTATGGCGGGCTGACCATGACCGAGAAGGGTGAGGCGATCCTGTTCGGCCGCGAGACCATGCAGGTCCGGCCCGATCCCGAACCGCGGAAGGCCGAACCGAGGAGCCGGCGTGGAGCGGCGCGTGACGACGATGCGCTGCAGCTCGGCGAGGCCGACGAGGCGCTGTTCCAACACCTGCGCGGATTGCGCGCCACGATCGCCCGTGCCGAGAACGTCGCCGCCTTCATCGTGTTTCCGGACAAGACTCTGCTCGAGATGGCCCGAGCGAAACCGGTCGATCTCTGGGCGCTCCGCAGCGTCCACGGCGTCGGCGAGCGCAAGCGCGAGGCCTATGGCCAGCGCTTCGTCGAAGCCATTGCCGCGTATCTCGCCGATGACGGACGGCGCGGCCGAGTCGCTGCGGACTGATGCGACGGCCCAATCTGTAATGTGCGACCGGGGGACGGCGGCGCAAACCGGAGGCTGCGGTTTTGCACGCCTTCGCCCTGTCGGATGATGCTAGGCAGACGGCCCTTCCGGCGGCAACGCTTGCGTCCGGCGTCGCCCGCAATGAGCGTGAACCATTTCCGACCCCGACGACACGATCAGGCCGCGCCAGGTCTTTTACCTTCCCGGCTTCGATCCGCGCGAGCCTGAAGCCTATTGGGGGCTCCTCCGGCGCGAGAGCCGGCTGACGGCGAGCCGGCGCGGCATGACGATCGAGGTCGGGGACCCTGCCCGCTCGAGCGACGGCCACAGCCTCGATTGGATGGTCGGCGGCGTCGAGGGTGGCGTCTGCACCCGAACACGCTACGGCCTTCTGCGATGGGACGACATCGTCCGCTCCCGTTTTCCGCGGTCGAACTTCACCCGGCTGACCGCAGCGCCGGTTCTGTGGTGGCGGCTCTGGCGGAGCGGCTATCTCCGCGCATTCAGGCGTGAGGCCTGGCAATTCTCGACGGTGATTCTAGTCGTCCACCTGCTCTATGCAGTGCTCGTCGGCGCGAGCCTCGCTCTGGCGGCTGCAATCGTGTCGGCGACCTTCGTCGGTGACGGGCCGATGCTGCTCGATCTCGTCCTGATCGCCCTGGCGGCCTACGGCAACCTCGGACTGCTGACGCGGATCACGAAGGGCCGACCGTTCTACATCGCGCATCTCGTCGACGACGCGGCCTTCACGCACGAACATGCCTCGGGCGGCGACGCAGATATGCGCGAGCGCCTGGATGCCTGGGCTCTCCGGATCCAGGCCGCGGAGGCCGAGGCTTCGGAGGTCGTGGTGGTCGGGCATTCCTCGTCGAGCTTTCTCGCCCTCGAAGCGCTCGACCGCGTCCTCGCGCGCGATCCCCTGTTCGGCCGGCGCGGAACGCCGGTCACGCTGGTGACGCTCGGCAGCGTTATCCCCTGGATCGCCCTCGATCCACGGGCGCAGGCGGTGCGCGGTGCGCTTGCGAGAGTCGCGGAAGCGGACGCGATCGGCTGGCTCGACCTGCGCGCGCCGTGGGACTGGCTCTCGATCCACCTGCGCAATCCGCTCGAAGCCTCCAATCTCGATGCTCCCGATCCGGGCCGTCCAGCGGCCTGCAGCGTCGGCATCGCAGACTTGATCGATCCGAGAACCGTCGCCATGCGGCGCTGGAACTTCTTCCGCATGCATTTCCAGCTCCTCATGTCGAGCCGGGACCCGTACGCCTTCGATTATGTCGCCCTGATCGCCGGTGCTGCGCCGGTGTATCGCGCGGTTCACGCTCTGCGGGATTCGACGCATCCTCAGCATCCGATGGCTGCAAAATAGACTGAGCCCTGCAACAGGAACGGAGATCCCGTCGGACAGGCCGGTCGACGGGTTTGCAGTGGAAGCGCAGCCGATCTAATCCGTCGCACGATACGCGGGGGGGCCTTGGCCAAGGATCTCCCCCTGGCGACCAGACTGCGACGCCAGTCCCAGGCGAGAGACCGAATGTTCCGCAACGATGTCCCGATCACGCCGGAGCTCGTCCGTCAGCACGGGCTCACGCCCGACGAGTACGCGCGCTTCCGCGGGCTGATCGGCCGCGATCCGACGCTTACCGAACTCGGCATCGTCTCGGCGATGTGGAACGAGCACTGTTCGTACAAATCCTCACGCAAACATCTGCGCGGGCTGCCGACCACGGCACCCTGGGTGATTCAGGGACCGGGCGAGAATGCCGGCGTCATCGACATCGGCGACGGGCTCGCCTGCGTCTTCAAGATGGAGAGTCACAACCACCCGAGCTTCATCGAGCCCTACCAGGGCGCGGCCACCGGCGTAGGCGGCATCCTTCGCGATGTGTTCACGATGGGTGCGCGGCCGATCGCGGCGTTGAACGCGCTGCGCTTCGGCTCGCCGGATCATCCACGCACGCGCCACCTCGTCTCCGGTGTGGTCGCGGGCGTCGGGGGTTACGGCAATTCCTTCGGTGTGCCGACGGTGGGCGGTCTCGTCGGCTTCCATTCGCGTTACGACGGCAACATTCTCGTCAACGCCATGGCAGTCGGCCTCGCGAAGACCGATGCCATCTTCTACGCGGCGGCCACCGGCGTCGGGAACCCGATCGTCTATCTCGGCTCGAAGACGGGCCGCGACGGCATACACGGCGCCACCATGGCGTCGGCCGAATTCGACGCGGAGACCGAGGCCAAGCGCCCGACCGTGCAGGTCGGCGACCCCTTCGCCGAGAAGCTTCTGCTGGAGGCCTGCCTCGAACTAATGGCCTCCGGCGCCGTCATCGCCATCCAGGACATGGGCGCGGCCGGCCTGACCTGCTCGGCCGTCGAGATGGGCGCCAAGGGCGACCTCGGCGTCGAACTGAACCTCGACTCCGTGCCGGTGCGCGAGGCGGGCATGACGCCCTACGAGATGATGCTGTCGGAGAGCCAGGAGCGCATGCTCGTGGTGCTCAAGCCCGGCATGGAGACGCAAGCCGAGGCGATCTTCGTCAAATGGGGCCTCGACTTCGCGGTGATCGGGCACACCACGGACACGCTGCGCTTCGTCATCAAGTGGCAGGGTGAGACCATGGCCAACCTGCCGATCAAGGAGCTCGGCGACGAAGCCCCCCTCTACGACCGGCCGCATATCGCCAACACGCACCAGCCTGTCGTGAAGGCGGAGGACGTGCCGCAGACCGTCTCGAACGCCGAAGCCCTGCGCCGGTTGATCGGATCGCCGGAACTCGCCTCCAAGCGCTGGGTCTACGAGCAGTACGACCATTTCATCCTGGGCAACACGATCCAGAAGCCCGGCGGCGATGCCGCGATCGTGCGCGTCGAGAACGGCCCGAAGGGGCTCGCCATCACCACCGATGTGACGCCACGCTATTGCGAGGCCGATCCGGTCCAGGGCGGGCGTCAGGCGGTGGCCGAGGCCTGGCGCAACATCACCGCCGTCGGCGCACGGCCGCTGGCGATCACCGACAACCTCAACTTCGGCAATCCCGAGAAGCCGGAGGTGATGGGCCAGCTCGTCGGCTGCCTGAAGGGGATCGGCGAGGCCTGCCTCGCCCTCGACTTCCCGGTCGTGTCCGGCAACGTCTCCCTCTACAACGAGACCAACGGCGTCGGCATTCTGCCCACCCCGACCATCGGCGGCGTCGGCGTGCTCGACGACGTCGCGATCCACGCCAGCATCGGCCTGAAGCGCGAAGGCGACGTCCTCGTTCTCCTCGGGCGAACCGTGGGATGGCTCGGCCAGTCGCAGTATCTCTCGGTGATCGCGGGCCGTGAGGAAGGCGCGCCGCCGCCCGTCGATCTCGCCGAAGAGCGGACGACCGGCGACTTCGTGCGCGGCCTGATCACCTCGCGTGCCGTCGACACGGTTCACGACCTATCCGATGGCGGTCTCGCCGTGGCGCTCGCCGAGATGAGCATCGCGTCGGGCATCGGGGCCACCGTGCCGCGGGTGCCGTCGGGCATCGCGGCGCATGCGTGGCTGTTCGGCGAGGACCAGGGTCGCTACCTGCTCGCCGTGAGCGACCAGGTTGCCGCCGAGATCCTGTCCGGCGCCTCGGCTCAGGGCATCGAGGCCACGCGCATCGGCACCACCGGCGGCGACCGTTTGACCCTGCCGGATGGCGAGACCATATCGGTGGCGGACCTTCGTGCCGCCCACGAGGGCTGGTTCCCGGCCTACATGGCGAGCCAGCCGGCCGCCCCGGCCGCCTGAGACGATCTCACCGCAACCCTGGAGATACAACGATGCCGATGGATGCGCGCGAGATCGAGGCCATGATCCGCGAGGCGCTGCCCGACGCCACGATCGAGATCAAGGATCTCGCTGGCGACGGCGACCACTATGCCGCGACGGTCCTGTCTTCGGCCTTCAAGGGCAAGACCCGGGTGGCCCAGCATCAGATGGTCTACGGCGCGCTCCAGGGGCGCATGGGCGGCGTGCTCCACGCCCTTGCGCTGACCACGGGTGTACCCCAGGATTAGGTGATCGCAGCAACGGGTGGATCCGATGGATCGGCCGAGCCTCTACGACGACGACATCGTGACCTGGGCCGAGGAACAGGCTGCTGCTTTGCGGGCGCTCGGCTCTCGGGCCGAGCTTTCAAACGCGGTCGATTGGGAGAACGTCGCCGAGGAGATCGAAAGCGTCGGTCGATCTCAGGTCCGGACGGTCGAAAGTCTGCTGGTGCAGACGCTCGCCCATCTCCTGAAACGGTTGTCGGCACCGGATGCTCCGGCGCGCGGACATTGGCGGGACGAGATCGCAACCTTTCAGCTGTCGGCCAGGGTTCGCTATGAACCTGCAATGCGCCAGCGGCTCAATTGGGCCAGGATCTGGCAGGATGCGAAAGAGAGAGCAGAGCAGAGCTTGCGCATGTACGACGATACGATGCTACCGGGCCTTCCGCCCGATTGCCCGTTGTCGCCGGAGCTTTTGCTCGAGTCGATCCTGGATATCGATGATGCCCTACTGCGCTTAGCTGGCTCCGCCATACCAACTCCATCCGATCGCTCTCAATTCACATTTGACGCGAAACCGAAGACGAGGACGACACGATGACCGACGCCAACACCACCATCGAGAACGAGATCAAGTCCCAGGATGTGGTCGTGTTCATGAAGGGTACGCCGCAATTCCCGATGTGCGGCTTCTCGGGTCAGGTCGTGCAGATCCTCAACTACCTCGAGGTGCCGTTCAAGGGCGTGAACGTCCTCGACGACATGGCGATCCGCGACGGCATCAAGGCCTTCTCCAACTGGCCGACCATCCCGCAGATCTACGTGAAGGGCGAGTTCGTCGGCGGCTGCGACATTACCCGCGAGATGTTCCAGTCGGGCGAATTGCAGACGTTCCTGTCCGAGAAGGGCGTCCCGGTGAAGAACATCGCCGCCGCCTGATCCGCACGGAAATAGCGACGAGAAGGGCGCTGCGGCGCCCTTTTTCATGCCGAAGGCGGCTCCGCTGGGAAACGATCCCGGGGCTTCGCCGCTTCCCTCTTGTGTCCGACGCGAGAGGATGCGGGAAACGATGCGCGACGTGATCATCGTGGGCGGCGGCCCGGCCGGGCTGAACGCTGCGCTCATCCTCGGCCGCTGCCGCCGCGACGTCCTGCTCTGCGATGCCGGCCGGCCGCGCAATGCCGCGACGCCGCTGACCTGGGGCGTCTTCACGCGCGACGGCACCCCGCCCTTCGTCTTGCGCGAGCAGGCCCATGCCGACCTCGAACGCTATGAGACGGTCGAACGCCGCGCGATCGAGGTGGTCGAGGCTCGCCGACGCGAGGATCGTTTCGAGCTCGTGTTGGCCGATGGTGTCCGCGTGAGTGCACGCCGGCTACTCCTCGCGACCGGATTGCGGCAGGACCTGCCGAAGATCGAGGGCTTCGAGATCTATTGGGGTACCGGCGTCCATTCCTGTCCGTATTGCGACGGATACGAGGCCCGCGACCGGCCGCTTGTCGCCTACGGGCGCGGCCATGGCGGCTGCAGCGTAGCGCTCGAACTGAGCTGCTGGAGCCGCGACGTCACCCTCTGCACCGACGGCACCGACGGCGATCTGTCGGATAAGGATCGTGATCGGCTCGGCCGCAACGGCATCCGTATCGTCGAGACGCCGATCGGCAGGCTCGAGGGCAACGGACGCGAGGCGGAGGCACTGCTGTTTCGCGACGGCCTGCGGATTCCCTGCTCCGATGTCTTCCTCATGCCCGTCGAATGCGAGCCGTCGCATCTGATCGGGCAACTTGGCTGCGATCTCACCGACAAGGGGGTCGTGCCGACCAAGGGCGACTACGAGAAGACCAACGTGCCCGGCCTCTTCGTCGCCGGGGACGCCTCGCGCCGCGTGCAACTCGCGATCGTCGCCGCAGCCGAGGGCGCCATGGCCGCGTTCGCCATCAACATGGAGCTGATCGCCGAGGATACGGCCTGATACGATCACACCGCCCGCAGCGGCCTCTCCAGGACGGCGATGACGCGGGCGAGATCGTGGCCTCGCTTCATGACGAGGCCGCCGGCTGCGATCACGGCATAGGCACCCTGTCGGCGGGCGAGTTTCGGATCCTTCTCGATCCGGTAGAGCGGCATCTCCGAGCTGCGCCGGTAGATCGAGAACACGGCCTTGTCCCGTCGGAAGTCGAGGGCGTAGTCGCGCCACTCGCCTTCGGAGACGCGGCGGCCGTAGAGATTGAAGATCGTGCGCAGCTCCTCGCGGTTGAAGGCGATCTGAGGCGTGGAGGCTTCGGAAGGAAACGGGATCACCCGACTGTTCGGGTCGTCCGCATGCTCGTCGGCGCTGCGCAGTTCGCTCATCGTCCCTCCCGGGCGAGGCCGTCGATGCGGCCGGACGACGATGATGGGCCGGGCTTCCTCCGCCCGCAAGGCCGTCCCCGCTGCCGATCCGTTGCCGGCATGCGGATAAGGTGGCGAAACACTTCGCCACGATCTGGCCGTGTTTTCGCCCTTGCATCGCCTTCGTGAAACGCTTGACTGCGGTCTGAAACCTCGTCGGTCACGGGTTCCGAAGCGGCCCCGCACCCGAGCTCCCCAGCCCGCGGTGGCTGCATCGGACCAGCGCGTACCCGGCACTCCGAGGTTTCGAGACCCAAGGACTTCAGGCGGCCTCCTCGGAGCGCCGCCCCTTTTTTGTCCGGCACGCGTCCCGCCGATCCGCTAGACTGAGCTGCCACGGCAATTCCGCCCGGCGCAAGTTTCGTCCCTGTTCTCTCGGATCCGTAGAGCGTGCCCCCCGATTTCGACGCCGCGTTCCGCGATCGTCTCGCCGAACTCTTTGCTTGGCGCCGTGACGTGCGTCGCTTCCGCGACGACCCCGTCGATGAGACCGTGCTGTCGGCCTGCCTTGCCTTGGCGAGCCTGGCGCCGTCGGTCGGCAACAGCCAGCCCTGGCGCTTCGTGCGGGTGGCGGACCCTTCCCGCCGTGCGGCCGTGGTCGCGAGTTTTTCGCGCTGCAATGCTGCCGCCTGCGCCTCCTATGCCGATGAGCGGCGCGAACTCTATGCGAGCTTGAAGCTCGAAGGGCTCCGCGAGGCCCCAGTTCATCTCGCCGTGTTCTGCGACGAGGCCACCGAGACCGGCTACGGCCTCGGCCGCGAGACCATGCCGGAGATGCTGCGATACTCGGCGGTGACGGCGGTTCACACGTTCTGGCTCGCGGCCCGGGCGCACGGGCTCGGCGTCGGCTGGGTCTCGATCCTCGAACCGGAGGTGGTGACTGGGCTCCTCGACGTGCCGGCGGCGTGGCGGCTCATCGCCTATCTCTGCGTCGGGCAGCCGATGGAAGCGCACAGCGATCCCGAGCTGGTCCGCCATAGCTGGCAAGCGCGGTCGCCTGCCTCCGCGTCCCTCACGGAACGGTAATGTTACGGGTCTTCGACTCACCGGATGGTTGAGTCGACTGTTCTCTGCAAGAGCCCGTTAGCTGTCGGGACCAAATTACGTAATTCGGCTTCGCTAAACCATGTGCGGTAACAGGAACGCCAAGCTTGGCTGCGAATTGTCCTCTTGCGTAAGGTCACGCTTGAAGGACGAATTCCGATGTTCGGGAATAGGGGATTTGGCAGAGGTGTCGTCGGCGCGTTGACCGTCGGTCTGCTTGCGGCAGCGCCCGTTCAGGCCCGCGAAGTGGTTCCGTTCAACGAGCCCGGTCTGGCCGGGTCGCTCGTCGTGCGGACGTCCGAGCGCCGGCTCTACCTCGTCAATTGGGACGGGACGGCGATCCGCTATCCGGTGGCGGTCGGCAAGCCGGGCAAGCAATGGGCCGGCCGCACCGAGATCGACGGCAAGTATTTCCAGCCCGACTGGTCGCCGCCTTCCGACGTGAAGCGCGACCATCCGCACCTGCCGAACCTGATCCGCGGCGGAACCCGCGGCAACCCAATGGGCGTCGCGGCTATGACGCTGCGGGGTGGCGAATACGCCATCCACGGCACCAACAAGCCGAGCTCGATCGGCACCTTCGCCTCCTACGGCTGCATCCGCATGTACAACCAGGACATTTCGGACCTCTTCCAGCGCGTCTCGGTCGGCACGCAGGTCTACGTGACCCGCTGATCGTCGTCCGTTTCCGGTAATTACGCCGTGACCGGGGCCGAAGCCCCGGTCACGGCGTAACCATGTCCGGCGCTCGTATCGATGCAGCCTTCGAGAAAGCTAAGACAAAACCGGCGAACGTTGTTTGATCGGAGCGAATTTTATCAGTATGCCTTAATCATAGCTTCTAGTTTTTCTGCTTTAGATCTACATGCCGAGCACTGAAAGGAGAATGGAAAGCTTAGGGCCGCATCATCCTCCAGCGTAGAAGCGCGCTCGGAGGGCACTAATCGATGTTCTGGAAATCTGTATTGGGCGTCGGCGTATCGGCCACGCTTTCGGCGGGATTGTTCGTCTCTGCTCCCGTTCAGGCCCGCGAAGTCGTGCCGTTCACGGGCGCCGGTATGGCCGGCTCGCTGGTGGTGCGGACGTCGGAGCGCCGGCTCTATCTCGTCAACGGCGACGGCACCGCGATCCGCTATCCGGTGGCGGTCGGCAAGCCGGGCAAGCAATGGGCCGGCCAGACCATGATCGACGGCAAGTACTACCAGCCGGACTGGTCGCCGCCCGCCGTGGTCAAACGCGATCACCCCCGCCTACCGAACCTGATCCGAGGCGGGACGGCGAGCAACCCGATGGGCGTGGCCGCCATGACCCTGCGCGGCGGCCAATACGCGATCCACGGCACCAACCGGCCCGAATCCATTGGTCACTTCGCCTCGTATGGCTGCATCCGCATGCACAACCAGGACATCGCCGACCTGTTCGAGCGCGTCTCGGTGGGCACGCAAGTCTACGTGGTGCGTTAAAATCGGCATCCTGCGACCGCCATTGTTGGGTACCAGCAGGCGATCGCGACCGAACGAAACGCGGGGCACGTGGTTGAAACCCGAGAGTCCGATGCCGAGAAGCGGAGCATGCTCCGGCCCGGAGGACGGCCTTCGGAGAACCACGTGCCGACAGAAGCCGAGTTTGAAGCGAATCCCGATGCGGCCGGCGGCCGGGCGCTTCTGGAGGCGCGGTTGAGGCGCCTGACGCCGGCGCAGGTCGAGGCATTCCGGGAGGCCGTCCGCCGTTGCTACGCTGGCGCACCGCCCCCGGAACCATCTGGCCCGGACCGAACCGAGCGGCGTTGAGCTTCAACCGCTGCCGCCGGCCAAGGTTTCGCGGCAGATCCGATGGCTCTTCAGATTTCGCCCTGTCGCGGTCTCGCTTCGCGACCAGAAGTCTCCCGAAACGAGAGATCCAGGGACTGAATCCTGCTCACGCGCGTTATGTCTTCAGAGATCCGCGAATGATCGATGGAAATCCGGACATGAAACGTATTTTTCTGACTTCGACCGTCATGGTCGCCTGCTTCGTCATGGCGACGACGACCGTCGAAGCCCAGAACGCCTTGAGTGGCGGCGGTGTCGGCGTCGGTGGGGCCGGACTTGGTGGTGGCTTCGGAGGCGGAGGAGTTGGCGTCGGCGGAGGCGGCTTCAGCGGTGGCTCGGTCGGGGGTGGCGTCGGCGGCGGCTCGATCGGAGGCGGCGGAGGCCGTGGTGGTGGTTTCGGCGGTGCCGGTGTCGGTGGCGGCGGGTTCGCCGCGGGACCTCGCGGCGGCCTTGGCGGTAATGCCCTCGGCGGGGCCGTGGTGCGGAACCCCGGCACGCCGGGTCTCAATCCAGGCAATCCCGGCGGTGGGTTGAATCCCGGTCGGCCCGGCGGGATCGCGAATGGCGGCGGCAATCCCGGTTGGAATCGTCCGGGCCGGCCCGGCTGGCCAGGATACGGCGGCCGTGGTCGCTATTATCCCAGTTATGGCTATGGCGGCGGCTTCGGGTACGGAACCGGCTTCGGATACGGTTACGGTTACCCCTACGGCTACTACAATGACGGCTATGCGGCCGCCGGATACGACGACGAAGAGGTTGCACCCGCAGGCGACGAACAGGCCGCCTACTGTGCCAAGCGCTTCAAGACCTACGATCCCCGTAGCAGCACCTACATCGGCAAAGGCGGCAAGCGGCGCTCCTGCCCGTAATCCCATCTGCTTCGATGATGATTCGACCCCGTGAGCCATCGGCTCGCGGGGTTTTTCGTATGGTCCATGAGATATCTCGTGAATGGACGACGTCATCGGCCTCAAGACCGACGGTGAAGGCTTTCCCGCAGACGTGACCCGGCGCACAGATTGTTCCGCTTGACCGGCGCACCGATGCGACGGGTCATTCGGGTACCGGAACGATGGACGAGCTGGTCTTCTACGCGGGTCTCGCGATTGCCGCGCTCGCCATACTCGTATCCGGCCCCGTCGCCATTGCTCTGACGATCGCGCAACGCGGGCGAATTGCTGTGCTGGAATCCCGGCTCGCAGCATTCGAGCGGATGCCGCCGGCCGCTGCCCCGACGTTGGAGGCGCCGGCCTCGCGACGCCAGCCGGAACCAGCCCGCGAAAATCTTCGCCCTGCGCCGACCGTCCCCCCGATCCCCAAATCCCGGCCCGACCCGGTGGCCAAGCCGCCCCGCCCCTCGTTCGAAGAGCGCTTCGGCACGCGCTGGACGGTCTGGGTCGGTGGCATCGCCCTAGCGTTCGGGGCGGCTCTGCTGGTGCGTTACTCGGTGGAAGCCGGCTATTTCGGGCCGGCTCTGCGGATGGCCTCCGGCTTCGCCCTGGCTCTCGGATTCCTGGCCGTCGGCGAGACCCTGCGGCGTCGTTTGCGCGGGACCCTTCCAGTGCCGGCGACATGGCCCGACATCCCGGCCATGGTGACCGCCGCCGGGACCGTCGCACTGTTCGGCGCGATCTACGCGGCCTACGCGCTCTACGGCTTCATCGGCCCCGAACTCGCCTTCGTAGCGCTCGGCGCGACCGGCCTCGCGGCCATGGTGCTCGCCCTTCTGCATGGCCCTGCCCTCGCGGGGATCGGCCTCATCGGTGCACTGGCGACACCGCTTCTCGTCGGCAAGGGCGGCGGCAGCGCTTGGCCGCTGACCCTCTACCTGCCGGTCGTCGCGGCCAGCGCCTACGGCTTCGCATGGTTCAAGGGCTGGCGCGCTCTCGCCGTCGCAGGGGGGATCGGCGCAGGGGCTTGGTCGCTGCTGCTGGGGCTGTCTGCCGGGGATGCCTCGACCGCAGCGGCAGCGCTCATTCATGTCGTTCTGCAGGCCGCCCTCGCGGGTCTCACCTTCGCCCTGCCTCACCACGCCACGACGGCGGAACACGCTCGACCGGACCGCGCTACGACCGCCGTCCTGTTCGCTGCGGCGCTGACGATGCTCGCCGTGCTCGGGCTGACCGTCCAGACGGGCTACGGAGCCGTCTGGATTCTTACCGCGCTCGCGGCGGTCGTGATCCCGGCTGCGGCCGGGTTCCTGGTCATGCCCGCGGCGGCTGGGCTGGTGGTCGCCGGGTTGGCGTCGAGTGCGGTGATCATCCTCTGGCCGCCGGAACCCGGTCTGCATTGGGACAGCCTGCTGATCCGGCTCGATACGACCGATCCGGGCGTCCTGCTCGCGCTCGCCGGCCTTTCGGCTGTCGGCATTGCGGCAATGGGCGGCCTCAGGCTGATCGGCGGCGGCCGCCTGCCGCTTGCCACGGCGCTGATCTACGCGGCCGGCGCAGCCTTGGCGCCTTTGGCGGCATTGTCATTCGCGTACCTGCGGCTCGCGCAGGCCTCCGTCTCCCCATCCTTCGCGCTCGCGGCCGGCGTGCTGGCGCTTGGCATGACGGGGCTCGCAGCGGCATTCCGCGCCCAGCGCGAGCGCACGCCGGCCGATGCGCTGACGATCGGTTTCGGCGTCTTCGCCGCGGCCGCGGTGGCTGCCCTCGCGCTCGGCATGGTCTTCGCGGTCTCGGGCGGCTCGCTCACCGTCGCGATGGCACTCGCGGCTCTCGGCACCGGGGCGATCGCCCGCCGGCTCGACATCCCGGCCCTACGCTGGTGCGTCGCCGGGCTGGGCGTGGTCGTGGCGGGCCGGCTCGCCTGGGATCCGATGGTGGTCGGCGGCGAACTCGGGCAAATGCCGGTCCTGAACTGGCTGCTCGTGGGCTACGGCGTGCCCGCGCTCGCATTCGGCCTGGCGTCGCGTCTGATCCGCCTGCCCGGCACGAAGCCCGACGCCCCTCCCCTGATCGCCGAGGCGTTGAGCTTCCTGCTCGCGGCCTTCCTCGTCTTCTTCGAGATCCGGCACGCACTCCATGGTGGCGACATCTTCGCCGAGGATAGCGGTGTGCTGGAGCAGGGGCTGATGGCGTTGTCGGCGCTCGGCTTCGCGGCGGTGCTGGTGCGGCTGGACGGCGTCCACCATTCGGCGGTGATCCGGATCGCGAGCCTCGCCTTCGGGGTGATCGCCTTCGCGCAGAGCCTGCTCGCACTGGTGTTCGCGGTGAACCCGCTGCTGACCGACGAGGCCGTCGGCGGTGGCATCCTCTTCAACGAGATCGTAATCGCCTACGGGCTGCCGGCGCTCGTCGCGCTTGCGCTCGCCCGGACGGCGCAGGCGACGCGGCCGCGCTGGTATGTGCTGGCGGCCGGCGGCGTCGGGATGATCCTGGGCTTCCTGGCGCTGACGCTCACCATCCGCCACGGCTTCCAGGGCGCACAGATGGGCCTCGACCGGGAGACGAGCCAGCCCGAGTGGTACGCCTATTCCGCCGGCTGGCTCGCCTTCGGCTTGGCCCTGCTCGGCTACGGATTGCTGCGCCACTCGCTGACGGCGCGGCTCGCTTCGGCGGCCCTGGTCGCACTCTCGACGCTCAAGGTCTTCCTGGTCGACCTCGCGGGGCTCGACGGGCCGCTGCGGGCGCTGTCGTTCCTCGGCCTCGGCGCGGTGCTGATCGGGATCGGCCTCGTGTACCAGCGCTTCGTGTTCGCGCCGGCGCGGGCGACCTGATCACAGGCTTCGCCTCGCGACGACGAAAAAGCACGCCGAATGCGAGCGAGCCCATCGACCGGCGATGGTGTGAAACTCAGAAGAAAATTGGCCGCGCGCTTGCGTTGTGCTCCACGAGCACCGTGCCGGTGGCCGGGTCGACCTCCTTCAGCACCGCGTCGTAGCCCCAGAGGTCGGCGAGGTGCTGCAGCACCCGGCGGGCATCGTCCTTCTGCAGCGTGATGCGGTTGATCGCCTTGTGGTGGACGATGAGACGGCGGTCGCCCTCGAGGTCGACGTCGACCACCTCGATGTCCGGGTCGAGCCAAGCCACGTCGTACTGGCGGGCGAAGGAGCGGCGCATCTTGCGGTAGCCGCGCTCGTCGTGGATCGCCTCGACCCGCAGTTCCGTCTCTTCGGGATCGTCCACCACGTGGAACAGGCGCATGTCGCGCATGAGTTTCGGGCTCAGGAACTGCGCGATGAAACTCTCGTCGCGATAGTTCTCCCAGCAATCGCGCAGCACCGCCATCGGGTCGCCGATGCCGGCGATCTGTGGGAACCACGCGCGATCTTCGTCGGTCGGGTGCTCCACGATGCGGGCGATGTCCTGCATCATCGCGAAGCCGAGGGCGTAGGGGTTGTGGCCGCCGAAGCTACGGTCGTCGAAGTTCGGCTGACGGATCACGTTGGTGTGGGAAGTCAGGAACTCGAGATAGGCCGCCTCGTCGATCAGGCCCTTCTCGGAGAGCGCGTTCATGATGCGATAGTGGACGTAGGTGGCGCACCCCTCGTTCATCACCTTGGTCTGGCGCTGGGGATAGAAATACTGGGCGACGAGCCGGACGATGCGCAGCAATTCGCGCTGCCACGGACGCAGGCGCGGCGCGACCTTCTCCAGGAAGTAGAGGATGTTCTCCTGCGGCAGTTCCAGCAGGGCGCGACGGCGGTCGAGGGCCGGGTCGCCCTTGGCCGCGTCGGCCTTGGCCGGCAGGGTCCGCCAGAGGTCGTTGAAGATCTGCTCGCCGTGCTCGACCCGCTCGCGCTCGCGGCGCTGTTCGGAGGCGAGGTCGGGCCGCTTCTTGCGGGGATAGCGGTGGACGCCCTGGCTCATCAGTGCGTGGGCGGCGTCCAGCACCTGTTCGACGGCCTGATGACCGTAACGCTCCTCGCACCGGGTGATGTAGGTCTTGGCGAAATCGAGATAGTCGAGGATGCCCTCGGCATCCGTCCATTGCCGGAAGAGATAGTTGTTCTTGAAGAAGTGGTTATGGCCGAAAGCGGCGTGCGCGATGACGAGCGTCTGCATCGTCGCCGAGTTCTCCTCCATCACGTAGGAGATGCACGGGTCGGAGTTGATGACGATCTCGTAGGCAAGGCCCATATGCCCACGCCGGTAGCTCGCTTCCTGCTGCGCGAAGTGCTTGCCGAAGGACCAGTGCTTGTAGAACAGCGGCATGCCGATCGAGGAATACGCGTCGAGCATCTGCTCGGCGGTGATGATCTCGATCTGGTTCGGATACCAGGACAGCCCCAGCGCCCGCGCCTCGACCTCACAGGCCTCGTGGATGCGGCGGATGGTGTCGAAATCCCAGTCGTTGCCGGTGAAGAGCGGCTCGTGGGTTTTCGCGGCCGGTGCGAGTGTCAGGCTTGCCATGCAGCCTCCCATTTGAGCGCGCGCCAAACCCTCTCCCCCCTGC